>NZ_LT629793.1:6443113-7087425 GCF_900105735.1 Pseudomonas yamanorum | reverse complement strand
TTTGTTGCGCTTCCTTGTTCGTCGCATTCCGTTTATTGGGTGATTTATGGCAATTCATGCTTATGTTGGCAAACCAGGACACGGTAAAAGTTACGGGCGTCGTTGAACACGTTGTAATTCCCTCGTTGAAGCAGGATAGGCATGTAGTCACCAATATTCCTTTGGTTATTGATGATCTTTTAGCTACTTATGGTGGGAGAATTACTCAACTCCCAGCTAATTGGTATGAGCTTTCAGACCTTGCTGAAATTATCCCTTCTGGCTGCGTTGCCATTATCGACGAATGCTGGAGACGCTGGCCCGCGGGCCAGAATGTGAACCATGCTAATTTCACTGATAAGGCCTTATTGGCAGAACACCGGCACCGTGTTGACCACAAAAATAACTCAATGCGTGTTGTCCTGGTTACGCAAGATCTTGCTCAAATTTCATCATGGGTTCGCCTTTTGGTTGAAACGACCTATCGGATTAGAAAACTGAGCAAAAAAGCCTTTAAGGTTGACATATATAACGGCGCCGTTACTGGTGACGCTCCATCAAAGACTAAGCTCATCAGGACTACTGCTGGTACCTTTAAGCCTTCTGTCTACTCTTGTTATAAGTCGGCAACTCAATCAAGTTCCGGCGACGTGGGTGATGAGTCTTCTGCTGATGGTCGTGCAAGCATTTTGCGATCCTTTGGGCTTTGGGCAACACTAGGTGCATTTGTTTTGTTTATTGGCCTTGGTATTTTTGGTGTCAAAAGCTTTTTTCGCCCGGTTCTCCTGGTGTGATTGATCGTCACGACACTGCACGTTCCCTAAAGCACCGGCTAAGCCTGCTGAGCCTCCTATTTCAACTACTTGGCGGCTTGTGGGCTTCGTTCATCCTTCAAGGCCTGATTCCTCTTCAAAATCTGTATCTGAAGCTCTTGCCCTAGTAGCTGATAACAACGGTAATACTCGTTACATTTCTTTCTCTCACTGTCGATATTTTCCAGACTTCACTGAGGCTTATTGTTTGGTTGATGGTTTCAAGATTACTAATTGGTCATTAAAAAAACCCAATCCAATTACAGGTGGATTAATTGGCGGTGGTCTTTAGCGTAGCGCTAAGACCGCGGCCAATTAATTGACCAACCATTCGGAACTCAGTCCATGAATACTTGTAAGTTTCTTCGCGGCTTCTATGTCTCTGTATTTCTGTTTTTCTTTGTTTCCTTTTCCCAGGCGGAAACAGTCCCTCAGCAACTAACGTTTGATTTTCAAACTATTCAGGCTTCTTCCGCCTTACAGCTTCTTGCTGATTACAGGGGCTTGAATCTTGTGTTGGACGAAAATGTCCGTGGTTCACTTTCTATGCGTATGAAGGATGTTACCTGGGATGAAGCCATTGAGTATGTGACTTCGGCAAAAGGGCTTTTATATACTGTTGAAGGTAAGTTTCTTCGTGTTAGTGGCTATCCACGACCAAGTGACTCCTATTCAACAAACTCATATATTGCTGCCCAAGATCAGCAAATTCAAAGTAATCCTTCCTTTGGCGTCAACTCCTTTGATGTTTCGATCCTCAAGGTGCATAACATTTTGGCGTCGGACGCAATAAAAGCATTTCCTCTCGACTCTGGAGAGACTCTAAATTTTGAAGATGGCTCTTCTGTCATCGTTGCCAGGATGAGCAAGCCGCGTTTAGAGCATCTCAAAACCCTGATTTCCGCTGTTGACTACTCCAGGAAGCAAGTGATGATCCAGGCTCGTATCGTCGAGGTGGATCGCTCGTATTCCAAGAATCTGGGCGTTCAATGGGGTGGCACTGTGGGCAGCGGTGCTGGGACTGTTTCAGGCTCTGTGCCGCTGGGCTTTGCCTCTGGAGCCATCGGTGCTATTGGCATTGTTTCAAGCGGTTTGACGCTCGACGCCAGGCTTTCAGCTATGGAGCAGGAAGGTAAGGGCAGGGTGATTTCCAGCCCTCGCGTTTATACCTCTGATCGTCATCAAGCCAAAATTGTTAAAGGCTCTCAGGTTCCTTATCAGCAATCGGCCGGCGATGGTGCAACATCCACATCCTTCAAGCAGGCTGCTTTATCGCTCGATGTGACTCCGATCGTTAACGATAAGGGCGTGCTGCTGGATGTCATCCTTTCAAAGGATGAGCCTGATTATTCCAATGCGATGAATGGCGTTCCACCGATCAACACGACTTCGCTGACATCCCGGGTTTTCTCGCCTTTTGGCCAGACCATTGCTTTGGGTGGTGTTTATTCGGATCTGGATACAACCGTCGTTAGAAGCGTGCCATTCCTTGGTAAGATCCCTGGCTTCAAGTGGTTATTTACCAGCACCTCAACGGTATCAACCAGCACAGAGCTTGTGCTTTTTCTGACACCTATTCTGGTTGAATCCATATAACTAAATTAAATGGTTATTTAGTTTAGTTATAATTTAAAGGAATTATAAGGGCAGGGCACTGCATAATCCGTGAAGCCCTGTCGATTATGATTGATCAGCAGATATTAAGGAAAATCCGTTATGCAAACCGACCGGCACTATCCAAAAAATCCTCCACTCGTTGGGTCGATTTTACTGACGTCTCACGACTCCCTCGCGCATGAAAACGAAATCCCCAAGGCTCGTGCAGGTGAAGCTTTGAAAATGGCAGAAGAAATTGCCAATGGTTTTGATGATGATAGTCACCATTTGGGGGCTCTGATGCTTCTTTTGTCAGACGTGCCAGCAGATCCTTTGCTCAAAGCGTCCGCTGCGCAAAAAGGTTCTGTGCTTGGTTTGGCATCCCTTGGATATCTAATATCTCGTCGTGCCACAGGTGCAAAAGCACGTCAGATTTTGAACGAAGGTGGTGGTGTTTTTCTGGTCAAGCTGACGGGTGATCAAGATGCACCAGGAGCTGAGATTCAGATGTTTAGCACATGGCAGGAATATCAGGATTTTCTGGAGCCGCTCCTGCGAGATGGGAATTTTGAAGCACAAAAGGTTTCGTCATTTTCGTGACGATGATTTATAGGGAAGCTTCTGGAGCCGGTCACCTGGCTCCAAATCTGATCACCATCCACCCTCATGGGTAAAACCATGGGTTCGCATAATGGGGTTGACGTTATGGTACTTGTCGCCCGAGAGGGCAGAATCCGACGGCGGGAAAATCGCGAAGCCCCGGCGAGGATTTACCCATAACGTCTATTATGCGAGGCCAAAATAGTGCCGGATTATCCAAAGGTAAAGCTCACGGCTTCCTTTTCAGCGACTTCGTTGTACATGCGAACTTCTTCCGGTGAAGCTATGTAGGGAGGCTCTTCCTGGTAGCCGCCCTGAAGCACGGTATACGGATTGATAACGATCAAAAGCTTGTGACGGTACTGGTCCGGAGAGATGAATCGATCAGTTTCAGATTTGATAACACGCCAAAAAACACCCTCATATAGGGCCACATTCTCAGGAGATGCGAGCAACTCTTTGATATCCAGCGTTGTGGCGAACCGTCCCGGAATTATCCCGCCATTTCTTATTGGCACCTTGTAATTAGCATCTCCCCACTCTTCAAGCTCTTCGCTCATATGGCAATCCATCCCCGGATACAGCACTCTGTCCTCATTGGGGTTTTTCGCGAAATGGTGCCGCAGCGTCCAAAGCAGGTGATATTGGGATACGGCCTCGTGACTCTGAATGACCTCTCCAGCTTCGACACGTGTGACTTCCGCTAAGAAGGCGGTTTCGATCGGCCAGCTTATTGCCTGCTCGGTCTCTTGAGACCAGCTTCTCTTTCCGATAAAGATCTGATTTCTTACTCCTAGAAAGCTTGTCGTTCCGAACGGTTTACGTACTACACGTACTTTTTGTGAGCTATTTACGAACCGTTCAAGCAAAGCTTTCATATGGAAATGCTGTTTTTTTGTGAGCTGATAGCCTGGCTTTTTGTCCTTTTTTTCAGTCATTTCCAATTCCATTTTGTTTGGTTATCTCAGTTTTGCGCCCGATAGCATTTTATGCCATACCTCGACCTGCCTGAAGGGCATTAGGCGCCGCGCAGATCTTCGCTAGTGCGTTGCAACACCGGCGCCGATACCCGGCAAAGCCGGCCGGTCTATCGTCCAAAGAAAAACCCCAGCGTTCCTGAGAGCCCTGGTTTTTTTTGTCGCGTTCAAATTGCCTGTAGTTGAGGCGGTGTCACTTCGCGCCCTGATTACCCCAAGGCATTGCCCCGGGTTTTGTGCGAAGCCTGCGCGGTCCCGTGACGTGCCGCGCTATCATCGGATAGGTCCCGGCAGGTCCAATCTAGTAGTCTGAACCTAAGCAACTTTTGAGGTCTTGAAGGGAGTGCCATAAAGGGTGTTTCTGGTCGCTTCCAATCACCAAATCAATCTGTGCAGTGATCGCTAATAGCCTATCGTGCACGCCTGAAAGACCAGTTCTTTGCCCCTCCATCAACTCCGGCAAATACGCCCAGACATCCCCATTGAGAAACTCGATCCCAGCACCGTCCTCGCTGACCTGGATAGTTGCCAGCCCTTGCGGTGATAGGCCTAGCAGGTCAATGCAAATCGCCGGCTTGAAACACAGTTCTGCACCCGTCAAAAGCTGGACAACAATGAGATCCGTGCTCAGGTCATAACGCGCAGTAGCTGCGATTTTTCCTCGATCAGGCATTGCTAGATCTCTCGGGAGGGTTGGATTTTTATGCTGATTTTTCGCGTCCGCGAAAATGCTCACATGAGGGCAGGCCGGAACGGCCTGGGTGGGGGTGCTGTTACACCCCCACTTTACCGAAGACTTCTTCGGTTTCCGACTTCACTTGCTCGCTTTTTCATAGCGTTTCAATGGCAAAGCCAGGTTCTGTCGCTGCTTGTTTTCTTCCTTGTGAGCGTCGTCGAAATTGCGAATTTTCTCTAGCTCAAAAACGCGCTCCTGAACCAGCATTGCTCGGATGACTCGCTTCACTGTCTGTCGCGTGTCTTCCTCGGTTTTCCCTAATTCGCGCACCAGTAGTGCTAGGTCTCCGTCCTCAGTCAGCTCGTCGTCGTCGAACATGATCTGATCAGCTGAACAGCCCAAAGAGATGATTACCTTTTTGAGGTTTTCTGCTCGAGGGCTCGAAACCTCCCGCTCGATGTCTGCAAGCGTCCGCTCCGGGATACCGCTCAATTTTGCTAGCTCCTTCAGCTCAAGACCTTGCTTGAGCCGCTCTTGCCTGATCCTGGTGCCGATGCCCATTTTGCGTCTCCGAATGCGGTTTACCGTTTCTATCGGACAAGTATCGGCTAAAAACCGTTCTTTTTCTCTTGACTCAAACGGAAGACCGCCTATGATTGCGGAATACCGTCCTTTTGGATGCAGTTAACCGCTTTTGACTTGTCAGTAAGGCGCTCGGATGTTCATAGATTGGCTAACCATTTCGCAGGAGCACGACCACGATCTACCTGTCGTGTGCGACGTGTTTACCTTGACGATAGATGCCAATACAAACGAAGTCCTTAGCACTCGCCAGCCTCGTTTCAAGCATGAGGCCAGCTTTTCGACATCGGTCACGATTCATGTTCAGGGTCGCAAGATCCGCGTTGAAGGAAATCCCAGCCGGGTAGGGCGGCTCGACAACTTGTTTGGTTTTACTTCTATCGAGCAATGCGTCTCGGTTTACAACGCGCTGTTGCGTGAATACGGCCTTCCTGGTTTTACCCGCTGTACTCGCATTGATATTCGCCAAGGTGAGTCAGGAGCAAAGTGCGGCGACCGTATCGCCGATGGGGCAAAGATTGAACGGATAGATTTGACCACCAACGTTTCATTGGGGGAGGGCAATGTTCTTGCCTATCTGCGCGGCGTTTCTAGCCAGCGAATCGGTCATTCCATCGGCTTTCTGTATCCCAACGGGCGCACTGTTGCTTGGACTTCCAAAGGAAATGGTAAAGGCGGTCGCCTTCAATATCGAAAGGCGTATGACAAGGCCTTTGAAATGGATCAGAACTGTCTTCCAAAGATTAAGCGTGTCTTTGGTGAGGACTCAGAAGAATACAAATATGTTCAGCGAGTTAAAAACTACTGCGCACAAGAAGGCGTAGTTCGCATGGAACAAGAGCTTAAGAGCGAATATTTACAGCGTGAGACCCTTTGTTATTGGGGCTTATTTGATGAAAGGCGTCTGGCCGAACTCCATAGTGAGTTTCTTAAAATAGATGAAAAGTTAAAGGTGACCGCAATGGACCTTCAGAGTATTGCTGACAAACTGATTGAACAAGGCATTTGTAAGGGGAGGGCTTCTGCAAATGCTACTTCTTCTTACGCCATTCTTTGGATGAGCGGTCATCATCACGGTTTGTCTCAGCGTGCTTTTGAAACTCATGCGGCTCGGCTTAATAAAATCGGCATTAATATTCGTAATGCTTGCGATACCAGTCGTTTTGCCCCGGTCTTCGTTCGGCAGTGCCGCGAGGTGACGAAAAGCACTTTGTCTGTGCCAACTTGGTATCAGCGTCCTAATCACCTGCACCAGGTTGCAGCGTGAGAACTGTAAGTTTTCAAGGTATTCAGCTTACAAGTGGCCAACAACGGCGTTTGGCTGAACAACAACGAGTACTAGGTGCTTTCATTAACCCTGTTCTTGCTCAGCAGGTCGAGCAGACATTCAAAGCTGTTGAGGCACGAAAAGAGCAGGGCGTTAAACCTGAGCGTATTTGGTTAGTAGAGCGTCAAGAAAAAGGGACAACCTGTGTAGCCGAATGGATGGGGTTCTAATGGATAAGAAGCAATTTCAAGTTCTGCGCTGGAATATTGAAGCAGATATTCGTAATCACGTCACAGATGAGTCGCTAGTAAAGAGTATCGCAAATGATGTAATGCGAACGGTGCTGGCTGACTTTTCAAACCAAGCTGTAGCTCGTCAACGGAATAAACGTCAATTTCTAACCTTCAGGCGCAACCCTGAAGCTATTGCGCCCAGTTGGGCATATCGTAAACCCGGCACTGTTCCTGGGTTTCCAACACTGAGATAAGGGCATCAACATGTCTAACGTTATCGTAGTTGAAGTAACTGGCAATCACCGCAGTGGTACTGCTGCAAAGTCTGGCAAGCCCTATTGCATGTTTGAAGCATATGCACATTTGCCAAATATTCCGTATCCGCAGAAGTGTACTTTTTACGCTGAGACTCCGCAGCAGGTTCCTCAACCCGGAAAGTATGAGTGTGATGTGATTGCACAAGTTCGTGATGATCGGCTTATTTTTGAAGTCGATCCTCGTCAAGGGCGTCGCGTGAGTTCCGGCGCTCCTGGTTCTTCGACACCGCAGAAGCCTGCGTAATGACCGGTTTATTGCATTGCCCTGGTGAATTAATTATTCAGGGCGGTGTTCCCTCGTGTTCGGTCGATTGGGTTTCTGTTCCTTACATTGTCCCTTTTGACCCTTCACAACTTGATCCAGTTATTTTGGCTCAAGCTTTTGGCGCCGGGTTCACATTGGTAGCCAGCTTTATGGTTATGTCGATGGGAATTCGTGCGTTTCTAAACTTCATTAAACAATCCTGAGGATTCACCATGTTCAAAAAGACTGCTGCTGTAGCTGTATCCGCTGTTGCCCTGGCTGTTGTTGCACCTTCGGTTTTTGCAGCTGACCCTGCCGGTGGCTGGGACTATACGGGCCTAACTTCGTCTATCGACTTCAGCACCATTTCCGTTGGTGTCCTGGCTGTCGCTGGCATCCTCGCTGGTGTTTATGCCGGTATCAAAGGCGCGAAAATCGTTGTCGGTTTCTTGCGCGGTTAAGTCGCTTTCTCTGCGTGACCTGGGCGTCTTCGGGCGCCCTTTTTTTATAAAAAATGAGGCCGCTGCATGGATCAGCTCTATTACTTCGCCATGTTCGTCATTGGTTCCGGCTGTTCGTTCGCTGTCTTTTCGGGGTGGTGATATGAAAGCCATTTACTTATTGCCTTTTCTATTTTTGGCTGCGTTTTCTTCCTCTGCTTCTGCTGGGTGGAAGTGCAGTGGATCCACTGCTACTTCGTATGCTAATGATTGCGCTACTGCTGGAGTTCAGAAAACTCCAGAGGCCTTGGTTAGCGCCTTTGTAAGCTCTGTCATTAGCTCTAATACAAACGTTAACCGAAAAGACTACAAGGCCGGCGCTTGCACATTGATTGGCTCGACCAATGCCAATTGTGCTTTCTCGTACACGTCTTTCGGAAACGTCATTAATAATAGTATTGGCACCGTTAAAGAGGCCGCCGTTTGCCCTCCAACTGTTGAGGCTCGTGGCCCGAATGCCAGTACCAGCAAGACAGGAGATAAATATTTTGTTATTTGGTCGGTTCGTACTGTTACTTCTGACATTTGCCATAACTCTTGCTCTTACCTTGCAAGTTCTGCCAAAGGTGGTACCTGCTATCTCGCTCCAGGCCTTACAGATACTGGTTTTTGTAACTTCTCTGTGGATCTCAATTCCGCGAGTCCTTCATGTGGTGCTGAAGCCGGGTATACGGCTCCGTCCGTTGGCGATCCTCTCACTCCCTCTATTGACCCTGGCGACGGCGGCGGCGATGGCTCCAATCCTGGTGGAGGGGATGACGGCGGTGATGGCAATGGTGGTAACGGTGGGGATGGTGATTCCGGTTTTGATGGTGAGCTGTCTTTCTCTAACCCTGGATCGTTGAATGCGGATGCCGTAATAGATAATGGGGTTAATTCTGTTCACTACGGTGTTTTTGTTCGTGGCATGGAAGTTGATCTTAACGAATCTGGTTTTGGTCAAGCGATGACTGAATTTAAGGAAAATATTGCAGCTGCTGGTTCCGGTGGTCAGTGCCCAACTGCTGATGTTGCTATTTTAGGAACTATTGTTTCATTTGATGCTCATTGCGTGTTATTTGCTGAAATTTCACCATTGCTAAGCGCTGTGTTTCTTGCAGCTTGGTCGCTTATCGCACTTCGTGTATTCCTATCTGCGTGATCCCATTATTAAGATTTGAGAAGCTAATGAAAAATCGCACCCTTAAATTATTCGAACTTTTATATTTTATTAGCTGGGGTTTTTTTGGCTTGTTAGCTGCTTTTATTGTTGAAGTACTTGTTTTGCATTACTTTGAACTTGCATTGGGCTCCCAGACTTCTTTTGGCCTTCTAATCTTAGATATTTACTATTTTTATAGTTGAGGTCGAAATGACAGCTTTTGGTGACTGGCTTTTATCCATATTTCAAGAAATAATTCAATTCATAATTAATATTCCTGTTGCTATTGCAGACTGGTTATATCAGGCTCTTTTGGATCTGATTAGCGCTAGTTTCATCGTAGGCCTAATCACAAGTGCTGGTGAGCTTTTTGGCGGTATTGATTCGTCAGTATGGTATTTCCTTAGTATCTTTCAAATTCCCTTTGGGATTTCTGTGGTAATGAGTGCCTATTTGTTGCGCTTCCTTGTTCGTCGCATTCCGTTTATTGGGTGATTTATGGCAATTCATGCTTATGTTGGCAAACCAGGACACGGTAAAAGTTACGGCGTCGTTGAACACGTTGTAATTCCCTCGTTGAAGCAGGATAGGCATGTAGTCACCAATATTCCTTTGGTTATTGATGATCTTTTAGCTACTTATGGTGGGAGAATTACTCAACTCCCAGCTAATTGGTATGAGCTTTCAGACCTTGCTGAAATTATCCCTTCTGGCTGCGTTGCCATTATCGACGAATGCTGGAGACGCTGGCCCGCGGGCCAGAATGTGAACCATGCTAATTTCACTGATAAGGCCTTATTGGCAGAACACCGGCACCGTGTTGACCACAAAAATAACTCAATGCGTGTTGTCCTGGTTACGCAAGATCTTGCTCAAATTTCATCATGGGTTCGCCTTTTGGTTGAAACGACCTATCGGATTAGAAAACTGAGCAAAAAAGCCTTTAAGGTTGACATATATAACGGCGCCGTTACTGGTGACGCTCCATCAAAGACTAAGCTCATCAGGACTACTGCTGGTACCTTTAAGCCTTCTGTCTACTCTTGTTATAAGTCGGCAACTCAATCAAGTTCCGGCGACGTGGGTGATGAGTCTTCTGCTGATGGTCGTGCAAGCATTTTGCGATCCTTTGGGCTTTGGGCAACACTAGGTGCATTTGTTTTGTTTATTGGCCTTGGTATTTTTGGTGTCAAAAGCTTTTTTTCGCCCGGTTCTCCTGGTGTGATTGATCGTCACGACACTGCACGTTCCCCTAAAGCACCGGCTAAGCCTGCTGAGCCTCCTATTTCAACTACTTGGCGGCTTGTGGGCTTCGTTCATCCTTCAAGGCCTGATTCCTCTTCAAAATCTGTATCTGAAGCTCTTGCCCTAGTAGCTGATAACAACGGTAATACTCGTTACATTTCTTTCTCTCACTGTCGATATTTTCCAGACTTCACTGAGGCTTATTGTTTGGTTGATGGTTTCAAGATTACTAATTGGTCATTAAAAAAACCCAATCCAATTACAGGTGGATTAATTGGCGGTGGTCTTTAGCGTAGCGCTAAGACCGCGGCCAATTAATTGACCAACCATTCGGAACTCAGTCCATGAATACTTGTAAGTTTCTTCGCGGCTTCTATGTCTCTGTATTTCTGTTTTTCTTTGTTTCCTTTTCCCAGGCGGAAACAGTCCCTCAGCAACTAACGTTTGATTTTCAAACTATTCAGGCTTCTTCCGCCTTACAGCTTCTTGCTGATTACAGGGGCTTGAATCTTGTGTTGGACGAAAATGTCCGTGGTTCACTTTCTATGCGTATGAAGGATGTTACCTGGGATGAAGCCATTGAGTATGTGACTTCGGCAAAAGGGCTTTTATATACTGTTGAAGGTAAGTTTCTTCGTGTTAGTGGCTATCCACGACCAAGTGACTCCTATTCAACAAACTCATATATTGCTGCCCAAGATCAGCAAATTCAAAGTAATCCTTCCTTTGGCGTCAACTCCTTTGATGTTTCGATCCTCAAGGTGCATAACATTTTGGCGTCGGACGCAATAAAAGCATTTCCTCTCGACTCTGGAGAGACTCTAAATTTTGAAGATGGCTCTTCTGTCATCGTTGCCAGGATGAGCAAGCCGCGTTTAGAGCATCTCAAAACCCTGATTTCCGCTGTTGACTACTCCAGGAAGCAAGTGATGATCCAGGCTCGTATCGTCGAGGTGGATCGCTCGTATTCCAAGAATCTGGGCGTTCAATGGGGTGGCACTGTGGGCAGCGGTGCTGGGACTGTTTCAGGCTCTGTGCCGCTGGGCTTTGCCTCTGGAGCCATCGGTGCTATTGGCATTGTTTCAAGCGGTTTGACGCTCGACGCCAGGCTTTCAGCTATGGAGCAGGAAGGTAAGGGCAGGGTGATTTCCAGCCCTCGCGTTTATACCTCTGATCGTCATCAAGCCAAAATTGTTAAAGGCTCTCAGGTTCCTTATCAGCAATCGGCCGGCGATGGTGCAACATCCACATCCTTCAAGCAGGCTGCTTTATCGCTCGATGTGACTCCGATCGTTAACGATAAGGGCGTGCTGCTGGATGTCATCCTTTCAAAGGATGAGCCTGATTATTCCAATGCGATGAATGGCGTTCCACCGATCAACACGACTTCGCTGACATCCCGGGTTTTCTCGCCTTTTGGCCAGACCATTGCTTTGGGTGGTGTTTATTCGGATCTGGATACAACCGTCGTTAGAAGCGTGCCATTCCTTGGTAAGATCCCTGGCTTCAAGTGGTTATTTACCAGCACCTCAACGGTATCAACCAGCACAGAGCTTGTGCTTTTTCTGACACCTATTCTGGTTGAATCCATATAACTAAATTAAATGGTTATTTAGTTTAGTTATAATTTAAAGGAATTATAAGGGCAGGGCACTGCATAATCCGTGAAGCCCTGTCGATTATGATTGATCAGCAGATATTAAGGAAAATCCGTTATGCAAACCGACCGGCACTATCCAAAAAATCCTCCACTCGTTGGGTCGATTTTACTGACGTCTCACGACTCCCTCGCGCATGAAAACGAAATCCCCAAGGCTCGTGCAGGTGAAGCTTTGAAAATGGCAGAAGAAATTGCCAATGGTTTTGATGATGATAGTCACCATTTGGGGGCTCTGATGCTTCTTTTGTCAGACGTGCCAGCAGATCCTTTGCTCAAAGCGTCCGCTGCGCAAAAAGGTTCTGTGCTTGGTTTGGCATCCCTTGGATATCTAATATCTCGTCGTGCCACAGGTGCAAAAGCACGTCAGATTTTGAACGAAGGTGGTGGTGTTTTTCTGGTCAAGCTGACGGGTGATCAAGATGCACCAGGAGCTGAGATTCAGATGTTTAGCACATGGCAGGAATATCAGGATTTTCTGGAGCCGCTCCTGCGAGATGGGAATTTTGAAGCACAAAAGGTTTCGTCATTTTCGTGACGATGATTTATAGGGAAGCTTCTGGAGCCGGTCACCTGGCTCCAAATCTGATCACCATCCACCCTCATGGGTAAAACCATGGGTTCGCATAATGTATATTATGTTAAACGATGTGTCATAGTCATAAGTGCGCCGCGTACAAACCTGGGCCAGATGCTCCCAGGTTTTTCTTCAACCGCCGTATCTCTGCGTACCCCCTTCACTTCACTTCACTTCACCTTACCGTTGCCTCAAGTACCACTTTTGACCTTACTCCAGATCCGCGTACGCACCCGCTCCATCTTCAGTGGCAACGGCTCCAAAGGAAACAGCGTATCCAGCACCGCTTTCGAAGGATAGACACCGGGATTGTCCCTGACCTTTTCATCAACCAGGCTCCGGGCATCCTTGTTGGCGTTGGCGTAACTGAGATAGTTGGAGGACTGCGCAATCACTTCCGGGCGCAGCATATAGTCGATAAATGCGAGCCCTTGCTGAGGGTTCGGCGCATCGCTGAGCAACACCAGGCTTTCGACCCAGACCGGCGCGCCTTCCTTGGGGATGCTGTACTGAATGTTCCTGCCATTGCCGGCGGCGTCGGCGGCTTTCTTGGCGTCCATTACGCCGCCGGCCCATCCCACTACGGCGCAGATATTGCCGTTGGCCAAGTCCGTAATAAACCGTGAAGAATCGAAGTAGCGAATATGCGGGCGCAGCTTCAGCAGCAACGCCTGGGCTTTTAAATAGTCATCAGGATTTTGGCTGTTATAGGGCAAGCCCAGGTAATGCAAGGCGATGGGGATGATCTCGCCTGGCGCATCCAGCATAGCCACACCGCATTCGCCCAATTTGGCGAGGTTTTCTTCCTTGAAAATCAAATCCCAGGAGTTGACCGGTGCATCGCTGCCCAGGATCGCCCGGATTTTATCGACGTCATAGCCAATTCCCGTGGTGCCCCACAGGTAAGGTACGGCGTAGCGATTACCCGGGTCGTTGGTTTGCACCTTCGCCAGAATATCCGGATCAAGGTGAGACAGATTGGTCAGTTGCGCGCGATCCAATTCCTTGAGCACACCGGCCTTGATCAGGTTCGGCAACAGGTCGCCGGTGGCCACCACCACGTCATAACCACTGCGCCCGGCCATGAGTTTGCTCTGCATGACCTCGCTGTTATCGAACACGTCATACGCGGCCTGGGTGCCGGTCTGCGCCTGGAAGTTCTTCAGCGTGTCCGGGGCAATAAAGTCGTACCAGTTGTAGATATTGACTTTCGGTTCTGCGGCTTGAGCGCAAAGCACCAGGCTGCTGAAGACCGCAGCCAGGCTCCATTGCATGCATCGAATGGCGATCATGAGAACTCCCGATTATTGTTATGAGGGGGGTAAAGAGAGATCAGCGAATCAGTAATTCACGGCGCCCGTCGGCGTGTTCCACGGTCTCACCGGGGAGCGTCAGGCGGCGGTCATTGAGGTAGTGATAATCCGCGCGGGCGGCTTGGACTTGGGTCAGGTCAAGGCTGATCATTTGCCGTGTTTCCTCGCGCCCGGCTTCGAACAGCACACGGCCGAACGGGTCGACCACAGCGCTGCCGCCGGCGAACACCAGGCCGTCATCGCCCTGCCCCACGCGATTGACCATCACGCTGAACACTTGGTTTTCCTGGGCTCGGGCCATGATCGCGGTGCGATGCACCGGGCCGTAAGGGTCCATGTTGCCGTTGGTGATAATGATCAGCTCGGCGCCCAGGTGGGCGAGTGCGCGTGCGGTTTCCGGCAGTTCGATGTCGTAGCAAATCAGAATGCCGATACGCACACCGTTGAAAAGCACCGTGCCGAAGCGGTCGCCGGGAGTGATGTCGCCCCGCTCCGAGGGCCACAGGTGTGTCTTGCGGTAACCCAGTGAGAGCCCATCAGGCGTAACCAGTACCGAAGTGTTGTAGAACACGCCCGCATCGTTCTCGACCAGGCCGATGACCACCGAAACACCCCGTTCGCGTACTGCCTGTTGCACGGCTTGCAGCGTCGGGCCTTCGAGGGTTTCTGCAACCGTTGCCAGCCGATCACCGGCGACGAAGCCCATCAAATGGGTTTCAGGAAACACCAACAGGTCGGTATCCGCGTCGCAGTGGGCGATGGCTTCCAAGGCACGCCTGAGGTTATAGGCGGTATCGCCATCGCGACCGGCTAACTGCATGATTTCAATGTTCATGGCTGATCCTTGCGTATAGTTGAGGCCGTACGGACACCGTGTGTACGCAGGCCTGGAACGAGTATGGGCTGTACCCACCTGGCAAAAAATCACTTCGATGGGGTACCCCCGAATGGGTAGTGAGATGAATCTGACGTTGCAGGACGTGGCTTGGCATGACTCGGTCGGCCGGTTGATCGAGACCCTGGACCGCCCGCACTTCTGGCGCTCAATGGCGCGCTTGCTCGGCAGATATGTGCCGCTGGACACCTGGGTGGTGCTGATCTTCAGCGACGGCAGGCCTCAGGTTCTCGCCGAATCCCAGAATGAAGATGGCAGCAGCGATTCGCTGTTCCAGGACTATCTCAAAGGGCTCTACCTGCTCGACCCCTTTTACCTGGCCAATCGGGAATCGCCGAAAAGTGGGCTGTTCCAACTGGATGATGTCGCCCCGGAATGTTTCGAGCAGACCGACTATTACCAACGCTACTTTCGCCTGAACGTGGTGGCTGACGAGATTCATATAAATGTGCAACTGGACCTTGAGCGGACCCTGAGCCTGTCACTGGGTAGCCACTGCCGCTTCAGCCAGGAGCAAATCGCATTATTGAGGCTGATCCAGCCGTGGGTGGCCGGTTTGATGCGCCAGCGTTGCGTGTTTGAACAGGAACTCAAGAGCCCTCCGGAACCGGCAGCGGACTGGCAGGAGCGCCTGCAGTCACCCGCGCTGCAAATCAGCTCCGCACTGTCGGTCCGCGAAGCCGAGGTTGCCCAATTGATGCTCAGTGGCTGCTCGAACAAAGAGATCGCGCGCAAGCTGGCGATCTCGGCCGAGACCGTGAAGGTGCACCGCCGGCACCTGTACAACAAGCTGGGGATCAAGTCCCAGTCTGAGCTATTCCTGTTGTTTCTCCAGGCTCAGGACTAGGCCTTCAAGGCTGAGGTGCCCAACCGACTTTCGCCATCGCCGCCAACAACTGGTCAGGCTTGAGTGCCAGGGCTTTTCTGCCGCGACCTTGCACGTCGTCGGCGGCCAACATCGCGTTGAGGATCGCCTCCTCCACAGCATCCGCTGCGGCCACGAACAAGGCCGTCATGTAGTCGTTGTTGACCATTTTCAATGGCGTCGTCGCGGGGCCCGGATGGCCCAGATTGGCAACCGGCAGGCCGCTGTTGCCTACTGAAAACGCGATGAAGATATCCCCACTGTCGTCTTCCGTACCGCCGCCGACCCGTGCCAACCCGATACTCGCGCGCTGGGCCAGGCGCGTGCACTGATGAGGCAGCAATGGCGCATCAGTAGCGATCGTGATCACGATGGAACCCATGCCGGGCACGCCAACATTCACCGGGCCGCTGTAGGGCGAAGGTATGTCCTTCAACACGCTGCCCACGGGGTAACCCGCGACACGCAATGCATCGCGCACACCATAGTTGGCCTGCACCAATGCACCGACGGTCCAACCGCCCTCCTCGCTGCTCAGAACCCGCGATGACGTGCCAATACCACCTTTGAACTCATGGCAGATCATGCCAGTGCCGCCGCCGACGCAACCTTCCTGCACCGGGCCGCTGCGGGCATCGGCCAGGGCGGCCTGGACATGTTCGGCGCTGACGTGTTGGTCCCAGATATCGCTGAGGATGCCGTCGTAGGTTTCCAGCACCACTGGCATGCACCAGTAGATGTGTTGCTTACCCATGTCGCGCTCTGCGGCCACCAGCGCATCGCGTACCACGCCGACGCTGTGAGTGTTGGTATAGGCAATCGGCGTGGTCAGCAAACCCGCTTCGCGAATCCATTCAAGGCCGGTGGCGTCACCGTTGCCGTTCAGTACGTGAACGCCGGCAAAACACGGAGCCAAATGGGCCGCAATCGGCCGCGGCTCGATGATGGTCACACCGGTGTGTATCGAGCCATCGCGGCTTTCAGCATTGAGTGTGTGATGACCCACCCTTACACCGGGCACATCAGTGATGCCGTTGAACACCCCAGGTGTGCCTGTACCGATTGCGATGCCAAGGTCTCGTAAGCGCATGTTTTAACTCTCAATAATCGAGTGAAGAACGTGCTGCGAGTCTAGGTTGGGGACTGGCCGCTGGCGATAACCCCCAATTGTTACCCCGGGGGCGTTAGGTCGGCATCAGGTCCATTTAGACGTGAGATCTGGATTAGCTCTGTTATAAACTGCTGATTACTTTATTTTCCGTCCAGCCAGGTGATGTATGGATCCTCTGTCCGACGTCCTTTCATTGTTGAGGGTGCGTAATTACCACTCCGCCACACTCTCCTTGGGCGGCGATTGGGCATTCACCTTTCCTGAGCGCGAAGGCATCAAGTTCACGGCGGTGGTCAAGGGCAGTTGCTGGTTGCATGTGGAAGGCGAACGGCAGCCGCAGCGCCTTCACCAGGGCGATTGTTTTCTCATGACCCGCGGCATGCCATTTTCGCTCTACAGCGATATGTCCCAAGCGGTAATGAACTCCGACGGACACTTTCGAACGCTCGCGGCGGACGAGTTGGCCCTGCATTACGGCGGTGACGACATCCAGCTGGTCGGTGGCCGCTTTGACTTCAGCGGTGTACCCGCCCAGTTGTTGCTCAGCAGCCTGCCTTCATTGGTCCACGTGCAGGCCAATGAACCGCAGGCATCGATCCTGCGCTGGGCGCTGGAGCGGTTCACCTCGGAACTGCAGCAGAAGCGCCCCGGCCGCTCGCTGATGAAGGGGTCATGCCGAGATAAAGGGAAATCAGGACATTCGCTCTGTAACATTATGATATAGCTATAGTTTATATATTTTTTATGTGAAGCCTGCCCTCGCCTCAGTTTAGCCGTCTATGCTGAAGCATTTGCTTTTCCTTGAGGGATGAACCCTATGGCGTCTCTGGAGCGGACCGCCTATCCGAAGCTGCCGGCGCACTTGTCGTCGAAAGAACTTCATCAGTGCTATTCGCTCTCAGAATCTGAGCTCGAATGGCTCTCTAGAACGGCTAAAAGCCCTGCTCTTACCATTGGTTTAGCTGTTCTGCTGAAAACATTCCAACAGCTTCATTACTTTCCCAGTCTCGAAGTGATTCCGACTGAAATCGTCAATCATGTCAGGTCTTGCCTCCGTTACGGGGTTCGCATAGTGCCTCGTTATGCGACTCCCCGAACCTTGTATCGCCATCAAAGAGCTATCCGTCAATATCTACAGATCACCGCGTTTTATGGGAGCGATGCTCTGAAAATTGCCGAGGAAACTGCCCACGAAGCGGCGGAGGTCCTTGATCAGCGCGTTGATGTCATCAATGTCCTGATTGGCGAGCTACTTGAGCGAGGTTACGAGCTGCCGGCGTACTCGACGCTCAATGATGCGGCTGAAGACGCCCAAGTTGCTCTCCAGGAAAAGATTTTCAACCGAGTCGTCGATAGGGCTCCGATTGATGTGATCTATCGTCTCAGAGAGCTTCTTGACACCGATTTCGGTCGTCGTCAAAGCGAATTCAATGCCCTAAAGCAGGTCCCCAAGAAGCCCTCTCGCAAACACTTGGAGATATTGATCGACCACTTAAGTTGGTTGGAGGGATTCGGCGACCTCGACGCTATCTTTGAGGGAATCGTTGATACCAAGATTTGGTTTTTTTCGAATCAAGCAGAGAAAGCAGATGTTTCAGAGCTTAAGGATTGCTCGCTTCCAAAGCGCTACACCTTGATGCTGGCGCTGATCTACCTCATGCGTGTACGAGCACGGGATCACCTTGCTGAGATGTTCATCAAGCGAGTCGCGACGATTCACAAGCGAGCCAAGGATGAGTTGGAGCAGATACAGCTACGTCAGCGCAAAAAGCTAGAGTTGCTCGTGGCTACCTTGGATGGTGTGATTCAGATTCTCAGCCAAGAACCAAGTGATCGGGAAGCTGGCAGCTTGATTCGCGAGTATCTGTCCCCCGAGGGGAGTCTTGATCACCTTCGCGAGGCCTGCGCCGAAGTCCAGGCCACAGGCGGCAGTAACTATCTCCCGCTACTCTGGAAACACTTCAAATCCCATCGATCACTGCTGTTCCGCCTGAGCCATCTGCTGCAACTGGAGCCAACAACCCAGGATCGCTCGCTTATCGACGCTTTGCATTTGGTCCAGGACAACGAGAACCGGCATAGGGAATGGATCGACGAGCATGTGGACCTGTCGTTCTCCTCGGATCGTTGGATCAAAGTTGTCCGTCGCGCCGCCAGCGAAGGGCCACCGACCAACCGGCGCTTCCTGGAAGTCTGCGTTTTTTCTCATCTGGCCAATGAGCTTCGCTCTGGCGATATCTGTGTCCTGGGTTCGGAGTCGTTTGCTGACTACCGCAAACAGTTATTGCCCTGGGATGAGTTCCTGGCTCGTCTGCCGGAATACTGCGAAAAGGTCGGCCTGCCGAGTACCGCCAAAGAGTTTGTCGCCAGCTTGAAGGAGCAACTTGAGAGCACCGCTCAGCAGTTGGATGACAAACTTCCCAGTTGCCACGGTGACGTGTCAATTAATGAGGCCGGTGATCCTGTGTTGCGCCGAGTGGTCGCCCGTGACATCCCGCCCTCAGCAATCTCGCTACAAACGGCGATTACTCAGCGTATGCCTGCCAGGCATGTGCTCGACATTATGGCCAACATTGAACACTGGATTCAGTTCACCCGCCATTTCGGACCGATGTCCGGCAGCGACCCCAAACTGAAGGAGCCGGCCGAACGCTACCTGATGACGATATTCGCCATGGGCTGCAACCTAGGGCCAAACCAGGCCGCTCGCCATCTGGCGGGTAACGTAACCCCACACATGCTGTCTTACACCAATCGTCGGCACTTGCCACTCGACAAGCTGGATAAGGCTAACCGGGAGTTGGTCGAACTCTACCTTCAACTCGATCTACCCAAGCTCTGGGGTGATGGCAAGGCGGTGGCGGCCGACGGGACTCAATTCGACTTCTACGATGAAAACCTGCTCGCCGGCTATCACTTCCGCTACCGGAAGATGGGCGCAGTCGCCTATCGGCATGTGGCAAATAACTACATCGCTGTCTTTCAGCACTTCATCCCACCAGGTATCTGGGAGGCTATCTATGTCATCGAGGGCTTGCTGAAAGCGGACCATAGCGTTGAAGTCGATACGGTCTATTCAGACACTCAAGGCCAGTCTGCGACGGTGTTTGCGTTCACCCATCTATTGGGCATCAATCTAATGCCTCGCATCCGCAACTGGCGCAACCTGGTCATGTATCGACCCGATCGCTCGGCCAAGTACAAACACATCAACAGCCTCTTCGCCGATACCGTCGACTGGAGCCAGATAGAGACCCATTGGCAAGATCTGATGCAGGTGGCGCTGTCGATTCAGGCCGGCAAAATATCTTCGCCAATGCTGCTGCGTAAACTCGGTTCTTACAGTCGGCGCAACAAGCTCTACCATGCAGCACAGGAGCTGGGATGCGTGATCCGGACCATTTTTCTGCTCAAATGGATTGGCAATCGTGAGTTGCGCCAAGAAGTAACTGCCAATACCAACAAGATTGAGTCTTACAACGGATTCTCAAAGTGGCTGTCCTTCGGCGGCGATGTCATCGCCGAGAACGATCCAGATGAGCAACAGAAGCGCTTGCGTTACAACGATATGATTGCCTCCTCGGTGATCTTGCAGAACACCGTCGACATGATGCGCATCCTGCAGAAGCTCGCCCAGGATGGCTGGCAGTTCACTGACGACGACGTATCGTTTCTTAGTCCCTACCTGACCAGCAATGTTAAACGCTTTGGGGAGTTCAACCTGAAACTCAAGCGTCCACCGGAACCTTGGATCATGGATTCTATTTTCCAGCAGGCTGCGGGGTCAATGCGTGCGCAACAGATGCCTAATAACAACGTTGAGGAGACGACCTGATGCACATTCCACCCGCTTCGTTTCGAGTGACACCCTATGGGGAAGTCGACGTCAAGGCACTTAAGTCCCTGCGCGCGAGCTACGAAACCTCTGAATTGCATAACTGGGTGGACCGGTTGGATGCCTGCCTTGCTCAAATCGGAGGGATCGCCAGTATTCGGGACGACTTCTTACGTCTGCATGCTATGGCCATGACCGTATTGGAAGGCTCCTCCCTTGCCGTCGCTGCCAGTGATGTCGACAGCATTTGGGAAGAGGCAATAGCGCTTCAAGAGGATATTTCTGCTTTATGTTATTGCTTGCAAGCGGGTTCTAAACAGGTTGCTCCTTTGGCAGCACTTGCTCCGGACTATCAGGACTAGACCATCAACGATACCCCCATTGCCGCGAACACTCCCGCTATCAGAATTTGCTTTCCATCCCATGAGGCCTTGCTGTGTTGTCTCCGCACCAGTTATTTACAGTCTAACCTCTGTAGGTTGGTACGGAATCAAAGTTTTTTATGACTGAAGAACTGATCATCGGTCGCGTGGCGAAGTGCCTTGCCGCGCCAAATGTGGAGACGGTTCGCTACTATCAGCGGCGTGGTTATTCGATGAGCCAGTCAAGCCGGTAGGGGCTTACCGGCGCTACCCGGCGGCAAAGGTGAAACACATCCACTCAAGCACTCAAGCGTGCGCCCGCGTTGGGTTTCACGCGGCAGAATATCGCGGGTCTGTCTGCTACGGCTTGAGGGAGCTCGCTCTTGTACAAAGACACGAGAGCGGGCAGCGAGTAAAGGTTGCACTGATTAAGCGCAAGATGATCAATTTGGCTTCAATGCGCGAGGTATTGTCCGGGTTGATCGGGCAGTGCGGCGCCGGTCAAACAGGACGGGAGATGCCCAATCATTCAAACCTTGGCGCCAGCCTAGCTTAACCCCCATGTTAATTGAGAGACGCCTCTGAGAATAACGAGGAGTTGCATCGACTTGCCCTACCTATTTGCATGGCCACCGTACAGCTCATGGTCAGTTGATGCGAGTAGGTGTTGTCATGGTAATTTGATTGCCCTCAACCCCACGTACGAACGCCGGGTTGGCTTTCGATACGTCTCGCCAGACCATTTACAGGATTCGCGACAAGGCCAAAGAAGTGCTGGGTGAACCCTGTGTGCCGGGGTCTGGCAGACTGAGGATAAGGGGCGCTGAGGGAGCGCTGACCCTCAACGTAGATCGCTGCGCCGATAAAGACTCAACCCCACCGCTAGCAGCGCCAGCATCCCGGCGCAACTGCGGTTGATCCACAACATGACCCGGGAAGAAAACGTGCGCATGGCATGACGACCGCCAAAGGCATAGATCGCCATCATCACGCAGTCAATCGCCGCACTGACCAGCGCCAGCACCACGTACTGCTGCGCCACCGGCTCACCGGGATGCACGAACTGTGGCAGGAACGCCGAGAAAAATAGCAGCCCCTTGGGATTGGAAAGCCCGACAAACAGCGAACGCATGAACGCCGAACGCCCGTTGGTCGTGCTTGCGGAACATTTCTGCGCCAACGCCTGGGTCGGCGATTTCCACAACACCCAGGCCAGGTACAACAGATAGACCGCCCCACCCCACTTCACCAGCGAAAACAACTGCTCGGAGGCATGCAGTAATGCCCCCAAGCCACAGCCCACCGCACCAATCAAAATCACATCGGAAAGCGCCGCACCGGCAATACCGCAGCCCGCAATACGCATGCCGTGTGAAGCACCGTTATTTAGTGCTAACAGCATCGACGGCCCCGGCGTCATCATTACTGCGCTGACTGTCACGATGTAGAGGAATAGCGTGGTTGCATCCATCGAAGAACTCCAGGCAGATGCGTTTCTAGAGCATAAATAGGCAGTTGAGAGTTTATCTCAGGCATGGGTTAAACAATATTCTGGTGCGCCGTGTATGAACCGCTCCCAACAGACGAACCCAAGGCCCAATCTGTAGGTTTTGGAGGCAGTTGGCAACCGCTATGCGTCAGTTTCCCCTCTACGAGACTTTCAGCACGGGCGTATGGAATCGACTTAAAGCCCGGAAAACTCTCTACGGGAATTGTGCCGGACCGATGAAAGCTATCTTAGCTACCGAAAGATTCCATGAGCACCTGAACCAGCTCGCCGCCCTCTGGTGTTGCCCAGCTGCCTGCCAGTTCGGCGATCAGTTGGTTGGTGGTCGTGAGGGTCACACCTCCTTTATCCATAGGCGCAAAGCGATGTCATCAGCCATGGCGGTAGGCGATGCGCCACCATCGGCGACCACTTGAACCTCGTAGCCATCTCGTACCAACGAGAGTGCCGGATAGACGGTGCAAACGTCGTTGGTCACACCTGCAATGATGAGCTTCTTACGACCTGTCGCCTTCACGGCAGCCGCGAAGTTTTCGTCGTCCATTGCGTTGACGATGCCCAGTCGCTTTATACGGCCAGCAAACTCCACAGGAAGAATCTCTTCCAGTTCGCTAAGCAGAGGGCCTTGGGCATATTCTTCCATGCTGGATGTCAGCACCACTGGCAGCTTGAGGATGCGTGCCGCTTTCGCCAGCATCAGCGCGTTGCGCTTCAGTTCTTCGAAAGGCATGGATTTGGCCCAGACCATGGTCCCGACCTTGTGATCGATCAACAGGAGGGCAGCATTGTCAGCACTGAAATTTTCGTACGTCATTGTGATTCTCCTAAGGATGCTCCGATTAACTTGTCGCGCAGCGATGGCAAGCCGTAATTTGCGAGGCGCGCAGCGCTATTCCCTGAAAACGGCCTAATGCAGTCTCCGGCAGGAGCGTTTTTCGCCTGGTTCTCCGTGTTAAGCGCGTAACTCGCCCA
This sequence comes from Pseudomonas yamanorum, assembly GCF_900105735.1. Lineage (NCBI taxonomy): Bacteria > Pseudomonadati > Pseudomonadota > Gammaproteobacteria > Pseudomonadales > Pseudomonadaceae > Pseudomonas > Pseudomonas yamanorum. Next base: position 7,064,162 of record NZ_LT629793.1, on the reverse strand, counting down.
TACCCATCAGTCACTTTCGAGCCATCCACAGGTTCGACAGGGCGAATAGCGTGGTCAGTTGGGCCGTGTTTTTCATCAGCCCACGAAAGCGTACTTTCACGTAACCAAACTGGCGCTTGATGACCCGAAACGGATGCTCAACCTTGGCGCGTGTCTGCGCTTTGGAATACTCGATCTTGCGCTTGGCTTTGTACAGCAGGATGCGTTTGTTCAGCTTGGAATACGTGCTGCGCCGAGCCGCGATTTGCCAGATCACGTCACGCTTCTCGACACCGGTGTATCCAGCGTCCGCATACACCGCGTTTTCTTCCCCATGGAGCAGTTCGGCGACTTGGCTGACATCGGCCATGTTGGCGGCGGTGCCATGAACGTGATGAACCAGTCCTGACTCAACGTCAGCGCCGATGTGCGCCTTCATACCAAAGAAATACTGGTTACCCTTCTTGGTCTGATGCATCTCGGGATCGCGCTCGCCGTCTTTGTTCTTGGTCGAGCTTGGGGCATGAATAATTGTAGCGTCGACGATGGTGCCCTCGCGCAACGACAGGCCTTTTTCCTGCAAATAGCCGTTGATGACCGCGAGGCTTGCAGAAGCCAGTTGATGCTTCTCCAGCAGGTGTCGGAAGTTCATGATCGTGGTGTCTTCTGGGATCGGAGCGCTCAGTGTCAGAAGCGCGAACTGACGCATGGGCGTGATTTCGTAGAGTGCCTCTTCCATGGCCGGATCACTCAGGGAAAACCAATTTTGCAGCAGGTGAATGCGCAGCATGGTCTCCAGTGGGTAGGGTTTTCTACCGCCACCGGCCTTAGGGTAGAAAGGTTCGATCAGCCCCAGTAGGCCTGTCCAGGGTTCGACCTGAACCATCTGGGAAAGAAAGCGCTCGCGGCGGGTTTCCTTGCGCTTACCGGCGTACTCGAAGTCGGAAAAGCTCATCTGGCTCATGGGCGGCTCGGATCAGGTGGTCAGGCGATTTTCGCATACCCGGGACTTGTTCGGAGAATCCCTAAAGCTATCAACAAAACTTATATAATCATTTGCAATTTTTGCACTCATTACATTGGCGGTGAGTAGAGTAGCGAGCCAAGGGGTAACGAAGTTCTCTTCCACTCTTTGGTCTGTTTTCTCCAATAAGCGCCTATCCGTCACCAAGACCGCTGAGGCTAAGATGGATGCAGTCGACAAAACCGAGACTTGTATCGGCTGACTTCCGCTACTGCTGGCGATGCTCCTCAGGCGATAAAGGATGAACTCTTGAATAGCATGAAAACTAGCCGTGTAGACAGTGAAAAGGCTTTTGCGATCTACCGTGCTGCCGCGCCGGTAGGCGCGTGAGAACGTCCTACATGCGGGGTATGTCCAAACGATGTTCTTAAGAGGTTGGTACCTCCATGGCTCGTAGGCATCGCCATGTTTTCCAACGGTGCAAGATTCTGCGTTAAGCTACCGACTCTGCTAAATAGATGGAGCTGCATATGATAAATATACATAGCGTGTCACTTGTAGCTATAGGTTTGTTACTTTCGGGGTGCGGAACGATAAATACAGTTTTTCGTGGGGATGATGTGGCCGGTCGCAATCTCAAGGAGTGGAAAACCCAATGTGATTCCATTCCGCGCGTTTACAGCGGGTTTTTTTACAATTTGTGTGTTCTAAATGGCCCCCCTATTATGGGGGGTAAGGACTCCGCAGCGCCTGGATTTGTTCCGTTGCAGATCGTAGATATCATACCTTCTGGTATACTTGACACGCTTGTCCTGCCATATACAATTTATCGTCAGAACACGAGTGCAAACATCGATATTCCTAACTAACGGCTAGGATACTGTCTTAGAAATAAAGTTTTCGCCTGATCGACTATGCTTATCGACAGCGATGGTGTCATCCCTGATGACGCTCCTGACAGACGTCCGTTTGCTGGATATCTCCATTGAGAGCGGCGGACAGCTAGAGATCTCAGTCCCCGAAGGGCAAGTCGCAATTCGTAATCCCAATCGACGGGGATGTGTATGTCGACGGTAAGCCATCAATTTGGCCGACCCTAGGTATCGGTTGATCTACCACAAGGACCTGATCGAACTCTCAAATTGGTCGCGAAAAACGGAAATGCTAAGGCAATTGTGTTTTCTGTCATCCCGCTGAATCAGCCGGTGCACTGGAAAGGGCCTCCGGCAATTGCCTCGTTTTACGGGCTTCGCTACCTGTACTGTGCGTTTGGAAGCTTGCAACACCATTGACTGCAACATGACTCATAATTGAGGCGAAATTCGTCCCCTTCATATTCGCTAGGGATTCTCCGAACAAGTCCCGGGTATGCGAAAATCGCCTGACCACCTGATCCGAGCCGCCCATGAGCCAGATGAGCTTTTCCGACTTCGAGTACGCCGGTAAGCGCAAGCAAACCCGCCGCGAGCGCTTTCTTTCCCAGATGGTTCAGGTCGAACCCTGGACAGGCCTACTGGGGCTGATCGAACCTTTCTACCCTAAGGCCGGTGGCGGTAGAAAACCCTACCCACTGGAGACCATGCTGCGCATTCACCTGCTGCAAAATTGGTTTTCCCTGAGTGATCCGGCCATGGAAGAGGCACTCTACGAAATCACGCCCATGCGTCGGTTCATGAAGCGCTAAGTGCTTGGTGTCCTCCTCCCACTCGCCGTACCAAGCGTCTGGTTTGTCAACATAGATACCAGGTCGGTCAGGGAATTGATCTCCGGTGATATCGACGATCAATCCATCGACTTCAAGCTAGGCATGTGAAGCACCGTCCTTCATCCCGCAAACGTAGAAGAATTCGCCGAGCCCTACGGTGTTCAAATAGTCGCCCATGAGTTCAGAAATGATTCCGCAGCATCCGCGTGGGAAACCTTGAATGTGCATGGTGACATTGCCGGTCTGTACGACTATCTCGACTGCCAACCTGAAGCTCGTTGCCAGCTCAAGCGCTGCTAAACGAAGCATTTCTTAACTCCCATAAAGAGGGGCCCCGAAGGGCCCTCAATTTGTACTCAAACTATTTTACTGAGCCAGCCAAGTCTCGACCTTGTCAGAACCGTACTGAGCCTTCCATTCTTTCAACACCTTGTGGTTGCCGCCCTTAGTCTCGACGACTTCGCCCGAGTGAGGATTCTTGTAAACCTTTAGAGCCCGAGCCTTACGGGAGCCTTTGATTTCAGCAGCTGCTGGAGCACGGCGGTTTGAAGAGTGCGGATCGATAATCGCGACAATATTGCGCAAGCTGTAACCATACTCACCCAGCAGATCACGAAATTTCGTTTCGAATTCAATCTCACGCTTCAGACCATCATCGTTTTTCAGTGTTTCAAGCTCTGCTAATTGGGCAGCAAGCTGTTGTTCAAGCGCACGGAATTCAGCGAGACGGGACATGTAACACCTCAGACATTTAGTGTTGGCAGTATAGTCAGCACTATGCAAAGTAGACAATCGAAGGTGTCCAAAACGCTTTGCGCCTGAGAGACTCACGCGTACAAAGATCATCAGCCATGTTCAATGCCTCGATTGGAACCGGCAGTCAGTCGACGATAAAGGTCGGCTAAGAGCCGAGTATCCAGCAGCGCGTGATGGGGAAGTTCCGAGAGCGTCACGTTGCCGATATCATCCGCTTCAAAATGCCTGAATAGTAGAATCAGGTTGGTTGGACGATTGGCAACGTTAGCTGACCAACGATGATTTACGTAGGCCAATTGGCAGAAGAGATCCCAGTTCCAGTCTGGAGCGTCCGATCAAATCTCGAGCAGGCCTTCAAGGTCGCTCAGGAAAGCAAGCAGTGATGCTTGAGCTTCGGAAAGAGTTTGCCCATGCAGTGACAGGTCAAGCTGTGGCAGGACGTTCTGGATCGCGAAGTCGCTGCAGTCTTTCGTCTGGTACGTGCCTGAGAGCTCGATGTAAAATTCGCGGCCTACTTCGGACACGAGTGCCAGCGAGATCAGCTTCGTATCTTTGTTCAGCTGGGTGAACTCGCCGTCCAGAAATAGCTTCTTCCCCTCCTCCCTGTGATTACCTAATTCAGGCCTGCCGGTGTACCTTTGGTAAAACGATCAAAGCCGGCTGGTTTCTTTTATGACTTTAACCGATTGCCCTGACGAGTCTATGCCTGCACTCACTGCAATGGAGGTTTGCCAAGTGCTGCGCGATGCCATTTTTGGGCGACGCGCGATGGTCAGATTATGCGCCCGGACATGGGGCGAGCTATATACCGGAATGCTCATGGTCGACATTGAGGCACTCCTATACGCATTCAATACGCCAAACAAGCCGTTTAGACATATACTTCCTAAGGATACAACTCAAGTTATAACCCACTATTGAAACATGCCGTAGGTACGAAGCAAGGTATTCCAAGCATCATAAGATTTTCTCTGGCGATCAACTGCTGCCGCGAAAATTCTATCGGAGAAAAACCCATTAATTATTAAACTTGACAAGTATACATTGGCAGCATCGAGTTCATTCATCAGGGCTTCACCCTCAAGAACAGTAGAATTAAAATTGAAATCTTTACACAAATTTAAAGTACACCTCACGCTCCCGCCCCACAACTTGATATTCGCACGAACCACTCACCAACCATAGAGTTTATGCTACAACTTTAACGTTAAATTTCTTTTTAGTCACCGCATCATCAAGCTCTTGCATTAAAGCGTTTAGCGTATTCATCTTTATAGCGTAAGGCGAAATAACCTTGCTCGAAAATATATCACTATATGTTGACGGCTCGCTGAAAAGTGGCACAAAATTACCATAAAAAACTGCATTCTTTACGAATCGACTATTTTTGCAGAACTCTGCTGCATCTAAACCGAACTCGAAAATTGCTAGACTATTAACCATCAACAAATCAAAGCGCGCATTAGAGAATGGCAATATTGCTGTGGCCTCTTTCATGGTGGCCATTCCTAGAACAGAGTAATATCCTAGACCATTGAGTGTTTTCTCGATAAACAGACGCTGGGAGTGATCTGCATCAACAATCATTACGCGAAAATTTTTGGTTATCATCAACCATACCTCACATAACCGAGGGACAATCTCTCTCAACCCACCTCCCAAAATAAGAATCAACTGAGAAGAGACTGAGGGCAAGAGCACTAAGATTCTGAAACTAAAACATTTGAAATATAATAAAAATACGCCAGCGAACTGGCGCAAAGGAGAAACTTTATTTACAGCTTAATGTTTGCGTCTGATAGTTTTCACCAGACTTCAGATCGGTAAGTGAGTAAGCTGCCATACAGCTCTGTTTACCCCATTTTACCTTCAACTCACCTTCGGGCTTCTCTAAAAGTACCAATGCTGTTTGTCTCGGATCGACAATGGCCAACTGCTGCCCCTCTTCGTTCTCTACAACTGCACCAAAAGGGACTTTAGATCCGCTGAGTGAGTTGAACACTGCCTCAAGGCGTATACCTGATTTCGCCTTGAATTTTGCTTTTGTTATAGAGCCGCGTCTTGGAATTATCTGCTGACTGGTTGTTTCCAACTCGATATCTGCGCCGAGATCACGAGTGTTCAAGTTCACCCAGTTGGTGCGGTAAGGCTGAGCATTCGGGATGATCGCGTATCCATTGCCGCCAGTTCTAACACCAGCATAATTGCCCACTTGTACTCCTGGTGTGTCTTCAACCTCGGCTAGCGCAAACGTCTCCCCAATAGGTTGACCAAAGTTAATGCCGCCACCATGCGCGACGACAGAACCACGGGCGCTCAACGTAACATTATCGTAACTAGACCCTTGACTATAACCGGCTCCAACGGTGGCGTACGGAGTCTTAGCAGTGATACTGGCCTCACCACTACTTTCGCCTGATGCAGTACGGCCCGCACCGACCAGGTAATTGACGTCGTCGCGACCAGCGACGTAACCACTGACATTGCCTCGCGTACCCGTTCCAGTCTTATCATGGGTCGCATTGAAACTGACGCGGGATGATCGTGCTTCATCACCCAAGGGAAACGATACACTCAAGGTAACTTGTGTATCCCGATCTTTACCGGAATTCTGGCCGTACCGATGAGAGTAGTTGTCTGCATAACGGCTGTGAGTAACGTTTAGGGAATAATTAAGTTTATCCCACGCACCACTGTAACCTGCTTGTAAAGTACGAGTTCGTCCGGAAAGATTCCAATAGTCTTGATCGGAGGCCGAGAGATATACGGTACCTTCGCGAAGACCAAGGCGCTGATTCACCGTCAAATTGAATTTCGAACGCGCCCGTCCGGTCGGACGGTCTCCAATGTCCAGGCTGTTACTATCCACGTGTTCGTCAAGTGTTCTATAGCCCTCTGTCGAATAACGGTAACCCGCCAAAGTGAAAGTAGTATTTGTGTCCGGAACCGTTTTACTGTAAAGGAAACGGATACTCTGACCTTTGTTATCGCCCTGCTTACTATCGCTTTGAGATTGTGTGGCATCAACAGAGAGAGCTCCTAACCGTGTATTAAAGCCCGCACCACCATTAACAGCACTGTAACCATCACTAGCCATCAGGCCGCCGAAAACCGTCACGTCATCTGTAAGACCGTAAACCAGATTCCCGGTACCAAACAAAGGCTGCTCATTCTCATCTCGAAACGAATCGTATTGTCCTACATCGAGGCTATAACGAAAATTTCCTTTCCGAGTCATTACTGGTAGCGATGCAAAGGTTTGAGTAAATGTACGAACTTGACCATCGGCCTCAGTAATGGAGATTTCTAGATCACCATTCGAACCACTTGGATAGATATCTGTAATCTCAAAAGGCCCTGCAGAAACGTAGGTGCTATAAATGACATAGCCATTTTGTTTGACCTCCACGCTCGCATTACTGTTAGCCACACCACGCACAACAGGAGCATATCCACGCTCACTCTCAGGCAGCATCGCTTGATCTGAACCTAGCGAGACGCCTCGGAAACGGACACTGTCAAAAATATCAGCGTCGGAATATGTTTCGCCCAGCGTTAGTTGACTCTTCAAACTGGTGATATCGCGCTGAGCATAGTTCCGGTTACTAGAAAATTCACCGCTGCGGTTACTGTTATCTGTATACGTTGACTCGTTACGCAAACGCCATGGCCCTACGTTGATGCCATTTCGCATATTCAAACTTAATGAATCTGTTGTCCCGCTATCGGTATTGCGACGCCCCGTGTTCAAGCTGTAGTTACTGAACGCGGCTGAAACTCCTTCATCCCAAAGTTCCGGATTAATGTAGCCACGAGATGATCGCGTCATGCTCGCCTGGGGAACATTGATGTGCAGCCGGAGTAAATTTTGCTCGTACTCAATATTCGCCTCAGGAATTACGCTCTTCAAATCAATGCAAGCGCTTTGCGACATTTCAGGGTCAAGTTTTCCTGACTCCTTCAAGCTGTCCATGTCGATCCCAAAATTTTTCAGCATCTCGTAGGTCAGACAAGGGCGCACCTCTCCATCTGATGAGCGCTCGAACGTAATATCTTGACGAGCAATCAATGATCGATTGGCATAGACGTCAAGTCGATATGTACCGGGCATGACACTATTACCCTCAATAAACTGCTTGAGGTCTTCTGGCTCGCCAAGCCCGTGCACAAATGCCATATTATATGCTAATAACGGGAAGTCTTTTTTTACTTCGCTCTCTGCAAATGCCTGGCCGGAAAACCCAAGAGTGATGGCGAGAGATAGCCGAGATAATCTCCAATGGGGGATACTCCGATTAACATTGGATGATTGCGTTACTTTGCGCATGGTTATCAACCTGAATTCAGCTATTTTTGAGACAAGAAAGCCCCTTGGCACCGAGTATCAATCGGCGCTTTACTTGAGCTTACAGGGAAGATTTTATTTATTTATTAATGCAGCCGGGGTAGAGACATTTGGTTGCAACGACGCACCGAATGCTTGCTGCCCTCCCCAATCATTAATGCTTAAAAAGCTCAATGTTGTGCCGCCACCCGTGAACTCACCAGGAACTGGAAGAGAGGCCTTTTCACCCGGCGCAAACATGCGTCGATCACTGACCAAGGTTTTTACCGAACCGGAACCCAAGTAAATCTGCAGTGTTGAAACATGGTAGGCGCTAGGGTTATGCACACTAATGGACTTACCATCTTTTTCCAGCAGCCACTGCAGACTTGACGGTGCGTCTGCTACGCTACCCGTAAGATCAGACGGGCGATAGAACACTTTAATTCGTTGACGTACTGCAATTTGCAATGTGTTCGCTGCATCACTCTTCGCAGGAATTTCCTGTACGTTTAGCCATACCACTGACTCTCTATCTTGAGGCAGACCGCTGCCTTTGTAGAGCAGCCGCAGCAGTTGTTGACCTTTTGCACCAAGCTTTGTAAGCGGTGGTGTGACTGCAAATGGCACCGCTTTGTCTTCCGCCTTACCCCCATCCAACCAAGACTGTACGAGAATTGGCTGATCCGACTCATTGCGGACAGTGAGGTTTTCTTCTTTATTCTCAGCCTCGAAAACCAACCGAGTTTGACTCAACGAAATGCCAGCATGCGCTTGGGATGCAAGCACGAAAATACCAACCGTTAAGATTTTTATATATATTCGCATACTATAGCTACCCTCTTGAACACACATGCATCGCGGAAGTTAATAGATACCGCGATCAGAATCACTCCACAACAGTTTCAAACACTAGCTGTGTATCAATTTTACCAACTTCTATAGCCTCATCCACCCGAGCTTCCACCTCAGCGATAAATGTATGGATCAATCCGTCATCACTGATTGATGGATTATTGCTGGATAGCTTTATCCCCGACAATAAATTAATATCCCGTCCACTACTATCTTTCAGCCCAATTTGGATGCCTTTAGCACAGTCTGCGGCGTTACAATTCAATAGAGCCGTGCCATCTGCTCGTATATTCTCCGAGCTAAATTCCACACTCACAGCATTATTGAAGGAAACTGCATCCTCTCGACCACTACAGTCACCAAATGCAATCTCGAATTCTCTGGATGCCCCAGAACTACTTATCTGTCCAAAATCAACCGGTATGACGCTTGAGGATAGTGAACATCTCGTTCCAACCACTTCGCCACTAGGGAATGTCGCAAGATTTGAAACCAATCCGGTATACGAACTACCATTCGGCCCAAAGCCAAACATCAGCCTTGGATCGTGCAAATTAAGCTGAGTTACGCCGACAGGGATTTCAGCGACTTTTTTATAAACTAGCTGACGGGTATATCTCAGTGGATAGGACGTCTGTTCGAAATAAAAGTCCCCTAGCCCTGGGCCAATCGAGCCGAGCTGTGAATGATTATAGCTACAGCTCCCGTTCCCCCCCCACTTGCCTGAGGAAATTTTCACGCTATCAATAGTGGTGGAGCACCAATTTGGGTACCCAGGTGAAGGTTGTCCAGCTAAGTAGAAGCCTCCGCCCCCAGGTACTCCGCCCCCTAAGGCACAGCTTTCAATAGTAATATCGAAATCAACAGTACCAATTTCTGAGCCCAAAGGAGCGCCAGAAATATCATCGATAAAATTGTTAGTAATAGTTATTGGCCCGAACTGACAAGGATTCTCGCCTATATCAGCGAAGGCCTCAGAGCACATCGCGGTACTCGTAAGTACCGCAAGAGCAAGAAGCTTCATTAGAGTATCACCCAGATCTTAACGCTCTAAAATTTTACCTCGGACAGCAGGACATAACGTACTACCAAGGTGAGAAGAGCCGCCCCCCATTTATGTTCAAACCGTTGATTCACATAGATGGGAAGCGTTAAATGCTCGCCGTTATGGTGTTACTCGTAGGTCAGCAGAAACGGCAGGCTTGCGTTGGCAACACCAGCAGCTTCAGTTCCACCATTACTTACATATGTGGCACGCAAGGCAAAATCTGCAGTACCCTCACCGCTGCCGTCAACGGTTAGAGGTGCCTTAATTTCTTCTCCAGCGCCCAAATCGATAATTTTGTTGTTGGAATTGATGAGCGCAATACCAGCACCGGTCGCACCGCCAGATGCAAGGCTCAGAAGTCGGTTATCAGAAGCATCAAGACCGCTACCGCTCGCCGGATCGAAGCTCATTACCACCGAGGTTTTGCCTGTGGCCTCAGAGCATTCGAGCCCAAGGTCGATAGGAGTAAAGGACGCGCCCACACTGCCATCACCAGCAACTGTTCCCAGATCCGCGAACGACACATCACCCATGGCAACATCGATAACGCCTGCGCTACCACCTGAACCAGCAGAACCGCCAGGAGTTACGGTACAGGTCGAAGTGTTCAGGTTACCAGTGAAAGTCAGGGTACCGGTCTCAGCAAATGCATTGCTGGAAACAGCGGCGGCCATAGCGAGGGCGATAAGCGAAATCTGTTTCATGTGTGGGTCTCATAAAGATGAATTTGCCTGCGATCTGCAGGTAGGAATAAGATAAAGTCATACCCTTCATTCATCTGTAGGCCTCTAGGCGAACTGAGGAGGGATTCGACCACAAAGCTTGTAGGAAATGGACTACAAATAGATATCAATGGGTGGTGGACTCCAAGTCTTTCATCAGTGATCAACAATAGATAAAGCCAAGCACAGCGAGGGCTCGAAGCAAAGAGGGGCTTCGTGCAAGTCGTTTTAGCGCCTCATATTTCCGACCAACACGAGTTTGCTAATTTGCTAAGCGGCATCGATATGCTGGATAAAGCGTTCTCCATCGGCTCTACTATGCTGGAAAGCATCGGTCGACCATCAACGCGGTTATAGGCTGGACTTCGCGCTGATGTCTTCAGTACCCCTAGCGTTCAGCAGACACGTCACTGACGTAACTAGCCGGGACAGCGGTAAGTTAGGCGTAGTCTCAGGCTATCGCCGAATGGTTGCCATACCCTGCGAACCCAAAACCTATAGAAATGAGGATACGACCATCTATTTTTTCAGAGCCCTGAGCCTCATCCTCATTTTGCTTCATAGCTCTGTCCTGCTAGCCGAGCTCGATGCTCTTCGGTTGATCGTCCGAACGCCTGTAATACCTGCTGCTGCCGACCTCTCGCCAGCTACCCTAAACTGGCTCGAAAATCATAGGCGCATAAGGGTCGCGGTATGGGGCACAGACCCCTACCCTCCGTTCGACCTTCAGTACCAAGCTGATGGATTTGAAGGCATAAGTGCTGACTATTTAGGCGTCCTCTCACAAAGCTTAAATATCCCACTGGCTATATTCCGTTTTGCCAGCCAAGTGGAAGCAGAACAGGCTCTGCTCCAAGGTCAGGTCGAAATGCTGGCACTCTATACTGATGATGCACATACGAGATCGGATATCCTTACATCTCTTCCCTACTTTCTTAATCAGAGTGTAATTTTAAAACGTCCAAGCGATGTCTTAGACACCTCGGGTGATTTAGCTGGACGAAGATTGGGTATCGCTGCGGATGCTCAAGTCGTCGCTAGAGTTAAAATTCTGTACCCACATGCGCAGATCGTGCACTACAACACCCCGCAAAATGCGGTTGCAGCATTGGTATATGGTCAGGTTGATGTCCTCTGGAGCGATCTTGCCTCAGCCGAATACTTGATCAATCGAGCATATCTGAACAAAGCTACCGCCGGTTCTCTATCCCGAACTCCTTCATTTAACGCCAGCTTTGCAGTGAGCGCTGATAACCTTGCGTTACTGGACGGTATCAATCAAGTATTAGTTTCCCTACCTCTCGCACGGAGGATGCGCATCGCATCAAGGTGGAGAATGGGCGCTCAACATGTTGAAAGAGCAAATCCTTTGGCACTTACTCATCCTGAGAAAATCTGGCTCAATGCCAACAAACACGTCCGTGTTGTGGTGAATGGCACATATGCACCTATTACTTTTTTCGATGAAAAACTGGTACTTCATGGCTTAGGCGCAGATGTGCTAAGTCATATTCAGAAACGATCAGGGTTAATATTCACGGTGATACCAGCGGACAGTATCATCACCGCTGTAGATATGCTTAATAGCAACCAAGCGGATTTGATTGGAGCCTTGGCGGTGGGCGAGAATCGTAAAGAAACCATGTTGTTTAGCAGACCTTATTTAGCAAGCCCTTTCGTCATTGCTTCGAAGATAGATGATCCACCACTTTTATCGCTGGAGGATCTGAATGGAAAAAGCTTAGCGATCCCTGAAGGAAATCCACTCATACCGTGGCTGAGTATGGAGTTCCCAAAGATCAAGCTTGTGCGTACTGGCGACGCTGCGAACGGAATTGAGCTATTATCTACAGGCAAGGTAGATGGAACCGTTAATACTCAAATCAGCGCAGAGTATTTTATTGAAAATTTTTTTAAAGATAGCATGCGTATAAACTCTAATGTTGGGGCTCGGACGGCCCATATCGCCATGGCCACACGGCAAGATGAGCCACTATTATTGAGTATTATTAATAAAGCAATGATGGACATCCCCCCAGAGGAGCTTTCACGTATAGTTGAACGCTGGCGTACACGATCAAATCCAACACCGGCCAGTTCTTGGAGCAATTACCGGAGCTTTGTATACAATTCAGTCGGGATTACAGTCGCAATAGCTCTTCTGTTCATTGCTTGGAACGTCTATCTTCGCAAACAAATCAATCAAAGAAAAAAGGCGGAGTTAGCGCTAAGTGATCAACTTGAATTCACCCGAACCCTGGTGGATGGATCTCCCGTCGCACAGTACGTACGTGACAAACATGGGCGTCTTTTACAGTGCAACGACGCTTATCTGGACTTCTTAAAAACAGATCGCAAAGAAGTAATAGGCAAAACTTTAAATGAAAGCCCTATCATGACCTCCGAAATCACGGAGTCGTATCACTCATTATACAAGCAGACGCTCATTGACGGAAAACCAACTTTTGCAAACCTGGAAGTCTTTGTACAAGGACTTCCTTATCAAATTTACCACTGGACACTACCATTCCGAAACTCTGCCGGTGAACACGTTGGTATTATCGGAGGCTGGCTCGACATCACTGAACGAGAGCGCTTACTGCTGGATATAATTAAAGCTAAAGAAATAGCAGATGCGGCGAGCCGTTCAAAATCAGTTTTCCTAGCCAGTATGAGCCACGAAATCAGGACGCCCATGAATGCTATTACCGGTCTTCTTGAGTTATTACAATATCGAAGCGATGATAAAGAGCAAGCTAAGGAATATCTGCAAATCGCTCATGAGTCAGCACAATCACTTCTAGCTTTAGTCGGGGATATACTGGACTTATCAAAAATAGAGGCAGGAGCAATAACATCATCCCTTCAAGCAACCAATATAGCTGAACTGATTGAGTCCGTTTTTACTTTATTTGAGCAGAGCGCGAAGAAAAAAGGCCTTGAAATAATGCTAATTATTGAAGTGCAGGATCCTTACGTCCTTGTAGACTCGCTTATGCTCAAGCAAATTGTCTCTAACTTACTGAGTAACGCTATAAAATTCACGAAATCTGGTAATGTTGAACTGTCTATTTTTCAAGACATCAATATCTCTGACGCCCAGTCGAGACGTTACACCGTTGAGGTCACCGATACAGGGCCTGGTATGAGCGATGAGCAACAGGAGGCCATCTTCGAACCATTTGTCCAGGTGGGTAATCAAAGTATGGCAGATCGAGGCACAGGGCTTGGGCTTAGTATTTCGCAACGCTTAGCGGCATTAATGTCAAGCTCCATAGAGGTCGAAAGTGAACTCGGTGCGGGCTCAACGTTCGGGCTAAGCTTCAGCGCACGACTATCTAACAAGTCGGAGCTTTATGCGCCTGCAACGTTAAATGAACATCAGCTAGCTCGCCTGCATATTCTGATTGCTGATGACCATTCCGCAAACCGGCTGCTCCTCTCCAGACAGCTGGAGTTCTCGGGGCATACAGTTGATGCTGCCGAGGATGGTGAAATGGCTTTCTCATTATGGCGCAACGCCAAGACGCCATACGATCTTATTATCACAGACTGTAATATGCCTAGAATCGACGGCCTGGATTTTACTCGCATGCTGCGTAAAGTAGAAAGTAACCTTGCTGAATCTCGCATTCCTATTCTGGGACTGACCGCTAACGCACAGTCAGAGATGATTGTTGCTTGTAAAAAGGCTGGCATGACCGAATGTCTATTCAAACCAATTACACTTGAAGAAATAAATCGCCAGATCAGCCGGATCTTCGGTGATAGAACACAGGTATCGCAGTCTTCGGAAAACAGGTTAATTACAGCTGATACGGACTTTGAAAACAAAAATTTTACGAAAGATGATGCTTTTTTTGAGGAGCTCATTTATACCAATAGACTCGATGCCGAAAAAATATCAATTTATCTCGAAGAGCAAAATCTACCAGGCTTGGCCAGCCTCGCTCACCGTATCAAGGGCGCGGCCCAGTATGTCGATGCAAATGAGGTTGTAGATGCTTGCATAGCGATTGAAGCTAGCGCCAAATCAAAAAACACAGCCTATTTGGAAGACGAAGTATCAACCCTTACACGTGCGCTGCAACGACTAGAACAGCTTATTTACACACGCCTGAAGAGTCGGAACACGACATCAAATCTAGATAGCAAGGACAAGACATGAAAATTTTATTGGTAGACGATCACCCGGTGATACGCTGCGCCCTACGCTCTTTTCTTACACAAAATGGCTTTGATGTTTTAGGAGAGGCTAGTGACGGATTAACCGCACTTCAGATGATTCAAGAACTCGATCCAGATATTATAATACTCGATATTGACTTACCTAAACTTGACGGATTGGGGGTACTCAAAAAACTTTGGTTGCAATCCAAAGAATATCGCACCCTTATCCTAACCGGCGTGCAGAGTACTGAGATTGCCGTCCGCTGTATCCATGCAGGTGCTAGTGGCTACCTTCGGAAAGATAGTGACATGTCAGAACTATTAGCCGCTTGCATGGCGCTAAAAAGCAACAATACTTGGTTCTCAAAAGAAATCATGAATTCCGTTCGCAAGCAGGACTTCGCTTCAACAGAAAGGGAAATGATCAGTCAATTATCCCCTAGAGAACTAAACGTATTGCGAGCCTTAACAAGGGGCGAATCTAACATTAGCATAGCAACAAACCTACACATAAGCAGTAAAACTGTCAGCACATACCGAAGTAGGCTTCAGCAAAAACTTCAGGTTAACGGTATTCTAGACTTGGCCGACCTTGCAAAAAGAAACGGTCTTATTTAAATATTGTAACGGAGAATTTTTTGAATACAACAAATCCTCGAAGCCACCACTGGCATACAAAATATCGAAAATTGGCCCTTGATCTATCAGTACGAGAATCAACCCAGCTGAGATTCGATTCCTCCCGTACTCCGGGCAGACACGGGCAGTTGCATTTAAAGCGTTCAGCAGCCTCCATACAAATCAGGCAATTCATTTCGATCACCATTTTATTGTGCTAAATATTATTGGCCCAAGGAGTGCACTCCTGTCTAGGGCGCCAATCGCAACTTACTCTCATCTGTCTTATTTCCTGCATCTGGACAGGAGGCTTGAAGCCATTGGAGTTGTCTTACGATGCGTTATCCGCGTTGTCAAAGCATTCATGGAGGATGAATACACTGAAGAGGCCTAAGCACATATAGATAGCTTTTTCATGATCATCTCCTGCTAGTGAGTGAGTAATATAAGGCGCGAGAAACTCACACTGATCGTCGTGCTCGTTTTGCCTATTTGTCTAAGTCCGCCTTCAAGCGTGAGCCTGGGCGTCCTGCGCTTTTTGCACTACCTCTCCGGTACCGAAGAGCTCGTGCGCTACACCTGAGTATACCTTGCGCCCGACAGTCACGACTGCGCTTCTAAGCGCTTGCTCCAACTGAGCGCCGTAATCACGAGCACGATGGCAACACCAATATGATTGTGAAGCTCGGCGGGGGACGGTTCTCGATCAACAGTATCGGCATGATCCGTCGTTTGGCAGCCCTGGATATGGGAGTCATTGTGATGCCCGAGCAATTGGTGGCTGATGACGTAGCGGCGGGCCGGCTACGTCGGGTACTGCCCACCTGGCAGGGGGAGTCGGTGCCGGTTGATGCCATCACGCAAACCAGGCTTCTGCCCGCCAAGACCCAGCATTTCATCGAATTTTTGCATAAAAAACTAAGAAAGTCGGGTTAATTGAAAACGGCGGGAATGCAATGCGAAATTGCACTTCACTTGACAACCCGTTTGCATCCGACTTGATCAGTCATTTGCATTCGCATTGACCACCGATCGCATAGGATTTACCTGAACATCGAGGCCAAGGGACCTTACTTTCCGATAGCCTCGACGACTATGTCAGCGATACCAACCCCGGTGCGCGTAGTCGACGTCTTTGTCGATGAACTCGACTTGGTCGATCTGAGTTTTGAAGGTGCCATCCCAGCCTATACTGGCTGGCCTGCTTACCACCCCTCGGTCTTGTTGAAGATCTATGTCTACGGTTATCTCAACCGCATCCAGTCGAGCCGCCGTTTGGAGCGAGAAGCTCAACGCAGCGTCGAACTGATGTGGTTGGCCAGGCGTTTGATGCCGGACTCAACCAATGGATGGGGGAAACGCACTTCCTGACGCGAAAGCTGGCCGGGGTGAGTACGGAGATGAGCTTGAATGTGCTCCCCTACAACTTGAAACGGGTCATGAACATCATCGGTACCCATTACTTGCTGAAGGCGTTAACGGCCTAAAAACCGGCCTGTGTTTACGTGTCCCGATGATCTGGCGCGTTGCTGGGGGGGGCAGGAAGGGACATGGTGCCTTGGCCAGGCTACGAAGCCGGACAGCCGCCCAGCATCGAGACGGGATCTAGCGTTTTTACACACTCTGGGCCGTTCTCTGCCGGTCGTCACTACGGCGTGTGCTGGTCAGGTCGAATGCAAATGGGTGGTCACCAGCGGTGCAAACAGATGGTCAATTCGATGCACTTACACAACTTGGATGAGCGAGACGAATTCCAAGGTTTCTGCTGCGCTATTAACACCGACATGCTGACTAATGCCGTCCCGGTATCTCCCTGAGAATCACCATCCCGTAAGCGGTTTCTTACAGAAGATCCATTTTTGGCGCTGACGCTCTAATCGCAAGCCCTCCAAAGGAAGAGCCAGCATCTACGTAGCGCAGCGCTGACTTGATATCCTTCCAGCCCACGTAACTCATCAGTGATTTGATGTCCCAACCATTGGCGGACGCCCAGGTCGCAAATCCGCGTCGCATCGAGTGGCTGCTGTACATCTCTGCCGGGACACCCGCTTGCTTAAGAATGCGGCGGAGCAGCGGGATCAGGCTGTTCGGGTTGATAGCGCCGTCAGCGAGATTCCCCCAGCGATCCACCTTCCTGAACACTGGCCCGCGGGCAATGCCGGCCACGGTGATCCAGTTGATATAGGCCTGAACAGGGCAGAGCTTTTTGAGGGCGGGCGTTTGAAAGCTCGCGCCCAGATGCTGTCGATCGCCCTTCGTGTGCGGCAGGTAGAAGGTGATGCCGGCGCCAGGAGCCGCTTGAGTGTGCTCGACCTGCAGACGTGCCAATTCATCTCCCCGAAAACCTCGCCAGAATCCGATCAGTACCAAGGCGATGTCGCGTCGATGTTTCATCACGTTATGGAAGTCATGTCGCTCCGCTGCGTGCGCGGCTTCGCGCTCGAGCCAGGTCACCGCTTGTTCCAGATGAAGGAGATGGAGAGGGGCCGCTTGCTTCTCTTGGACCGGGTGCAAGGTGCGGATGCCTTTGATCATCTGCCGCACGGTGGGTGTCTTAGTCGGGTCAGGAAATCCTTGAGTGATATGCCACTGAGCCAGGGCAGCCAGGCGCTGCTTCAGGGTACTGATGGTGTGTTTATCCGCGTACTCGGCGAGGTAACGCACGATGCCATCGCCAGTCGCCGGCAGAAACCCACCCCAGATCACTTCGAAGTGCTCCACTGCCGCGCGGTAGCTGCGCCGGGTGTTTTCCCGGGTGCCGGCCTGCAGGTAGCGATCCGCTTTGTTCATCTCGGCCCTTCTCCGCGAAAACGTACCGTTCCCAGCGCTGAAAAAGACGAAAAGCAGCGCTATGATGTGATAAGTCTTGATTATTTTATCAGATGAATACTGCTTTAGATGTCTGTACTTTATGCAAATATAGGACGTAAATACGTGGTATGTACAACAGTACGAAAACGTAGGAGCAGAGCATGGCGCGAGGCGGCATCAACAAGGCGCTGGTTCAGAGGGCGCGGTTGACCATCTTGGCTCGGGGAGAAAACCCCAGCATCGATGCGGTACGGGTCGAGCTGGGCAATACCGGCTCGAAAACCACGATTCACCGCTACCTGAAAGAACTTGAAGGCGTGGAGCCCCACGGGGACGCACTGCCGCTCAGCGAGCAACTGGCCAATTTGGTAGGCCAGTTGGCCGATCAACTGAAAAAGGAAGCCCAGACCACTGTGGCCCAGGAGCGCGAGC
This sequence comes from Pseudomonas yamanorum, assembly GCF_900105735.1. Classification (NCBI taxonomy): domain Bacteria; kingdom Pseudomonadati; phylum Pseudomonadota; class Gammaproteobacteria; order Pseudomonadales; family Pseudomonadaceae; genus Pseudomonas; species Pseudomonas yamanorum. The sequence continues at coordinate 7,045,778 of NZ_LT629793.1, read as the reverse complement.
AACTGGCACGCGAACGGCTCGACTATCAGAATCAGATCCGCCAGGCCGAAAATCGTATCCAGCAGCTGGAAGGTCAGGCCGCTGCTTCAGATGTACACCTCCAAGTTGCTCAACAAGAGTTGCAGAAGGCGCAGCAGCAACGCCAGCAAGCCGAGGTAGAGAACGCCCGCTTGCAGCAGGCCAACCTCGATCAAGCGGCACGTCTGCTGGATCGCGACGGGCAGATCCTTTCGCTGGAGGAAAAGCATCAGCACGCCCGCGATGCCCTGGAGCACTATCGCCAGGCCAGCAAGGAGCAGCGTGAGCAGGAACAACGCCGTCACGAGTCCCAGGTTCAACAGGTGCAACTGGAGATACGCCAGTTGCAGTAAACCCTGATCGTCAAGCAGGACGAACTGACCCGACTGAACCGCGACAATGAGCGGCTGCTCACCGAGGCACGACAACTGCAAAAGGATCAGCGAGCCCAGCAACAGATGCTGGAGCAAAAGCTCCAAACTCTGGAGTCCGCTCAGAGTGCACTGGCCACTGCTGAGCGGAAGGAGGACGCCGTGGAGCAACACTGCCAAACCCTGCAAGATGAGGTGGCGCGGCTTGGCGAGATTAATGCTTCCCAAGCGGAGTATGCGCAAAACCTACAGGAGCGCCTGGTTGAGGCCGTAGCACACCTGAAGCTACTCGGGCATTCGCTACCAGCTGACAGAGATGGTGCGAGTAGCTCTTGAACCATTACTGAAATGGCCGAATTTTGCGTTTTTGTGTGTGGAGTGGCGCTCCATGAAAATATAATTAGATCATGCTGTTACAGGTCAAATGTCCTAAATTTCCTTTATCTCGGCATGACCCCATGAACGAGCATTTGGCGCATCTGATGCTGGTCGAGGTGCTGCGTACCCACCTGGCGAACCTGGACAGCAGTGGCGTCGGTTGGTTTTACGGCTTGGCCGACCGTCACCTCAGCGTCGCCCTGAGCGCGATCCATGCTGACCCGGCCCATCGTTGGAGTGTCTTGGAACTGGCGCAGCTGGCAACCATGTCGCGTTCGGCGTTCGCATTGCGCTTCAAGCAGGTGGTCGGTGCTGCACCGATGGAGTACGTGACGCGCTGGCGCATGTTGCTGGCCAGCGACAGGCTGAAGAGCTCCGATGACTCCATTTCCACCATCGCGTTTTCATTGGGCTATGAGTCCGAGAGCGCCTTCAGCACGGCGTTCAAGCGCGTCATGTCGCAGTCGCCCCGTCACTATGTGCGCGAGCACACCGCCCAGGCTTAATGCAGGCCGCCGCCGACTATCAGGGTTTCACCGGTAATCCAGCTTGCATCCGACGACGCCAGGAACGCGACGGCGGGTGCAATGTCTTCGGGCTGACCGATGCGACCCAGCGGCGTAATGGCTTCGATCTTCTGGCGGAACGCGTCTTCGAAGAAACCGCTGGCATGCACGCCTTCGGTGACGACTAACCCAGGGTTGACCGAGTTGACACGGATATTCCTGGGGCCTAACTCATTGGCCAAGGTACGGGTAATAGCATCGACCGCCGCTTTGGACGCGGTGTACACCGTCGAGTTGGCCGGTGTGAACGAGGTAACGCTGGAACTGATGTTGACGATGCTGCCACCTGCCGAATTGAATACCTCAACCGCTGCCTGAGTACATTGAATCAGCCCCAGGACGTTGAGGTTGAATTGGCGGTGGAACTCCTCCTGCGTAATGTCAGCCAACGGGTTGGTCGAATAGACGCCGGCATTGTTGACCAGGATGTCGAGGTGGCCATGCTCATGCACAATGGTTTTGAACAGAGCCTTAAGGTCAGTGCTGTTGGAAACATCGGCCTGCACTGCGTAGGCCCTGGCGCCAGTCTGCAGAATCTGTTCGACCACGCGGTCGGCATCCTCACGACTGCTGGCGTAGTTAACGATCACGGTGGCGCCATCCTTGGCCAATTGCCTGGCAATCGCCGCGCCGATGCCTTTGGAGGCACCGGTCACCAGAGCGACTTTCTTGTGCAGCTTTTTCATGTTCACACCCTTCTGTTGCTGGCTGAAAATCAGTCAGTCCAGCTTAGGAGCAACGCCCAGGCGGGTTAATAGCCAGTCCTCCAAAAAAGCTTCGCGATCGTCCAGCCGTGATACGCGGTGACGCGGGCGTGATTTCCCTCAGTACGCAGTCCCATGTGTTCGTAAATACAGCTGAGTCGGTGCCGTCAGCGCTCCATTATCAGGTCATGCTGACGGGCCGACACTTATGCGTGCGTGAGGTACCAGCGCCAGTCCTGCTCCCCGACTTCGGCGTTGAATTTACGGAACTCGCGCCATTTGATCGCCAGATACACTTTAAGGAATTCGGCTCCCAGCGCCTCGTGTGCCCAAGCTGAATCTTGCAGGGCCTGCAACGCTGTTAGCCAGTCAGTAGGCAGGAAATCAGTTGCCTGTTCATACCCATTTCCTTCAATCGCCGCGCCGGGATCGCTTTGACGAGTGATGCCGTAGTGAATGCCCGCAAGTAATGCGGCAGCGGCAAGATACGGGTTGGCATCGGCCCCGCAAATGCGGTGTTCGATGTGCCGACTTATTGCGGGGCCTCCGGGGACGCGGAACGACACCGTGCGATTGTTTACTCCCCAACTTTTGGCCAACGGCGCGTAACTACCGGTCTGGAACCGGCGATAGGAATTGGCATGGGGGCAAAATATTGCCAGCGAGTCAAACAGGGTCGCCATCATCCCGCCAATTGAGTGACGCAACAGTGGCGTACCCTGTGGGTCTTCGCTCGCATACAGGTTATTACCCTCCTCGTCGGCCAGGCTGACGTGCAGGTGCATACCGCTGCCGGCCTGGTCGCTGAACGGCTTGGCCATGAAGCACGCTTGTAGTCCATGTTTGTTGGCTACACCTTTGACCAGGCGTTTGTAACGTACGCCTTCATCAATAGCCTGAAGCGCATCGAAACGATGCTCCAGCGTCAATTCGACTTGGCCTGGAGCGTACTCGGAGATGGCCGTACGTACCGGCAGCCCCTGTAGCGCGCACGCAGCGTAGAGGTCATCAAGAAAAGGTTGAAGCTGCTCCAACTCGTAAATGCCATAAACCTGCGGTGCCTGAGGGCGGACGCCATTGGTCTGCAACGCTGGCTGCGGCCGACCATTGGCATCGCGTTGTTGGTCCAGCAGGTAGAACTCTAATTCAACGGCCATTACCGGGTGGAATCCATCGGCTTTCAGCCGGTCAATGGCATGCACCAGTACGTGCCGCGGGTCGGCCGGTGCGGCGGGAATGCCTTGGGTCGGGTGCATGCTTACATGCACTTGGCCTGTGGGATGAGTGCGCCAAGGTTGCAAGGTCAGGCTTCCCGCTAACGGGTAGGTCCAGCAATCGGCATCAGCGACATCCCAGACCAAGCCCGTGTCTTCTACGTCTTCACCCTGCACGGTCAAGGCGAGAATGGAACTTGGCAGCGGCCGACCACTTTCGTAGATCGCCAATAGTTCGTTGCGATGCAACAGTTTGCCGCGTGGAACACCGTTTGCGTCGATAAGAAACAACTCGATGCTCAGTACTTCAGGGTGGGCGGCCAGATAATCTACGGCCTCTTTTTTATCAGCAAATTGCATGTCAAACCTCTTGGCGCTCATTCAAACGACTGGACAGTATTTAAGAACAATGGCGTTTTCAGGCGTGCAGTTATGAAGGGATAACCCGCGCTCCAGGTAGGGCAAGCAGCGTGGAAAGCGCGTTATCCAACTCACCGATCAGCCTGTCGATATCCGCATCACTTGTTTGCGGACAGCACAGGGTCATGTTGTGAAAAGGCGTGATCAGGATTCCGCGATTGATCAGATAAAGATGCAGCGCCATTTGAAGGCTGTCATGAAAAGCCGCCTCGGCTTGCGCGCCTGTTCTTGGCGAGGTAGCACAGAATTGAAACTCACAACGCGCGCCCAACTCTGTGACAGACCAGTTCAGTTGGTGCCGCTTGAACAACCCTCGAAATCCCTGGGCCAGCCTTGAGGCCAGGGGCAACATGTGCTCGTACGCAGACTCCGTCATGACCTCTTCGAGACTGACGCGCATGCAACGCATCGCCAGTGCGTTGGCGGACAGCGTCGTTCCCATGCCACTGTGGCCATGCCCGCCGCTCTCCTCGCTGATGGTCTTCTGGACGTCGCGCATGGCCGAGGCGACTGGCTCGCTAACGCCAAACACCGCGCAAGGCACGCCACCGGCAATGGGTTTACCCACCACGAAAAAGTCGGGTTTCAAATCCCACTGGCGAGTGCATCCACCGAGGCCGGTGGAAATAGTATGGGTCTCATCAATGACCAACAGGCTGCCATATTTAAGGGTCAGCTCCCGGCACTTTTGCATGAACCCCGGATCCGGCAGGACCATGCCAATGTTCGTCATTGCCGGCTCGCACATCAGCGCGCACACATCGCCCTGGGCTAACGCCGCCTCCAGTGCGGCGACATCGTTGAAGGGGATGGATCGACTGTATTGGCTCAAGTCGTAGGCTTGGCCCACAAGACCTGAACGGGGCACTGTTTTGCCATCGCGGTAGCGCACCATCACGTCATCCACGGTGCCGTGGTAGCAGCCATCGAACACCAGCAAGACGTTGCGCTGGGTGATAGCGCGCGCCCAGCGCAGCACATACCGGTTGGCGTCAGTCGCATTGGCGGTCACTTGCCAGTAAGGCAGCTCGAATCGCTGAGCCAGCAATTCGCCGCAGATCACCGCGTCTTCGCCCGGCAGCATCGTGGTCAAGCCATTATTCGCCTGCTCGGTTATGGCGCGGACAATAGGATCAGGTGAATGGCCAAACATCGTGCCGGTGTCGCCCAGGCAAAAGTCTATGTATTCATGCCCGTCAACGTCGGTGAAGCGCGCCCCTTTTGCACGCTGGACAAAGAGCGGCGAAGGCATCGACCAGTCGCTCATCCAGTGCATGGGCACACCGTTGAACAGATTCGCCTTGGCGCGCTCGGCCAGCGCCAGTGAAGTTGGGTTGTTTTCTATAAACCGGGCACGCTCGGAAGCGGTAAAAGCAGCAATCGCTGATTCACTAATTCCACTTTTCGACATGATCAATACCCTATGTTAATTACCAAATTAATTAAAAGTTCGTTGCTGAATGACAGCCGGATACGGCTCAAAGAACTCAACTGTTCTTTGATACATCGCGCTTTTATAAATCTTGGTTATAGCCCCCCGCCCAATATCGTGGATTGAGCGCGCTGGAGCGTATTCAAACTTAATAATCGCCGTGAGAGGCTTTGCTCTCGATCAGACAGTTCCCGCCATCCACCACGAGGACTTCCCCCGTGATGTAACTGGCGTCAGGCGATGCCAGAAATGCAACCGCCGCCGCTTCGCGGGGGCCACGCTGTTGACGGTAATCCCCTGCTTGGCGACTTCAAGCGCAAGCCCCATGTTCATGCCCACCATTGCGCCCGCTGCACCCGGCCTGCGCGCGATCGCCATACCAATACCCGCTTCACTTCCGGCACCACTGACAAGTGCCACCTGCCCCCTCAAATCAGTATTTAACATGGTGTACCCCACGTCTTAATTGGTAATAGGGGTGGAAATTAGGCGAATAAATCTGATAAATAAAGACGATCATTATCAGAAAATTTGACAACTGCTATGGCCTTTACTAGTGAGTCACTCAAAGTTTTCCTTGCGGTTGTCGACAGCGGCTCCTTTTCTGCCGCCGCACGCAAATTGGGCCGGGTACCCTCGGCCATTAACATGGCGGTGTCGCAGCTTGAAGCAGAGCTGGATTTATTGCTGTTTGATCGGTCAACCCGCAAAGCCATTCCTACGGCCGCCGCCAAAGCACTGGAGCCCCAGGCACGCCAGGTTGCCAGCCAGTTGAACCTGCTGGACGCCCATGCGCTCCAGCTTCATCAGGGGTTGGAGGAGCGCTTGGTCCTTGCGATGGCGCCGGAGTTGCAAACAGGCGTATGGAATCGTCCGCTGTCCATTATCGCCAGCGAGTTCCCCACGCTTGAAATCGAGATTCGCTCCGCGTCGCATCCGGAGGCGATGCGCATGCTCCATGACGGGCGTGTGCAATTGGCACTGGGATTTGAACGACCAGGGCTTGACGAGCGGGAGACGTTTCTTGAAGCGGGGAGCCAATTGTTGGTAGCCGTTGCCTCTCCTGATCATCCTGCGGCCGCCGGCAAGAAGCGCCCTTTGAGTGAAGAGCAGTTGGTCAACGTTCGGCAGATCATCGTTGCTACTGGAGGCCCTACAGACTCTGATCCACGTGTTGTGCTTTCACGGCGGATTTGGCACAGCGACAACTATCTGGCAACGCTGGACCTGGTGCAGCAAGGATTGGGCTGGGCTTATCTTCCACAACCGCTGGTACAACCCCTGATCACTTCGGGCGCATTGACGGAGGTGGTGTTTGACTACATGCCAAGTCAGATGCGGTTATGGGTCGATATCATCTGGGTAAAGAACCGCCCCTTGGGGCTGGCAGCAAGTCGCTACCTGAGCCTGATGCGCAAAATTGCCGAGGGCGAGCCTCGTCGTGTTTAAGGAGTAAAAAATACTGCCTGCGGTATGGCTCATTCATCAGATAGCCCGTGCGATTGAGAACGTCGCAGACCAGACTTGCGTGTTGGTCATGGGCTCCTTCTGAAAGAGGTCCCCCACTCCAACGGCCCCAACCCCAAATGCATCGCCACCGTCTGGCCAATATCAGCAAAGCTGTCACGCTCGCCCAACCACCCCGCCGCCACGCCCGCACCATAAGCCAATACAGGCACATGCTCGCGGGTGTGATCGCTGCCCGGACGAGAAGGATCACAACCGTGGTCGGCGCTGATGACCAGCAACGTTTGCGGGTCCATCAACGCCAATAACTCCGGCAGCCTGCGGTCGAACGCTTCCAGCGCGGCCGCATACCCGGCCAGGTCCCGGCGGTGGCCGTAGAGCATGTCGAAGTCGACGAAATTGGCAAACACCAGGCTGTTGTCTGGCGCTTCCGTGTAAGCCTTGAGCGTGGCATCGAACAGCGCGTCGTTGCCGTCGGCCTTGTACAACCGACTGATGCCGCGGTGCGCGAAAATGTCGCCGATCTTGCCCACCGCGTGCACGGTGCCGCCTGCGTCGCAGAGATGATCAAGCAATGTCGCCGATGGCGGCGGCACGGTGTAGTCGCGGCGATTGCCGGTGCGGCGAAACTCACGCGTGTGTTCCCCGGTGAACGGACGGGCAATGACCCTGCCAACGGTGTATTCATCACACAAAGTGCGGGCGATTTCACACACCCGGTACAACTCCTCGAGCCCGAAATGGCTTTCATGGGCCGCGATCTGCATCACGCTGTCGGCCGAGGTGTAGCAAATCGGCTGCTTGCTGCGGATGTGTGCCTCACCCAACTCGTCCAGCACCGTGGTACCCGAGGCATGGCAGTTGCCCAGGATGCCCGGCAAGCCTGCCCGTTCAATCAGGTCGGCCAGCAACTGTGGCGGAAAGGAGTTGACCGGCTTTTCGAAATAACCCCAGTCGAACAACACCGGCACGCCCATCATTTCCCAGTGCCCGGACGGTGTGTCTTTGCCAGACGATTGCTCCCGTGCGTGGCCGAAAGCACCGCTCGGTGCGGCGTCGCCCCAGTGGCCCGGCAACGGTCCGTCGCCACTGGCCGCCGCTGCAGCCCCCAATCCCAAGCGTCCCAGATTCGGCAGGGACAACGGCCCCCGGCGCAACGGCCCATCGGCTTCGCCACGGGCGCACGCCTCGGCGATATGGCGCAAGGTGTCGGCGCCTGAGTCACCAAAAAGGGCGGCGTCGGCACTGGCACCGATGCCCAACGAATCCAGCACCAACACGATGGCCTTGCTCATAGTATTTCCTGGATCAAATTGCGTTCAGCTAAACGCTCACCGCCTAATCGATAGGCTGCGCGCAAGGCGGATGCCCCCTGTTCGGCCTGCTCTGTATTGCGCGCGTGTACCCAGCCCAAGGGTCTTTGCGCGTTCACCTGTTCACCGACAAAGGCCAACTCGCTGAAGCCGACCGACAGGTCCAGCACATCGTCTGGATGGCTGCGCCCGCCGCCCAATGCCACCACCGCCAAGCCCACCGCCCGGGTGTCGATCTCGCTGACGCAGCCCTCCTCCTCGGCCCACACCGGTACCGACACGGCGGCCTTGGGTAAATGCGCATCGGGGTTGTGAGCAAAGCCCTGCGGGCCACCCAGGGCACTGACCATTTGCTCGAAGCGCTGCAAGGCTGCCCCGCTCTGCCAGGCCTGAAGCAATTGATCACGGGCCTGAGCCTCATCCCTCGCCAGGCCGGCCATCGTCAGTACCTCGGTAGCCAGGGCCAAGGTCACTGCCCACAGGCGTTCACTGCGCACCTCGCCCTTGAGCAGTGCTACGGCTTCGGCAACCTCCAGGGCATTGCCGGCACTGCGGGCCAGGGGCTGGTTCATATCGGTGATCAGGGCGCGGGTGTTGACCCCGGCACCGTTGGCCACGGCGACGATGCTGGCGGCCAGTTCGCGCGCCTGTTCGGGCTCGGCCATAAATGCACCGTTGCCGGTTTTTACATCCATGATCAATACGTCGAGGCCGGCGGCGAGTTTCTTGCCGAGGATCGATGCGGTGATCAGATCAATCGACTCGACCGACCCGGTCACATCGCGGATCACATATAAACGTTTGTCCGCGGGTGCAAGGTTGGCGGTCTGGCCGATGATGGCGCAACCGACTTCGGCCACCACCGTGCGCAAACGTTCAGGGCTGGGTTGGCAGTCGTAACCGGGGATGCTCTCGAGCTTGTCCAGGGTGCCGCCGGTGTGCCCCAGGCCACGCCCGGAAATCATCGGCACGTAACAGCCGCAGGCCGCCAGCAGAGGTGCCAGCAGCAAGCTGATCATGTCGCCGACGCCGCCGGTGGAATGCTTGTCCACGATCGGCCCCGGCAGATCCCAACTCAATACTTGGCCGGAGTCGCGCATCGCTTCGGTCAAGGCGATGCGCTCGGTCACATCCATACCCTTGATAAAAACCGCCATGGCGAACGCCGCGACCTGCCCATCGCTGAGGCTGCCGTCGGCAATGCCGGCGACAAACCGTTGAATGTCCATTGCGGCCAGGGCGTGCCCGTCGCGTTTACGGCGAATCACTTCTTGTGGCAACCACATACTGTGCTCCTTACAGCGAGATGAAAAAGCCGACAATCGCCGCACTCATCAGATTGGAAAGCGTGCCGCCGATCATGGCCCGCAGGCCCAGCCGCGCCAGTTCTTGGCGGCGTTGCGGGGCGATACCCGTCAGGCCGCCCAGCTGAATGGCAATCGAGGACAGATTGGCAAAGCCGCACAGGGCGAAGGTGACGATCACTTGGGTGTGGACCGACAACAGCGGCACACCGGCCTCGGCGGCTTTGGCCGGGGTCAGGTAGTTGGCCAGGTCGGCATAGGCGACGAACTCGTTGAGGACCAGCTTTTCACCGATAAAACCGCCGGCCATGACCGCCTCGTGCCACGGCACCCCCAGCAGAAAAGCGATGGGCGCCAGCACGTGCCCGAGCACCAGTTGCAGGGTCAACTGCGGGTAGCCAAACCAGTTGCCGGCCCAGCCCAGTAGCCCGTTGAACAGGGCGATCAGCGCGATAAACGCCAGCAGCATGGCACCGACGGACAGTGCCAGGCGCAAGCCAACCTGGGCTCCTTCGGCGGCGGCATCGATGATATTGGTGGGGCGATTCTCTGCCTGCCCCAGTTCCTCGATCACCTGTTCGGTGCGGGCTGATTCGGTTTCCGGCTCCATCAGCTTCGCCATCAACAGCGCACCGGGCGCCGACATGAAACACGCCGCGATCAGGTACTTGAGCTCCACCCCCAGCCCGGCGTAACCCAACAGCACCGAGCCGGCCACCGCCGCGAACCCGCCGACCATCACCGCGAATAACTCCGAGCGAGTCAGCTTGGCAATGAACGGCCGTACCACCAGCGGTACTTCCGACTGACCAATGAAAATCGCCGACGTCACCACCATCGACTCGATGCGGCTGGTGCCCAGCAACAGGCGCAGCGCACCGCCCACCAACCGGATGATCCAGCCCATCACGCCGATGTAATACAGCACCGAGATAAAGCTGCCGAAGAACACGATCATCGGCAATACTCGGATCGCGAATACAAACCCACCGCTGCCGAACACTTCAAACATGTGCGGCGAACTCAGGCCGCCAAACAGAAACTCGATGCCTTTGTTCGCGTAGAGCTGCAGCGAGGCCACCGCCCCCGATAGCGAGGCCAGCACCGTCTGGCCCCAAGGCACGTACAGCGCAAAAGCACCGATCAACACCTGGATCAGAAACGCTACCGAGACGGTGCGCCAGTTGATCGAGCGTCGTTGATGAGATAAAGCAATGGCAATGAGAATAAGGGTCGCTATTCCGACAAGACTGATCATGCAGGCGTCTCAACAATGGACCAAGCGGACGCAGGCCCGAAGGCCTGCCCAGGATTAGAAAGCGTCGAAGGCGCCCGGCAGCAATTGCGCCAGGGTCCAGGTACGCGTGGCGGCAGGGTCACTGCCCTGGCAAATCACCACCGCATCCTTGGCCATCAACTCCAGCATCACCTGGCGGCAGGCACCGCAAGGGCTTATCAGTGAAACGTTGGGTGCATAAACAGCCATCGCCTTGAAACTGCCCGGCGCATGGCCCTGGCTGATGGCGCTGAACAACGCGCTACGCTCGGCACAATTGGTCAGCCCGTAAGAGATGTTCTCCACGTTGCAACCCTGTACCACCTCACCGTCGGCAGTCAGCAATGCTGCGCCGACCGGGAAATGGGAGTAAGGCGAGTACGTGCTCTCGGCGGCACGCTTTGCCTGTTCCATCAAATGTTCTTCACTTGTCATGCACAGGGTCATCCCATCTTGTTGCGAGCACGGCCAGGGAGGTCGTGACGCTATTGTGGTGTTATTTAAATAACAATAGATGTGAATATTCAATCTTTTTCTGCGCGTATGCACAAAGGTCCCACCGTTAACGGCTTGAACACGCCAGCGCACACGGGCTGTGTACTTTCACAAGTAATTTCCCCAACCCCTAGGTATGCTCCGCGTTTATTGCCTATCACTGATACCGGGATGCCAGCCCAGGCGCAGCTTATGGAGCCGTATCCTCAAGGACGTTTGAACGATGAGTACCCCCGCGCTGGACATCAGCAGCCTGACGCCACTGCCTTACCACCAACAGGTGGTCGAGTACCTGAAAACCAGTGAACCTGCCGTGTGGAGCTGGGCCTCGTCCCTGGGTGTTCAGCAGGAACATGCCCAGGACGTACGCGCGCAATTGCTGCGAGACACCTATCGCCTGAGCCCCGAGACTCACCCGCAGGCCTATCAGGCTTGCGAGACGGCGTTGCAGTGCTTGCAGATCCAGGCACCCGCCACGCTCTACCAGGCCGGCGACGGCGTGATGAATGCGAGCCTGTATTACCTGGCCGGTGAGGTGCATGTGGTGTTCTACGGGCCGATTCTTGAACGGCTCGACGCCCAGGAGTTGCTGGCGTTGCTGGGGCATGAGCTGGCCCATTACCGTTTGTGGTCGGAGCACGATGGGGACTATCTCACCGCCGACCGCATTCTGAATCACGCGATGGCTGACGTGTATACGCCAGCCAGTCTGGAACAGACCGCACGTTTATATAGCCTGCACACCGAAATCTATGCCGACCGCGGTGCAGCCCTGGTGGCGAGTGGGCCGGAAGCGTCCATCACCTCGCTGGTGAAGATTCACACCGGGATTGTCAGCGTCGATGCGGCCAGCTATCTGCAGCAGGCCCGTGAACTGGATGGCAAGGATGCACAGCTGTCTCAGGGCGTATCGCATCCGGAGGCGTTTCTGCGTTCCCAGGCAGTAGACAGCTGGTGGCAGCAGCTCCCGGAGACGGACGCCTGGCTGCACCGCCGATTGCGCGGGCCGTTGTCGCTCAGTCGCCTGGATGTGACCGACCAGGTGGAGCTGACCGCCCTCACCCGCGGCTTTATCGCCAGCTTTATCAGTGCACCGGTGTTGCAGTCGGACGCTGTGCTCAATCAGGTGCGGGGGTTCTTTCCCGACTGGAAAGACAATGAAACGCCCCTGGACCTTGGCACGCTGAATGCCGAACGTATCGACGCGAGCATCCACGAATACCTGCACTTCATCATGCTCGACCTGAGCCTGGTGGACCGTGACCTGCGCGACGAAGCATTGCTGCATGCCGCGCGCACCGCGAAGAAACTCGGCAGCGCCGACGACTTTATCAGCGTGCTAAAACGCGATATCAAATTACCCAAACGTGAGCTCGACCCGATCGCTCGCGCGCTCAAAGCGGAGGTCGACACATGGACCCAATAACCCAACCCGTCACCTTCACTCAATTGCTGCAGAGCCACGATGGCGCTGCCGTGCCTATCGATGATGTGGTGTTCCTGGCGTTGCCGCTGCTGCGCCAGGTGGCGCAACTGCATGATCAGGGGCGTGTCGCCCAGCTCAGTTATCTCGACGTGCTGCAAGGGCCGGAGCGCACCCTGCAACTGCGTAACCCCGAAGGTGTACCGCCGCGTCTGGCGCTGGAAGCGATCAAGCAAGTGCAGCCCAATCCGGAGTCGGCGCTGAATATCGTCGGCACGGTACGCCTGACCCGGGATTCGGAAAGTGGCGTGGCCATTACCGACCTGCACGTGCAGGAAGACCCGCACCAGGCCATCGACCACCCGGTGTTCCTCACGGACTTGCACAGCTGGGAGCATCGTCTCGGGCATCACGACGAAATCACCGATATTTTCCAACTCGGGCAGTTGCTCGCGTGCCTGGCCTGCGGGTTGGACTTTGCCGATATCAACGATGTAAAGACCTTTGCCCGGCATCGGCGCAACCTGTTCCAGCTCAATGGCCGGCTCAACCCGGTGCTGGCCAACCTGATCGTCGAGATGACCGAACTCAACCGGCATGAGCGCGCCACCGATGTCAGTTCCCTGGCCCGGCGCCTGGAGTCCTGGCGCGAGCAGCCGGCCAGCCTGGATGTCGAGCGTGTGCTGGCCCAGGCCGAAGGCCCGGCGTCGCGGCGCACCGTGGTGCTGGAGCACCTGCGCAACCGGCTGTTCGACCTGTCGCGGCGCAATCGCCTGCTGCACTTCCGGCCGACCCAGGCCAACGTCAACCTGACCGTGGCCAGCGTGCCGCTGGTGATGCGGATCGAAAGCATCCGACCTGAATCGCTGTGCACCTGGCAGCCTACCTTCGGTGGTTTCTCCGAGCAGGTGTTGAGCGGCAAGCCGGTTGGCCTGCAGCAATGGCTGCGGTTTGAAGACCAGACCTGGCTGCAGGCGTCCCTGGAACGCATCATCCAGGAAACCCGCCGCGATCGTGCCGAGTTCGGCTTCAGCAACCTGCGCCTGGTGGTCGCGTTCATGCGCTGGCACAACCTCAAGGACACGCCGGAAGAACGCATCGTCACCCCGCTGCTGTGGCTGCCGGTGGAGCTGAGCCGCAAAAAAGGTGTGCGCGACCAGTTCATGTTGCAGTGCGATGAGACCGAGGCCGAATTCAACCCGGTACTGCGTCATCAGTTGCGCCAGCTCTACGATATCCAGTTGCCGGAAACCGTCGACCTGCAAAAAACCTCGCTTGAAGAAATCCACGCGGATATTGCGCGCCAGATCAAGCTGACCGAGCCCGGCGTGGAGTTGCGCCTGCAAAGCAAACCGCAAATCGAACTGATCCACCAGAAGGCAGTGCAGCACCTGCAGCACTTCCAGCGGCGCCGCGCCCGTCAGCGCTCGGCCATGCCGTTGGTGAAGCCGGATTTCAGCTACGACCGCGAAGACTACCGCCCGTTGGGCCTGCAACTGTTCCAGCAAAAAGTCCTGCCCAGCGTGTTGCCGCTGCGCATGGCGGTCGGTGGCAAACCTTCGCTGCGCGACCAGCATCCACAAATGGTCGCCCGCAGCACTGAAAACAGCACCTACGCTTTGCCCGAGAATCAGGGGCATCGCTACGCCTGGGACATCGACCTGACCCAGGTCACCCTGGCCAACTTCAACTATCGCAAGATGTCGCTGGTGCGCGATTACGCGCAGTTGATCGACGAGCCGGCGCAGAACGAAGCGTTTGACCGGATGTTCTCCATTGAGCCCCGGGAGGTCGAAGTCCAGGCACCGGACCCGATCCCGCTGCCGGAACAATGGAACGTGGTGGCCGGCGATGCGACGCAGAATGCCGCCGTCAGCCTGGCCCGTACCGGGCGCAATTTCATCATTCAGGGGCCGCCGGGTACCGGCAAGTCCCAGACCATCACCAACCTGATCGCCGACTATGCCGGTCGCGGCCTGCGGGTGCTGTTCGTGTGCGAAAAGCGCGCGGCACTGGATGTGGTGTTCCATCGCCTGCAACAGAGTGAACTGGGTGAGTTGTGCTGCCTGATTCACGACTCCCAGACCGACAAAAAGGCCTTCGTGGGCAACCTGCGCGAATGCTATGAGCGCTGGATAGCCGGCGATGCCCAGTCGTCGCAGTTGCAAGCCCGACGCAGCGCCACACTGGCCACCCTGGGCCAACAGCTGGGTCTGATCGAGCGCTTTGAACAGGCCATGACCGAGGTGCCGGAAACGCTGGCCTGCTCGGTGCGCGAACTGGTGCGGCATCTGATCGACCTGCCGCCTGTGGCTGCCAAGCTGCCGCCCGAAGTTCTGGAACGCTTGCCCGAATGGCGTCACTGGCAGGCGCAAAGTGAACTGACTGGCCGCCTGTATCAGGCGATCAACGAGCGCTTCGGCCTCGACAGTTTTGCGCGTCACCCTTTCAGCCATCTGGCCTCAAGCCTCATTACCCACGAACATGCCTATGGCCAGCTCAAGGCATTCCTGGATGAAGCCGGTGGGCTGATGGACAGCGTCGAGCCGTTTCTGGAGTCATCCTCCAGCCTGCTGTCCAGTGACACGCGTCTCGCGGATGCGCGGGTGCTGACCCAGGCAGCCGAGCAATTGACCGGCGCCAACCTGGCATCGCACCTCGACCTGTTGGAATCGGGCTCACCCGGTTCCCAGGCGTTGCAGGCCGAACAAGCCGCTCTGCAAACGCTGACCGTGCAACAACACAACGCCGCTGAAACCACCCGCCATTGGCGCGACAAACTCGCGCCCCAGGACACCCAGGCCGCACAGGATCTGGTGCAGCGCCTGGAAGGCTCGTTGCTGCGTTGGCTGCAACCGGCCTGGTGGCGGCTGCGCGGCGAGTTGCAACGGCGCTACGACTTCAGCCAGCACGCGGTGCGCCCCAGCTACCGCAGCGTGCTCGATAACCTGGCCGGCGAACACCGCGCCACCGCCGAGTTGCAGGCCGAGCAGCAGCGCCTGCAAAGTCACTACGGCATCCAGGACATCGACCAGTTCGTGCAAAACCTGCAAGCCCTGCTCCAGCAACTGAGCACATCACCGTTATTGCGCCAGTGGGTCGAAGGCCTGCGTGGTAACCCAAACGCCCTGCCGGGTGTACGCCAGGAAGCCAGCCTGCGCCAGCCGGTTGCACGCCTGGCCGAGCTGGTTGCACAGCACTGCGTGTTTGAACCGGCACCGAGCCTGGGCGAGTTGGCCGAATACTTGCGCGACCTGCGTGAAGAACTCGAGGAACTGCCCGACACCCTGCCCCTGCTCAATGAGCTGCACCAGGCCGACCCCGTCTGCCTGTTGGCCGTGCAACAGCACGCCTTGGCGCAAAAGGCGCTGGATGGGTTGATTGCCCAGGAAAACCTGACCCGCCTGTATCGTGCCAACCCGCAACTGGCGCGCTTCGATGGCCCGGCCTTGAGCCTGGCCGCGCGGCAGGTCAGCCAGGCTGAAAGCAGCCTGCTCAAACACAACGCCCATGTGCTCAGCGCCACGCTGCACCAGCGTTTCCTGGAACACGTGAAGCAATCGGCGATGTCGGTGACTCAGCTGGACGCCCAGGCCCGTGAGTTCAAGAAAGCCTATGCCAAGGGCCGCCGTGAACTGGAACACGAGCTGGGCAAGACCATGCGTTATCGCTCCATCCGTGAAATGGCGAGTGGTGACAGTGGCCGCGTGATCAACGACCTCAAGCCTATCTGGCTGATGAGCCCGCTGTCGGTGTCCGACACGCTGCCGCTGACCCCGGACCTGTTCGACGTGGTGATTTTCGACGAAGCCAGCCAGATCCCCAGCGAAGAAGCCGTGCCGGCCTTGAGTCGTGCGCAACAGGTGATCGTGGTGGGTGACGAGATGCAATTGCCACCCACCAACTTCTTCTCCAGCGCCGGCGAACAGGACGATAACGAACTGATTGCCATGGAGGACGGCGAGCAGATCGCAATCAACCTCGATGCCGACAGCCTGCTGAGCCAGGCCGCGCGTAATTTACCGGCGACTCTGCTGGCTTGGCACTACCGCAGCCGCCATGAAGCGTTGATCAGCTTCTCCAACGCGGCGTTCTATGAAGGCCGGCTGATCACCATTCCCGACCGGCGTATCGAGCGCCCGGCCCTGGCCCAAGCGGCCCTGGACTCCATGGATGCCCAAGCGGTGATTCAGGGCGCCGATACGCTGCTCGACAGCCCGATCAGCTTTCTGAAGATGAGCGATGGCGTCTACCTGAGCCGCAGCAACTTGGCCGAAGCACGCTACATCGCCAACCTGGTGCGTGAACTGCTGCAACGCGAGACCGGCCTGAGCCTGGGCATCGTGGCCTTCTCCGAGGCCCAGCAAGGCGCCATCGAGCAGGCCCTGGAGGACCTGGCCGCCAGTGACTCGGCCTTTGCCACCCGCCTTGAACAAGAGTATGTGCGTGAAGACGCCGGGCAGTTCAACGGCCTGTTCGTCAAGAACCTGGAGAACGTCCAGGGGGATGAACGCGACGTGATCATCCTGAGCATCTGCTACGCACCAGGACCGAACGGCAAGATGCTGATGAACTTCGGCCCGATCAACCAGCGCGGCGGGGAAAAACGCCTGAACGTGATCTTCAGCCGTGCGCGCAAGCGCATGGCGATCGTCTCCAGCATCGAAGCGGATGCCATCACCAACACCCACAACGACGGTGCCGCAGCATTGCGCGGGTTCCTGCAATTCGCCCAGGCCAGCGCCAACGGCGACGCGCCGCGATCCCAGGGCATCCTTGCCAACCTCAATCCAGGCGCCAAGCAATCCTTTGCGGTCAGCCTGCCCAAGGACAGCCTGCGCAGCGCCCTCGCCGCCGCGTTACGCAAACGCGGGCATACGGTGCAGGAATACGTCGGTCGTTCGCAGTTCCGCTGCGACCTGGCGATCAGTGACGCCAGCGGTGAACACTTCAGCCTCGGCGTGTTGCTGGACGGCGATACGGCGGCCGCGACTGACGTGCGTGAGCGTTATATCTTCCGCCCGACCGTGCTGCGCAGTTTCGGCTGGAAGATTATCGACGTGCTCAGCCATGACTGGCTGCGGGCCCCGGAAGAGGTGCTGAGTCAGATTGAAGCGCTGCTACGGGGTGAAGAGGCGCCTGCGCTGCCAGAACCTGAACAGGAAGTGGAACCCGAAACCGTCGAGGTCGAGGCGTCGCCAGCCCCTGAAGCACAGACCCCGATGCGTGAGTTCACCTTTGGCGAAGGCAACTCCAACAAGTTCTGGCGTATCGGCGTCACGGAGGCGGACGTGGTGGTGAACTTCGGTCGCATCGGCACCAAGGGCCAGACCTTGATCAAGTCCCTCGACAGCCCCGAACGCGCAGTGCGCGAAGCGGAAAAGCTGATCGCGGAGAAACTGCGCAAAGGCTATCAAGAGCAGGCGGGGTCAATCACACCGGGATGATTCAAGGACGTTGTAAATCTCGGAAATGACCTGCTGTGTCGCGCCGTCAATGGTTCCTTCATTACGGCACAACACCCAGCCGTGATCCGCAACCGCTCGCTCGAACGCCTGGGTACAGGCGATGTGTTCTTCCAGCCTGTGGATCACGGTGCTGCTCAGCCCGCGCCGGCGTGCAGCGGCCCTTGCCCATGAAATATCGGGGTCGGTGACCACCCCGACATGCAGGTCCGGCACTTGCACGTTTCGATCACTGTTCAACTGCAGGATATCTGTCAACGGGACTCCCCGGCGAAATGCGGCATCCGACGGGTACCAGCGGTCAATCAAGACAATGCTGTCTGTCGGCTGTTGAGTCAGCACGTGTCGGGAAATCCAGGCACGGCTGTTGGCGAAGCGCTTACACACCTCCCACTCCAACTCCCGGCTGGGCGTTCTGGCGAGTTGGTTAACGAGGACCATTGTTTCACTTCGGTAGGGATCGCTTTTTCTCTCGCACAGCCGGATCACCTTTTTGTTGTCAGCCCTCAGTGCTTTCGTAACGGCTTCCAGCAGTGTGGTCTTGCCGGTGCCCTTGGGCCCGTCCATGGAAACAAAGAGTGGGCGGTCAGTGCTCTCATTCAACACGGCTTTTCGATCCGGGTGCGCAGGGTTTCGGCGATCACTTTCGCCAATGCCGATTGATCAAATGGCTTGGGCAAGCGCGTCAGTGTGGTTTTGAGGTTCAGGGATATCT
Organism: Pseudomonas yamanorum; assembly: GCF_900105735.1. Taxonomy (NCBI): domain Bacteria; kingdom Pseudomonadati; phylum Pseudomonadota; class Gammaproteobacteria; order Pseudomonadales; family Pseudomonadaceae; genus Pseudomonas; species Pseudomonas yamanorum. The sequence continues at coordinate 7,027,217 of NZ_LT629793.1, read as the reverse complement.
CTGCAAATCCAGACGAAAGAATGATGGGAATCTTGGGGTACAGCGCCTCGATGTTGCCGGCCAGCTCAATCCCCGTCATATCCGGCATTGCCATGTCCGTAATGACCAAGTCAAAGCGCGTGCCTTGCGCCAGGAACGCCAACGCAGCGTGCCCGTCTGCCGCCGCCACAACATGATGGCCCAGATCTTCAAGCATGGCTCCCGTGCTGATCAGCACCAGCGGGTCGTCGTCTACCAGCAGAATCTCGAGGCTTTGCTGATGGGAGGCAGCTGGCGTGTTTGCAGTGGATGCCACCGCCGCAGACTGCGTGGTATCCATCACCGCCACCGGTAACCAAAGTTCTGCGGTTGTGCCCTCTCCTTCCTTGCTCTTCAGCACAAAGTGGCCCTGTGACTGTGCTGCCAGGCCATGAACCATCGAAAGGCCGAGCCCCGTGCCTTTTCCCGCGCCCTTGGTGGTGAAGAACGGCTCCATGGCCCGCTGCAAGGTCGCGTCATTCATTCCGGGGCCGGTGTCGATGACAGCGATGCAAATCAGCCTTTCCGAGTCATCCGGCCTGCCGGGAAACGAATCCTCCCTCGCCGAAATCAGAATCCTGCCCCGGCCTTCCATGGCGTCCCGGGCGTTGATCACCAGGTTCATGACGGCCATTTCCAGTTGGCTCATGTCGACCAGCACCGGCCGCAGGATCAGTGGGAACTGTGTGTCGACGCTGATGCCTGCGCCTAACATGCGGGACAGCAGGTCTGACATGTTTCTGATCAGATCACCCACATCCACTGGCTGCGGATCAAGCTCCTGGCGACGGGCAAAGGCCAGCATCCGCTGAGTCAGCGTCGCACCGCGCTGGGCGCCGGCGATGGCATTATTCAGTAATGAGTAGGTTCTGGAGTCCTGAGGGACACGCTTCTTGGCGAGTTCGAGGCTCCCCAGAATCACCATGAGGAGGTTGTTGAAGTCATGGGCGATACCGCCGGTGAGCTGCCCCAGAGACTCCATTTTCTGGGCCTGGAATAACGCCTCCCGGGTTTCCTTGATCTCCTGTTGAGCCTGAACGCTCTCGGTAACGTCCCGGGTAATTTTCGCGAAACCCACGAGCTCGCCCTGTTCATTCTTTATCGGGTCGATAACGACATGGGCCAGGAATCCCGTGCCGTCTTTGCGCAGGCGCCAACCCTGCCCTTCATACCGGCCTTCCCGGATAACCGTTTCAAGGGCGCGCTGCGGGACCTTGTTGTCTGCATCCTCACGCTGGAAAAACAGGGAGTAGTGTTTACCGATGACTTCTGCCGGTTCATATCCCTTGATGCGCTGGGCACCGGCGTTCCAGGTGGTGATCACGCCGTTGGGGTCGAGCATATAGAGCGCGTAGTCGGTAACGCCTTGCACCAGCAGGCTGAATTGCTGCTCGCTCTGACGCAGGGCCTGCTCCGCAGCCTTGCGCTCGGTCAGGTCCCGTGTGACTTTGGCGAAGCCAATCAGCGTGCCATCGTCGGCGCGTATCGGGTCGATAATGACCAGCGCCCACAGACGCGTGCCATCTTTCCTGATGCGCCAGCCTTCGCCCTCGAAGCGGCCTGACTGTTCGGCGCTTTTGAGCGCTCGGGCGGGCAAGTCCGAGGCCAGATCTTCCGGGGTGTAAAACAGCGAAAAATGCCTGCCCAGCACTTCACTCTGTTCGTACTGCTTGATCTTCTTCGCCCCCGAGTTCCAGCTACGAATCAACCCGTTCGTATCCAGCATGTAGATGGCGTAGTCGACTACTGCGTCGACGAGCAGTCGATACCGGTCGTCCTGATTGAACGACCCTTGTACGGGTTGGGATGGCATCAGGAAAGTCTCGGGACAAATGAGTGGCTTGAACCCTCAGTATGTCTAAAAAATTCCGCTGCCAACCAGTTTATTCATCTGAACGCCCTTTTTGAGTCAAACACCGCCGTTGCGAGCAAAGCGCGGAATCTGCAACCCCAGGCTTTCCCGCAGCGTCGTTCCTTCATACGCCGTGCGATACACGCCACGCGCCTGCAACAACGGGATGACCTCCTGGGTGAATCGGTTGAACTGCTCCGGATGGCCGATGTAGATGTTAAAACCATCCACCGCACGGGCTTCAAACCAGTCAGCCATTTTCCGCGCAACGGTCTCCGCCGACCCGACAAATGCCCCCGGGCGCAACTGCCGTCCAAACTCCACCGCCTGGCGCAACGTAAAGCCTTTGTCCCGGGCCTGGTCAGCAATCCGTTTGGCCGCCGTGAAAAAACTGCTGCGGGCAGCCTCCAGGCTTTCCTGCGGAAACGGAGCATCCAGGTCGTACTGGCTGAAATCATGCCAGCCAAAATTACGCCCAAACTCCTTCAGCGCCAGCTCAAAACTGTGATCGGCCTGATGGTAGTGCTGTTCGATTTCACGGGCATGCTCATCAGTGTCGCCCACGTAAATCTCGGCGCCGGGCATCACCAGCAATTGCTCCGGATCACGGCCATGTTGCAGCGCCCTGCCCTTGATATCCCGGTAGAACGCCTGGCCCTGCTCGATGCTGGCCGCGTGGGTGAAGATCACATCGGCGGTGGCGGCGCCGAGGTCGCGGCCTTGTTCCGAATCGCCGGCCTGGAAGATCACCGGTTGGCCTTGGGGTGAGCGCTGGATATTCAGCGGCCCGACTACCGAAAAGTGCTCACCTTTGTGGTTCAGGCTATGGAGTTTGCTCGGGTCGAGAAATTGGCCGGTGGCGCGGTCACGCACGAAAGCCTCTTCCTCATAGGAGTTCCACAGCCCCTGCACCACCTGGACGTGTTCGGCTGCCCGGCCATAGCGGGTGTCGTAGTCATAATGTTCGTCGCGACTGTAGTTGCCGGCGGTACCGGCGTCGCCACTGGTGACCACATTCCAGCCAGCGCGGCCTTTGCTGATCAGGTCGAGTGAGGCCAGGCGCCGCGCAACGTTATAGGGCGAGTTGTAAGAGGTGGTCAGCGTGCCGACCAAGCCCAGATGCCGGGTACTCACGGCCAGTGCCGACAACAATGTCAGCGGCTCCAGCCGATTCAGGTAGTGGGATGGCGAGCCCGGGGTGATGAATTGGCTGTCGACGATAAATATCAAGTCGAACAATGCCGCCTCGGCCTGGCGTGCGATGTCGATGTACCAGTCGACGTTGACGCTGGCATCGGCCGGCAGTTGAGGATCGAGCCATAGATTGTGGCGGCCGGGCCCGCCGCAGCCCATGGTCAGGGCGCCCAGTTTGAGCTGTCTTTTTTGGGTCATGTCTGACGTATTCCTTGAAGCGTTCAGGGCTGAATTTTGGCGACGGCAGGCTGCAAGGACGCCGCGAAGGAGTCGTCGAACAGCTTGGCTGCCGGGTAAGACTTGACCAGTCCCTGGCTTGCAAAAAAGTCCACGGTCTTTTGCGCCTCAACAGGCGATTGGGCCGTCACCGGTTCAACCGTCGTACGTGCCCGGGCAAACCAGGCGCGGGCAATGTCGGCATCTGCGCGGGTGCGCTTGGCCCAGGCATCGGCATAGGCGTCAGCGTTGGCCGGGCTTTGGCGAGTCCAATCGCGGGCTTTTTTCAGGCGTTGGAGAAAATCACTGATTTGCGCACGTTTGCCGTCGACGGCCTGGGTGCTGGCAGCGATGAAGCTCTGGGCCGGGATCAGCCCTTCAGCGGTCGCCAGTACTCGCGCACCTTGGCGTTCCTGTTGGGTGACGTAGGGTTCCCAGGTGGCGATGACGTCAACGGAACCGCCTTCCAGCGCGTGGGAGGCATCCAGCGCGCTGAGGTAACGCAATTCCAGGGAGTCTTTTGGCACGCCCGCTTTATCCAGGGCGGTCAGCAGCAGTTGCTGGCTCCAGGAGCCTTTCCAGATGGCGGCGCGCTTGCCTTTCAGATCCGCAAGGCTGTGGATCGAGGAGTCCTTTTTCACCAGGATGGCTACGCCCTCGAGGTTTTGCTGGCTGATGGCAATCACCTTGATCGGCGCACCCAGCGCACCCATGAACAGCACGGGCGCATCACCGAGCAAGCCGATATCGAGGCTGTTGGAATTGAGGGCTTCCGCCACCGGAGACCCGGCGGTGAACTGCTTCCATTCAAGGGTATAGGGCAGATCCTCCAGCACCCCCGCTGCTTCCATCACGGCCTGGGCGTTGTAGCTTTGGTCTCCGACCACCAGCGTTTGCGCGTTCGCGGTCAGGCACAGCAGTGTGGCGGCCAACCCGGCCGCCAGTTTTTTCAGGTAACGCACGTTCGTCTCCAGATGCCTTCTCAAGCATTTAAAGTCGATCCGCGCGTGCGGTCTCGGCAGTGTTTATAGGTAATCCAGCTTGCCTATACGATGAAGCCCTGGATGCTGCGTGTAAAATACTGATTACGCATAACCTAATTCGATAAAAATGCAAATAATGCATTTATCGGCGACAGTCGGGAAATCAGTCAGGCCGCCAGTGTTCGCCTTTTACGTTGCCGATTCCCTTGTAGCCACCGTACCCGTCAGGTACCCAGCCGCCACCGGCATTGTCGCCAGTGCCGATAAAGCCACCCTTGCCATCGGATTCAAGCCCACGGCCACGGTTTTTCCCCGTGCCGATGTACCCGCCACGGCCATCGGATTCGTAGCCACGCTTGCGGTTTTCCCCCGTCCCCTCATAGCCACCCTTGCCATCGGACCTCCAGCTACCGCCCAAGGCGGTGTCTTCACCGCGGAAATAGCCCTTGCCGTCAGACTTGTAGTCTTCGCCATAGGCGGCGCCGTGCCCCTTGTAGCCACCCGCGCCATCCGGGCTAAACCTTTTGCCCAGGTTGTTGCCGGTGCCGGTGAGGCCGCCGTCATCGGCCGGGACAAAGCCTCTTCCAATATTGGTGCCAGTGCCCTTCAGCGACCCGTCTTTTTGCAGTTCGTAGTCGCCGCCCAGATTTCCCCCGGTGCCCCTTAGCCCGCCGTGGCCATCGGCTTCGTAAACGTTACCGGCGTTAGTACCGGTGCCAATGAAACCTTCAGCCGCCTGGGTTGAGGCGCCAAGACCCAACAAAAGAACGGTGAGCAGAATGCGAGAAGCTTTTTTCATGGTGAATCGACGTCCCTTTCGAGGTTAAAACGCGTTTATCAAGCGGGCACTTTAACTTCATACAGGTCATTCGCGGTAAGCCTCTATGCTTGATACCACCTGCGCAGATAGTCCCGAACCTCACCGAACCCCGCCCGATAAAGATTCCCTCTATTGGCGGTTACCGCAATCTTGAATTAACGTTCAATCCACCTGACCAACGCGACGTTACCCCAGTCAACCCGCGTCCTTCATGGGCCGGCCTGATGCACCGCCACTCATTGCTCAACCAAACAGTTAACCCGCTGATTAATCAGAGTAAATATGAAAGAGCAGCCTCGGCAGCTTGCATCGGCACCGCAACCAGTGGCGCATATACGCGCCCTTTTTCGACAACCACACCTTATGGCTCCCTTGAGTCTGCTGTGCATCGCCCTCGCGGGTTGTACGGTCGGGCCGGATTTCACGCGGCCCGATGTGCCGGCGAATGCCGATTACTCACGAGAGAAACTCTCTGCCACCGCCAAGGCCGATATCGACGCCGGCGGCGCCGCACAGCGGCTGATTGCCGGGATGGATATTCCCGGGCAATGGTGGACGCTGTTCCGCTCCCCGGCATTGAACGCGCTGGTGGAAGAAGCGTTACGTGCCAACCCGGATGTCACCGCGGCCCAGGCGGCGTTGCGCCAGGCTAATGAACTGGTCTATGCCGACCAGGCGTCGCTCTTCCCTTCCGTCAGCGGCAATGTGCAGAAGGCCCGCGAGAAAGTCTCAGGCGTCACCTCGGGCATACCGGAGTCGCCGATTCTCACGGTGAGCTCGGCGTCGCTGAGTGTGTCCTATGCGCCGGACGTGTTCGGCGGTACGCGCCGGCAAATCGAATCCACCTCGGCCCAGGCCGAGTACGAGCGCTTCCAGCTGGAGGCGACGTATCTCACATTGACCTCCAACGTGGTCAATACGGCGGTCAGTCTGGCGTCGATACGCGATCAAGTCGCCGCCACCGAAGAAATCATCAGGATCCAGAGCGGCCAGCTCGACCTCCTGCAGGCGCAGCGCCGGCTGGGGGCCATCGGCGACACCGACGTGCTCACGCAGCAGACCGCACTGGCGCAAACCCGTGCCAGCCTGCCGCCCCTGCAAAAGCAATTGGCGCAGACTCGCAACCAGTTGATGGCCTACCTCGGCCGGTTTCCCAACCAGGACCGGGATGAGCGCTTCAACCTGGCCTCCCTGCACCTGCCGGAAGAACTGCCACTCAGCCTGCCTTCGGCCATCGTCGGCCAGCGGCCGGATGTGCGTTCTGCCCAGGCGCAACTGCATCAGGCCAGTGCGAACATTGGTGTCGCCGTGGCCAATCAGTTGCCCCAGTTCAGCATTACCGGGTCGGTGGGCTCCACGGTGGCCAGCGGGACTAAATTGTTTTCGGCGGGCAGTGGCGTCTGGAGCCTGGCCGGGTCGATCACCCAACCGATCTTTGATGCCGGCGCACTGGAACATCGTAAACGCGCCGCTGTGGCGGCCTATGACGAGTCGGCAGCGCGCTACCGTGGCACGGTGATTGGCGCGTTCCAGGACGTGGCCAACGCGCTGCGGGCGCTGGAGGCCGACGCCGACGCACTCAACCAGCAGGTGGTGGCCGAGCGCTCTGCCCAAGCCAACCTGGACCTGGTGCAGGCGCAGTTCAAGCTCGGTGCCGTGGCCTATATCAACCTGCTTACGGCCCAGCAAACCTACCAGAACACCGTGCTGGCCCGCGTCAAGGCCCAGGCTTCCCGTTACAGCGATACCACGGCGCTCTTCCAGGCATTGGGTGGCGGGTGGTGGAACCGAACCGATGTGGACCCTGCCACCAAGGGCCGGCCTGATCGCTTCGGCCTGCCGTCGTGGAACGAGATCATGCCGGCCAAAAACAAGGCAGTGCCTGCCGATTCGGCACGGTTCGACTGAACTGAAATCTGAAACAGCGAGAACACCCATGGCTGACGTCATTACTGCCTCTCCCCTGCCACCCGAGCCCGGCACACCGCGCAAGCGTCGACTGTGGCGGCCGATGCTCATCATGATCGTGGTGGTGCTGGTGATTGTGGCGATTATTGCCGGAGTGAAGTTCGTGCAGATTTCGGCGCTGATCGCCCAGTCGAAAATGCCCAGGCCCGCCTCCGTGGTCACGGCCATGAAGGTGCCGTTCAGCGATTGGCAACCGAATGTCAGCGCCGTAGGATCGATGAAGGCGGTCAGAGGGGTGGATGTGACCACTGAAGTGGGCGGCATCGTGCGCACCATCGGCTTTACGCCGGGGCAAGAGGTGGCGGCGCAAGCGCTGCTGGTGCAGTTGAATGCCGACTCGGACATCGCGCAACTGCATTCCCTGGAGGCTACGGCTGATCTGGCGGTGATCGTCCTCAAGCGTGACAAGGCGCAACTGGCGGTCAACGCCATCTCCCAGGCACAAGTGGACACTGACACCGCCGACCTGAAAGCCAAGCTCGCTGCCGCCGAACAACAGCGCGCGCTGGTGGCGAAAAAGACCATTCGTGCACCGTTTGCCGGGCGCATCGGGATCACCAGCGTCAACCCGGGCCAATACCTCAACCCCGGCGACAAGATCGCCACCCTGCAGACCTTCGATCCGATCTACATCGACTTCACGGTGCCCCAGACCCAACTGGAGGCAATCGCCATCGGCCAGGGGGTTTCAGTGACGGCCGACGGCCTGTCCAATCAAACCTTCACCGGCAAGGTCAGCACCATCGACACCCAGTTCGACTCGACCACGCGCAACGTCACGGTGGAAGCGACCGTCGACAACCCCAAACAAAGTCTCGTGCCCGGGATGTTTGCCCGCGCCGTGGTCAACTCCGGTGCGACGCAGCGCTACCTCACCGTTCCGCAGACATCGGTGACCTACAACCCCTACGGCACCACGGTGTTCATCGCCACATCGAGCAAGGACGACAAGGGTGAGGAAGTCCTGACGGCGCAACAAACCTTTATCAAGACCGGGCCAACCCGGGGCGATCAGGTGGCGATCCTGTCGGGCGTGAAGGAAGGCGACTTGCTGATCACCAGCGGCCAGATGAAGCTCAAGAATGGCTCGCCGGTGAAGGTCGATAACAGCGCTGCGCCGCTGAACGATCCTGCGCCGACTCCCCAAGAACACTAAAGGTGTCCCATGAAGCTTACCGATACCTTTATTCAGCGGCCGGTCTGGGCGATTGTGGTTTCGCTGTTCATCCTGATCCTGGGGCTGCGCTCGATCTTCGAATTGCCGGTGAACCAATGGCCGCGCACCGAAAATACGGTGGTCACCATCACCACCGCTTACTACGGCGCGGACGCGTCCACGGTGGCCGGCTTTATCACCCAGCCGCTTGAGTCGGCTATCGCCCAGGCCCAGGGCATCGACTACCTGTCTTCAACGAGCATCACCGGTGTCTCGACAATTACCGCCACACTGCGGTTGAACTACGACGCCAGCAAGGCACTTACCGAGATCAATACCCAGGTCAACTCGGTCAAGAACCAACTGCCGGCACAGTCCCAGGAGCCGGTGCTGACGGTGGCGGTCGGGCAGACCACTGACGCCATGTACCTGGGTTTCTACAGCGACACACTGGCCACCAATAACATCACCGATTACCTGGTGCGGGTGGTCAAGCCCAAGCTGGACTCGATCCAGGGCGTGCAAACCGCAGAAATCCTCGGCGGGCGCCAGTTCGCCCTGCGCGCCTGGATGGACCCGGACAAACTCGCCGCACATAACGTGACCGCCCAGGACGTGTCCACCGCCTTGGCTAACAACAACTACCTGTCTGCGGTCGGCTCCACCCGCGGGCAAACGGTGACGGTCGACCTGACGGCCGGAACCGATTTGCACACGGTGGATGAATTCAAGCGGCTGGTGATTAAACAGAAAGGCGATGCCCTGGTGTACCTGGAGGACGTGGCCACCGTCACCCTCGGCGCTGAAAGCTACGACAGCAGCGTGGCGTTTTCCGGCAAGCGTTCGGTGTTCATCGGCATCAAGACAGCGCCGACTGCAAACATCCTGACGGTGGCCGACAGCGTGCGTGAGGCCTTCCCCGAGCTGCAATCCCAATTGCCCACCGGGGTACGCGGCGAGATCGTGTATGACTCCACGGCGTTCATCAACACCTCGATCTATGAGGTGGTGAAGACCCTGGTCGAGGCCATGATCATTGTGTCGGTGGTGATCTACCTGTTCCTCGGCTCGTTCCGCGCGGTGATCGTGCCGCTGGTGGCGATCCCGCTGTCCCTGGTCGGGACCTTCTTCATCATGTACCTGCTGGGGTACTCGATTAACCTGCTGACCCTGCTCGCCCTGGTATTGGCGATCGGTCTGGTGGTGGACGACGCGATTATCGTGGTGGAAAACGTCGACCGGCATATCAAGGAGGAAGGCAAAGGCGTGCTCGAGGCTGCGCTGGTCGCAGCGCGGGAACTGGGTGGTCCGATCGTTGCGATGACCGTAGTGCTGATCGCCGCGTACGTGCCTATCGGGCTGCGCAGCGGACTTACCGGTGCGCTGTTCAAGGAGTTCTGCTTCTCGCTGGCGGGTGCCGTGACTGTATCGGCCGTGGTGGCGTTGACGCTTTCGCCGATGATGACTTCCCGGCTGTTCAAGACCGGGCAGGAAGAAGGTCGTTTCGCCCGCAAGCTCGATCAGTACTTTGACTGGTTGCGGGGTCGTTACCACCGCGTGCTCTCAGGGGGCCTGAACGTGTGGCCGGTGCTGGTGACGTTTGGCTTTGTGCTGTTCCTGCTGGTGGCCGCCAGCGGCATGACCGCCAAAAGCGAACTGTCGCCCACCGAGGACCAGGGGCTGGTGTTCATGCAGATCAAAGGCCCGCCCACCGCCTCGCCGCAGCAGATGGAGCGGATTGCCGACCAGGCGTTCCAGATTGCCAACAAAGAGCCTGAATACGCGCAGATGTTCCAGTTGACCGGGCTGCCCATCCTCAACCAGGGCCTGGGCGGTGTGCTGCTGAAAAACTGGGGCGACCGCTCGCGCTCCCAAGCTGAACTGATATTGGAACTCCAGCAGAAATGGAACCAGGTACCCGGCGCCACCATCGCGGCCTTCCCGCTGCCATCGCTGCCGGGCGCCCAAGGCTTGCCGGTACAGTTCGTGATCACCACCACCGACTCGGTGGAAAACCTCAACGAAGTCGCACAGGCCGTGGTGGCCGAGGCACAGAAACAACAGCTGTTCTATTTCTCCGACATGGACCTGAAACTCGACAAGCCACAAGCCAAGCTGGTGGTGGACCGGGAAAAAATCGCCGCACTGGGCATGACCCAGGCCGACGTCGGTGCGGCGCTGTCCGCTGCACTCGGTGGCAACTACGTGAACTACTTCTCCACTGCCGGGCGCTCGTACAAAGTCATTCCCCAGGTGTTGCAGGTTGACCGGCTCAACCCGGACCAGATTCTCGATTACTACATCCGCACCCCATCCGGCAGCATGATCCAGGCGCGCACCGTGGCGCACATCGAAACCTCAACCCAGCCGGAATCCATCAACCACTTCCAGCAACTCAACTCGGCGACCCTGTCGGGTGTGAGTGGCGTGGCCCAAGGCGAACTGCTGGCGAAATTGAACACCATCCTCACCAACGTCGCACCCTCGGGCTACACCTCGGACTTTTCCGGCGAGTCGCGCCAGTTCATGCAGGAGTCCGGCGGGTTCTTCGGCTTGCTGATGTTCTCGATCCTGATCGTGTACCTGGCCCTGGCGTTTCAGTTCGAGAGCTTCCGCGACCCGGTGGTGATCCTGTTCTCGGTGCCCCCTGCACTCTTCGGCGCGCTGGCGTTTATCACCATGGGGTTTGCCTCGATCAACGTGTACACCCAGGTGGGGCTGGTGACGTTGCTGGGGTTGATCACCAAGCACGGGATCCTGATCGTGCAGTTCGCCAATGAGCTGCAGCGCGCCGGTCACAGCAAGCGTGAGGCCATAGAAGAAGCTGCCGGCGTGCGTCTGCGGCCGATCCTGATGACCACTGCGGCCATGGTGCTGGGCGTGGTGCCGCTGGTGTGGGCCTCCGGTGCCGGAGCTGCGGGACGGCATGACATGGGCCTGGTGATCTTTGCCGGGTTGTCGATCGGTACCGTGCTGACGCTGTTCATGGTGCCGGCGATGTATATGTTTATTGGTTCAACGCACCATCAGGAGGTTGAACGGCCGGTCCCTGGCCAGGATGAGGAGCCAGGCGTGGTTACTGATAGATAATGGTGTAAGTCGCCACAGCGTTGGCTGAACCTGCTGTCACCGTGGCGGCCGTTTGCAAATAACGCGCGCTCAACGGGATGTTCAACGCCGTGGTGCCAGCGGCCAGCGGAAGGTTCAGCAACTGATTCTGGGACAGCGCCCAAGGCGCGCCTGAAGCATCAAGCACCTGTAGACCGACACCCGTCGCCGGGTCTGCACCCGCCGACAGGCTCAACACACCATGGGTGGCATCAATCGGTGTGTCGACCGGGTCCAACCGTAGGCTGAGGGTATTGGGCACGAGGGTGCCCGCACTGATGACCGCCGATTGCGAGCTTGTCGGGATCGAACTGGTGTTGCCGTAATAGCCTGGAAACCCCGGGCAACCCGTCAGGCTGATCATGAAGTTCACCGGCGTGCTGGCCGAACCTATCCCGCTGAACGACGCAATCTTGTTGGTGCCCATGGGTACGTTAACGTCCGAGGTCATGCAGGTCAGGGCGACGATGTTGATGCTGCCGGTCAGCCCCACTTTGTTGGCGACAGAGGTAGGGCTATTGGGAACAGAGAAATCCTGTTCCAGCGTACCCAGCGAACTGCCGCTGATGGTGCCCGTTCCCACTGGCCCGGTCTTTATCAGCACTATCCCGGTTGCTGGCGCAATCTTGAGGCCGGATATGAAACAGTCGGCGCTTCCCGACAATGCGCAGCCATTTGGAATCGCTGCCCTGACGGCAGCAGTTTGCACCGATGTTCCGTTAACCCAGGCGACACCAATGCCCGCTACGCCTGTTTGATAGACGAAGCTGGCGTAAGGTCCCGCGCTGTAACCGGTATTGGCCAACGTGCTCTTCAGCGTCAAAAGAGTGTTCAAGGTTGCCGCTCCACCGGTACTGAGACACTTGAAATCGGCGCCTGCACCGCTCTGATTGAAGTTCTGCTGAAAGAGCACTGTGCCCACTGGCGCATCCCTCGGCACACTGAGGGAGCTGATCTGCAATGCGGTCGTGCCTACAAACCCCTTGTTGCCATTGATGTAGACACAATTGATCGCTTGGGCCGACTGCGCAAGGCCACACAACAGCAGAGCGGCGATCAGGGAATAAAGCACCTTCATGGAATTACCTCTGCACGTATAGTTGACTGAAGACTGCATCGCTGCATTCGCCGCGTACCTCATGACCCAGCACTCAGGCACAGCGCGTTGCCCTTCAATATCTGACCCTGCTCTTTAAGGGCCGGCACTTTCAGCGTGCAGGTCTGACCGCTCTCTTTACCCCAATTGACCAGCAGGCTTTGTGTGCCGTCCTTGATACGTGCATACAGTTGCCCGCCCTGCCCTACAGTGCCTACCGGGTTACCTGCGTCATCCACTACGGTGGCACCGAACGGCAACGGACTCTGGTCCTTCAAGCGCACGTTCAACAACAAGGCCGTCCCGTGCACCGTGGCGAAGTCCACCGCTACCACGGCACCCGCCCGGGGGGCGATCTTCTGGCTGGTTTCGCTCAGCTCGACGTCCTGGGATATACCGTCTGGGTCGATTGCGATCTCGTTCAACTGATACGGCTGCAAATAGTTGATCACCGCCGAACCGTTGCCATCGAGGCGAAGGCCTGGATAACCCACCACCTTCGCGCCGGCCGCACCAGGCGCGCTGATCACCGCCATGGTTTCACCGGTGTAAGGCGTCAACGTCACACCTTTTGGATGGACCACAATCGTGCCGCCACCACCCAGGGACAGGCTGCTGTAGCCATCGCCTTCGCTGAGGGAACCGTTGACCCGGGCTTTGGAGCCCAGGTATTGGCCGCTGACCGAGGTGTCGGTCGACTGGCTCGCGCCATCACGGTCTGCCGTCAGGCTGTAGCCGTATTGCTGATCTTCACCGGCACTGCCGCTCACGCTCGCCTGCTGGCTGTAGTTACCCTGGCTGTCGCGCGCCAAACGGCCCGAGAACTGCGGTGTATTGCTTGAGGACCCGAACCCGATCGGCATGCTCACGGTAAACAATTCAGTGGTTTGCATCTCGGCCAGGCCGGAGCGGCTGCGACTGAGGTTGAAGCCCAGGCTTACCCGCCCGATCTGTGTGCTGTAGCCCATCTGGTACTGGATATCCTGGCCCGGCTGGTTCCAGTAGTTCTCGGTAAACCCGCTCAACGATAAATGCCCCAGTTGGCCAGGCTTTGGTCGAGGGACAGGGTCAGGCGACTGCGCGGTTGGCCAAACTGGCTGGTGTCGGTACCGTTCTGTTCCGCATCCCTGAACAGCACGGCGTTGTTGAAATCGAAGTAACCGCTGGTGGAAAAACGATAAGCCGCCAGGGAGAAGTTGCTGCCGGTGCTTTGGACATTCTCACTGAAAGACACGCGCAGGCTCTGCCCCTGCTGGTCACCGGAGCGCAGTTCGGTCTGGGCATGGGTCACGTCAACCCCGAAGGCGCCGATGGGTGTGCCAAATGCAATACCGCCCAGCACCGACAGGTAACCATCGCTGGCCTGGCCACCGGTATAACCGGTCAGCGAGTTGGCCAGGCCGTACTGGTAAGTGCCTTGCAGCAGCTCAACCTGTTTACTGATGTAGTTATTGCGGGTTTCACCGGCTGTCACGCTGAAACGTGAGGTGCCAGGACGCAGCAACTGGTTGACCGAGGCGTAAGGCACGATGAAGCTTTGCTGGGTACCGTCGGCTTCCAGCACGTTCACTTGCAGGTCGCCGCCATAGCCGGTGGCATACAAGTCATCGATGACAAAGGCGCCGGGCGCCACCGTGGTCTGCAGCAAGACATTGCCGCCCTGGCTGATGGTGACCCGCGCGTTGGTGCGAGCGATACCGCGCACCACGGGCGCATAACCGCGCAGCGCATCCGGCAGCATGCGGTCATCGGTCGCCACCTCGACGCCACGGTAGGCCAGTGTGTCGAAGATCTCGCCGCTGGTGTTAGCTTCGCCTACCGTCAGCTGGCTTTTCAAGCCTGTCAGGTCGCGTTGGGCAAAGGTGTTGATTTCCTGGTATTTGCTGCCAGTCAGGCTGTCCCAATTGAACGAACCATTGTGCCGCAACCGCCAGTCACCCACGTTCAGCCCCGCGTTCAAGCCGAGATATGCAGAATCGTCAGTGCCTGAAAGGGTTTTGTTGTGGTTGGCGTTGAAGTCATAGCTGAGCATCCCTGCGGTCACCCCGCGGTCACCCCGCGGTCCCATAATTCTGGGCTGACGTACCCTCGGGCGTTACGCCGCAAGGCCGCCTGCGGAATGCTGAAGTCCAGTTGCTGCGTGTCGGTGGAAAACAGCGCCGTGGCACCGTCAATCAGCTCATTGATGACCGGGCACGGGTCAGTCGCCAGCTTGGCAGTTGCCGTCGGCGACAGGGCTTCTACGTTTACGCCCATCAGCTCCAGCATCCGGGTGTCGACACAGACCCTGGGGTTCCTGCCCTTGGCGTCGGACACGATACGGATATCCTGACGCATGCTCAGGTTCGAGTTCACCAGAATGTCGGCACGGTACGTACCCGACATCACCGGGTTCCCGCTCTGGAACAGCGTCAGGTCAATTCCGCTCGAGCCTGCCGGAAGAAAAGAGTTATCGAACTGCACGTCTTCAGCCATGGCGTAAGGCATCAACAATGCACTGACAATCAGTAAAGTTCGGCGACCCCAAACCGGCAAATCGCTGGCGTGGGCGCAAGCGATTTCCGTCCGGCGCGCGCGCAGAAGAGACAGCGTAGTCATAAATTACCCGGACGACGGAGGGTGAAAAACGATTAAGGCCTGATAGGCCTAAGGCATGAGGGATTCGTGGGTAGGAACCAGAGCGCCGTAATCATTGATGGCGCTGTATTCAACTTTGGCGCCGGGCGCCGGCATCGACTTCAGGCCGGGCAAGGCAAAGATATGGGTTTCACCGGGCGCAATCATCCCCGCCTCACTCAGTATTCGCTGGCCGCCGTTAACCAGCACCAGGTCACTTTGTGAAACGTAAAACGCCGTTGGGTTATAGGCCTGCAGCCCATAGGTACCATTGGGTTGCGCAACAACCTTCCACTGCAGCGCCTCGATGGCCGCTGACGGTGTGCCAGGTAAATTCGCTGGCCGATAAAACACTTTGATTCGCGAGCGAAAGGCCATTTGCAGCATGTTTTGATCGCTGGTGGCCTTGACCGGAATTTCCAGCACATTGAGCCAGAACACAGACTCCTTGTCTGAAGCCAGCGCAGTACCGGTAAACATCAGGCGCAGGCTCTGCCCCTTGTCAGCATCAACCCGGGAGACCGGTGGCGAAATCACAAATGGCGCTGAAGAATTGCTTGGGGTGGACGCGGGATCACCGCTATCAATCCACGACTGAACCAGTACGGGCTTGGTGCCGTTGTTGTTAATCTTGACGGTGACTTCCTTTTTATCCGCCGGAAAAATCACACGGGTGCCGGTGATGACGACCGAAGACATCGCCTGGGAACAACCAAGCAAGGTCGCCATCATTACGAAGTAACGACACCAGGCTTTTTTACGCTGCATATCATTCTCTCCCGACATCGTCGGCGCATCTTCCAAGCCCTGGAAGATGCGCTGACCGCGCAGCTTTTACTGATAGTTGATCGAGTAGGTAACCGAACCCACGACAGTACCGGCGGTGGTTGCCGCGCTGGCAACGTACTGAACGGCGTACGGCAGCACGGCAGTGGCGCCGGTCACAGCGGTACGTGCAGTGTTGGCGGTTTGGCTGGTATCACCGGCCTTGATCACAGCACCATTGGAGTCGAGCAACTGCAGTTGCACGCCAGTCGCATTACCGGTGTTGCGGATGTTCTGGGTGGTCGGGTCGACGCCCGCGCCGGCTTCAAATATCGCAGCGGCGGTCGCAATAGTGCCCTGGCAGCCGCTCAGGTTAATGGTGAAGTTGGTGGCACCAACAGTCGCCCCCGCGCTTGCCAGCGACGCAATCGAGAACGTCGGAAGCGTTACGGTGCCCACATTGCTCGTGCCATTGACCGACGTGGTGCAGGTTTGAGCCGTCAGTTGGCCACTGAAGTTGATAGTGCCATCGGAGGCTTGTGCAGCAGACATCACGAATGCGGAAGTCGCCGCTGCAAGAACGAGGTAAGTACGGTTCATAAGTTGCCTCAAAATCATTAGTTGGATAAATGCCTGGCAGGCCACTCGCAATTGCAATATGGCGGTGCGTTGTGCACAGAGTGAATGATGTTTCTTTTGGTGAAACCCTTCAAATTGAAAGGTCCTGCAACAGCCTCGGAAATTTCCTACCAGAGTTAAGACTCTTCCGAAGGCTTGAACTTTCAATTCGTATAAGTGCAGCCAAACGGCTCTTTGGTTGAAATGGATATATCAAAGACTTGATCAGCGGTATCGCTCTCAAGTCCTTGTGGGTTTTAGTTATAGGCGATGGAATAGGTAACCGAGCCCACGACGCTGCCCGGCGCAATAACATCGTTGGCGATGTACTGGACGCCGTAAGTCATCACGCCACCGTTGCTGGCGAGATTGGTAATGGCCGGGGTACGCGGTTGTCCCGGGTCACCGGCCTTGATCACATCGCCGCCGGAATCAAGCAACTGGAGCTGCACGCCGGTGGCACCACCGGTGTTAATAATGTTCCGGGTGGTGGGATCGACGCCTGGGCCGCTCTCAAAGTAAGTGGACGCCGTCTTGCCAATCACACTATTGCCCGTCAAACCTTGTACAAAGTCCTGGATGGAATTACCGGTGCCGCATGCACTCAACCCAATGGTGAACTGGGTTCTGCCGGCGGTAGCGCCTACGGCGCCGAGGGCCGTGATGCCCAGTGTCGGCAGCGTGACGGTGCCCATGTTGCTGCCACCGTTCACACTGACGGTACACGTCTGCCCAATCAGTTGGCCTTTGAAGTTAACGGTGCCATCGCCTGCCTGTGCAGCCGGTATCACGAAGGTCGACGTCAGCGCTGCGAGCGCGAAGATGCGGTATGTGCGCGTCATAAGTTGCCTCGAAAGGTTAAAACATCGTTGATCGAAATGCTCGGCGAACCGTTCACTGCTTCGCTGTGACTGCGCACCTTGCATGCAGTGAATAATGTTTTTTCCGGCCAACCCCTTCAACGTTAAAGGTCCCTTTGCAATTAGGGAAAATTCCGACTGAAGCAATGACATTTCCAGTACCGTTAGTATTTGTCGTGATACACCTGTAACTAAACAGACACCCGCTGCTTGCCGTAAACCTCATGCAACTCGACCTTGTCGATAAAGCCCATTACTTGCTTGATGGCCTCTCGGTCCGGCAGGCAAGGCAACTCAAAGCGCATCGACGATGATGACGACTCGATAGTGGAAAGCACCTGCAGCGTATTGCCCTGGTAAACCAGTAAATGTTTGATTGCCGGCGAACTTCGTACTAGCTGCTCAAGCACTTCGCCTGCGTTTTCCAGCACAACCTGATGAATAATCAGCAGGTCAAACGGGCATAACGCGTTATCCAGTATCACCAATAAATCCCGGAATGATGTCAGCGGGGCAACACGACTGTAGCCAAGTCCCGACAGGTTCTTTTCTATGCTGACTAACCTGGATTGTTCTTCGTCAACTAACAAGACACGCAACTTTGGATTCACCATGAAACACCCTTCTTGGCCCACGAGAAAACTGAACACCCAGTAAGCATTCAGCCGCATTGATGGCCTGTATTCAGACGTTGTTGATCGACGCGCGCTGCGAGTCCAGCCACAACAGCAGCCGATTGGCGCTCATAGGCCGCGCACAGAGATAACCTTGAGCGTGCACACAGCCCAGCTTGATCAATGACTGGCGCTGCTTTTCGGTTTCGACACCCTCCACCACCACCGACATGTTCAGCGCCTCACCCAGCGCGAGGGTGCTGCTGACAATGGCGCGATTGGCGGCGTTAGTATCGAGGTCCTGAACGAAACCGCCGTCGAGTTTTATCTCGGTAAAGGGCAGCTGGCACAGGCGCTCCAACGATGAGAACCCCACGCCAAAATCGTCGATGGACAATCCGGCGCCCATCATCCGCAAACGGATCAGGCTCTCCAGCACCGCCGGGGAAGTTTCGAGCAAACCGCTTTCGGTAATTTCAAAGGTCAGGCAGGACGCCGGTACCTGATAGCGTTCAATCAACAGATTAATGCCGGTGACCAATTGCGGATTGCTGAACTGCTCTGCCTGCAGATTGAATGCAAGGTTCAATTGGCGCCCGGTTGCCAGGACTTCCTGCCACACCATCAAGCCCTGTTCAAAGAGCGCGAAAAACAGATCGTCCATCAAATAGAAGCTGTTTAACAACGGCAAAAAGTCGCCAGGCGACAACAAGCCATAGCTTGGGTTGTCCCACCGAGCCAAGGCTTCCAGGCTGTCGACCGCACCAGTGACCAGATTGAATTTTGGTTGAAAAAACGCCTTGAACTCATTATCCAGAATCGCTCTTTTCAATTCGGACTGAGTAAACCACTTCAAATTGATCGAGTTGGAAACGTCGGTCCTGCGCACGGCAACCGACTCCAGGAAAGCACCGACCATCGGGCCCAACTCACTGGCGCGCACGGGCGTATCGACATACCCCAACACTTTCACGCCGTGCATCGACAGCATCCGGTCCAAGGCCCCGTGCAAGTTCGCCGGGTACACACTGCAAATGATCAGTGCCTTCAGGAAGCCGCCACGGCTGAGGTCCTCGATCACAGACAGGCCCTGGGTGCATTGCAGTTTCAAGCTGCACAACACGATATCCACCGGGCCCGTACGTGCCAGCATCTCCAGCGCGGCAGCCCCGTCAGCCACCGCCGCCACGTCTTCACAACCGAGATCCTGAAAAACGCGGGTGGCGATAAGTCGTTTGAAAGGCTGTTCTTCGATTACCAGAACGCGTATCGGTAGGAAAGACATGGCGGCTTTTACACAGGTGGTGGGGACAGGTAAATTATTGCGCCCCGCCCCCGCCGTGTATTTAGGATTGCTCCTAATGGCCTTTGGAAAAAACCTACACGCTCAATGGAAATTTCCTGCTCATTCGGAAATTTCCGAACCTCCATCCCATCGGGTGTGACCCCATTTCACACCAGGGCAATCAAGGCCGCTTTCAGTGAGATCATGGCTTGCTCCAAGGCCAGGGTGGCGGCAGTCAGTTGGGCAGGCGTCGCCTCTTCACAGGCCGCCTCCAACTGCGCACAACGAATCAGCACGTTCTGCGCACCGACAATCCGGCCGCCGCCCTTTATCCGGTGTGCCAGCGTTGCCAGCCCTTCGACGTCCTTGTTCGCATAGCATTGCATCAACACGCCCATGTCCTCTTCCAGGCTGAGCGCCAGGTTCTTGATGATGGTGTTCACCGACTCTTCGTCGCCCCGCGCCAATTGAATCAGCGAGGTCAGGTCAAGGTTGATCCCCTGCCCCACCATCGCTATTGGCGCTTCATTCGGATGTATCAGTGGCTCGATGACAGTCAATCGGGCACTCAGTTCTCCGAGCCGGATGGGCTTGAATAGGCAATCGTCCATTCCGGCGTTCAGGCACCGCTGTTTCTCCTCCGGCTGGGCATTGGCGGTCAAGCCTACGATCACGCAGGGTTTCGAGTTTTGACGCTGCTCTTCGTCACGGATGGCGCGGGCCAGGTCGTAGCCATTCATGATGGGCATATGGCTGTCGGTGATCACCACGTCATACGCACCCTGGCGCCACGCTCTCAGGCCATGTGCACCGTCCTCCGCATCACCGACGTCATGCCCCAGGTAAGTCAGCTGCTGGGAAAGCAGCAGGCGGTTCGCCGGATAGTCGTCGACCACCAATACGCTCAAGCGTTTCGCACGCACTACCGGTGCTATCGAATCCACGATCGGCGGACCAAGGCTCTCAAGGACTGGCAAGCGCAACGCAACATCAATACGGGTACCGCGCCCCAGCTCACTGGACAAGGTCAACTGCCCGCCCATCATCTCGCACAACTTGCGGGAAATGGCCAAGCCCAGCCCGGAGCCCGTACGCATGGCTTCCGCTGGTTGGCCGACTTGGGTGAAGGGGCTGAACAACAGGGCCTGATCCTCCGGCGAGATGCCAATGCCGGTGTCGATGACACTCATCGTCAGGTCCAGCTCGGAGCCGGCCACAACCGGTGTGCAGCGCAGGAAAAAACGCACCTGGCCTTTAACCGTGAATTTGATCGCGTTACTCAGCAGGTTCGACAACACCTGCTTGACCCGCATGGCGTCGACGAGCACGTCGCAGTCGGCCTGGGGGTCGAGTTCAATCTGCAGTTCGAGAAATTTTTGCTGTGCCACACCGTCGAAGATGCGCGCGACCTTGAGTACCTCGTCATGCAAATTCGCTCTTTTCGGGGCCAGCGTCAGTTGACCTGATTCGATGCGCACGATGTCGAGGATATCTCCCAGCAAATCCACCAGACTGTTGGCCGAGCTGGAAGCAATGTCCAGTGACACCCGATCGATAATGCCTTGCTCGGCGCGTTTGGTGGCCATTTCGAGCATGCCCAGCACCGCGTTCATGGGCGTACGGATTTCATGGCTCATGGTCGCCAGGAACAAGGTCTTGGCGTTGTTGGCGTCGTCCGCTTCTTTTTGCGAGGCCTTCAACTGAATCATCAACTGCTCGCGGTCGCTGACATCGACCCATCCCGCAATCACCC
The DNA here is from genome assembly GCF_900105735.1 of Pseudomonas yamanorum. Lineage (NCBI taxonomy): Bacteria > Pseudomonadati > Pseudomonadota > Gammaproteobacteria > Pseudomonadales > Pseudomonadaceae > Pseudomonas > Pseudomonas yamanorum. Next base: position 7,006,295 of record NZ_LT629793.1, on the reverse strand, counting down.
CGACCGCTCGCCCCCGCGAGTTGAAACACGGGAAAATCCAGTAGAAAAGCGCCAGCGTTTCACCGTAGGGCGCCACCAGGCTACCGCTGCCGATCATCGGGATGCCGTCGCGCACGACCCGCAGGTAATGCTCATGGTACTGCCGGGACTCGGACAGCGGCATCAACTGCAACTCGGTAATTGGCTTGCCAATCACCTGGTCCAGGTCCATGGAAAGGAAGTCCAGGTAACTGTCGTTACACGCGACCAGCCGGCCCTCATGATCGCGGATGAACACCGGCCGCGGGACGTTATCAAGCATCAGGCGCATGTTGGCGACAAAGGTTGCCAGGACCCGGCGCGGGTCATCGGCCCTGCGTCGCCACAGCATCACCGCAAGGTGCCAACAGATGATGGAACCCACCCCTGCCAGCACCATGCCCCAATAGAGCGTGGATTTACCCTGGGTACGGAACACCATGTCGAGTTCGAAGTCGGAAGTCCCTGCGATGTGCGGTTCAGCGTGTACCAGCATCGGCAACCCGACCATCAGCAGCGCAGCAACAATCGTTTTGGCGGATTTCATCAGATAATACTGTTGCGCTTGGCCACTTCCGAAAGTGACACGACGGATGTCACTTCAAAGCGCTCCAGCAGTCGCGTCTTGTACGTGCTGATGGTTTTATTGCTGAGCAGCATGGAGTCGCCGATTTCCTTGTTGCTGAGACCCAGGGCAAGGTGCTTGAGGATCACCAGTTCGCGATCCGACAGGTTTTCGATCACCCGCGCTTCATTCATTTCGACGTCACTGCGACGAACCGAGCCGATCGCCAGGTTGGGGAAATGCGTGTAGCCGGACATCAGCACTTTGACAGCGCGACGCAAGTCGTCCAGGTCGTCGATTTTCGAGAGGAAACCGGCAGCACCGGCACTCATACAACGCTTGAGATACAAACCTGCTTCCAGGGACGTCAGTACCAGGATTCGCGTGGCGATATTCAGATCGACGATGCGCCTGATGACTTCCAGCCCATCGAGCTTGGGCATCGAAATATCCAGCACCACCAGATCCGGCAACTCCTGACGTGCCTGTTGCACGGCGTCGGCACCGTCGCCCGCTTCTACCACCGTTTCGAAACCTTCCTGTTTCAAGACCATTTTGACCGTCGCCCGAACTATCGGGTGATCGTCCACTACCAGCGCCTTGCGCATATCTATCTCACTTATTCTGTTTATCTGGACACAGATCACGAAACGAGAAGGCGTAGAGGGAGGCAAGCGACTACACCGGCAAAGTCTAGTCCAACCGCACCTGAACAATGCAGGTTATTTTGCCCTTCGCGCGTTGTGATTTTCAGATTGACTGAGTCATTCCAGCCACTCTTTCAAGCGGCGTGCACTCATGGGTTTGGCCAAGTGAAAACCTTGTGCAAAGGTCCCGCCCATGGCGAAGGCCTGGTCACGTATTTCTTGGCTGCTGACACCCTCGATCACCAGGTTGATATCCAGCGCCCGGGCCAACGCAATCGTGCTGAGCATCATGGCCCTGCTGTGCAGGTCGGACAAATCCTGCACCACCGAACTGTCGAGTTTCAACTCCTGGAAAGGCAACTGGCACAGCAGCGTCAACGAGGAAAATCCTGTGCCAAAATCGTCGATGGACAAGCCACATCCCAGTAGCCGCAAACACAGCAAACTTTTCTGGGTGGCCACCGACATATCCAGCAGGCCGTTTTCGGCCAACTCAAACATCAGTGCGCAGCCGGGTAGATCGTGCTCGATCAACGCGTTTTCGATGTGCAGCGCCAAATCGAAACGGGCCAATTGCGAGGCGTGGAGGTTGAACGCAACCTGCAGCGTGATATTACGTCCACGCAGCGCAACCAGCAGGTCAAGCCCCTGGGCGAAAACCTGCTTGAACATCTCGTCGATCAGGTCGTAAGCCAGCACTGCCGGCAGGAACTCACCGGGCAGTAACAAGCCACGGGTCGGGTGCTCCCAGCGCGCCAACGCTTCCACGCCGCACAGGGCTCCGGTGCGCAAGTCGAACTTGGGCTGGAACCACGCCTTGAACTCTCGCGCTTCCAGGCCCTTTCTAACCTCGGACTCGGTAGGCAACTTCAAGGAGTCCGGGGCCAGCAACGGTGCGAAGGTTTTGTGCTTGATGTAATCACGCAGAATCGAGCTCAAGTCATGCAGGGGCGCGTCAGGCCCCATCACGCCGATCAGCCTGAGCAGTGAAAACTGATTGATACACTCCACCGCGCGCAAAAACTGAGGCTCAAGCGTCGAGCCTAAAACCAGCGCATTGACCAGGTGTGCCCGTCCTGCGGCTAACAGGAAATCGAAATAGCCACGTTTCTCGTGGCTCAAGTCGCAGATGACAATGTCCACGCCTTCTGCACGGGTGATGAGGTCCAGGGCTTTGTCACATTCGGCTGCATGGAAAACCGCGCGCACACCCAGCTCCGCCAACATCTGAGTAATGGCTTTGCGGCGTGGCAGGCGATCCTCAAGTACGAGGATTCTTAAAGAAATCATGTCGGTACAGGCCTTGTTTTCGTTGCGGCCATGCTGCCGTCTTTATTGACGAATTACGAAAGCCGTTTTCCTGCATATCGCACGGAAATTTCCGAGGGTATGGCAGAAGGCTTTTATTCGTCGGACTGGACACCATGGGTCCATGGCCCTGCCTGTAGAAGGCGCCTACTGATAAACGAACGTAACGCCGATAATGGACTGCACATTTCCTGCGACTACCTGCCCACTGGTCCTCGCGTAGGAGGCCGTCATCCCAAGTTCCACGGGACTGACCCCTACTGAACCCATTGAGATACTGTTGTTGGTAGCAATCACGCCATTGCGGTTAGATAGCTGCACACCAATTCCTGCTGCGGGGGAGATGGAAGCCGTATTGCTGAAGATTGTGTTGGCGCTGTCTGTCGTCGGGCCCGTCAGGTAATAGAACAGATTTTGGTTTTGCGCACAGTGCACGTTCAACGGGACTGCCGCTGTTCCCGGGTAATCAGGAAGGGTGACGATTACATCGTGCGATGAGACATCACAGCCTCCCGTGGGAACAACAACTGTGTTATTGGCATAAATATTCCAAGTATATATTTCATCTGCGATGGGAGGTGTGTTGAACTTCGTCATTCTGATGACGGCGAGCATCTGCCCGGCATTAACAGCGATTCCAGCGGCGTTGGCACCGATAACTTTCAAATAGAGCATGGTATTCCATGGCTCGGGCGTGCCCCACGTATGGTTGACTGTCTTGGTGGCTGAGTTAATAGGGAAATTATAGGGCGTTCCATAATAGCTTATGCTGCCTGTAAGATTATTGAGTGGCCCAGTGTACTGGCCGGAAGTAATAGCTACAGGGTCGAGAAAGCGGGTAGGGTCTAAGTTCATGCACGAGATGTTTTCGCCGAGGTTGACGACGAGATTTCCTCCTACTTGAACGGACGGGTCCAGATTTACATAGATGTTGGAGACGTTGGAAGAGTCGGGAACTGAAATAACTCCGTTCGCATAGCACAAAAAAGCATTGGCACTGGTTGAAAGCCCCAGGGTTAGTAACAGCACTAGCACGGCGCTGATTTTCATCTTCATTGGTCACACCTTTACTAGGAGTATGTATACGTAACGTTAATCATGGCTTGAATACTGCCTTGCTTTGCATTGCCATTAACGGATAACGCACGCACCTGTAGCGACAGGCTCGCTGACTGCTTCGACTCATCTACATGGACGGTAGTCGAGCTGCCATTATTCAAATTGTTGCCGTTGGTATCCTGCAACTCCAGCTGAAGATTGAGCGCGTCGCCCTGGTTCTGGTAATAGCCGGTGTCGTCAGCGACGCCTGTAAATGTCGCTGTTACGCTTGATGTTCCCACCGGGCAGTTAGTCAAACCCAGCGTCACCGGGTACCAGCCTGAACTTGATCCTGCCTGACTGAAATCAGCGGCAAACAGGTCTCCCAGAGCAACGGCTGCCGGTGGGGTTGAGACCGTACAAGGTTGCGCTACAACTCGCCCATTGACCGTAATGGTCACGTCTGCCGCATGGGCGTTGATGATTCCGGCAATCAGTAATAATCCTGCTAACAGGGTTGTCTTCATAGCGTTCATTCCCAGCCTCCTTTTTTATTGGAACTCGAGCGTGAAATTGGCAGTCGCATTCACGACTCCCGCCGTCACAGGGGAATGGGTCGCCATCAGGCGCGCATAAAAATTCAGGGTATTTGATTGGCCCGCGATCAGGTGCGTCCAGCTGAGGGACTGTTCAGCGGTGTTTAAAGGGATCGCCTGTTTGTCACTGTTCAGTATCTGTATGCCCATACCGCTGGCGGCATTAACGCCATCGTCAATTTTAAGCAGTGCGATATTGTCATTGTCTGATGTGCCACTGTAGCCAACCCTGACGCCAGTCGTTGAGCCACCGCATTTATCAAAGACTATCGTGAAGGGAACAGGAACAGTCGTCGTCCCCACATGATTGAGTTGTTTGGCCGCATTGCTCGTCAAGTCCACAGTAAAGTCTTTGGAATCGACCGACACGGAACAGGAATTGTCTTTAAGGTAACCGGTGATAGAAATGCTAGTGTCCGCTGCATAAGATTGATTCGCGAGGCACGGCATCAGGCACAGGATACGAAGGTACTTTTTCATGGCTGGAGCATCCTGGTTTGATTACTGGCACGTCGCCGAGGCATAACTCAAGGCTTGCGCCAGGCTGTCGGCCGGCAGGCTGTACGTTGCGGTACAGCGATCGTTCGTACCGTCCCCCCACTTCACGTTTACTTGCCCTGTCGGCGACAGTCCGGTCAGATAGACTTGGCCACCTTCGGCAACAATGCTCCCCACCAAGCCCTCGTCGTATGAGGCGATTGAGCCGAATGGCACCGGCTTGTCGTTGTGGGTCAGCGTCATCAGGACTTTCATCCCGACACGGGCTTTAAAATCAGCACGCACGACGGCCCCACGCGTCGGCACGACGCTTAATATCGGGTCTTCCAATTCAATGTTATTGGCCAGCGAGTTAGTGTTCAGGGCTATCCGGTTCTCACGATAATCCGTCGCGTACGGGAGCACGGCATATCCCCTCCAGTCGGTGCGTATGCCGGTCTGGTTTTCGACGGCGACATGCTCTGCCCCCGGTACTTTTATCAGCACCATGGTGTCGTTCAGCGGCTGACTGAAGGTCACGCCATCCGCGTGCGCCAATACGCCACCGCTGACGCCGTAATACACCTGGCTGTAGTTGTCACTGGTGCTGTACCCGATATTGGAGTTGCCGTAGGGGCCGCGATAGTTCAGAGAAGTGTTGCCGGTTTTCGAAGCGCCTTCGACACCACCACTGGCGTATCCGGTTTGCACGCTGTAACTGAGGTTGTGATCATCAAGCAGCGTGCCATAGAGCCCCGCCGTACTGGTGTTCCGACCTTTTAAATCACTGGCTGTATTGAAGCTGGCATTGGTGTTTTTAAAGGATGAGTGACTGTCTGAACGCATCCAGTGGCTAAAAGGAATACTGATATTGATCGCCAGCAACTGATCTTTATTGTCCGCCCAGGCGCTCTTTGTCAGGCTGTAGCTCACCCCCCAACTGATGTCTCCGATTGTGCTGTTGTACCCGAGTTGGAGTTGTTCGTCCGACTGCCCCGTTCCCCAATAGCTCTGTTGGCTACCGGTTAAATACACCGTAGACGTCTTGCCCACCTGTTGCGTCAACGTGGCCTGGAAGCGACCCCGCTTGCTGTAGTTCAGATTGTAGGCATCCGTGATTTGCGGCGTTATTTGAACCGGTTGATTCTGGCTGACCACCGTGAAGCCGCTCATCTGGCTCCATGCCGTGTCAGCCAGGGTGTAGAAATTTTTCGTCGAGTAGCGATAGCCCAACAATTGCAGGTTGGTCCCCCACTGGTTGATGGACTTGTTGTAAAGAAACCGCAGGGACTGCCCTTGGTGTTGAGTGTCGTCAGGCAATGTCGCACGGGCCTCCGTCAGGTCGGCCGATATCGCACCGAGGTCGCCCAGGTTCTTGCCCAAGCCAATGTCCAGGGCGTGATAATTGTTCGAGACCTGCGTGCCTCCGAAGACTGTCCAGTCATGAGGCAAACCCCAGAATGCAGTGCCCTGAAGAAACTCCGGCGTGTGTTGCTGCGCATTGCCGCTGCGATACTGCCCCCCCGTCATCGAATACTTCAGTTGGCCTTCACGCTCCAGCATCGGCACAGATGAATAAGGCACCGTGAACGATTGCGTTGAACCGTTAGCCTCTACAACCGTGACCTGTAAATCGCCGCTGGTGCCTGGCGCATAGATGTCGTTGATGGTGAAAGCACCGGGGGGCACGGTGGCCTGATAGATTTCATACCCATTCTGTTTCACCGAAACCTTGGCTGTGCTTCGCGCGATGCCGCGCACAACGGGTGCAAAGCCTCGCTGACTGTCCGGGAGCATGTTGTCGTCCGACGCAATTTGAGCGCCGCGGTAGTTAATGCCATCGAAAATGTCGCTAGCGGTGAAACCGTCACCCAGGGTCAATCGGCTGTGCCACGAGGAAATGCCCCGCTCCACATAGGTGTTGGTGTGTTGCCACTGGTTCTGCGTCACGCCCGCGCCGTGGCTGTAGCTCCACGTAGTGGTGTCCCTTAATCGCCAGGCGCCCAGGTTGAGGCCGCTTTGCAGGCTGAGGTATGAATAGTTGGACACCCCGCCCTGCTCGCTGCGCACTTCGCTGCCGGTGTAGTTGTAATTGAGCAATCCCGCGGTAATGCCGTCATCCCATAGATCTGGCGAAATATACCCACGGGCCTGGCTACCCATGAATGCCTGGGGAACGCTGAGGTACAAGCGTTGCAGACCAACGTCAAATCGGCTGGACGCATCATTGATAAACCGGGTGAATGGAACACAGGCGCTGCTCTTCATGGCGACGACATCGGGCAATGCGAGCGTATTGACGCCAAAGGAAGACAATTGGGAACGCGTCAGGCACGGTTCCAGTTTCTGCCCATCAGCGCTTTTATTAAAGGCAACATCCCGGGTCGCCATGTACCCATCGTTCATATAGATGTCGACGCGGTAAGTGCCGGGAGGCGCCTCCAGGCCTTTTTCAAAGCCGGACAGATCCGCGACTGATGCAGGATCATCGGACAGGAATCGAGGATTGAAATAGTTGTCTGCTCGCGCAGAAAAAGCGGGGCCTACCAGAAGCAATGCCAAGGCTGACAACAGTAATCGTTTAAGTGCTGATTCCCGGGTTCCATTTTTCATTTTGCGTTATCGCCAGTTCCATAACCCAGGTACGACATAGCCCCTCCCGCACAAAAAAACCGTGCAGGCTCTGGATTGATCCGCCTGATGCAAGATCCATAATCAAGGCTTGATGAGCACAACAGTGTTTACTGAAGAGTTCCCTTCATCACTGCAGTCAATGCGCCGTAATCGTTGATAGTTCGATAATTAAGCGCACTGGCTGTACTTCCAAGCAGGTCGACGGTCACAAAACCCATTGGCGGAACCATGGTATTTTCCAGCGCCTGTGTGCCGGCATTCAGTTCTGTAATGGTCAGGAAGTAAGGGGTTGGATTAGTAATAAGCAGCGATTTTCCTCTGCGCTTGAACGTCAATTTTGCCGGTGCATCTTCCGGGGAGATGCTGAGGTCGCGTGGGCGATACAGGAGTTTTATCCGGCTGGTAATCGCCAGTTGCAGCGTATTGTCTTTTTGTTGCGCCTTATCTGCAGAAGGGATTGCCTTTACGTTGATCCAGAATAAACTTTCCCGATCTTTTACCAGGCTATTGTTGGTGGCATCGACAATGCGCAACGTATTGTCTTTTTTTCCCTGCATCACAAACAATGGCGGTGTAATGACAAACCTGCCATCTTTCTTGCCATCACTGTTCTCAACCCACGACTGGATAAGGTAGGTGTCTTTGTCATTGTTATTGCTCAAACCCAGCGCCGTCTGTTTCTGATCGGCCGGGTAAATAACGCGCGTCGCACCCAGGGCCACGCCCGCTTCCACGCGATTGGCGAGGAGCACCACCGCCAACGCGAGCAGGGTTCTAATTGTCTTTGCGGTCATCATCATTTTTTCACGTCAATCTTGTAGGCGAACAAAAACCTTGTGCGAAAAGTTGGCCTCCCTGGCCTGCGCACATCCTTGTCAGTTGCTTGTTACTGGTACTGCACTTTGAAGTTTGCGTTGGCGTTGGCAGTACCCGCAGTGGCTACGCCTGTCGCGATGTAACGCGCCTGGAACGGCAAGGTGTTAGTGCCATCATTCAGGGTCAACGGCTCGCTGAACGTAGCGCCGTCGAACGTCAGAGGAGTACCTACGCGGTCCAGTACCTGAACGCCGACGTTGGTGGCAGCGCCGGCAGCGGAGCTTTCCAGTGCCAGTGCTTCGGTGTTGGTAGGATCAGTTACACCGGTGAAGGCGACGGAGGCTTGACTTGAAACCTTGGTATCGCAGTCATTCAACTGGATATTAAAGCCAACAGGGCTGCTGGTCTGGCCGGCCGTGCTCAGTGCTGCGGTTCTTACCTGACCCAGTTGCACGGTCTGGTCAGTAGAACCGGTGTCTACGGCGCAAGCCGCGTTAACAACTTCACCCTGGAAATGGATGGTGCCGCCATTAACGGTTGCATCAATGGTTGCATCGGCTCGAGCCACGCCAACTGCAAGCAAAGAGGCAGCAATTACACTGTTGATCAGATTAATTTTCCGCATAAATCTAAACTCCATATCTTTGGGGATTCCAGTGCTTGGTATAAGACAACTCAAGCACACGAACTATAAATAGATCGTTCAGGAATAAGAATGGAGGGAAGTCCCGCCGGCTCTTGTGAAAGTTCCGGGGTTTAAAACGATAATTCGGCACGCAGGAGAAATTTCCGTACACGTGCCGGGAAGACGTTATTACAACTAGTCACGCACTGTCAGTAGTTCATTGGCGAACTACTCACTACCCGCAGCGCCAAGCCTTCATACGCATCCAGGGTGATGGTGAAATCGCCCTCGGGCGTCAGATCGCCTTCCACCCGCTCATTGATGATGTCCACCACCGGCCCTGGCGCGATATTGGGCAGGTGCAGGGTTTCCGTGATGGGCGTGGAGCCGAAATTAAGCGCCGTGATCTGAGTACCTTTGCCCGCCGGCAGTTCGTGAACCATGATCAGCAGCCCTGGGTGTTGCACATCCGGCACCAGGATCTGGCGGCTGGCGGCGATGTCGTAGGCTCGGCGCACCGCGAGGATTCTTTGCAGTTGCGAGGCAAACGAATCCGGGTCGGCCAGTTGGGTGATCAAGCTGCCATACAAGGTTTTCGGACGCGGCATCTGCCCGGCGGATTGCTCCGCGTCGGGGTTCAGGTCCACCAAGTCATAGGCACCGCGATGGATCCAGCGTGTGTCGCCATCGAGCATCAAGTGGGCCACCTCTTCCGCCGGCAAAGGCAGTGCGCCCACCAGGTCCCAGCCGGACAGTGCAAACACCCCAGGTTGCATCGCGTTGTACATCACCAGCAGCAGGTGAATCTGGCGGATCTGTTGGATATCCGCCGGGGTAATCGCTTCAAGGTCGCGAATGCCCAACGCCGCCGTGATGATGCTGGCGGTGGTGCACGACACGCCGTTGGTCACGAATTTCAGGTTATAGGGTGCGTGTTCGCCGGCGAGGCGTTCGTACATCTGCTCGCGGATATGCTCGCGCAGGATGCCGCCGGGAAAGGTCTGCCCCTGATAGAGGTAGGTGTCATGGGCGTGCAACGTCCAGAAGTGCACCAGTTCCAGGGTCAGCTCGTCATGGTTCTGCAAGGCATGGATCAGCGAGCCGGGGTCGATGCCCAGAGTGTGCATCTCCCGCAGCATCAGGCGCAGGAATTCGGTGTCGCCCATCAGTAAGGCGTGCTGATACGCCGGCCGGGTGATGAAGTCGTAGGACAGGTCGGCGCCGCCGTGGGACATGGCGGCGATGTCGTCCACCGTCAGGTTCAGCTCCTGGAAACTGAAACCGCCCGCCTTGCGAATCGCGCCCCCCAGGATCTGGTTGCCGGTGATGGACAGCGGATGGCTTTCAGACCAGGCGTTACCTTCCAGTTTACGTTCCACACCGAGGAAACCGTTGGCATCCAGGCGCAGGATTTTCGCGCCCATCACGTCGATGGCGTGCAAGGCGTCGCCAATGATCATCTGCTGCGCGGCGAAGGTCGGGTCCAGCCAGTTCAGCGATGGCTGCCCTTCCTTGAAGTAATGCAGGTACACCCAGCGCCGGGGCTTGCCATCTACGCCCATCACCACATCGGTGGCGCTCCAGTCGGTTTCCTTGACTCCGGGTTCGAAGAAGATAACCCGTTGCAACTGGCCGACGATGTAGTGCTTGTCCCTCAGTACGTCGACCTGCTGCGGGCTGAGGTTCTGCGCATCGCGGCCCTCGCTGATGTCGGGCAGCAGTGGCCAGTCTTCTTCGCGGATCTCCACCATGTGGTAGAGCCCGGGATAGTCTTCGTAGGCCATCTCGGCCAGGCGGAAGTCCGCGCCCTTGCCGGTGTGGGACGGGATCACGTCGTCGATGATTACCGCGTTGTGCGCGGCGGCCATGCGGGCCAGCGCCTGAAGCTGGGCTTCGGTGCCCAGTTGCGGGTCGATGTCGAAGCTGATGCGGTCGAAATTGCCGTCAATGGTGGGTGTGTGCTCGGTGCCGGAAAGACCGCCCGAGCGTTTCAATGGGCCGTTGTGAATGCCCTGGATGCCGATTTTTGACAGCGCGTGCCACAAGGTTTCATCCCCCAGGGCCTCCAGTACGCTGCCGTTCTCGCGGGTGACGATGGACGCCGGGTAGGCCGTGAACCACACCGACGACAGGGCTGAAGCATCACGGGGCCGGGTATGGGCATACGGCTGTTGCCACAACCGGCCCTGCCCCGAGTAGAGCTTGGCGCGCTGCTTCGCAGCCTGCAGCATCGATTGTTCCACCAGCCAGGCCACATGTTTCTTATCGGCGTCCGTCATAAATCAATCACCTGAACCCATGAAGTAGTCGGTTGCGGTGGCTGCATGTGAACCACCGTTCGTTACTGTATGAGGCCCCGGGCGACGATTCGTTGCATCCGGGATGGCGACCCTTCCCCGGCCTAGACCCAGCCACCGTCCACAATGAAGTTCTGTGCGGTGCACATCGCCGATACATCAGAGGCGAGGAACAGCGCCATATTGGCGATATGTTCCGGCTCCACACTGCCCGGCAGGCACTGGCTGCGGGCGATCAATTCCCGGGCCGCGTCATCCACCCACATCGCCAGTTGTTTCTCGGTCATCACCCAGCCCGGCACCAGCGTATTGACCCTGATCCGGCTCGGGCCCAGCTCCCGCGCCAGGGCCCGGGTCATGCCGTGGGCAGCGGCTTTGCTGGCGGCGTAGACCGGGTAGCCGCTGGAAGCCATCATCCAGCCAATGGAGCCCAGGTTGATGATCGACCCACCGCCTGCGGCCTTCATCATCGGCACCACGGCCCTGGCGGCAAAAAAGGCGTGCTTCAGGTTGACCGAAATCAGTTGGTCGAACCGCTCTGAGTCGATTTCATCCAGGGTGTGCCGAACGTCGTTGGCGGCATTGTTCACCAGCACGTCGATCGGCCCAAGGCTCTGCGCCAGGCACGCTATCGCGGCCTTGTAAGCGATCTCGTCGGTGATGTCGCAATGGGCGAATTCGACGGCATGGCCCTCGGCCGACAGGATTGCCGCCAAGCGGTCGCCCTGCCCTTGCGCCCGGTCCACGAACGCGACCTTGGCCCCCTGGCGTGCGAAGGCACGCACCATCGACTCGCCGATCCCGGAAGCACCACCGGAGATCAACACGGTTTTATTCCGCAGGTCCGGGTACATCGCTTGGGCGCCGGGCTGTTTTGCAGTGTTCATGGGGCAGTCACTCCGCTGTATTTAGTCTTATTTTATATTGCATGTTTCGCGATATTGGCTATAAATCAGCCTTGCAGCCGAATAAATAGTAGAACTATTTAATTAACAACAATAAAGGTAGCTCAGTCATGCGGCAATCCCGATTCCTGCTTACCGGCCTCGGCCTCTCCCTGGCGATGGCCAGCCTTGGCGCTCAGGCGGCTGGCCTGTCCAGCGAACACAAACCCTTCGGCAAAACCAATGACGGCACCGCCGTCGAGCAGTACGTGTTGCGCAACAGCCATGGCGTACAAGCCACGGTGATCACCTACGGCGCTGTGTTGCAGTCGCTTAAGGTACCGGACAAACACGGCCAGTTCGCCGACGTGGTACTGGGCTTCGATGACGTCCAGGGCTACCAGGCCGGCACCGCGTTCTTTGGTGCGACCATCGGCCGTTTTGGCAACCGCCTGGCCAAGGGCAGCTTTGAACTGGACGGCAAACGCTATCAAGTGCCCCTCAACGATGGGCCGAACTCGCTGCATGGCGGCCCGCAGGGTTTCGACAAGCACGTGTGGAAAGCCCAGCCGGTCAAGCAAGATGACTCTGTGGGCGTGACCCTGAGCTACCTGTCGAAAGATGGCGAGATGGGTTTTCCCGGCAACCTGAAAGTGGATGTTACCTATAGCCTCAACGACAAAAACGAACTGCACATCGACTACAAGGCCACCACCGACAAACCCACGGTGCTGAACCTCACCAACCACAGTTACTTCAACCTCGCCGGCGCCGGTAAAGGTGACGTGCTCAAGCAGCTGGCCACCTTGCACGCCAGCCATTACACACCGGTCAACAGCACCTTGATTCCCACCGGTGAACTGGCCCCGGTGGCCGGTACACCGATGGACTTTCTCAAGCCCACCGCCATCGGCCAGCACATCAAGGACGATCATCCCCAACTGAAATTCGCCGAGCCGAAACAAGGCGGCTTTGACTTCAACTGGGTGCTGGATGCCAAGGGTGATATCGGCAAACTGGCCGCCGACGTTCGTGACCCGCAGTCCGGTCGGCGCTTGCAGCTGTATACCAGTGAACCCGGTGTGCAGTTCTATACCAGCAACTTCCTCGACGGCTCGATCAAGGGTAAAGGCGGCAAACCTTATGCCCACTGGAGTGCGTTTACCCTGGAAACCCAGCATTTTCCTGACGGGCCTAACCAGCCGAACTTCCCCTCTACCCGTCTCGATCCGGGCCAGACCTACACCCAGAATACCGTGCTGAAATTCTCTGCTGACTAACCCTGTGGGAGCTGTCGAGCTTTAGCGAGGCTGCGATGACGTCGGCACTATCAATATCCAAGGTGACTGACCCACCGCTATCGCAGCCTCGCTGAAGCTCGACAGCTCCCACAATACCGGCGTTAACAGGGCTGCCGGGAAACGTCAGCGGCCATCAGTTCCACAAACCGATCTTTTCCAGTTCCTGCTTGAAGTTCTCGCGGGTGATCAACGTCACCTCGTCCATCGCGGTGTACTTCGGTGGTTCCTTGCCGGTGGTGACCCACTCGAACATCATGCTTGCGGTGTTGTAGCCCTCAATGTGCGGGCTGGGCAGCATGGAGCCGAAGAAGCCGCTGTTGGCTTTCTTCAGCTCGCCGATGGCGTCGGTGCCGTTGATGCCGATACCGATGACGTTGGCGGCTGCAAAGCCGGCGCTTTCGGTGGCGCGCACGCCGCCGAGCACCGTGTTGTCATTCATGCCGCCGATGATCAGGTTTTTCGCGCCGCTGGGCAGTTTCACCAGCGCCGAGTTGGTGGCGTCCATGCTGCCGGGGACGTCGAGGGTCTTGAGGGCTGCATACAGGATGTGGTCGTCCGGAATACCCGCGGCCTTCAGGGATTTGACTGAGCCGTCGGTGCGCTTTTTGCCGGTGTCGAGTTCGTTGTAGGTGTTGATCACGGCATAGGTGTCTTTCCAGTCCCAGCCGCGTTTTTTCGCTTCCGTGGCCATGGCACTGCCCTGCTTCTCACCCACTTCAAAGGCGGCCATGCCCAGATACGGCACGTCTTCCATGAAGTTGCCCTTGGCGTCCACAAACCGGTCATCCACGGCGATCACTTTCAAGCCATTGGCTTTGGCCTTGGCCATGATGGCCGGGCCGAGGGACACGTCCGGCGGGCAAATCACAAAACCCTTGGCGCCGTTGGCCGCCAGGCTGTCGATGGCCGAGAGGGTTTTCTCGCCGTCGGGTACAGCAATCTTGATCACTTCAAAGCCCTTGTCCTTGCCGGCCTTTTCGGCGAAGGCCCATTCGGTCTGGAACCAGGGCTCTTCGGCCTGCTTGACCAGAAAGCCGATCTTCACCGGCTCGGCCGCCAGCAACAGGCTGCTCAGGCTGACGGCGGATACCGCCACAGCGGCGCAGCACAGGGAACGGATACCACGACGACGATTCATAGGGTGACTCCTTGTTGTTGTATTTGAATGCGTTAAACAGCCTGTTGGTTATCCTGCAAAGCGGTGACAGATTTTCCCCGGCACATCGACCTCGATCGCCAGCACCGCGCCGTCCAGCGGGTGATTCAGCGGGCTGGCGGCACTGGTGATGTACAAGGTCTTGAGGTCCGGGCCTGCGAACACGCAACTGGTGGGACGACTGACCGGCAGCTCGATCACTCGGTCGACTTCACCGCCCGGCGTCAAGCGCAGCAGGCAACTGCCGTCCCAGCGGGCGTTCCAGATATAGCCTTCGGCGTCCATGGCCGAACCGTCCGGGCCACCCCGGGAGTGAGGCCCGAACCAGACCTGCGCGGGTTCAAGCTGACCATCGTCGGTGATCGCGTGCCGATACAACGTGCCGTCCAGGCTGTCGCCGAAATGCACATGGGTAGCGGCGTCGTTCCACAGCAAGGTGTTGGGAATCCCCAGGCCTTGCAGCAACGGCGTGACCTGCCCGTCGGCATCGACCCGGAACAGGCCGCCGGAACGCTGCAGCACCGGCAAATCTTCACCGTGCGCGCCGATGTTGTTCTGCATGGTGCCCAGCCACAGCCGGCCCTGGGCATCACAGCGGGCTTCGTTGGCGCGGTTGCCCTGTTGCGGGTCGGCGACGCAAAGCAAGGTCAGGCGGGGATCGCTCGGCGCCGAATCGAGGTCGAGGCGATACACGCCACTGCTCAGGGTTACCAGCGCATCACCGCTGGCACACGGGATAAACGCCGACACAGGCTCAGGCAGTTGCCAGGTGTGCAGTTGCCCGTCTTTCAGGCGTAACGCCTGCTGGCCGATGATATCCACCCAATACAGCGCCTGGCCCTGCTCGTCCCAGAACGGGCCTTCGCCGAGCCGAGCGCGGTGCGGTGTGACGGCATTCCACGACATGAAACCTCCTGCTTTCTTGTTGTTTTCAGGTGGCACGGTTACAGCGCGTCGCGCGACGGCTGCCCATCTACCAGACGCTGAATGCGCAACGGGTTGGCATTCTTCAGCGCGTCGGGGAGCAGGCTATCAGGGTAGTTCTGAAAGCACACCGGTCGCAGAAAGCGCTCGATCGCCAGGGTGCCCACCGAGGTGCCACGGGCATCGGAAGTCGCCGGATAAGGCCCGCCGTGGACCATCGCGTCACACACCTCGACGCCGGTGGGATAACCATTGAGCAGGATGCGCCCGACTTTTTGTTCCAGCAGCGGCGTCAACTCGCCGAACTGGGTGAAATCCGCCGGCTCGCCAATGATCGTCGCCGTCAGTTGGCCATGCAGGCCGTGCAACGCGGCACTCAATTGCGCCTGATCGGCGACTTCCACGAACACGGTGGTGGGGCCGAACACTTCTTCCTGCAGCACTTCATCGCCGTTGATCAACAGGCTGGCATCCGCTTTGAACAGCTGTGGCTGCGCCTGATTGCCGGCTTGCGCCTGGCCCGCCAGGTGCTCGATGCCAGGATGGGCGAGCAGCGTGTGCAGGCCTTTGCCGTAGCTGCTCAAGGTGCCGGTATTGAGCATGGTTTGCGCCGGCTGGTCGCCGATCAGTTGGGCGACCTGTTGGGTGAAGGCAGTGAACGCTGGCGACGCAATCCCGATCACCAGGCCCGGGTTCGTGCAGAACTGGCCGCACCCTTGCACCACCGACGCCACCAGGTCGCGGGCGATGGTGTCTGCCCGGGTTTGCAGGGCTTGGGGCAAGACGATCACCGGGTTGATGCTGGACATCTCGGCGAACACCGGGATCGGTTGCGGACGTGCCGCTGCCATATCACAGAGGGCCCGGCCACCCTTGAGCGAGCCGGTGAAACCCACGGCGCGGATCGCCGGGTGCTTGACCAGTGCTTCACCCACCCCGCCGCCGAAGATCATGTTGAACACGCCGTCGGGCATGCCGGTGCTCTGCGCCGCGCGCATGATCGCATCGGCGACCCGCTCGGCAGTGGCCATGTGGCCGCTGTGGGCCTTGAACACCACCGGGCAGCCGGCCGCCAGCGCGGCGGCGGTGTCGCCACCGGCAGTGGAAAAGGCCAAGGGAAAGTTACTCGCCCCAAACACCGCGACCGGGCCGAGACCGATGCGGTACTGGCGCACATCCGGGCGTGGCAAAGGCTGGCGATCCGGCAGCGCCAGATCGATCCGCGCCCCGTAGAAATCACCGCGCCGCAGCACCTTGGCGAACAGCCGCATCTGGCCGCTGGTGCGGCCGCGCTCGCCCTGGATACGCCCGGCGGGCAACGCCGTTTCGCGGCAGACCAAGGCGATAAAGTCATCGCCAAGGACGTCCAGCTCATCGGCTATTGCCTCCAGGAACGACGCACGATGCTGCGCGCTCAGGCTGCGATAAACCGGGTAAGCCGCTGCTGCGGCGTTGGCTGCCGCGTCCACTTCCTGCGCCGTCGCCTGGTAGAAATCATAGGGCAACGCTTCGCCGGTAGTGGCGTCGACGCTGTGCAGCGTGACGCTACCGGTGGCGCTGCGCTGGCCGCCGATGTAGTTGTGGCCGTAAATCCGGGTCATGCCTGTCTCCTTCAAAGGGTGCCTATGCCGCCAGGTGCGACGCCGCCATTGGCCACGGCAATGCCGTTGATCAAGGGCGCGCCGAATTCGGCCTGGCTGATTTCAAACACATCGCCTGGCTGGCTACGAATGCCGTCGGCAAACGATAAGGTTGCGGTGCCGAAAAAGTGGATATGCACATCACCTGGGCGCAGGAACTGGGTGTATTTGAAATGGTGATATTCAAGGTTCTCGAGGCTGTGGCACATGTTGGCTTCGCCACTGAGGAATTCGTGCTGCCACAGCACCTCGCCGTTGCGCAGGATGCGGCTGGTGCCCGCCAGGTGCTGGGGCAGTTCACCCAGGCGCAACTCGGGACCATAGCTGCAACTGCGCAGTTTGGAGTGGGCCAGGTACAGGTAATTCTTGCGCTCCATCACGTGGTCGGAAAACTCGTTGCCCACCGCGTAGCCCAGGCGATACGGCTTGCCGTCGTGACCAATTACGTAGAGCCCGGCAATTTCCGGCTCTTCGCCGGCGTCTTCGGCAAACGCCGGCCACGGGAACGGCTGGCCCGGGCGCACCACGATGGTGCCGTCGCCTTTGTAGAACCACTCCGGTTGTACACCGGTCTGGCCAGAAGCCGGTTTGCCGCCCTCCACGCCCCATTTGAAGATGCGCATGCTGTCGGTCATCGCGCTTTCGTCACTGGCGTTCTGGTGCATCTTGTCCCGCGCCGCCGCACTGCCCAAGTGAGTCAAGCCGGTACCGCTGACCAGCGTGTGCGCCGGGTCCGGGTGATCCAGCGGTGGCAGGATCTTGTGCCCGGCCAGCAGTTCGGCGTAGTCGTGGCTCTCGCCCAGGCCGAGGTGATCTATTTGCTGTTGCAAGGTGACGCCGGCCTCGATGGCGGCAAGTGCCAGGTCACGTACCGTGCGTGCGGCGCGCACCTCGCGTACCTGATCACCCTCGACCACGCCCACCCGGCGTTCGCCGTTGCTCAATTCAAACTGCACTAAACCCATGAGTCTTCTCCTGATTGCCAATTAAGTACGGGTGGCGCCACGGGCGCTGGCGGCGAACTGGTCCGGCGGCAGTACGTGCTTGCGCTCCAACAGCCGATAGACCACAGCCGTCAGCACCACCCCGAACAGCATCACGCAGGCCAGGAAGTACAGGCCCGACGCAAGGTTGCCGGTGTACTCCTTGAGGGCGCCGATCACGAACGGCCCGATGTAGCCGCCGAGGTTGCCCACCGAGTTGATCAAGGCGATGCCCGCCGCCGCACTCGCGCCGGCAAAGAAACGTCCCGGCAAGGTCCAGAACACCGCCGTGCAAGAGAACAGCGCAAACGCCACCAGGCACAGCGCTGCCAGTTGCCACAGCGGCGCTGTCAGCCAGGCGCTGAGGAACAGGCCGATGGCGCCCAACACGTAGAGCACGGCGAGGTGGCCGTAGCGATCATTCAGGCGATCGGAACTGCGCGGGACGATCAGCAAACCGATGATCCCGAAGATGTAGGGCACCGCCGACACGAACCCGGTCGTCAGGTCGCTGCCGCCGAACTGCTTGATCAAGGTCGGCAGCCACAGGCCCAGGCCATAAATGCTCAAGGTCACCGGCAGGTAGAACAGCGCCAGCAGCAATACGCGTTTGTCCTTCAGCGCATGCAGCGGGTTGCCGTGCCGGGTCTGGCCGTAGGCCTGCAGGTCTTTGGCCAGCTCGCCGGTGAGCCAGTCCTTCTCGGCCTGGTCCATCCATTTGACCTGTTGCGGCCCGTCCGGCAGATAACGCAGCACCGGCCAGGTCAGCAGGATCGCCGGGGTGCCGATGACGATGAACAACCACTGCCAGCCGTGCAGGCCGAGAAGCCCGTCCATGCCGAGCAAACCGCCCGCCACCGGGCCGGTGATCATCATGGCGATGGGCTGGGACAGGATGAACAACCCGAGGATCTTGCCGCGGTGGCGCACCGGGAACCACTGGGTGATGTAGTAGAGGACACCCGGGAAAAACCCGGCTTCGGCGGCGCCCAGAAGGAAGCGCATCACATAGAAACTGTGGGGACCCTGGACGAACGCCATGCCGATGGTGATGGCGCCCCAGGTGACCATGATCCGCGCGAACCAGCGCCGCGCGCCGAAACGGTCGAGCATCAGGTTGCTGGGGATTTCCAGAAGGAAGTAGCCAATGAAGAACAGCCCTGCCCCCAAGCCATACGCCGCATCGCCGATGCCGACATCCGCGCCCATGTGCAATTTGGCGAAGCCCACGGCCGAGCGATCCACGTAGGCAATCAGGTACAGCAAGATCAGGAAGGGAATCAGTTTCAGCGTGATGCGACGTATCAGCCGCTGTTCCTGGCTCATGTGAGCAGTCTCCGATTGTTATTTTTATAGAGCATTGCGGGTCGCCTCTCGCGGAAATCCGCCAGGGCCAAGCCTCGTTGAATCGGACTATATAGTATTACTATTTAATCAACAACACTTCCAAAGCGTCGAATTTACGCCTATGTTAAGCCAGGATTAGATCAATATAGTCTTACAATAAGAGAGTCGACCATGTCCGAGAAAAAGCCCGTCCTGCGCTCCGCCAGCTGGTTTGGTACCGCCGATAAAAACGGCTTCATGTACCGCAGCTGGATGAAAAATCAGGGGATTGCCGATCATCAGTTCCATGGCAAACCGATCATCGGGATCTGCAACACCTGGTCGGAACTGACGCCCTGCAACGCGCACTTCCGCCAGATTGCCGAGCATGTGAAGCGTGGGGTGATTGAAGCGGGCGGCTTTCCTGTGGAGTTTCCGGTGTTCTCCAACGGCGAATCGAACCTGCGCCCCACCGCCATGCTCACCCGCAACCTGGCCAGCATGGACGTGGAGGAAGCCATTCGCGGTAACCCCATCGACGGCGTGGTGCTGCTGACCGGCTGTGACAAAACCACCCCGGCGCTATTGATGGGTGCCGCCAGTTGCGACGTGCCGGCAATCGTTGTCACCGGCGGGCCGATGCTCAACGGCAAGCACAAGGGCCAGGACATAGGCTCGGGCACCGTGGTATGGCAGCTCAGCGAACAGGTCAAGGCGGGTACCATCACCCTCGACGATTTCCTCGCGGCCGAAGGCGGCATGTCCCGCTCGGCAGGCACCTGCAACACAATGGGCACCGCTTCGACCATGGCGTGCATGGCCGAAGCACTCGGCACTTCCCTGCCCCACAACGCGGCGATTCCGGCGGTGGATGCGCGGCGTTATGTACTAGCGCACATGTCCGGCATGCGTGCGGTGGAGATGGTGCGTGAAGACTTGAAACTGTCGAAGATCCTGACCAAGGAGGCCTTCGAAAACGCGATCCGCGTCAACGCAGCCATTGGCGGCTCAACCAACGCGGTGATTCACCTGAAAGCCATCGCCGGGCGTATCGGCGTCGAGCTCGACCTGGACGACTGGACCCGCATGGGCCGTGGCATGCCGACCATCGTCGACCTGCAACCTTCCGGGCGCTTCCTGATGGAAGAGTTCTACTACGCCGGCGGCCTGCCGGCGGTGCTGCGCCGCCTCGGTGAAGCCAACCTGATCCCGCATCCGAACGCGTTGACCGTCAACGGTAAGTCCCTGGGCGAAAACACCCGGGAAGCGCCGATCTACGGCCAGGACGAAGTGATCCGTACCCTCGACAACCCGATCCGCGCCGACGGAGGCATTTGTGTGCTGCGGGGCAACCTCGCGCCACTGGGTGCGGTGCTCAAGCCTTCGGCCGCCAGCCCCGAGCTGATGCAGCATCGCGGGCGCGCCGTGGTGTTCGAGAACTTCGACATGTACAAGGAACGCATCAATGACCCGGAACTGGACGTGGATGCCAACTCGATCCTGGTGATGAAAAACTGCGGGCCCAAGGGTTATCCGGGCATGGCGGAAGTCGGCAACATGGGCTTGCCCGCCAAACTGCTGGCCCAGGGTGTGACCGACATGGTGCGGATTTCCGATGCACGCATGAGCGGCACGGCCTACGGCACCGTGGTGCTGCATGTGGCACCGGAAGCGGCGGCCGGCGGCCCATTGGCCACGGTCAAGGAAGGCGACTGGATCGAGCTCGATTGCGCCAATGGCCGCCTGCACCTGGACATCCCGGACGCCGAACTGGCGGCGCGCATGGCTGACCTTGCGCCGCCGCAGCAGCTGATTGTCGGGGGCTACCGCCAGTTGTACATCGACCACGTACTGCAGGCAGACCAGGGCTGCGACTTCGACTTCCTGGTGGGCTGCCGTGGTGCGGAAGTGCCGCGTCATTCCCACTAATTGGGACGGGAGCAATGCTATGATGCCGCCTATTTCGCCAGAGTAGCCTCCCTGTTATGGATCAGCAGCCGACCAAGCCGCGCAAGAGCATGCACGCCCAAATCGTTCAGGACTTGGGCATGCACATCGTTTCCGGACGCTTCAAGCCGGAAGAACGATTGCCCATGGAGGCCACCTTGTGTGAGGAGTACAAGGTCAGCCGCTCGGTATTGCGTGAGGCGACTCGGGTGCTGAGCGCCAAGGGCCTGGTGATTTCCAAGCCCAAGGTCGGCGCTGTGGTGCGCCCTCGGGTGCAGTGGCACTTGCTGGACCCGGACGTGCTGTCCTGGCTGATGCAGTCGACGCCCCACAGCGAGTTTTTCAACACCCTGGCCGGTGTACGTCGGATCCTGGAGCCGGAAATCGCCGCCATGGCTGCGACCACCGCGACCGACGACGACATTGCCACCATCGAAAAAGCCTACCTCGGCATGGAAACCGCCAATACCCACGACGCGCTGTTACAGGCCGACCTGGACTTCCACCGCGCAATTGCCGATGCGACCCGCAACGACTTGCTGGCCTATATGTGCAACATGCTGTCGCTGCCACTTCGCGAGTCCATCAACATCACCAACCGCCGCCCCGACATCCAGGGCCTCAGCCTGCCCCGGCACAAGGCGATCCTCACGGCGATCAAGAACCGTGACGCCCTCGGCGCGCGGCATGCCTCCCTGGTGCAACTGGACGATACCCGGGTCGCGCTGGACACCGTGATGAATGTGCTGACGCCGCTGTAGGCCAGGCAACCCACCGTCAAGATCGAGGCCGCCCTTGGATTACTTCGCTGCGTTAACCGCCTTTGTCGAAGCCGCCGAGGGCAATAACTTCTCCCGCGCCGCCGACCGGCTTGGCATCAAGGCCTCCACGGTTTCCCGCTACGTGAAGGACCTTGAACAGGACCTCGGCATCGCCCTGTTCAACCGCTCTACGCGCACGCTGCACCTGACTGAGGGTGGCCAGACATTCCTGATGCACGCACGCCGAGTGCTGGACGAACTGGAGCAAGCCAAGGCCGCCACCTCCGCACTGAACGAGCACCCACGGGGCGTACTCAAGCTCAACCTGCCGCCCGCCTTTGCCCGTCACCATATCCTCCCCACTTTGAATACCTTCCTGGCCCGCTACCCGCAGATCAAGCTGGAACTGGTGCTGGACGACAGCCACGTCAACCTGATTCATGCCGGCGCGGACCTTGCGATCCGTATTGGAACCCTGGCGGATTCCACCTTGAAGGCGCGCAAAATCTGCGATGAGCGCTACCGGCTGGTGGCCAGCCCGGGGTTTTGCCGGGAACATCCGGCGCCTTCCGTTCCTTCGGAACTGGCGGCGCTGCCGGTGATTCTGGGGAGAGATATCGCGGCGGATATTGCGTTTGCCAACGGGCATGAAGTGTCGCCATTGGTGCATAAAGACGCTATCCGCATCAACGACCTCGACGCGCAGTTGATCGCCGCACAACAAGGCCTGGGGTTTGCCTTGCTGCCTGACTGGCTGGTGGCCAAGGGCATTGAAGCCGGCGAGCTGATGGTGTGGCTGCCAGAGTGGACTATCCGGATCGCCGGCCGCGCACCGGCGGTGTGGTTCGTCTATCCACCCAAGCGCATCGTGTCTTCCAAAGTGCGGTGCTTCATCGACTTTATCGTCGAGCAGCTGGGCGAAACACCGCACTGGAAACGTCTCAACTGAAGCGGATATCCAGTGACCGCAGATAGGTTTGCAGCCCGGCATCCTGGATCGGAATCAGGAAGGCTTCCGTATCGGACTCGTTGAAGTGAGCATGCCAGTAGCCTGGCGGGGTGACGAACGCCAGGCCCGGCGACCAGTCGACCCGCACCGGGTTGCGGATCTGCCCATCGGCGTCCAGTTCGGTGCCCACCAGCGAGTAGCAACCTTGTGGGCAATCGATGATGAAATCCAACGCAATCGACTGGTGCCGATGAGGCTTTTGAATCGACCCGGCCGGCAGGATGCCGTACATCGCCCACAGCACATGGGTCACGGTTCGGGTCTGCGGGAAGTTGCGATTGCCCAGCAGGATGCTGATACGGCTGCGGTCCTGGGCGCGGGGATCATCGGCGGCTTCGCGCAGTTTTGCGTTGGCCAGTTCTGCGGGATACAGCGTCGGAACGAAGCGATCGGTACAGCGGGTCACACCCAGGTAACACAACAGCGGCTCATCGTGGACGTAGTACAGGCGCGCATCCTCAGATGCACTGAACTGCGCTTGCTGCAGGCCTGGCAGCGCGATGAAGCAGCCTTTGGTCCAGTCGATGCGGTGCTCGCCCTGGACCACACTGCCCTCCCCGGCGATGACATAAAACACCTGTGAGGTGGCGTTGGGTTGCAGCTCCAGCGTGTCGCCTGCGTTCAGGCGCATGAAGTTCGCACACAGCCCCGGCCCGGTCGCCGGGCCTTCGCAGCCCAGTGCCTCGCTGAGGTCCAGCGGGACCACCCGGGACGGTCCGCTGTCATACAGCGAGGCCGGAAAGCTGTGGTAGGGAATGCGAGTGATCAGGTTGGCGCTGATGGGGTTGGCGGCCTTGCTGTATTCGAAGTACTCGGCGTCGAGCAGGTGCAGGGGTTGGGTATCGGTCACATCAGGCTTGAATTCGCTATTCATTATGATCACCTCAATCTACGGCTGGATTTCGCAACGCTCCGTGGGGCGCTGCGGCGGTGAGAGGACTATAGGCACTGTACGGCAGTGGATTAACCCCCCAAGTCGCACAGCAGTTGTGCGACCAGGGGCAGGTAGATTGTTAAAAGTAGTACTTGGCGACCAACTCATACTCATCCTGCCCCGTATAGTCGCCTTGCTTGTTCCTGGCCATATCGAACTTCCTCTCCAGGCCGATCGCCAAAGTGTCATGCAAGGTGATCAGGGCAAAACCGGCCACCGAGTAGCCGCTGCGCCCTGAGCTGTTCTTGTCCGAGAACAGGTTGATCCCGCCATACGCCTTGAAGAATCCCAGCTCGCCCATTTCCGGAAACGAATAGCTGCTGTAGGACTCCAGTGCCTTAGCCTCGCGATAACCACTGGCGGTGGGTGCTGATGCATTCAGGTTGCGGTACTCGCCGTAAACCACCGCGTGATACCAGGGCGCATTGGTGTAGGTCACCCCCGACAACCAGCCTTCGACATTCGGGTGCCGGGTGTTGAGTTGAGCGTGGCCGTCCAGTGAACGCTCGCTCATTTCGGTGTAGCCGTAGGCCAGGCGCAATGACCAATTATCTGCCGGGCGCCAGACAGTACCCACCTGGTACAGCGCATCGCGGGAGCTGTCGACGAATTTTCCGGCGCCCACGCTGCTGGGGTTGACGGAGTTGTGTACCGGGCCGGTGCCCAGGCCATACATCACGCCAAATTCGAAATCGTCGCTTCTTACCCGGTAATACAGGGTTTTGTTCGGCCGGGAGAAGCCCAGCAACTGGTTGCCGCCATAACCATTGAACGTGCCCTGCCCTTTTGTGCCGTAGCCCAAATACCAGTCGGTGATCGAACCCACCATGTCGAAGGTCAGGGACTTTTGCTGCCCGTAGCTCAGTTGCCCCCAGCGCGCATTGCGTACGAACACATACTGGAAACGCTTGGTCTGGGCGGCGGTGCCGTCGTAGTAGAACGGGTCGTAGGCCCATTCCTGACGCATGCCCACGGCCCACTGCGAGTCGAGCTGGTGGGTGTAGATCATGTTGATGCGGTGGCCGATGCTGCCGGTGTGACGGCCCTGGATGTAGACCTTGTCGTTTGACGCGAAAATGCCCTGGGCGTGCAGCTCCAACCGGTCACTGTCGGTCTTGATCAGGTCGATGGCCATGGCTGGCTGCACGCTGCACAGCGCCAGGAAGCACGCCAGGATAAAACGATGACGCACGCAAAAGCCTTGTCCAGTTGGACGAACAGAGAAATTCATCGGTGAAAGCTCCCGCTGCGCCACCAGGCAATGGCGCAGACGTTCAAGAGGTAGGTGACGCTAAAGCCTGGATATTTTTATTTTTATGGGGTGTAACGGTCAGAACGAGACGGCGTGGCTGGCCTTCACGTTGTCCGACGCACTGGCGAGTTTCAAGGTGCGCTTGCCTCGCGGCAGCTCCCAGGATTGGGTCTTCACCGCCCAGTACTGGAGCTTGCGCAGCGGCACGGTGATGGACAGCTCCCGAGTCTCCCCGGCCTTGAGGCTGACCCGATCAAACCCGACCAGGGTCTGCGGCGCGAACTCGGCACCTTCGACCTTGTGTTGCGGTGCACTCAGGTACAGCTGCGGTACTTCATCTCCCGCAACGCCACCACTGTTGGTCAGTTTGAAATCAACCTTGAGGTCGCCATTGCCCAGGCGATAGGTTTGCAGCGCGCTGTAATCAAAGCGGCTATAGGACAACCCATAACCGAATGGGAACAGCGGTGCCTTATGCTGCGACTCAAACCAGCGGTAGCCGATATTGACGCCCTCGGTGTAACGGACCACGCCATCCAGTTGCTGGCCACGCTCGGGGTACTTGGGATCGGTGGCGGGATAGTCCTGCAGGCTGCGGGCCCAGGTAAACGGCAGGCGGCCTGCGGGGTTGCTGCGGCCGGTGAGGATGTTCGCAGTCGCAGGGCCGCCTTCATCACCTGTCCACCACATCTGCACCAGGCCCTTGACCTTGTCCAGCCATGGCAACGCGACCGGGCTGCTGGTGTTGAGCACCACTACGAGATTGGGATTGATCGCGGCGATTTCTTCGATCAGTTTGTCCTGGTCGCCCGGCAGGCCAAACTGTGGGTCGGTACGCGCCCAGGCAAAAAATACGACCTTCTTCGCGCTGCGGGCAGCAGCCAGCGCCTGCGCCCGGTTGGCTTCACGCATGGCCGGCGTGACCCACGCCAGGCGTACTTGAACCGGTGCACCAGACGTGTCGTTATAGGTGCTGACTTCAATCAGATGTTCGCCACGGCTGAGCTTGGCCATGCGCCGCACGTTGTTGAGCCCATCGGTGGTTGGCATCAGGGCATCCTGCCCCGGATGCACCACATCACCGTGCAGGGCGTTTTTCAACGAGCTGCTTTCACCGATGATTTTCCCGTCGACCTTCAGCACGGCACCGGCGCCAAGCATGTGCAGGTTGAGGTTGTAGTCGCCTTCCTGGTCGATGGTCAGGTGGGTTTTCCAGCTTGGCAAGGTGTTTGCCGCCAGGGCATTCGCGCCAGTGAACTGCAGTTGATTGTCACGCTGGTTCTGCCCCTCCTCGACTCTAACCCAACCTGGCTTGCCATCGAACGAAACCCGGTCTGCCGGAATCACGACGCCGGTCATGTCATTGGCCACCGTCACGCTGATCGCGGCATTCGGTTCGATTGCCTTTAGTGCATTGGCCGGCCCGACTTGTAGCTGCGGCATACCGATCGCGTGCTCGGCTGAGACGCCTAGCGCAACCGGCTGGACAGCGCCCGGGCCGATCATCGCCACGCCCGTGAGGTCGTCCTTCGATAGCGGCAGTACGTTGTCCTGGTTTTTCAGCAGCACCGCCGAATGCTCACTGGTGCGGCGCACGATGGCGGACAACCCGGGAACCATCGGGGTCGACTGTGGCTGGTGGCTGCCCTTGTCCAACAGGCCGAAACGCTCCATCTGCCCGAGCACGCGCCTGGCGGCCTTGTCGATGTCCTGTTCCCTGACGGTTTTATCCCGCAGGGCTTCAAACAGGTTGCTCGGCTTCTCGTCGTTGGGGAATTGCCCCAGCAGCACGTTTGGCCTCTGGCCGACCATCCACTCCTCCGGCATGGGCCGAGCGAAGACCTTTTTCATGCTACCCATGGACGTGTGCAGCGCAGGCTGTTGCTGCTCGGTGTTGTCGTAGTAGGAACGCATGATGTCCCAGAATGGGTGCTGTTCATCGATGCGCCCGGGCATCTCCATGTCCATGCCCCGCTTGATGTATTGCGCACTGTGCACGCCGCCCCAGTCAGAGGTGACAAAGCCCTTGAAGCCCATCTGCTTGCGCAGCACCTGTTCCAGCAATTGTTCGTTGCCGCAGGCGAATTCGCCGTTGAGCTTGTTGTAGGAGCACATGATTGACGCTACGCCGGCGTCAACGGCATCCTGGAACGGAGCAAGGTACACCTCGTGCAAGGCTTGCTCGGGGATGCTCACGTCAAAGCCGGTCATGTCATAGCCGACCAGGTGCTTGGCTTGCGCCATCACGCCCTGGCCCTGGATGCCCTTGATCAATCCAGCGCCCATGCTGCCGGTCAGTAGCGGGTCTTCGCCATAGGTGTTCCAGCCGCGCCGAAAGCCCGAGTCGCGGAACATGTTGATGAAGGGCTCCAGCGCCACGTCGATGCCCAAGCGCTTTGCTTCCTCGCCAATCACCGTGCCGTTATCAAAGGCATCCTGTTTGCTGAAGGTGGCGGCCAGGCCCATGGTCGAGGTGGGAATGATCGAGGCCTTGCGGGTCAGGATACCGGGTGGCCCGTCTGCCATGCGCAGGGCTGGCACGCCGAGGCGCGGTACGCCCGGCAGGTAGCCGGCCTGGCCCTGGTTGGTAGCATCCGCTTCGGTCATGCCGCGGATCAGGTTGAACTTGTCGTCCAGGGTCATCTTTTTCAGCAGGGCATCCACCCGGGCCTCATCGGTTTCCCTGGCCATGGACGGCCCCGCCAGGGTTGAACACAACACCGCCGCTGCCAGCGTCGACAGTCGGAAAAAACCAGGGCGTACGCGCCCGTACCGCGTTATTGAGGTAGTCATGAAAAGCTCCGTTACTTCTGGGTTAACGTTGAGTGGGTTCTTTGACAAGCGCCAGGCCCAGCAGGGAAACCAGCCCGCACACAATCAGGTAGAACGCCGGGGCGCTGGGGTTGCCGGTAAGTGAGATCAGCAGCGTGCAGAAGAACTGCGCAAAGCCGCCGAAAATGATGCTGGCCAGGGCATAGGTCACCGAGAGGCCTGTCGCCCGGACCTGGGCGGGGAAAATTTCGGCAAGCAACACCAGCGACGGCACGGTATTGCACACCAGCAACGCCGCCAGGGTACTCGCCACAATCACCAGCGCGGGCAAAGTGGGCGAGTGCTGCAACAGCACGAACGCCGGGTAGATCAACAGCAACAAGGCCAGCCGCGACCAGAAAATCATGCGCTTGCGCCCCCAGCGATCACAGGCTCGGCCGGAAGCCACCGCCAGCGCCACTTGCACGGCACCCGCTGCGCAGCCGGTCCAGATCCCGGCAGACAGCGGCAGGTGTAACTGGGCCACGGCAAAATTCGAGAGGTAATGCAGGATTACATAGGAGGCCGAAGTGCCGCCGATGGCGATCAGGATTCCGGCGACCAACGCACGTTTATGCTCGCCCCAGCTCAAGCGATGGCTGACGTCGTGCTTCACCTGGTCACTTTCCTGCAGGTGCCGGCGCATATACGAGCCCACCGGGATCACCAGCAGCCCGATCACAAATGGCAGACGCCAGCCCCAGGCCATGACCTGTTCCTCGGTCAGGGCGTAGTTCACGCTCAGGCCCACCACTGCACCGAGCAACACGCTCAGGCCTTGGCTGAAGAATTGCCAACTGGTGAAGTAACCTCGTTCGTGGCTGTCAGCTTTTTCCATCAGGTAAGTCGTCGACGCGCCGACCTCGCCGCCAATCGCGAAGCCTTGCAGCAGTCGGGCAAACACGATCAGCAATGGCGCGGCGATACCTATCTGGCCGTAGGTGGGCGTCAGCACAAAAATCAGCGAACCGATGGCCATCAGCCAAAGGGTCAATATCATCGCGGCCTTGCGCCCTACCCGGTCGGCATACTGGCCGAGCAAAATGCTGCCCAACGGGCGCATGAAAAAACCGATGCCATAGGTGGCGAACGCCAGCAGCAGTTGGTTTGAGCCTTCCATGGGAAAGAACTGCTTGCCGATCACCGTGGCGAAAAAGCTGTAGACCGTGAAGTCGTAGAACTCCAGGCCATTGCCGATGGTGACGGCGGCGATGTTGTTTTTCCTGCCGGGCTGGGCCGGTGCCGATGTGCGCGCAGACACGGCGGACGCTTCAGATAAAGTAGTTTCCATGATCGGGTCCGGGCCTCAATTGACAGCAGCAGTGTGCTTGAGCATTTTTTCCACCAGCTTGACCCAGTAGGACGCACCGACCAAAAGGCACTGGTCGTTGAAGTCGAATTTGGGATGGTGACACATGACGTTCTCCGCACTGTCGCCATTGCCGATGATCAGGTAGGAGCCCGGGCATTTTGCCAACATAAAGGCGAAGTCTTCGCTGCCCGTGAGCGGGCGCATATTCTCGATCAGGCCGTCTTCCCCGCACCATTCCAGAGCTGCACTGCGGGCCAGTTCCGTCTCCGCCTCATCATTGACCAGTACCGGGTAACGCCGGTTGTAATGCACGTCTGCGTTGCCACCGTAACTCTGTGCGATGTGCTGCGCCAGGGTAGTAATGCGGGTTTGCAACAGGTCGCGAGTGTCTGCTCGCAACGACCGAACGCTGACCAGCAGCTTGGCGGATGCCGGGATCACATTCGCAGCGGAACCTGCATGAATAGAGCCAACGCTGACGATTGCGGTATCCAGTGGGTCGATATTGCGCGATACCACACTTTGCAGGCACAAGGTCAAAGTAGCCGCGATCACTACCGGATCCACTGTCTTGTGGGGCACTGCTCCATGCCCTCCCACGCCGTTCAGGGTGATCGTCGCCGTGTCGGATGAGGCCATGAACGGCCCGGCGAGAAAGCCCAGCTTGCCCGGGGGGTAGCCCGGCATATTGTGCATGGCGAAGATCGCATCGCACGGAAACAGCTCAAACAAACCCTGTTCGACCATTTCACGGGCGCCGCCCAGGCCTTCTTCCGCCGGCTGGAAGATCACGTTCAGGGTGCCGCTGAAGCGCCGGGTGTTAGCCAATACCCTGGCCGCTGCCAGCAGCGTTGCGGTGTGACCGTCATGGCCGCAGGCGTGCATCTTGCCGGGTTGGGTGCTGGCGTATTCCAGGCCGGTTTCCTCGGCAATTGGCAGCGCATCCATGTCGGCCCGTAAACCGATGCGCGGACCATCACCGTTGCACAACTGCCCGACTACACCGGTGCCCGCCAACCCGCGATGCACCTCAAAGCCCCACTCCTCGAGTTTTTGCGCCACAAGGTCACTGGTTGCAAACTCTTCGAAGCCCAATTCCGGATGCGCGTGGATAGCGTGCCTGATGGCTATCATCTCGTCCTGAATCTGCTCGATCTCTGCCAGAATCTTCATTTTTGTTGTCTCCTCAGACTCGATATTGGGCAGATTCTGACCCGTATTGACAGAATGAAAAGACAACCTTTAGGCTCGATGACAACATTTAGTTGTCATTAGGGTCGACATGAAAACCAACCAGTTCACCGCCTTGGTCGCCGTCGCCGAAACCGGGAGCATCCGCAGTGCGGCCAAATCAGTCGGGCTGACCCAAGCGGCAATCACCCGCACCCTGCGCGACCTTGAGCAGCAGCAAGGGGTGGAACTGCTGGAGCGCACCCACACCGGCGTGCGGTTTACCGAGGCTGGCAAAAGCCTGCTGCACCATGCGCGCCTGATACTCAGCGAGATCGAGAAAGCCAAGGCCGACTTGAACCTGATCCGCAGCGGGCAGGCCGAACGACTGCGCATCGCCATCGCGCCCTTTATCAACTTCACCTTTTTGCCGGAATGCCTGAGCCTCTATCAGCAACAGTATCCCCATGTCTTCCTGGAAGTGTTCGAGGGGTTGCACGGTATTTCCGTGCCGCAGTTGCGGGATGGCTATCTGGATTTCGCGCTGATCCAGGCAAGTAACTTCATCACTGAAAACGAGTTCTCGATCGAACCGTTGTTTTCCTATCAGGCCCATGTGGTGGGGCGTAACGATCACCCACTGCGACACTCCGGCTCTATCGATGAACTGAATGCCATGAAATGGCTGGCCAATTACCCACCTTCGCTGCACAACACCTTTATCAGCGACCTGAACCGCGAGTTTCGCTTGTCACCGCCACCCAGCCACGTGGTGAGCGTGCACTCGGCGGGGATTCTGCTGCCGGTGCTACTGCAGACGGATTCGCTGACGGTGCTGCCGGACCTGCTGCTCAAGTCCGAGTGTTTTGCCGATGCGGTGGCGCCGTTGAGTGCGTTCAAGGGTTCAAAATCGAGGATCCTCGGGGTGGTCAGCCGCCGAGGTAACGTGCGCAGCAAGGCTGCCACTGCGTTCGTTGCCGTGTTGAAGCAGGTGATCAAGCAGCACGCCAGGAGGCCAGGCTCACCGTTCAGCGAGATGCTGTCACCGAAGGATCTGTTCTATTAAATCGCCTATGGTTAGTTGGCTCTTAATAACTATCAAAGTGCCACTTTGTAAAAGATTAAATATATCTACATCCAGCGCCCATAAAAAAACCGCCGCAGAGACTGCGGCGGCAAACCAAAGGATGTTGTCGAAGCAGAGCGGCTAAGACAGGGTTGAAACTACAGCAACGTGCGCGTACGCACAGTGAATTTTAATTAATCGAGTTTAATCAGTCGTGCACCTGTGCATGCAACTATTGGCAATTAAACTATCCACGAAAACAACAGGTTAGTTAAACAAACACGGTTGATCGTGGACTTCCGTTTTACTTTGCTGTTTCGCCGAAAAGGCTCAGGTTTGCCCTGGGCCTTTTTTTCGGGGACCATATCGGCCTTCTTTCTGACGTCATCCAAGGGAATCGCATGGCCAACAACGACCTCGCCTTCACCCCCGACCTCGACCCTGACTCCATCTCCTCCGACGTCATCGGCTTCAACGGCATCCTCGTCTCCACGCAAATCCCTACCCGCGCCGACGGCAGCCTGGAGCTTGGCGATATCACCCTGCAAAGCGAATGCACTCTGCAAGCCCTGAAGGTTGCGCTGGAACGCGCCGGCAGTTCGATTGACCGGGTCATGCATTTGACCATCTACCTGACCGACATGGCCGACCGCGCCGCTTTCAATGAAGTCTACAAGCGCTACTTCGCCAAGCCTTGGCCGGTGCGTGCGGCGGTTGGTGTTGCCGCCCTGGCCGTCGAAGGCATGCGGGTTGAAGTCACTGCGATGGCCGCCAAGGGCTGATCAGGAGCGTCGTTCAATATTCGACGCCGCCGGTAGCCAGCGCAGCAGATCCACATCATTCATGGGCCGGGCGAACAGGTAGCCCTGCCCTTGAGTGCATCCCATCGCGAGCAACGACTCGCGCTGCTCCTCCGTCTCGATGCCTTCCACTACCACGGACATCCCCAGGGTTTCACCCAATGCCAGGGTACTGCTGACGATTGCCTGGCAGCGCGGTTCGTGGAGCAAGGTGCGGATAAACTCCCCGTCGAGCTTGATCTCGTTGAACGGCAACTGGCACAGGCGCTGCAACGACGAGAAGCCTGCACCAAAGTCGTCGATGGACAACTTGCAGCCCATCATGCGCAGGCGCACCAGGGTTTCCAGGCTGGTGGCCGGGGCTTCCAGCAGGCCACTTTCGGTGAGTTCGAAGGTCACGCTGGCAGGTGCCGTCTGGTGCAGCGAGAGGATGCCCTTGATCACTGCGGTCAGGTTGCTGTTGGTCAACTGGCTGGCATTCAGGTTGAACGACAGGTCAAGCGCCAGCCCGGCGTTTTTCGCCAGTCGCTGCAGGCTCAGGGCCTGGTTCATCTGCATGAACAACAGCGTATCCAGCAAGCCGCAGCGCTCCAGCACCGGCATGAACACGGCCGGCGACAGGATGCCGCGCAACGGGTGCACCCAGCGGGTCAGCACCTCTACGCCGCAGACGTCATCGGTATGCAGGTCGACCTTGGGCTGGTACCAGGCCTGCAGTTGCTGTTCGTTGAGGGCCCACCGCACTTCTTCATCGCTGGCCAGGCGTACCGGTGCAGCCTTGGGTGGCGCGACACCAGGGCCACTGGAGCGCTTTTTTAGCAGGGTCTCCAGGGCGTGGGCCTGCAACGGCTTGCCGACGTCACCGAGCATTTCCAGGCCCAGCAACGAAACGATCTGCTGCACCGTGCGGCGCACATCGGCCGACAGTGAGCTGCTGATAATCACCGAGCCGACCAGTCCCGAGTGCCCCACCTGCTGAAGAAACTCCAGGCCATCCATGCCGTCCATGCACAGGTCGCACAGGGCAATATCCACCCCGCCCACCTGTTGCAGCACCGTCAGCGCCTGCACACCGTCTGCGGCCTCGAATACCTCGTGGCAACCCAGTTGGCGCAGCAGGCTCACTGCGACGGCACGTTGAAAAGGATGATCCTCGAGTACCAGCACGCGTATGGGAAAACTCGTCATTGAAGTCGGCTCATCTGAAAGGAATAAGGTCGCCCGGGTATGACGCCGGGCGTGTCGCAGCGGTTTAGAGCACGGGCAACTTGACGATTTGCTCGGTGGTCATCACATCGCCGAAGGTGTCCTCGACTTCGGCCAGTGCCGATTGATGCAAGGCGTCCTTGTCGACGCTTTGGCCATTGAGACGGGTGATCGCACGGGTGGCAGAAGCATCGGAAGCAACGATCACGTTGAAACCCAGTGGCGCTGCATCACGGGCGGCACCGGCGACACAGGCGTGGGTCATCAGGCCGCTGATGATCAGCGTGTTGATCCCGGCCTTGCTCAGTTGTGTGGCCAGGTCGGTGCTGGCGAACACGCTTACGGTGTTCTTCTGCACCACGTGGTCCTGAGGGCGTGGCTGCATGTCCTTGTGGAACTTTACGGTCTCGCCATCAATGGCGAATACCGCAGCACCGGCCGGCGACACGTGCTGCACGTGGTAGACCGGGATCTTGTGGCTGTCGGCGTAGTTGATCAGCTCGCGGGTTTTCGCCAGGGCACTGGCGCCATCCGGGATTGGCATGCGCCCGGTGAAGTATTCGTTCTGGAAGTCGATCACGATCAGCGCGGTCTTGGCGGCCGGCAATTGCTTGATCTGCTCGGCACCCGACATGGCGCGGATGGTCGGGTGATCGTTGGCAATAGCAGCACCGCTGGCAACCACGGTGGAGAGCACGCAAGCGGCCATGAAGCGACGGGTAAAACGTTGCATGGGGGTTTTTCCTATTTGTAGGTGATGGTGAAGTTCGCGGTGGCGTTGGCAATACCGGGCTGCGGCCCGGAGGCGTCGCCGGCGGTCTGGATGTAGCGGGCACCGAACTGCAGGTTGGTGGTGCCGTCCTGGACCGGCATGATCGGTACGTCGACGCCCAGCGGCAGCACGGTTCCGTCCTGCTTGAGCACCTGTACCGCCACGCCGCTGGCGGTGGCTTCGGAGTTGAGCCCCAGGATTCCCTGGCCGGCATCGACAATCACCGACCCCTTGGCGCCATCCAGGCGGATGTTGGCGGTGTTGCCCTGGAAGTAGTTCCAGGTCGGGTTCCCCGCGTACGTCCCGGCAATGCAGTTATTCAGCGGGATATTGAAACTTTCGGTTGGCGTGACGCTGCCGGGACCGTTGAACACGCGCTTTTCCCAGTTGTTCAACGGAACGTCGATGATGCTGCCCACGCCTTCGGGCATGCTGCAGCCGGCCACGGTCACGCTGCCGGTCAGGCGACCGTCGATCCAGTCGAACGGCGTACCATTGTTGTTGATCGTGACGGTGTACACCTGCAGGTTCCCAAAATCATTGACGCCTGCCGGGATCGGTCCGGTTTTGATCAGGATCAGGCTGTTATTGGTATTGGAGGCGAAACCACCGGTATTGCAGCCGACGTACGTCAGCGGGAAGTACCAGTTGCCGGAGGTCCGGCACAGAAAGCTGGGGCGGCTTTCGTTGACCACGCCTACCCCGATCCCCGGTATGTTCGTCGCGTACAGTTGGCTGCCTTGCACCGCGCCAATGGCAGCGGTGACTGCGGGTAACTTGGCACCGAGCATGTTGGCCTGGATTGAAAACGGTACCGTCGTCGTGCAGTTGATGATCGGGAAGCGGGTGTACTTGACCAGCCCGATGGTTGACCCCACCGGCGCATCCTGAGGAATGTACACATCCCCGATGGGGTGTACGCTCTGGGTCGCGCTGGTAGACGCACAGTCGGCCAACGCCATCTCTGACAGGGCAAACGGTGCCACCGCCAGCGCGCTCAACAGCACGCGTTTTTTCCACTTGTTTATCTGTTTCATGGACGAACTCCTACGCACACAGCGTCCATCACCCGATAACCGTCGGTGGCTGGCGTGCTGCTGATATCCAAATTGATTTCACACTGCTGCGCGGCTTTGCCACCCCATTTCATGGTGTAGGTGACACCTTTGCCCGCCGACAGCAGCACTTGTCCGGCCTGGCCGACCACGCCGACACTGGCGCCCTGGTCGTCCTGCACGGTGGTGCCGAAAGGCAAGAGCGAGCCGTTCTGCAGGCGGACGTTGAGCAGTATTTTTTCCGATCGGCCGGCGGCGAATACCGCCTTGACCACCGCACCGCGACGCGGCACCACGTTGGTCACGCCTTCGGCGATGTCGACGCTGGTGTCCAGTTCGCTGGTGTCCACGGCCACGCGGTTCTTGCGATACGGCGTGACGTACGGCACCAGGGCGTATCCGCGGTCATTGGTCAGGGTGCCCGGGGCATTCAGCAGGCCGACCTTCGGCGTGTCCTTGACCTCCACCAGCGCCACGGTTTCACCCAGGGTTTGGCCGAATTCCACGCCATCGGCATGGGCCAGCACCGAGCCCGCCGCGCTGACCGAGGTCTGCCGGTAGCCCGAGCCGACGCTCACACCGGCGCCCAACTGGGCAAACGGTGCACGGTAGCCCAGCAGTGCCGAACCGTTGTTACCGGTGTTTTCCACGCGGTTGGCGTTGACGTTGTAGTTCAGGTTGCCATCGCGACCACTGAGGCCGGCCCGTTGATCCAGGCTGCCGTCATTGTTGCGGGTGACGCTGAACGTACCGGTGCTGCGGGTTTGTCCCAGGGGCATGGACACAGTGAAGACCACCTGGTTGTTGGAGCCGAAGTCGTCTGTCAGGGTCTTGCTGGCGTACACGCCATAGGTCACGCCCTTGTACTGGGTGTTGAAACCCAGCTGCATCTGCTTGTCTTCACGGGACGTGCCCCAGTAGTTCTGCTTGCTCAGGTTCAAGTACAGCGAGCCGTAGTTGTCCAGGGCCTGGTTGACGCTGGCCTCGACCTTGCTGCGCTTGGAGAACTGGCTGTAGTCGTTGGGTTGCTGCAAATCCACGGCTTCGCTGAAGTCGCGATAGCCTTCGGTGGAATAGCGGTAACCGGCGAAGCGCACCGAGGTGCCGCTTTCAAATGCCTTCCCGTAGCGCAGGCCGATGCTCTGGCCTTTTTTGCTGTCGCCTTGGGTGGTGACGGCCTTGGGCACGTCGGTCTGCGCCTGGGTGACGTCGACCGAGACGGCGCCGATGCTGCCCAGGCTCTTGCCCACGCCAACCACACCGGCACGGTAAAAATCAGCCCCCAGAAAGCCGCCGTACAGGGTCAGGTCGAACGGCAAGCCATAGGCCAGGGACGCCTGGGTAAACATCGGCCGCTCGCCGCCGTTGGCCGAGTTGTATTCGCCCACAGTCGCGCTATAGCGCCAGGTGTTTTCCCGCAGCATGTTGGCCAGGGTTGCGTACGGCTGGGTGAAACGTCGTTCACGGCCGTCGGCTTCGGTGATGATCACTTCCAGGTCGCCGCTGCCCGAGGCGGCGTTGAGGTCGTTGATTTCAAACGCACCCGGCGCCACGTAAGTGGTGTACAGCGAGTAGCCGTTCTGGCGCACTTCGACCTTGGCCTGGGTTTCGGCAATGCCACGGATCACCGGGGCGTAGCCCTGCATCGAGTCCGGCAACATGCCCATGTCCGAGGCCAGTTGCACACCGCGAAACGGCACGCTGTCGAACACATCGCCAGGTGTGAAGCTCTCGCCCATCGTCAGCGTGGCCTTCAGCGGCGTGATGTCCCGTTGCGCGTAGGTATTGCTGCGCTGCCACTGGCGGCCACCTTCATCGCCCTGGCGGAACGAGGAGCTGGAGCGAAAACGCCAGTCGCCGAGGTTGAAACCACCGGTGGCATACAGGTTGTACTGGTTGCCGGTGCCTCGGGCGTCGCTGTTGGTTTGCGCAGCGGAAAACTGGTAGTTGAGCATCGCGGCGTTGATGCCGCGGTCCCATTCCGACGGTGCCACGTAGCCGGCCGCATCCCGGCTCAGGGCGATCTGCGGCACGCTGATATCCAGGGCCAGGTAGTTGGCGTTGAAGGTCAC
Organism: Pseudomonas yamanorum; assembly: GCF_900105735.1. NCBI lineage: Bacteria > Pseudomonadati > Pseudomonadota > Gammaproteobacteria > Pseudomonadales > Pseudomonadaceae > Pseudomonas > Pseudomonas yamanorum. The sequence continues at coordinate 6,968,893 of NZ_LT629793.1, read as the reverse complement.
CGAGGCGCCTTCGATCAGAGCTGCCAGGTCGATGCACGCGGGCAGTGTTTCGCCGGGCACCTTGAACGCCTCCAGCTTCACCCCGAGTTCCTTGAGAAAAGCCTCGGACAGGCATACACGTACGTCACTGCCCTGCTCATCCTTGATGAAGGTCATGTCACGCCGGTCGAAAAAGCTCTGGTTCAGGCGAATCAGCACCGGGTAGGTACCAGGACCGATGCTGCCGCTGTTGGCCACCGCATCCAGGTCAAGGTTGGGCCCGGCCCCGGCGCCGCCAAACGACTGCATGAAGCCGGCGTCGAACTTGGCAGGCTCACCGGCCACGGCCAACTCACCGGCACAGGCGGCGGCCACGGCGACCCACAAAGGCAAACGACTAAAGCTGAAGGAGTTATCGATTCGCATGGCAATACCCGGCCGCCGCGCCACAGTCGTGGCACGCGCAAACGTCTACAGGAAGAAAAGGAATCAGCGGTTCAGTGGCACGGTCTGCGGCTCGCTGTAGCCGCCGTAATCATTGATGGCCGAGAACACCACTTCGCCGGTTGTGCCTTTGAAGCCCGGCAGCGGATAACGCTGGCTGCTCATCGGCGCGACCATCGTCGGCTCGTTGACCTCGACGCTCTGGCCGGCAGACTTGGCAGTCACGCCAATGAACGAGATATGGAACGGCGACGGGTTATTGACCACTAGCACGGCCCTGCCCTGTTCCTGCGCGAGGCTCCAGGTCAGCTGCGACGGTGCTTCCATCGCATTGCCCTTGAGACCGGCCGGGCGATAGAACAATTTGACGCGGGTGCGCATGGCAATCTTCAGCGTATTGGCGTTGCCTTCGCTGGCCACCGGGATTTCCTGGGCGTTGAAATAGAACACCGATTCACGGTCGCTCGGCAGGTTGCCGGCGACTTTCTGGATTCGCACCATTTGCTCTTTGCGCGGGTCCAGGCGGAACAGCGGCGGCGTCGACACAAAGGGCGTGGCGGTGGTCATGTCATCGGCTTCGGTGTTGACCCAGGTCTGCACCATGTACGGCTGCGCCGTGGTGTTGCTGACGGTGATCGACGCGTCGCGTTTGTTGCCGTCGAACACGATCCGCGTGCCGCCGAGCATCACACCGGCCTGGCTGGCCGTGCTGAGCAGCGCAGTACTGAGCAACAGCGCCAGGGCCGATGCCTTCTTGAAGGGGGAAACGTTCATTTCGATCATCCTCTTGCCGTGAGCGAGGGGATGGCCGCTGCGCGCTTCAGCGCTGCAGCGGCGCATCAACAGGGCTTACTGGTACTCGACGGTGAACGCAGCCTTGGCGTTGGCCGGGCCGGAGGTCGCAATGCCGGTAGCGATGTAGTTGGCGGTGAAGCGCAGCGGTTGGGTCAGGTCCAGGTACGGAGCCGATTCCAGGCCCAGTTGCACGTCCCTGTCCGTGGCGTCCTTGATCTGTACCGCAACGTTGGTGGCGTGACCGGCGTCTGGGGTGATGCCGATCCACTGGCCGCTGGCGCCGGCAGTGCCGCTCAGGGACAGGAACTTGACCACGGCGCTCTTGCCGGTGACGCTGCAACCTGGGGCGTTAGTGTCAATAGTCAGGGAGAACGCGCCGCCACCGGCAACAGCACCAACGGTAGCCAGGGAAGTGGCGGGCACGTCGCCCAGGCCCACATCGCCAGCACCGACCGAACCGTTCAGGTCAGTCACGACCACCGGGCAGGTGTTGTCGGTTACGGAACCGACGAAGTTGATTTCACCGTCAGCAGCCATGGCAGCCTGGGAACCAGCGGCGAGGATGACAGCGGCAAACAGACCTTTAAGCGCAAACTTGTTCATAACGTAATCCAGATAGTGAGGAAAGTCTGAAGCCCGATGAGGGCTTCAATCAGGTTGCAAGGCCCGGTCCGCTTGGTCGGTGGGGCCGTTCAACGAGGCTCAGTATCGGGTGTGGGGTGGGTTGACTACGTATGAATGGTGCCGCGTTCTTGTAGGAAATTTCCTACCGGTAATTCAAGCCAGATAGCGCTCCAGCCGTTCGCCGAGCTGCTCCATCTGTTGATGCAATGCATCCACTGTCTCGGTCAGTCGCATGGGGTCTGCTTGTCGGGTGGCGGCTTCCAGGTCTTCGCAGCAGCGGATCAGTACTCGGGCCTTGATGATCCGCGCGCCCCCTTTGACCCGATGCGCGATGTCCGCCAGGCCTTGCAGGTCGTGGCGGGTGAACAGTTGCATCAGGCGCGCCATGTCCTGCTCATTGCTGGCGGCGAGGTCACCCAACAAGCTTTTGATCGAAGCAATGTTGCCGCCGGCCAGGTGCTCGACGCTGGTCAGGTCAATATCGTCATCTGCGGCAAATCCTGGGTGTCCACTCCCCGGCTCCGTTGCCAGGCCTGCCAGGCGCGCGCTCAAATCCTTGAGGCTGATGGGCTTGAACAGGCAGTCATCCATGCCGGCGGCCAGGCACCGGCCCTTCTCTTCCGGCTGTGCATTGGCGGTAAAACCAAGGATCAGGCTCGGTGGCAATCCACGGGCCGCCTCGTCGGCACGAATGGCCCGGGCCAGTTCGTAGCCGTTCATCAGGGGCATATTGCAGTCAGTGATCACCACGTCGAATTGCCCGTTGCGCCAGGCCCGCAAGCCATGGGCACCGTCCTCGGCATCCTCGACCCGGTGGCCCAGATAGTTGAGTTGCTGGGTCAGTAACTGACGGTTGGCCGGGTAATCATCAATCACCAAAATGTTCAACGCGTGGCTCATTACTGTCGGCTCGTCCTCGACGGGAGCAATGTCTGCCAACGGCTCAAGGATGGTCAGGTCCAGCCTCACGTCGATGCGCGTGCCCTGGCCCAAGGTGCTGTCGAGGGTCAGTCGCCCGCCCATCATTTCGCAGAGTGTGCGGCTGATGACCAAACCCAGGCCGGAGCCGCTACGTGCGGACTGGTCATTGTTGCTGGCCTGGGTAAAGGGGCTGAACAGGCGTTTCTGGTCCTCTTCGCCAATGCCCATGCCCGAGTCTTCCACCTGCAGCCTTACGCCCAGCTGTTCCTTGCCCGCCTCCGTTCGCACACTCAAGCGCACGTGGCCCTGGGCGGTGAACTTGATGGCGTTGCTCAACAGGTTGGACACGATCTGCTTGAAGCGCAGCGGGTCGATCAACACATCACGGTTGACGCCGGCATCCAGGTCCAGTTGCAGTTGCAGCTGTTTCTGCCGTGCCAGGCCTTCGAAAATGCGCACCACCGACTCCAACAACTCCCGCAGGTTGGCGCGCTCGGGGTTCAGGGACAGACGCCCGGACTCGATGCGGGCAATGTCAAGGATGTCGCCGATCAGGTCCAGCAAGCCGCGTGCTGCGCCGGATGCGACATCAATCGCGAAGCGATCCATCACGCCCTGGTCAGCCTTTTTCGTCGCCAGCTCGAGCATGCCGATCACCGCGTTCATCGGTGTGCGGATCTCATGGCTCATGGTCGCCAGGAAGGTGGTCTTGGCGCGATTGGCGGCGTGAACGTCCTCCAGCAGGCGCTGGCGCTCGCTGATATCAATCCAGCCGGCAATCATGCCGCTGACTTCGCCGGTACTGCTGCGGTACGGCAGCATCCAGTGGTAAATGGTCAGTACGCGGCCATCGGGCATGATCAGGCTGCGATCCTGCAACTGCGCCTCACCGCTTTCCATCACTTGCAGGTAATCCCGGTGATATGCGGCGGCCTCATCCGGGTCGCCCAGCACACCGTCCAGTACGGTCTTGCCGATCACCTGCTCGCGTTCCACCTGGAACACTTCCAGGTAACCACTGTTGCAGATCAGCAACTTGCCCTGGCGATCACGCACATAGATCGGGTGCGGCGTGCCGTTGATCAAGACTCGCATGAACTCAACCTGATCGCTCAACGCCTGCTCGGCCTGCTTGCGCTTGCGCATCAACATCCGCAGGTAGGCGATCCAGCCCAGGGCAGTCACCAGCAACACGGCGGCAATCCCAAAGCCCTGGATAATTGCGCTGCGGTTGCGCAGCCAGTAGCTGTCGCCTACCACCACTTCGCTGCGCCAGCGATTGGTCAACTCGTCCATTTCCTCGGGGGCGATGCTGAGCAGCGCCTTGTCCAGGATCGAGAACAATTCCAGCGAGCCGCGGGCCGTGGCAAAGGCCATGCGCGAGTTGGTTACACCCACGGTGCTGGTGATACGCAAGCGGTCACGGTATTGCCGGGAAATCATATAGCGCGCGGTAATCAGCGAATTGACTGCCGCATCGGCCTCGCCATTGGCGACTTTCTCCATGGCGTCATGGGCGCTGTCGGCATCTACCAGGCGGATGTCCGGGTATTGCTCGGTCAGCATGTCGCGGCTGGAATCACCGCTGATCACCGCCAGGCGCTTGCCGTGCATATCGTCCAAGGTATTGGGGCTGCTCGGTGCAGTACGAGTGACCAGGACAAAGGGCGTGGCCAGGTACGGACGGGTAAAGCGCAGGACCGCTTCGCGCTCCTCGCTGGGGGTGATGGTGATGAGCAGGTCGGCCTTGTTGCTGGTGATGGCGTCGATCATCTCGCGCACCGAACTCACCCGCTGGATATCGAACTTCAAGCCCGTGCGCAGGGCCACCTTGGCCAGGACGTCGGCACTGATGCCGCGGAATTCGCCTTCGGCGCTGTAGAACGACATCGGCAGGAAGTCTTCATCAATCGCCACGCGCAATCGGGGATTCTTGTCCAGCCAGCGCTGTTCACTGACACTGAAATGCAGGGGATGCTGGCCTGGCATGCTTGCCCCCCCGGCGCTCCAGCGGCGCAGGATGGTCTGGCGCTCGGTGACCGGGATCGCCGCCAGTGACGCATTGATAATCCGCAGCAGGCGCGTGTTGTCGCGCTTGACCGAAAAGGAAAAATTGCTGACCTCCATGCGCGAGAAGTCGGCCAGTTGCACGTTGTTCAGGTAGTTGCGGTTGATCAGATAATTGGCGCTGATCGCATCGCCCAGGTATACGTCGGCCTGGCCGAATGCCACGGCGCCGATGGCGCTGAGGGTGGACGGGTAAAGCTGCAAGCTGGCCTTGGGGTAGAAGTCTTCGACCGCTTTGGGCGGCAGATAGTGATAGAGCATCGCCACACGCTTGCCGGCCAGTTCCGGGTCGAGGTTCTGGCTGTCACCGACCCGGCTGACCAGGGTCGGCTGATCCTCGGCATAGGCGTCGGAAAGTTGAAGCTGCGGGTCGGCTGCCTCAAAACCGTTGGAGCTGCCCAGCATATCGACATCACCCGCCTTGAGCGCAGCCAACACCCCATTGCGTGAGGCATACCGTTGCACCCGCACTTTCACGTGCAGCAACTGCTCCATCAACTGCGCGTAGTCGGCCGTGATGCCTTCGTAGTCATGGCGATTGCTGGTGATGCTGAACGGCGAGTAGTCCGGCGCCGACGAGCCGAGCACCAGCGTGCCTTTGCCGCGCAGCCATCTCCAGTCGGCCTCGTCGAGGCCCACACTGTAGTCGCTGACGTCGGAACGCCCGTGCAGCTTGAGCATTTGCGGCGCCGCCAGGGCGTTGCCCAGGCCACAGAGCAACAGGAAACCCAGCAGGCCGTGTCGAAGAAGTGTGTTCATTCAGATGAGGTTGTTGCGCTTGGCAAAGTCGGCCAGGTACACCACCGATTTGACGTTGAGTTTTTCGATCAGGCGCGTCTTGTAGGTACTGACCGTCTTGTTGCTGATCAGCATGGCGTCGCCGATTTCCTTGTTGGTCAAGCCCTGGGACAGTTGTTGCAGGATGGTCAATTCGCGGTCAGAGAGGTTCTGGATCAGATCATGATCAGTGGCTTCCAGATCACTGCGCCGTACCGAGCTGTGGGCCAGGTTGGGGAAGAAGGTGTAGCCGTCCATCACCGCCTTGATCGCCTTGGTCACCTCCTCCATGTCGTTCGTCTTGGAAATGAACCCGGCCGCACCGGCTTTCATGCAGCGCATGGAATAGAACAGTGCCGACTGAGAGGTGAACACAAGGATTTTGCTCGGCAGGCGCAGGGATGCGATGCGGTTGAGCACTTCAAGGCCGTCGAGCTTGGGCATGCCGATGTCGAGAATGATCAGGTCGGGCACATGCTCCCGGGCCAGTTGCACCGCATCGGCGCCATTATCGGCCTCGGCGACTACTTCGAACTGAAACTGGCTGAGCAGCATTTTGACGGAAGAGCGAATGAAGGGATGGTCGTCCACAACCAAAGCGGTATACATGTAACCTCCTGTAGGGCGCGCCGGAAAGCTCCGGTGACAGAAGCACCTGTGACGCAAAACGATGGATAAGCGACCAGCCGACGCCTCGCTCAAGTTACACGAACACGACTGAAGTGTAGGAAAATTCTGAAGTTTTGCCGCCTAGCCCACCGGCGAACTTAACGGCTGCACATCTTCCCGCGCCAGCCAATGCAGCAGGTCGTGGCCGGTCATCGGCCGGGCGAGGAAAAAACCCTGCCCCACCTCGCAGCCCAGGCTGATCAGCGCGTCGCGAATATGCCGGTTGCTGACGCCTTCGATCACCAGGCTCATGTCCAGCGAGCGGGCCAGCGCCAGGGTGCTGCCGACCATGGCCTGACTGCGTGGTTCGTTGAGGGTGCGGATAAGGTCGCCATCGAGCTTGATCTGGTTGAACGGCAACTGGCACAGCAGCTTGAGTGACGAGAACCCCACGCCAAAATCATCAATCGACAAGCCGCAGCCCATCAAGCGCAGGCGCAGCAGGTTTTCCTGCGTCGGCGGCTGCAGGTCCAGCAAGCCGTTTTCGGCCAGCTCGAACACCAGCACCGAAGCGCACAGGCCGTGGCGTTGCAGGGCACCCTGGATATGCTCGATCAGGCCGTGGCGGGCCAGTTGGGATGCATGCAGGTTGAACGACATTTCCAGCACGGCGCCCTGGCGATGCAGCACGGCGAGCAATTTCAGACCTTGCTCCAGCAGTTGCTTGAACATTTCATCAATCAGGTCATAGGCCAGCACTGCCGCGAGGAAATCCTTGGGCAGCAGCAAGCCCCGGGCCGGATGTTCCCAGCGTACCAGCGCCTCGACGCCTGCGAGGCTGCCATCGTTCATCATCCGCTTGGGCTGGAACCAGCCGCGGAACTCGCCCAGGGCCAGGCCCAGTTGGATCTCTTCTTCGCTGGGCAATGGGACCCGGCTCGCGGGGTTGAGTACGGGCGGCGGTGCCGCGCGATAGCGTTTAAGCAAGTGATCCAGTGCCGGCAGTTGCAACGGCGTGCTCAAGATACCCAACAGCTGCACACCCGATAAAAACTCCAGATGCCCCAGGGCCCGGCGCAACTCCGGGCGCAGCTCATTGGACAATCCAACGGCCTGCACCAGGCCGATCTGGCTGGCATAGCGCAGGAATTCCACCTGCTCGGAGCCCTTGTCCCCCAGGTTGCAAAGCACGATATCCACGCCGCCCGTGCGCTGCATCTGGATTATTGCCTGTTCGCTATTGCTGGCTTGCAACACCTCCCGCACCTCGAGCCGTCGCAACATATTGACCAGGGCGCTGCGCTGGGAACTGTGGTTTTCCATAACCAGGACACGTGGTGGGGCCATCGTCATCAACCGTTTTGCAGACTCGAAGGCCTTAATAATGGCGAGGCGGCGTAACCTTCAGCGAAGGAAGTCGCCTGCCAATATGTAGGAAATTTCCCACGCAAAGCATCTGCCACCGGGCAACTCGCGGGTGCCGGTCGGGCATTTCGCAGCTACAATGCCCGCCTCCGTGACAAGCCTGACTAAAAAAACTATGTCCTTGCCCAAGCATCACCTGGAATTGCTCAGCCCTGCCCGCGATGTTGCCATCGCCCGCGAGGCCATCCTGCATGGCGCCGACGCCGTGTACATCGGCGGCCCGAGTTTCGGCGCGCGCCATAACGCCTGCAACGACGTGAGCGATATCGCGCAGTTGGTGGAGTTCGCCCGGCGCTACCATGCGCGGGTGTTCACCACCATCAACACGATCCTGCACGACAACGAGCTGGAACCGGCGCGCAAGCTGATCCACGAGCTTTACGATGCCGGTGTCGACGCGCTGATCGTTCAGGACCTGGGGGTGATGGAGCTGGATATTCCGCCCATCGAGCTGCACGCCAGCACCCAGACCGACATCCGCACCCTGGGCCGGGCCAAGTTCCTCGACCAGGCCGGGTTCTCGCAACTGGTGTTGGCCCGTGAGCTGAACCTGCAAGAGATCCGGGCGATTGCCGATGAAACCGATGCCGCCATCGAGTTCTTCATCCACGGTGCCTTGTGCGTGGCCTTCTCCGGCCAGTGCAACATCTCCCACGCCCAGAATGGCCGCAGCGCCAACCGCGGCGATTGCTCCCAGGCCTGCCGCCTACCCTACACCCTCAAGGATGACCAGGGCCGTGTGGTTGCCTTTGAAAAGCACCTGTTGTCGATGAAAGACAACAACCAGAGCGCCAACCTGCGCGCCCTGGTGGATGCCGGCGTGCGTTCGTTCAAGATCGAAGGCCGCTACAAGGACATGGGCTATGTGAAGAACATCACCGCCTATTACCGTCAGCGCCTGGACGAGATTCTTGAAGACCGTCCGGACCTGGCCCGCGCTTCCAGCGGCCGCACCGCGCATTTCTTCCTGCCGGACCCGGAAAAGACCTTCCACCGTGGCAGCACCGACTACTTCGTCACCGACCGCAAGGTCGACATTGGCGCCTTCGACACCCCAACCTTTACCGGCCTGCCGGTGGGTGTGGTGGAGAAAGCCGGCAAGCGTGACTTGCAAGTGGTCACCCATGAGCCGCTGTCCAATGGCGACGGCCTCAATGTGCTGATCAAGCGCGAAGTGGTGGGTTTCCGCGCGAACATCGCCGAGCCAAAAGGCGAGTTCGAAGAAGACGGTGAGAAGCGCTACCGCTACCGCGTCGAGCCCAATGAGATGCCGGCCGGCCTGCATCAACTGCGGCCGAATCATCCGTTGAACCGCAACCTGGACCATAACTGGCAGCAGGCGTTACTGAAGACCTCCGCCGAGCGCCGTATCGGCGTGTCGTGGGCGGCTCGCCTGCAGGAAGACCGCCTAGAACTGACCGTCACCAGCGAAGAAGGCATCAGCGCCAGCGTTGCCCTGCCCGGCCCGTTTGGCGTGGCCAACAAGCCGGAACAGGCCCTGGAAACCCTGCGCGACCTGCTGGGCCAACTGGGCACCACCCAGTACCACGCCACCGCGATCGAGCTGGATGCGCCGCAGGCGTTCTTCATCCCGAATTCGCAGCTCAAGGCCCTGCGCCGTGAAGTGATCGAGGCGCTGACCGAGGCGCGTATTCAGGCTCATCCACGGGGCGGCCGCAAGGCGGAAACCACGCCGCCGCCGGTGTACCCGGAATCGCACCTGTCGTTCCTGGCCAATGTCTACAACCAGAAGGCTCGCGACTTCTATCACCGCCATGGCGTGCAACTGATCGACGCCGCGTACGAAGCTCACGAAGAAACCGGCGAAGTGCCGGTGATGATCACCAAGCACTGCCTGCGCTTCTCGTTCAACCTCTGCCCTAAACAGGCCAAGGGTGTGACGGGGGTGAAAACCAAAGTTGCGCCAATGCAGCTGATCCACGGCGATGAAGTGCTGACGCTGAAGTTCGACTGCAAGCCTTGCGAGATGCACGTGATCGGCAAGATCAAGGGCCACATCCTCGGCCTGCCGCAACCGGGCAGCGTGGTGGGTTATATCAGCCCGGATGACCTGCTCAAGACCATCCCGCGCGGCGCACACTGAGTCGCCGGTGAGCGTCATGCTACGGCTTGACGCTCACCGCTGTTTTCGAACGCCACCACCAACCCCGCTGCAACCCCGCCGCCGCGAGCAAAATCGCCGCCACGCCCAGCCATTGCAACCAGCCCAGGCGATGCCCAAAGGCAATCCAGTCGACCAAGATTGCCGCAATCGGGTAGATAAACGACAGCGCCCCGGTGATTGCCGTCGGCAACTTCTGGATCGCGCCATACAGCAGCACGTACATCAAGCCGGTGTGCACCACGCCCAAGGTCAGCAATGCCGCCCAAGCATCCATCGAGGCAGACAGGCTGTGCCACTGCATCAGCGGTGCCAGCAGTAAGGCGCCCGTGGTCACCTGGATCAACGCCATCAAATGTGGCGGCACTTCTTTCAAGCGTTTGATGATCAGCGCCGCAATCGCATACAGAAATGCCGCGCCCAGCGCCAACGCCACACCCATCAAATAGTCATCCCCGGTGTTTTGCTGACTGCCATGGGCGGTGACAATCGCCAGCATTCCCACGAAAGCCACGCTCAACCAGGCAAGCTTTTGCACGGTGATTTTCTCCCCCAGGAACACCGCGGCCAGCATCACCAACATAAACGGCTGGACGTTATACACCGCCGTGCTGATGGAGATTGAAGCCCTGGCGTAGGACTCGAACAGCAGCAACCAATTGCCCACAATCGCCACGCCGCTGAGCATCGCCAGCCCGAGCTTGGTGTAGTTCAGCAAGTCCAGACGCAGATAACCCAGCAACCCGCACACCACCAGCAGCGTCAGCGCGCCGATCACGCAGCGCCAGAACACCACTTCGACCACCGGCACACCCGACACCAGTACGAACCAGCCGATGGTGCCGGATATGAGCATGGCGGCGACCATTTCCCATGAACCGCGACGTATGGATTTGTCCATGATTGAGCTCCTCAAGTGAGGCTCAATTATGGCAATCTGGCCGATAGCGACTCCAGATTCTAAATAAGGCGAACCTTGCATTTCGCCTATTCTTATTAGGCAAACCTGAGCAATCGCTTTTGGAGCGACCATGATTGACAGCATTGACCAGCAACTGATCGCCGCGCTGATGGATGATTCGCGCTTGTCCCTCAAGGCCTTGGCGGGCATCACCGGCCTCTCCTCCCCCAGCGTCGGCGAGCGGCTGCGGCGCCTGGAAGAGCGCGGCGTCTTGAAGAACTACACCGTGGACATTGACCCCAAGCATTTTGGCTATCTGCTGCAAGCCATCGTGCGCATCCGCCCGCTGCCCGGGAAACTGCAGGAAGTGGAGCGCCAGATCCAGGCGATCCCCGAGTTCACCGAATGCGACAAAGTGACCGGCGATGACTGCTTCATCGCACGCCTGCATGTGCGCACCATGGACCAACTGGACACACTGCTTGACCGACTCAACGCGTACGCCGAAACCAACACCGCCATCGTCAAGAAAACTCCGGTAAAACGCCGGTTGCCACCACTGAGTGATTCATGATTTTGAGTCACTGATGCAGTGACGGGATCGCTATTCTGTCAACGCAGAGCGGTGTTTATGCTTGATCCACACATTGGAACAACAGGCGTAAACACCATGTATGTCATCACCGGAATCACAGGCAAAGTCGGCGGCGCCCTCGCGCGCTTTCTCCTCAACGATCGTCAACCCGTGCGCGCAGTCATTCGCGATGCCAGCAAAGGCGTCGAATGGGCCGCCCTTGGTTGCGAGGTCGCCATCGCCAATATGGACGACGCCGCCGCCCTCACTGAAGCGTTCAAGGGCGCCACCGGAGTGTTCATCCTGCCGCCTTCGGATTTCGACCCGGAGCCCGGCTTCCCCGAGGCGTGCAAGGTGATTGCCGCCGTAGCCCAAGCCATCGAGGCGGCGGCACCGCAAAAAGTGGTGTGCCTGTCGACCATCGGCGCCCAGGCCGAGCACCTGAATCTGCTAACCCAACGCACCTTGATGGAACAGGCGCTAAGCGCGTTGAACGTGCCGGTGACCTTCCTGCGCCCGGGCTGGTTCATGGAAAACGCCGCCTACGACGTAGCCACGGCCCGCGAACACGGAGTGATCCACAGCTTCCTGCAACCGCTGGATAAGACCGTACCGATGATCGCCACCGCCGACGTCGGGCGCCTCGCTGCGCAATTGTTGCAGCAACACTGGACTGGCCGCCGTGTGGTTGAGCTGGAAGGTCAGAGGGTCAGCCCGAACGACATCGCCCGCACGTTGACCGAAGTGCTTGGTCGCGGTGTGACTGCACAGGTGGTGCCTCGCGATGCGTGGGAGCCGATGTTTCGTGAGCAAGGCGCGCAGAATCCAATGCCGCGCATGCGCATGATTGATGGGTTTAACGAAGGCTGGATCTGCTTTGAGCAGGCGGACGTGGTCAAGGGTGAGACCACATTGCTCAAGGTGCTGCGCGAACTGGCTGCCAACGTCTAAACCTGGGCTGGAGGGCTTTTTGTGGCGAGGGAGGTTGCTCCCGTTGGGCTGCGCAGCGGCCCCAAAAACCGTGGGAGCGCTTCGCCCTCCAGCGGGAGCAAGCTCCCTCGCCACACGCTGAGTTTTCGATCAGTTACGCCCGGCAGTCACGCCGCCATCGACGGGCAACACGGTCCCGGTAATCCACGAAGCCTCACTGGACGCCAGGAACAGAATGGCCTGGGCGATATCCGCCGGTTGGCCATTGCGCCCCAGCGGGTGAAAAGCGTTGAAGGTCGGCAGCACTTCCTTGACCTGGTTTTCGTCCATGAACGTGCCGTACACCGGAGTTTCCACCACGGCCGGGGCCACGGTGTTGATGCGGATGTTGGACGACGCCAGTTCAATCGCGAGGTTACGGGTCAGCGCATGCACCCCGGCGTTGGCCGCCGAGTACGCAGCCGACGGTGTAGCGCCAATGGCCTGGATCGCCCACAGGGAACCGGTCTGCACAATCACACCACCGCCACGCTGCAACATGGCTTTCGCCGCCGCCTGGGCCATGAAGAATTTGCCCTTGAGGATGGTGTCGAGAAACCAGTCGTATTCCTTGGCATCCACTTCGAGGAACGGTTTGGGACGGAACACTCCGGCGTTGTTGACCAGGATATCCACACCACCGAAAGCCCTTACCGCTTCGTCTACCAGCGCCTGGGCAGTCGTCGGGTTGGCGATGTCGCCAGCCAACGCACGAATCGAAGTGCCGCTCGGATCGATTTCTTCGGCAGCACGCTGCAGCTTCGCGGGATCACGACCACCGATCACCACATTGGCCCCCTCCTCCACAAAACGGCGTGCGACTTCTTTACCGATCCCCGAACCGCCCCCGGTGACGATCACAACTTTGGAAGAAAACCTTTGCATGACGAATAACCCCTGAGCGTATGGTTTGCCAGCGTGTGTAGCTTGTATCGCTGGATTGCCTGCTATTCTTGCGATTCAGCGTCAGGCCAACAAACCAGATCTCTTTCGTCGCCATTAAAGAAATTCTTTAGATGAACCCACTTGGATACCTCAATGCCTTGCGTGCTTTCGAAGCAGCGGCCAGGCATCAAAGCTTCACTGCGGCGGCCGAAGAGCTGAACGTCACCTCCGCCGCCGTCGGCCAACAAGTGCGCAGCCTGGAATCCTGGCTGGGGCTGCCGTTATTCACCCGCGCCAGCAGCGGCAATGCCCGACTGTTGCTGACGGACGTGGCCCGTTCTGCGTTGCCGGATATCCGCGAGGGTTTTGATCGGTTGCGAATGGGATTGGCACGTCTCAAGGAAGCGTCACAGAGTACCGACCTGACCGTGACGGTCAGCCCGGCGTTCGCCGGCAAATGGTTGCTCCCCAGACTGGAGCGTTTTCAGCAGTTGCATCCGGAAATCGACGTACTGCTGAACACCAACCTCAAGACCCTGGATTTCCTCACCGAGCGTATCGACATCGGCGTGCGTTATGGCGCCGGTAATTGGCCTGGATTAGCAGCGATCAAGTTGATGGATGAAGACCTTTTTCCCGTCTGCTCCCCGAACTATCCAGCGCTGGCGGACGGCAAGCTCAGCCTGGAAGCGCTCGCACAGTGCACGCTGATTCACGACCTTTCGATGGCCGGCGACCCCAGCTTCCCAAGCTGGCGAACCTGGCTGGACGCGATGGAGCAAACGGGAACGGATGCCAGCCACGGGCTGCGTATCAACAACTCAGCGGCCGTGGTACAGGCCGCGATCGAAGGACAAGGCATCGCGTTGGGCCGCAGCGTCATGGTGCGCGACGACCTGGCATCCGGGCGTCTGATCCGGCCGTTTGGCGAAGTCAAAAGCGCCGTGGCCCTCGCCTACTACGTGGTCTACCGGCCAGAGTGCGGCGAGCTGACAAAAGTCCAAGCGTTCCGCGACTGGATATTGACCGAGACTGCTACATAGATCGCAGACAACTGGTTTTTTCAGATAAACCGAGGTGATGCCATCGCAGGCAAGCCAGCTCCCACATTTGACCGTGCCCGCTTTAGCTTTAGATTTTGCTCTTCAACACTCAAGCCGGCCGGTAGGCCGCTGTGCTCTTGCTCTTGCTTTTGCTTTTGCTTTTGATCTTGATCTTGATCTTAGGCGCCCCGTTAAACCACGCTGGCCGAACGCAGGCTTTGGAGCGTGGGTAACCTGGCAGGACGCCAGGTTAGCCGTCCTGGGCCAGGGATGGCCCATGACGGCGGCCCACGGTCCAAAGCCGGAGTGAGGGCACACCGAGCCTGGGCGAGATGCCGAGTGGTGGGGCAAGAGCGTTTTGCTTACTTTTGCGCTGTTCAAAAGTGAGCCGCTGTAAGAGCGGAACCATAAGCGGCCGTTACCTAAATAACGGATATACACCCAAAACTTAGCTAATCGTGCAAAGCCTTAGCCGCCCCCAACAGCCCCTGAAACTTCCGATAACGTGCCTGCAACACACCCGCTTGAGCACCATCCGGAAAAAACCGTGCCTTCACCGGCATCCCCGCCTGCAACAGCGCCCCACCCCGCCCAATCGCCACAAATCCCAACTTCGCCGCCCCAATACACGCCCCCAACTCACTACCGTGCAACGTATAGATCTCCCGCCCAAGAATATTGGCCAGCAACTGCGCCCAATACTCACTGCGGGCCCCACCCCCCACCAACCCACAAGCCCCCACCGAGGCCCCGGCCGACTGCACCGCACTCAGCGCATCCAACAACCCGAACCCAACCCCTTCCATCACCGCATACCCCAACATAGCCGGCGTGCAATCATGCCCCAGATTCATAAACCCACCCCGCAACAGCGGGTCGTTATGAGGCGTACGCTCCCCCGCCAAATACGGCAAAAACAACGGATTGGAAACCGGCACGCACTGCCCGATCGGCAACTCGGCCTGCACCCGATCCAACAACGCCTGCTCATCAACCGACCCCGTCAACCGCGTCACCCAACGCAAGCAACTGGCCCCGGCCAACATCGCCCCCATGGTGTACCAACGCCCAGGCAACGCATGACAAAAACTATGCACCGCACTCGCCGGATTCCCCGCCGAGTGATCAGTAATCGCCACGATGGCCGCACTCGTCCCCAACGTGATAAACGCATCACCGGCATTCACCGCCCCAATGCCCACCGCCGCCACCGGGTTGTCCCCGCCACCGCCAGCAATCACCAGGCCCTCAGCCAAGCCCAGTCGCCCCGCCACCGCAGCATTCAAACAAGCACTGGCCGCGCCACCTTCTACCAGCCGTGGCATCTGCGCCATCCGCAAACCCGTGGCCTGCAGCATCGGTTCAAACCATTCCCGGTTGGCCACATCCAGCCACAACGTCCCCGCACCATCAGACACATCACTCACGCGCTCACCACTCAAGCGCAAGCGCAGATAGTCCTTGGGCGACAGCACGCAATCAATGGCGCTGAATACCGCCGGCTCATGCTCCTGCAACCACAGCAGCTTGGGCGCCGTAAGACCGGCCATCGGCAAGCTACCGGTGACGTCGGCAAACTCACAGCCCAACGCTTCAGCCTGGGCCATGGCACGGGAGTCATCCCAGAGAATCGCCGGGTACAGCACCCGGTCGTCTTGCCCCAGCAATACCGCCCCGTGCATCTGCCCGGACAAACCGATACAGCCGACACGGCCATAGGCATCCGGCTGGTCAGTACGCAGTTGGTCCAAGGCCTTCAGGCACGCTTGCCACCAGTCCTCAGGCGCCTGCTCGGACCAGCCCGTGTGCGGGCGCGAGACCGTCAGCCGCGCCCCCGCATGAGCGAGGACGCGGCCTTGCTCGTCCATCAGGATCGCCTTGAGTTCCGAGGTGCCGAGATCAATGCCAAGGGAAACCGGGTTGTTCATATCAGGGGCAGCCGCATGAATTACGAATCTTCAGAGTGGGCGCGAGCCGCACACTGTGTGTTTTACGCTTGGGCGACGCCATGCGCTCAAGCAGCAGGTTGACCGCACGGGCGCCCAGTTCCTGGACCGGTTGCGCGATCAGGGTCAGGCGCGGCACAAAGAAGTCCGCCCATTCAAAATCATCGAAACCCACCAAAGCCATTTGCCCGGGCACATCGATATGCGCATCGCGCAAGGCATGCATTGCGCCGAGGGTCATCAGGTTGTTGCCCGCCATGATCGCCGTGGGCGGTGTGTCCAAGGCCAATAACTGCGCCGTCGCTTGCCGTGCAGGTTCGCTGCTCGACCCACCATTGACCAGCAACTGCGGATCAAACGGTAACCCCGCCGCAAGCAACGCGGCTTGATACCCGGCCACGCGCTCACTGGAAGTGCCCAGCCCCGCCCGCCCGGAAATAAAGCCGATGCGCCGGTGGCCATGCTCGATCAAGTGCGCCACCAACGCCTGGGTCGACAAGGTGTTTTCCACCCCGACCTGATCAAAGCGATCGCTCATCATCCGGTCCACCAGCACTGCCGGTACTTCATTGGCCTGCAAGTATTCCAGGGCCAGGGAACCGGTAGACGGCGCCAGCAAAATGCCGTCCACCCGTCGATGGTGCAGCGTCGTAACCACCCGCAACTCCTGCTCGGGATCGTCGTGGGTATCGACAAACAGCATCATGTAGCCGTGTTTGGCGCACTCGGTTTCAATCGCGTGCACCGTTTCACTGAAGTAGTGGTTGGACAGCGCCGAGATCGCCACGCCAATGGTATTGGTGGTGGATCGAGCCAGGGAGCGCGCCAGCGTGTTGGGGATGTAGCCCAACTGCCGGATCGCGCTCTGCACCGCTTGCACCGTGTCCGGGCTGACCTTGCGGGTGCCGTTCAAGACGTGGGAAACCGTCGACGTCGACACCCCTGCAATTCTTGCCACATCCTCCATGGTTGCCACGGTGTTCACTCCTGCGCGCTTTTAATGTTTGCTGGACCAACCGCTGTAGGAACCGACGTTGTCGCGGGTGATCAATTTTGGCGCCAGCAGGGTAACCGCTTCGGCGGGTTGTTTGTCATTGAGAATGTGATTGCCGACGTTAACCGCGGTCTGGGCCATGGCCCATGGGTCCTGACTGGCAGAGGCCTGGATCAGGGTGTCGGTCTTCAGGGCATTCTCGATGTCCGGCGCGCCGTCCACGGAGGTGATGATGATGCCGCTGCGTTTCAGCTGCTTGGCGGCCAGGTCGCTGCCGATGGCTTGCGGGTCGTTGATCGCGAACAGGCCGTCGATTTTCTGGAAGCGGGTCAGGTAGCCCTGCATCACGTTCAAGCCGCCTTCGCGGGAGCCTTTGCCGTCCTGGTCATCAGACAGCACCTTGATATCCGGCGCACTGGCCAGCGCAGCTTTACAGCCTTTGACGCGATCGGTCACGGCGGTGACCTGCGGGCCATTCTGGATAATCACGTTGCCCTTGCCCGACAGTTTGTCGACGATGAACTGGCAGGCGAGCTTGCCGGCTTCGACGTTGTCGGTCTGCACCGTGGCATTCACGCCCTTCGCATCGACGTCCACCGCCACCACCACGATCCCGGCGTCACGGGCTTTCTTGATCGCCGAGGCCATGGCCGACGGGTCGACGGCGTTGAGCAGGATCAGGTCGACCTTGGACGAGATGAAGTTGTCGATCTGCGAGAACTGCTTGCTCAGGTCGTAGTCAGCCGACACCGAGGTGACCTTGACCGCCGGGTTCAGCTCCTTGGCCCGGGCCGTGGCACCGTCGGCCAGGGTCACGAAATACGGGTTGCCCAGGGAACCCATGCTGATGCCAATGGCTTTCAGTTCACGGGCCTCCACGGCTTGGGACATCAACACGGCAACGCCCAGGGAGGCGACAACAGGAAACATGCGTTTGAAGTTCATGATGACTCTCTTGTGATTGTTGTTTGAGTGAAATCAGGTCCGCGCACCGGACTGGCGATAGCGATCCAGCGCTACGGCGCCAATGATCACGATGCCCTTGATGATGTACTGCCAGATATCCGACACCCCCAGCAGCACCAGGCCGTTGGTCAATACCGCGATGATCAGGGCACCAATCAGCGTGCCGCCGATGGTGCCGACGCCGCCGGTAAAACTGGTGCCGCCGAGGATCACCGCGGCAATTGCATCCAGCTCATAGGATTGCCCCAGTTGCAGGCCATTGGCGGCGAACAGGCGTGACGCGCTCATCACCGCGCCGAGGCCGGCTAGGGCACCGGACATGGCATAGACGAACAGCAGGACTTTCCACACCTTGATCCCCGACAACCGCGCCGCTTCCGGGTTGCCGCCCACGGAGTAGATCTGCACCCCCATCACCGTGCGCCGCAGGATGAACCACGACAATGCGATGACGGCCACGGCAATAATCACCAGCCAGGGCACGCCCAGCACCGAGTCGTTGCCGATAAACGCGAATGGCAGGTCAGGGTTGAACACGGTTTTGTCGTCGGCCAACAGACGAGCCAAACCGCGCATGGCCGTCAGCGCACCGAGGGTGACGATAAACGGCGGCAGGCGCATGAAGGCGATCAGGCCGCCATTGACCAGGCCCAGCAACAGGCCGAAGCCAACCCCGGCGGCAATCCCGAACATGCCGAATTGCGGCGACATTGAGGCTTGCAGCGCGACCACGGCCGAAGCCGCGAGAATCGCGCCTACCGACAAGTCGATGCCCGCTGTGAGGATCACAAAGGTCATGCCCGCCGCCAGCACCACGTTGACCGACGCCTGCTGGGTGATGATCGACAGGTTCTGCACCGTCATGAAGTTTTCGCTGGCGAGGGCAAAGCCCACCAACAGCAGCACCAACACCGGCAGCATGCCCACCGTGCGCATCAGTTCCCGAATACGCTCAGCCTTGCCGATCGTTGCCACAGTCATGGTGTTGCTCCCGCTCGTAGTTGAATTAGCCATGGGCGGCCACCTGCTCGCTGCCGGTGGCGAGGTCGATGATCGCCTCCTGGGAAATATCCAGCCCCGATGCCCCGCCCACTTCGGCTACCAATTGCCCTTCGCGCATGATCAGCACGCGGTCGCAGGTGCCGATGATTTCCGGCAACTCGCTGGAGATCACCACGATGCCTACGCCGGCCTTGGCCAACTGATTGATGATGCGGTAGATCTCGGATTTGGAGCCGATGTCCACGCCACGGGTGGGTTCGTCGAGGATCAGCACATGAGGCTTGACCTCCAGCAGCCGGGCCAGCAGCACCTTCTGCTGATTGCCACCGGACAAGCTGCCGACATTGACCTTGCCCGACGCCACGCGGATCGACAGGGACTTGATTGCATCGCGTGAGCGTTGTGCCGCGTGGCCACGGTCGAGTACCCCACCGGCATGGGCATCCGGCACACAGGCACAAACGTTGATGTTGTCGGCCACGCTCATGTCGAGAAACAGGCCCTGGGCCTTGCGGTCTTCGGTGAGGTACACCACGCCGGCACGAATCGCATCCGCCGGGTTGCGCAGTTGGGTCACGGTCTTGCCGACCACCTCCAGGGTGCCCGAAGTACGCGGGTCGGCCGCAAAGATCAGCCGCGCCAGTTCGGTACGGCCAGCGCCCACCAGCCCGGCAATGCCCAGCACTTCACCGGCGTGCAGGTCGAAACTGCAATTGCGCACGCGCTTGCCGTCGGCCATGTCGCGCACACGCATCACCACCTGGCCGGGGTCGTAGGCGGCATGTTCCTTCTTGTAGAAACCGGAAAGGTCGCGGCCCACCATCATCTTCACCAGCACCTCGGCCGACAGCACGTCCCGCGCCAGTTCGCCGACGTACTCGCCGTCCCGCAGCACCGAGACCCGGTCTGACAGTTCGTAGATTTCCGCCATGCGGTGGCTGATGTAGATGATCGCCAAGCCTTGGCTGCGCAGCTGTTTGATCAGCGCAAACAGGCGGTCGGTTTCCCGGGAAGACAGCGGCGTGGTGGGTTCGTCCATCACCAGGATTTTCGCGTGGGCATGCAGCGCCCGGGCGATTTCTACCAATTGGCGCTCGGCGATGGACAGGCTGGCGACGCGGGTGGTGGGCAGGAACTCCGCGCCGAGCCTTGCCAGCACTTCAGCCACCCCGGCTTCCATGCCCTTGCGGTCGATGGTCCAGCCACGGCGCAGTTCACGGCCCAAGTAGATGTTCTCGGCCACCGTGAGGTTCGGACACAGGCTGAGTTCCTGGTAGATCACGGCAATGCCAAGGGCTTTGGCGGAGGCTGGGTTGTAACTGGCGACAGGCTGGCCATCGATGCGGATGGTGCCGCCGTCATCGGCCTGGTAGGCACCGGAGAGGATTTTCATCAAGGTCGATTTGCCGGCGCCGTTCTCACCCATCAGGGCGTGGATTTCACCGGGGTAGACCTTCAGGCTGACGTTCTTGAGCACCCGCAGGCCGTTGAAGGTCTTGCTGATGCCCTGCATTTCAAGCAAGGGTTCAAGGCTCATGACTGAGCTCCTGGTTTTATTATTGTTGTGTTCAAGCGTTTGCCGGTGACACCCATCGGCAGACCTGACTGCTGCCGACTCTAATCAGATATATTTGCTTACGCAAGCGCTTGCGTCAGCCGTTTATCGCTTGATTAAACGTTTCACCTGATGAATAAATGTTCATTCGGCGATCTGGACCGGTTAAGCGCACACAAAATCGCGCCTTTTTCATCGGAATCTATCCAGTTGGGTGATTTTTCGAAAAAGGCACTGCTTTTGGCCACCGCAACCCCTGTGGTTTGCTGTTTATCTGCTATCGTCCAAAGACATCATCTCCTCCTCATCGTGCCTGCGCGATCTTCTGTGAGCATGCTCTGCGGCGCTGCGTTTGGGCAGCGTCAGGCCTCAAGCTCACGGAACACGTCACGATGGACAATTCTTCAGCCGACAGCCCCATCGAGCCGCAATCCCGGGCCGAGAAAATCGTCGAATTCAAACGTCAGAAAGCCCTGCTCAAGACCGGCGCGCTGCAAGACGCGATCTTCAACAGCGCTTACTTCTCCAGCATTGCCACCGACGAAAAAGGCGTGATCCAGATCTTCAACGTCGGCGCTGAACGCATGCTCGGCTATGCCGCCGCCGATGTGCTGAACCGCGTGACACCGGCCGACATTTCCGACCCCGCCGAGCTGATCACCCGCGCCGCTGCCCTCAGCCTGGAACTGGACACACCGATCACGCCCGGCTTCGAAGCCCTGGTGTTCAAGGCCTCCCGGGGTATCGAGGACATCTACGAGCTGACCTATATCCGCAAGGACAACAGTCGCCTGTCAGCGATGGTCTCGGTCACCGCCCTGCGCAACCGCAACGACGCGATCATCGGCTATCTGCTGATCGGCACCGACAACACCGCACGCAAGCAGGAAGAGGCACAACGCAAAGGCTTTGAGCGTGCGCTCGAAGAGAAGAACCTGGAGCTGGAACACGCCAGCCACATGAAGTCCGAATTCCTCGCCACCATGTCCCACGAGTTGCGCACGCCGCTGAATGCCGTGATCGGTTTTTCCGAGGCGCTAAAGGACGGCCTGGTGGGCGACATGAGCGATATCCAGCGCGAATACATTGGTGACATCTTCACCAGCGGCCAACACTTGCTGTCGCTGATCAACGACATCCTCGACCTGTCCAAGGTCGAGGCCGGGATGATGGACCTGGAACTGGAAGCCGTGGAACTGGCGGGGTTGTTGGCCAACAGCCTGCTGATCGTGCGGGAAAAGGCCGCGCTGCAACGCATCCAGTTGAAGCTCGAAAGCCAGGACGACTTCGGCACCCTGGAACTCGACCTGCGCAAGACCAAGCAGATCATCTACAACCTGCTGGCCAATGCGGTGAAGTTCAGCGAGCACGGCGGCTCGGTGACCCTGTCGGTGCGCGAGGTGAGTCGTGCACAAGTCGGGCAGGTTCCCGGCGACTGGCCCACCTATGGTTTTGCCCTGCAACCCAGCGAGCACCGACAGTTCCTGGAATTCAGCGTCAGCGACACCGGCATCGGTATCGCCCGGCACGACATGAGCAAGCTGTTCAAGGCTTTCAGCCAGATCGACAGTAGCCTGGCGCGTAAATTCGAAGGTACGGGTCTGGGACTGGCGATGGTCAAGCAACTGACCGACCTGCACGGCGGCAGTGTCGCCGTGGCCAGCCGCGAAGGTGCCGGCGCGCGATTTGTGGTGTGGCTGCCGCTGCACCGCGCTGCGGATGCGGAGGCCCCATGGCCGAAATCCTGATCGTCGAAGACAACGAAGCCAACATGCGCCTCGCCCGCTTGCTGCTGGTAAACGCCGGCCACAGCGTGTTGTGGGCGGCCGATGCCGAGACCGGGTTGACCCTGGCCCGGGAAAAACAACCGGCGCTGATCCTGATGGATATCCAGTTGCCCGGCATGGACGGCCTGGCGGCCACGTCACTGCTCAAGCAGGACCCTCACACCGCCCACATCCCGGTGATCGCCCTGACCGCCATGGCCATGAAGGAAGACCGCGACAAAACCCTGCGGGCCGGCTGCGATGCCTACATCATCAAGCCCCTGCGCTACAAAGAGCTGTACCAGGTAATCGATACGCTGCTGCAAAAGAACATTACACCTCCAACTTGAGTCCTCTCCATGGCCAGCCAACCCGCAACGCTCTTGATCGTCGATGATGAAATCCAGGTGCGCAAGCTGCTGGAAACCCTGCTGCGCCACGAGGGGTACCAGACCGTGAGTGCCGCCAGTGGTGAAGAAGCCTTGCAGTTGGTGGCGCAACGGCCGCCAGACTTGATCCTGCTGGACATCATGATGCCGGGCATGGACGGTTACGAAGTGGCCAACCAGCTCAAGAGCAACCAGGCCACGGCGAACATTCCGATCATCATGCTCTCGGCCCTGAGCGAATCCAGTGCGCGACTCAGTGGCCTGGAAACCGGTGCTGAAGAATTCATCAGCAAACCAGTGGAACGGGTCGAGTTGTGGCTACGGGTACGCAACCTGCTGCGGCTCAAGGCCCACGGCGATCAGTTGAAAAACCATAGCCTGTTGTTGGAGCAGCAACTTAAACACCACCAACAGGAGTCCTCGCGGTTGAATGTGCATGACCTGGCGCGCCTGGACCTTGAAAAAGCCCTGCGCCTAGCCGTCGAGCGCGAAGAATTCGTGCTGCATTATCAACCCAAGGTCGAACTGGCCAACGGTCAGGTGTGTGCCCTTGAGGCCCTGCTACGCTGGGACCGGCCCGGTTACGGTGCAGTGTCTCCGGCGGTGTTCATACCGATCCTGGAAAGCCAGGGGCTGATCGTCACGCTAGGGCGTTGGGTGATCGACAACGTGTGCCGTCAGATCGCGACCTGGCAATCCAGCGCGGTGGGTGCGGTGGAAGTGTCGGTCAACGTTTCCGGGCATCAATTGATCGAGGGCGACCTGATTGCCGATATCGCTCAATCACTCGCGAATGCCGGCGTCGAGGCCCATTGGCTGGAGGTTGAACTGACCGAAGGCTCGTTGATGGAGAACACCCAACACACCATCGCCAGCTTGCAACGCCTGCGGGCCATGGGGGTGAAGATCTCCATTGACGACTTTGGCACCGGCTATTCCAGCCTGGCTTACCTGCGGCGGTTCCCGATTGATACGCTGAAAATCGATATTGCGTTTATCCGCGAAGTCACCAGCAACCCCCAGGACGCGGCGATCACCCGCACCATCATCGAACTGGCCCACAGCCTCAAGCTGCGAGTGGTCGCCGAAGGTGTGGAAACCCAGGCGCAGCTGGAGTTTCTGCGGGAAGCCGGCTGCGATCAGATCCAGGGGTATCTGTTCAGCCGGCCGCTGCCGATGAAAGAACTGGAGCGCTTGTTGCTGGAAAAACGCGGCCTGGTCAGGCCGCAGCCCCACTGACTTCGAACAGCCCCTCCCGCTTCTGTAACTTGATTGCTCGCGGGCCGCAGATCAAAAGCTAGAGCGAATGGAGGGTAGCTCTGCTTTTCTGTGGGAGCTGGCTTGCCTGCGATGGCATCAACTGGGTCTGCCTGATACACCGAGGTGTCTGCATCGCAGGCAAGCCAGCTCCCACATTTGACCGTGCCCGCTCTTGATTATGTACTCCCGCCTAAGGATCCAACACCCCCCCGCTGTAACCCTCAGACAACCGCGTGCCGGTAAACTTGGCCACCACCGATCCCTGTGCCACCAACCGCTCCCGATGCCCCGTCACCATCCGCCCGGTTTGCGCCGCATGCAGCACAACTTCAGAAGCCGAATCCCCAGGCCGCCGAACAATCCGCGCAAACCGCTCACCCTCTTCAACCTGCTCACCCAAACCTTTTTCAAACACCAACACCCCGGCACACGGTGCCAGAATGGTCTCCATACAGCCCATGTCCACCACCTGCCCCTGCCAGTCGGCAATCACCGGCGCCTCATCAATCACCCCGCTAGCACAAAGCCAACCCCAGATCCCGTCACCATCCCGCCCGGCCAAGGCATCACTCACATCCGCCTGCCCACGCAATTCAATCGTCGCCGCCAACCGCGGCTTCCCGTGATCAATGATCGTCTCTTCAAACGACCCATCACCGCCCTCGTCCCAGACAATCACCACATCCACCTGCAACGCCGCCGCCAATACCTGGCCCTCCGGCCAAAAGCTGCGATGTATATACAGATACGGCAGCGCCTCATCATCGGTGTGCAGGTCCAGCACCAACTCCGCATCAGCCGCCAACTGCACCAGACTTTTCTGCCATTGCGCCAAGTTGCTTGCCGGCCGCTCCATGGCCAATGAATGATCAAACGCCCGATTAAAGTTCTGCCCGGTGGCCTCATGAAACCGCCCCAACAACCGCCCCTGGCGAAACTGCCCAATGCCAAACGGATTAGCCTGAGGCACCACCGTCACCGAGCCCTTGAGTCGCCCCCGGTCCTGACACGCCTGCAAACGCGGCAGCAGTTGATGCAACACCAGCATCCCGGCGATTTCATCGGCATGCACCCCGGCTTGCAGGTGCACCCGAGGCCCGCTGCCGTCACCCTCGAAGCGCCAGGCGCCGATGTGCAGGGTGTTCCCGGAATCACCGGGGACTTGCCACGAAAGGTCTTTTGCCATGCCGTTGCCCTCCTCTTGTTGGTTCTGCAGGTATATATTGAACACACGTTCAACCATCTGGGATGTGCCTGTGACCGAAGACCGTCGCGACCTGCTGATTGCCGCCACCCTCACCAGCCTCGCCCGGGACGGGCATGCCGGCATTTCGGTGCGGCGCATCGCCGCTGAAGCCGGGGTTTCGGTGGGGTTGCTCAATCACCATTTCGGCAGCATCGATGCACTGATCGCCGAGACCTATCACAAGCTGGCCAGCGAACTGACCACCGCCCTCTGGCAGGAAGTCGACCAGGCCGAGGGCCCAGCAGCGCGGCTGGATGCATTCCTCGCCGGTTCGTTTTCCTCGCGGGTGATGGACCCGAAACTGTTGGGCGTCTGGGTGGTGTTCTGGAGCTTGATCCGCCACTCGGAACACGTGAATGACTCCCATGAAAAAAGCTACCGCGCCTACCTCGAACTGATCCGTCAATTGCTCGACGACCTGGCCCAGAGCGAAGGCTTCGTGATCCATGACACGCGCCTGGCCGCCATCGGTTTATCGGCGATGCTCGACGGACTCTGGCTTGAGTGGTGCCTCAACCCCGGCACCTTCAGCCCCGGCAACGGGCTGCACATCTGCCGCTGCTGGATACAAGGGCTGCGTCACGGAGCATTCGGCGCCGACCACGTCTTGTGACACGTGATGCCGGGCGCTGAGCATGGCCAGGGTGCCGCTGACGGCGATCAGCGCGGCGCCGAAGATCAGCGACACGTCCATCACCGTGCCCCACACCAGGCTCGACAGCAGGAAGGCCCAGATCAAGCCGGTGTACTCAAACGGCGCCAACAGCGTCGCCGTGGCTCGGCGGAAACTCGCAAACAACAGGAACTGGCCAATGCCGCCCACCAGACCGGCACCGAGCATGCCCAGCCACGCCGGGGTCGGCGACGGTGTGTGGGTCCAGGGCAGCGTCACCACCATGCAGATCACAAACACCACATTGGTGATCAGCATTTGCTCCAGCACCGAGGTGTTGTCGTCCACCTGGCGCAACTGGATATAGGTAAATGCCCAGCACAGTGCGGCGGCCAATGTCAGGGCGATTGGCAGCGGGTCGACCATGCTACTGGGACGACAGGCGATCACCACGCCGACAAAGCCTATGATCAGCGAAATCCACTGGCCGCGACTGGCGCGTTCCTTGAGGATCAGCGCCGCCAGCAGCGTGACCATGATCGGCGCAGAAAAATACAGGGTGGTCATTTCCGCCAGGGTCAGGTCCTTGGCGGCGGTGTAGTACAGCAGCCAGGCCAGCAGCGACAGCAGGCCGCGAATGATCAGCAGCTTGCGACTGACGGAACGCCAGGCACGCTTGAGCAAGCCCAGGCGCCCGGCGATCACGCACGCAGCGACCACCACCAGGCTGCGCCAGAACAGGATGGTGAAAACTGAATAGTCGGCCACCAGCCATTTGATCCCGGCGTCCTGCAACGCCAGGAACGCATAGGCCAGCGAACACAGGGCAATCCCTTGCAACGAGCGATCGGTTTTCATCCGGCAGACCTGCGCAACGGTGTGCCGCGCCGCTCGGCAACGGCATACAGGGCTTCAATCAAAAAGGTCAGGCACAGGTAGACCCCGGCCACCAGCAGCAGCGGCTGGTAGATCTGCAAGGTCTGGGCGCGCACCACGTTGGCAGCGCCGAGCAGGTCGACCACGGCGATGGTTGAAGCCAGTGCGGTGGACTTGAGCAACATCACCGTCTCCCCCGCCAGGGTCGGCAGCAGCAGGCGCATGGCCCGTGGCAAGCGCACCCGCAACAGGGCCTGGCGCGGCGTCATGCCAAACGCCGAGGCGGCTTCCATTTCACCCTTGGGCACCGCCAGCAGGCCGCCGCGAATCACTTCACCGACGTACGCGCCCACTGACAACACCAGGGCAAACACGATGTACCAGTAACCGTCCCGCAGGAACGGCCAGAGGAAACTCCCGCGAATCATCGGGAACTGGGCAAATAGACTGCCCAGGCCGTAGTAGAAGATGTAGATCTGGATCAGCAACGGCGTGCCCCGCAGCACACTGGTGTACCCCAGCGCACAGCGGGCCAGCCACTTGCGCCGGGACAGCCGCGCCAGGGCTACCAGCACCGCCAACGCGAAGCCGAGCACTGCCGAAATCACCAGCAACGACAGGGTCGTCTGCAAGCCTTTGGCGATCAGTCCTGCGTAATAACTTATCCACTCAGGCATGTGTGGCTCACTCGACAACCGGCATCCAGCGACGAATACGTCGTTCCAGGCGCCCGGACAGGTAGTTGGAGGCCAATGTCACCAGGTAATACAAGGCGGCGGCCGTGAGGTAAAACAACAGGTAATGCCGGGTCGAGCCCGCCGCCTGTTTGGCGGTGTACAGCAGTTCGTTGGTGCCTACCACGCTGATCAGCGCGCTGTCCTTGATCAGGTTGATCCACAAATTGGACATGCCGGCCAGGGCGTACGGCGCCATGATCGGCAGGGTTACCCGACGGAACAGGCCAAAGCCGCTCAAGCCAAACGCCCGCGCCGCTTCGATCTGGCCGTGGGGAATCGCGAGGATCGCCGCGCGGAAAATCTCCGAGGCGTACGCGCCTTGCACCAGCCCCAGTACCAGGACCGCTACCAGCGGGCCGCTGATGTTGAACTGCGCAAACCCCAGCCACAGCATCAGCGCGTTGAGGCCCATGGAGCCTGCGTAATACAGCAGCAGGATCAGCAGCAACTCGGGCACTGCGCGAAAGACTGTGGTGTAACCGCGCATCAGCAGGGCTATCGGGCGCGGTGCACTGAGCTTCGCGCAGGCCACCACCAGGCCGATCAGCAACCCCACCGCAAACGAGCCGGCGGAGATCTGCAGGGTCATCCATAACCCTTTGAGCAATGCATTGCCCCAGCCTTGCTCGCTGAAGTTGAGTAGATCGAACATCGCGGCTCCCTATTTCGATGACACGCAGTGACCCTGTGGCGAGGGAGCTTGCTCCCGCTGGACTGCGCAGCAGGCCCATTTTTTGGGGGCGCTTCGCACCCCAGCGGGAGCAAGCTCCCTCGCCACAAGCACTCCCTTTCTACCGGGTTAGTTTGTGTAGGGGCTGTCACATACCTTGCTGACGTACGCCGGGGTATCGGCTCTTTTGCACGGGCTGACCGACACACCAAACACGCTCTGCGAGAGGTCCGCGTAGTCCTTGCTCACCAGCAACTCACCAATGGCTTTGTCCAGGCGGGCCTTGAGCTCGGTGTCTTCCTTGCGCAGGCCAGCCCCCACGCCGCGACCGATGATCGGGTCGTAAGGCACTTCGGCGATTTCCGCCAGGCCCTGGGCTTCAGGGGTCTTGACCATCATGGCGATGGCGACACCGTCGGCCATCATCAGGTCGGTGCGCCCGGCAATCAGGTCGGCGTTGGCCGATTCCTGGGTGTCGTAGTACTTCAGGTCAGCAATGTTCTCGTAGTATTTCTTCAGGTAGTTGGCGCTGACCGTTGAGATCTGTACGCCGATGATCTTGCCCTTCAACCCCGCCGGCGTGACCTCGACAGTGGTGCCCTTGGGGCCGGCAATGCCCAGCAGCGAGTCGTAGTAGGCGCGGCTGAAAGCGATCTGTTTTTCGCGCTCTTCGGTGACCGACATCGAGGAGAAAATCACGTCGATTTTCTTCGCCAGCAACGAAGGAATAATCCCGTCCCACGCCACTTCCTTGATCTGACACTCAGCCTTCATCAAGCCGCAGAGCTTGTGGATCAGATCCACCTCAAAGCCGGACCATTCACCGTTGCCGCCCTTCACCGTGAACGGTGGGTAGGGTTCCGCCGCTACCGCGAACACAATGGGTTTCTCCGCCGCCAACGCCGTACCTGCCGCCAGCATCAACACTGCACTGCTCAACCACTTTGCCAATCGTTTGGATTTCATGATCTTGCCCCGTCTTTTTTTGGAGTTAGCGAGTTTGATGCGCGTTGACGAACTGCCGGCAACGTTCACTGCGTGGGTCGATAAACACCGAGTCCGGCGAGCCGGTTTCCTCGATCAGGCCTTGGTGCAAAAACGCGACTTTGGATGACACGTCCCGGGCGAACGCCATTTCATGGGTCACCAGGATCATGGTGCGGCCCTCTTCCGCCAGGGAGCGAATCACCCGCAACACTTCGCCCACCAATTCCGGGTCGAGGGCCGAAGTGGGTTCGTCGAACAGCATGACTTTGGGACGCATGGCCAGGGCGCGGGCGATGGCCACCCTTTGCTGCTGGCCGCCGGAGAGGAACGCCGGGTATTCGTTGCGCTTGGCGGCCAGGCCTACCCGGTCGAGCAAGGCTTCGGCGCGTTCGATGGCTTCGGCGCGGCTTTCCCGCAGCACCTGGATCGGCGCTTCGATAAGGTTTTCGAGGACCGTGCGATGGGGCCACAGGTTGAAATTCTGGAACACCATGCCGAGTGTCGAGCGAATCCGTACCAGCTGTTTGGCGTCGGCCACCAGCGGTGCGCCGGGCCGGCCGTAGTTAAGCTTGATGCTTTCACCGTCGACATGAATGCTGCCCTGGTCCGGCACTTCGAGCATGTTGATACAGCGCAGCAAGGTACTTTTTCCCGAGCCGCTGGCGCCGATCAGCGAGATCACTTCGCCTTCGTGGGCCGTCAGGGAGATGCCCTTGAGCACTTCGATATTGCCGAAGCGTTTGTGCAGGTCGAGCACCTCGATCATCTTCTTCGCCGCAACCGGCTGCACGCTGATGATTTTCGCCGCAGGCGCTATGGGTGGTTCAGCGGCGAGCTTGGCGACGAAGCGGCTGATGCGTTCACAGGCTTCCGCCAGCCGGGTTTCACCCAGGGTGAACGACAGCCGCACAAAGCCCTGGGCCGGCTCGCCGAACGCCGCAGCATCCAGCACGGATACCCCCGCTTCGCGAAACAGGCGCCAGGCGAAATCCAGGGAGCTGAGGCCGGTGTCCCGCACATCCACCAGCACAAACATGCCGGCTTGCGGAGCGCGTACGTGGATGCCCGGGCAACCGCTGAGGCCCGCCACCACCAGGTCACGGCGGCGACGGTAAGTTTCACGCATGCCTTGAGTGACTTCATCGTGGGCCAGTACGGCAGCCGTCGCGGCTTCCATCACAAACCCTGGCAAGCCGTAGAGCATGCTCAATACCAGGGTTTCAGCGTGGGCAACCATGGCCGGTTCGGCGACGATCCAGCCGATGCGCCAGCCGGTCATGGCGTGGGATTTGGACAGGCTGCCAATCACGATGCAACGTTCGGCCATGCCCGGCAGCGCCGCCAGGCTGTGGTACTCGCCATCGAACACCAGGCTTTCGTAGACCTCGTCTACCACCACCCACAGTTCATGCTCGATCGCCAGGTCGGCAATCGCTTGCAGCTCCTGGGGACTGAGCACCACGCCGGTGGGATTGTTGGGGTTGGAGAAGAAGATCGCCCGAGTACGAGGCGTGATGGCGGCGGCCAGCAGTGCCGGGTCGAGGCGAAAACCCGAGTCGGCCGAACACGGCACCCGCACCAGCGTCGCGCCGCTGGCCTTGAGCGTGGCTTCGTAGGTGACGTACATCGGGTCGAGGACAAGCACTTCATCACCGGCCTGTAACAGGCACAGTGAAGTGACGAATAAGGCGTTCTGCGCACCGGCCACAGTGATGACGTTTTCGGCGTTCAGCGGGCGCGCCAGAGACTGGCTATAGCGGGCGGCGATGGCGTCGCGCAGTGCCGGGCGGCCGGGGATTTCGGTGTAGTGGGTGTCGCCCTGGCGCAGGGCGTCGACGGCGGCGTCGGTGATGAACGAGGGTGTGGCGAAATCCGGGTCGCCCACGCTCAGGATAATGATGTCTTCGCCTTTGCTGCTGGCCTGGAAGGCGGCGTGGTGAATGTCCCAGGCTGCTACGCCCTGCCCTGCAATTCGCTCAACAAAGGGTGAAAACCGCATGCCAGTGCCTCTCGTTCAATCAGAAAAAGCGCAAGCCCGCCTGTTACCAGGCAGGGGGTGCAGCCAACATAATTGAAACTGAACACTCGTTCAACGGCAAACTTCACCGGATGTCGTTAACAGCTAAAACAGGTCGTTGTGGTGGTTTGCCCATCAGGTTGCACTGGTGGTCTTGCAGCTCTTCGGCAGACGCCAGGTTCCATTCCTTGAGCGTCAACCGCGTGGTCAGCAGCACGAAGTTGCCATTTGCACCCGGTGTCAGCAGCAAGCTGTAGCTGGCCATGGCGTCGCCCTGGGCCTGCGCGTACTCATTCAAGATCGCCAGCGGGTCGCGCAGGTCGAAGTCCGCTGCCGACATGGTGCGGGCGCTATAGGTGTGCCCCAGCAGTTTTACCGGCAGGGTTTGCCATTGCTCGTTGAGGGTCGCGGCGCGTTCGTTAAGGGCGTTGAACACGTCGGGCCGCAGGCAGGCGATATGGATGTGCAACTGGTTTTGCGAGCGGCCATAACGCGAGTTGATCGCCAGCGACACAAAGCGGTCGGCAATCGGTGTTTGCAGGCCGGCGGAGAGTACATCGTGGTTTTTCCAGGCCTGGGCGAAGTAATGGGGCAGCAGGTTCCGGGTCAGCGCGATGTCTTCGATGCCGGTGATTTTATCGGTAGGGATCAGCAAATCCTGATACGGGCCGTTGAGGTCCTTGAGCAGTGCAAAGCCTTTCGCCGGGTCGACCTTGAGGCACGGGCTGGGGTTGAGGTGCTGGTTCTGATCAGGCACGCATTGGCGGCTGACGATCTGCCACAGCGCATCGGGATTGCCCCGCCACTTCCAGGCGCCCGCCAATGCCACCACACACAACAAACCACTGACAGTCTTGAATACGGTACCGCGCTTCATGCCAAAAACCTCAACGCCAAAGGGATGTCTTCTGTTGTTTTGCAACCGCAGACATCCCTGTCGCAAAGGTTAACGCTGGGCAGGGGCCATGAATTCCGGCCCTACCGGATCTTTTATCGTGCTGGCGAGAATACGGTCGATATGTTGCAGGTCGTCGGCGCTCAGCTGCCAGCCGAATGCGTCCTCGATGCCTTTCAGTTGGTCCGGACGACGGGCGCCCCACAGCGCAATCGTCGGGCCCTGGTCCAGCACCCAGCGTAATGCCAGGGCCAGCACTGATTTGCCGTGGCATTCGCGGGCATACACGTCCAATGCCGCCACCGCCGCCAGGTATTGCTCAAACCGTGGCGCCTTGAATTTCGGGTCGAGCTTGCGCACATCATCCCCGTTAAAACGCGTGGCGGCGTGCATGCTGCCGGTCAGCAAGCCTCGGCACAGCGAACCGTAGGCCAATACCACCAAGGCGTTTTGCTTGGCGTACGGCAGGATGTCGCTGTCGATCGCCCGCTCGAACAGGTTGTAGGGTGGCTGCACCGTGTCCAGGTGGGTGTACTGACGGAAGTCATCCATTTGCGCGGGCGAATAGTTGCTCACACCCACGGCCAGGATCTTGCCCTCACGGCGCAGTTTTTCCAGTTCGCAGGCGGTCTCTTCCTGGGCCACCAGCGGGTCGGGCCAGTGAATCTGGTAGAGGTCGATGTAGTCGGTTTCCAGGCGCACCAGCGAGTCTTCGACTTCCTTGCGGATGCGCTGGGCCGTGGCGTTGCGGCGCACGGTGCCATCGTCCCATTGCAGCCCGGCCTTGGTGGCGATCACAGCGTTGTGGCGCACACCGTGCAGGGCGCGGCCGATCAGTTCTTCAGACAGTCCGAGACCGTAGACCGGCGCGCTGTCGATAAAGTTGATGCCGCTGTCCAGCGCATGGCGAATGGTCTTGATCGAGACCTCATTATCGGCACCGCCCCACATCGAGCCGCCCATGGACCAGGTGCCCAGGGCAATCCGCGAAACGGCCTTGTCGATGCCCGGGATCTTGATGGTTTCGATACTCATGAAAAAGCCTCCGCCAGAAACAATCAGTAAAAAAACGATTACTCTAGATCATCCGTGGTTGAATCGGGCTCAACGGCGCGTGCAACCCAACCCCTATAAAAGGTGCTTGATATGGCTGCGTTCAACCGTTCCGAGTTGGCCGACCTGAATGTGTTCATGGCGATCATCCGTCGCCGCAGTTTCCGGCATGCCGCCCATGAGCTGGGCGTCACCACTTCGGCCCTGAGCCACACCATGCGCAACCTGGAAACCCGCCTGGGGGTCAAGTTGCTCTATCGCACCAGCCGTGCGGTGGAGCCCACCGATGCGGGCGTGGTGCTCGCGGAAAAACTCAGTGCCGGCTTTGCGACGATTCAGGACGGCCTCGACACCCTTGAACTGTACCGCGAGGCGCCGATCGGCCGACTACGCCTGAACGTGCCACGGGATGCGGCGGTGTTGCTTGTCTCGCCCATCCTGGGAGAGTTCACCCGCGCTTACCCGCAATTGCGCCTGGACGTGATGATTGATGACCGCATGCTCGACATCGTCGCCGAAGGCTACGACGCGGGTATCCGCTATGGCGCCACGGTGCCCCAGGACATGGTGGCCGTACCGCTGACGGGCGAGCTGCGCTGGATCATGGTCGCTTCCCCCGCGTATCTCAAGCAGGCCGGAACGCCTTCGGTACCCAAGGACTTGCTCGCGCACTCTTGCGTGCGCATGTACCTGGGCGACAAGACCACCTACAAATGGGAGCTGGGCAACGGCCCCCGCCAGCAGCGTCTCGACGTGCCTGGCCACTTCAGTGCGGCCGACACACAAACCATCGTCGACGCAGCGCTGCAAGGCGTGGGCATCGCCTATTGCCTGGAGAATCGCGTGCTGTCGGAACTGGCAGACGGCCGTCTGGTGCAGGTGTTGCCCGACTGGGTCTGCATCGGCGCGCCGCTGTGCATGTACTACCCGAGCCGCCGGCAGTCGCAGCCGGGGTTGCGGCAACTGATCGACATGATCCGTCTGAAAACCACCGGCTCGCCGTGGCTGGAATCACATTGAACCTGTGCCAGGCGGTGGTCCTCAAACCGGGATAGACCACGGCCTGGTGCATGCTCGATGACTTTTATTTTATGGATGGCCGTACTCGGCGCAGTGTTGCTCATCCTGGCCCTCACCTCCTCCTACCTGCGCTGGATGCCGGTCACTACCTCGGCTGTTTGCCTGCTGCTGGGTATCTGCATCGGCCCGTTGGGCATGGACTTGCTGCACCTGGACATCAAGGGCTCCGCCCGTTGGATGGAACACCTGACGGAAGTCGCGGTGCTGTTTTCGCTGTTTGTCAGCGGGCTGAAATTGCGCCTGCCCCTCAAGCACCGAACCTGGCGCATTGCGTTTGGGATGGCCGGGCCCGTGATGCTCTTGACCATCCTCGGCACATGCCTGGCGCTGCATTGGCTGCTGGGGTTGTCGTGGGGCGTTTCGCTGTTGGTGGGGGCGATTCTGGCGCCCACCGACCCAGTGCTTGCAGGCCTGGTCCAGGTGAATAACGCTCAGGACTATGACTCGCTGCGCTTCGGCCTCTCAGGCGAGGCCGGACTGAACGACGGTACGGCCTTCCCTTTCGTGATCTTTGCGCTGATCTTCATGCAGCACGGCGGCTTCGACGGTGACTGGCTTGGCGGCTGGGTCCTGAAAAACCTGCTCTGGGCCGTACCTGCCGGGCTGCTGGTAGGGTATTGGATGGGCCGGGGCATCGGTCGTATCACCCTGAAAATGCGCATTACCAATGCCGACAGCACACTGTCACCCAATGATTACCTGACGCTGGCCCTGATCGCCCTGGCCTACGTGGTGGCTGAAGCCATCGGCGGCTACGGCTTTCTGTCGGTATTCGCCGCCGGCCTCGGGCTGCGCCAGGCCGAGTTCAAGTCCACCGGCAATTCACAAACCCCCGCCGAGCATCTCGCCCAGCCCGTGGTTGGCCACATGGAAGTGGAGCCGGAGCATGCGTTGCATGGAGACGTCGGGCAACTGCAAGACACGCAGATCGCCGCTGGGGTGATGATGGGCGATATGCTCGCCTTCGGCGGCCTGGTGGAGCGTTCGATGGAAGTGTTTCTAGTGACCCTGCTGGGGGTGGTACTGGTCAGCCATTGGGACTGGCGGGCACTGGCGGTGGGCGCGTTGCTGTTTTGCGTGATCCGGCCCCTCAGCGTGCTGTCGATACCCTGGGGCACCTTGCTCAATGGCCATCAGCGCGGATTGGTGGGCTGGTTCGGGATTCGCGGGATCGGCAGCATCTACTACCTGTTCTACGCCATCAACCACGGGCTGGTGGGAACCAGTAGCGCGGTGGCGGTGAACCTGACGCTGTCAGTCATTGCCCTGAGCATCGTCGTTCATGGTCTCAGCACGCAGCCGATGCTGGTGTGGTATGAACGACGTGCCCAGGCACAACAATGACGTCTACTCCTGGTTTTCGATATTGCCGACGTCGGCGGCATCATCCAGGTCGTTAAGCGGTACTTCGGCATCATCCATCAATGAACCCGGGTCTTCGTTGCCCGGGTCATTGAGTTCATCGTCTTCATCAATTTCAACTGACATGACCGTCTCCTCTAACCGCCTTGGGTATCGATATCGGCATCGGTTTCAGGCTTGGGCTCGCGCTCGGGCTTGAAGTCAGGACTGTAGTCGTTTTCCTTGGCCGTTGGGTCGCTGGCAGGCTTCGGGTCTTTCGGTGCGTCGGCCGCGGTGCCTGGCGCCGGTTCGCCGCGGTCGATGGCAGGATCGTTGCGGTTGCTGGTTTGCGGGTCGTTGTCTGTGCTCATGGCTCACCTCTGTTGGAAAACGCAGACTGCGTAAAGGTAAGGTCCTGTGCGGGTGGGTGAAGTTCCAATTGCTTATGAGCCGGGATTGTCCACCTGGATATAGAACGCATAGGCCCCCAGGATTACCCAGAACACCATGAACAGCCACGGCGCGCGCATCGAAAACAACAGCGACTTGCGATAGCCCTTGTGGGACGACTCCATCTCGGAAAACAGAGGCGACTCGTCATAGGCCATGCCCATCACCGGCTCGCTGCGCAGCAGTTCGCTCTGCTTGTAGTGCCAGTGATCGATGATGTCGTAGGCCGCCCGAATGCCCGGCCAGGCGTTGAGGGAACTGAGGATGCCCAGCAGGGCCAGGAATACCGGCACCACCAGGGTGAACAGCTTGCCCCATTCCGGATTGAGGTTGCCCATGCCGGAAACGAAGGCGATCACCAGGAACGACTGCGCCGTAAGGTAGGCGTCGGTACGGTTGGCCAGGATGCTGGTTTCGTACTGGATCTCGCGCCGGTAGAAATCGAGACGGTCCTTGGGTGAGCCGAAAATCTTCGCGTTGTGTTCGCTGTGGTCGGTCAGGCTCGATTCCGGGGTGTCGGGTGAAATGATTCTGGGCACATCCGTGCTCCGTGCTGGACTGGGACCCTTTAGAAGAATCAGGCCGGCGCGAAGTTCAAGTTTGTTAATGCGCCAAATTGGAGCACGCCCCGCCCCCTGTAGGAGCGAGCTTGCTCGCGAAGGGCGTCAACGATACCGCTGGCATCCTGACTGAACGGGGTGTTCTCAGGTTTTTCGCGAGCAAGCTCGCTCCTACAGGGGTTTCGGCACAGGCATTGCTTTATCCATTCATCTGCCCGGATACAGGAGCAATCGTTACCTCTCGACCCAGAGCCCACCCCAAAAGAAAGTAAGGACCAGGCCTGCTGGCACCATCAGCCACGGGCTCATAAAAAAATGCGTTTTCTAAAGCGGCAGTGCCAAAGCGCAGTTAGTCCCGGCACTGACAAGGTAATTGGAATGGCTCGATCTTTCTTTGATGAAATGAATGACGCACAAGGCGTTTGCCGTGCGCACTATCAGGAATTCTCCCGCTGGCTGGCCAATACGCCGCCAGAACTGCTGGCCCAGCGCCGCCGTGAAGCCGATCTGCTGTTTCACCGCGCCGGGATCACCTTCACCCTGTATGGCGACGAGCAGGACACCGAGCGCCTGATCCCCTTCGATATCATTCCCCGCAGCATCCCTGCCAGTGAGTGGAGCGTCATCGAACGCGGCTGTATCCAGCGGGTGAATGCGCTGAACATGTTCCTCGCCGACATCTACCACGACCAGCGCATCATCAAGGCCGGGATCATCCCCGCCGAGCAAGTCCTCGGAAACGAGGGTTACCAGAAAGCCATGGTTGGCCTCGACCTGCACCGCGATATCTACTCGCACATCTCCGGGGTCGACCTGGTGCGCGATGGCGACGGCACCTACTACGTGCTCGAAGACAACCTGCGCACTCCCAGCGGCGTGAGCTACATGCTCGAAGACCGCAAGATGATGATGCGCCTGTTCCCGGAGGTGTTCGCCAAGCAACGCATCGCCCCGGTGGACCACTACCCCAACCTGCTGCTCAAGACCCTGAAAAGCTCCAGCCGCCTGGACAACCCCAACGTGGTAGTGCTGACGCCGGGCCGCTTTAACAGCGCGTTTTTTGAACATGCGTTCCTGGCCCGGGAAATGGGCGTGGAGCTGGTGGAAGGCGCGGACCTGTTCGTGCACGACCTCAAGGTATTCATGCGCACCACCGATGGCCCGAAGGCCGTTGATGTGATCTACCGCCGTATCGACGACGCGTTCCTCGACCCGCAAGCCTTCAACCCCGACTCGATGCTCGGCGTGCCCGGCCTGGTTGCGGCCTACTGCGCGGGCAATGTGGTGCTGGCGAATGCCATCGGCACCGGCGTGGCGGATGACAAGTCGATCTACCCCTATGTGCCGGAAATGATTCGCTTCTACCTGGATGAAGAGCCGATCCTGCAAAACGTGCCGACCTTCCAGTGCCGCAAACCGGATGAACTGTCCCACGTGCTCGCCCACCTGCCGGAACTGGTGGTCAAGGAAACCCAGGGCTCCGGCGGTTACGGCATGCTGGTGGGCCCCGCTTCTACCGCCGCCGAGATCGAAGACTTCCGGCAACGCATCAAGGCCCGACCCCACGCCTACATCGCCCAACCGACCCTGAGCTTGTCCACCTGCCCGACCTTTGTCGAAAACGGCATCGCGCCACGACATATCGACCTGCGGCCCTTCGTGCTCTCGGGCAAGGAAACCCGCCTGGTGCCCGGAGGCTTGACCCGCGTGGCACTGCGCGAAGGCTCATTGATCGTCAACTCGTCGCAAGGCGGCGGAACCAAGGACACCTGGGTGGTGGAGGGCTGAATATGCTGAGTAGAACCGCCGCAGATCTGTATTGGATGTCCCGTTACCTGGAGCGTGCCGAGAACCTGGCACGCATGCTCGAAGTCAGTTATTCGCTGTCGTTGATGCCCCAGGCCGGGCGCAGTGACGGGCTCGACGAGCTGGCCATGTCGCTGCTCAGCAGCGGCACCCTGGAAAGCTACCTCGAGCGCCATAAGCAGTTGGACGCCGAGCGCATGTTGCATTTCTTCGCCCTCGACGAGGAAAACCCGGCGAGCATCTACAACTGCCTGCGGGCTGCGCGGGGTAACGCCCACGCGGTACGTGGGCGGATCACCGCCGACATGTGGGAAAACCTCAATGCCACCTGGCTCGAGATGCGCAGCATTGCGGCCGGCGGCTTGGCCCGCCACGGCATCAGCCATTTTTGCGACTGGGTGAAGCAGCGTTCGCACCTGTTCCGCGGGGCGACATCCGGGACAATCATGCGCAACGACGCCTATCGGTTTATTCGGCTCGGCACCTTTGTCGAGCGGGCGGATAACACCTTGCGGTTGCTGGACGCGCGGTATGAGATGTTTGGGGAAGAGTCTGAGGAAGTCAGCGACCTTTCGGCACGCGGGTATTACCAGTGGAGTGCGTTGCTACGGGCGCTGTCTTCGTTTGAGGCGTATACCGAGCTGTACCCGAATGCGTTGAACGCGCGGTCGGTGTCGGAATTGTTGCTGTTGCGCAGCGATGTACCACGCTCGTTGCATGCGTGTATTGAAGAGTTGAGCCATATCCTCGCGGACCTGCCGGGGAGCTATGGGCGTACGGCCCAGCGTTTGGCGGCGGAGTTTGAGGCGCGGCTGCGGTATACCGGGATTGATGAAATTCTGGAAGACGGACTCCACAGCCGGCTGACGGAATTTATCGATACCGTGCGGGAGTTGGCGCGGGCGATTCATAGCTCCTACCTTGAAGTCGTCTGATGTGATCGTTCCCACGCTCCGCGTGGGAATGAATCCGTTGACGCTCCGCGTCACGCCTTCAAAAGCGGACGCAGAGCGCAGGAACGATCGTGACGGCTGTGATGTGCGGCTCAATCATGTAACTGTCATTTCGGATCATTGATCCGGCCCTGGTGCCGCTCTTATGTTGGTGGGGTGCAACGCCCCGCCCATCATAAGAACAGGTGCCCACCATGTCCGAACAACTGAACCTATCTCCCGAGGCCGCCCACAGCCTCAAGCGCTGGCACGCCATGCTCGTTGCCGGTGACCTCAAGGCCCTCCCCGAATTGCTGGCCCCCGACGCAGTCTTCCGCTCGCCCATGGCCCACACGCCCTACCCCGGCGCGCCCGTGGTGTCGATGATCCTCAACACCGTGTTCAACGTCTTTGAAGACTTCACCTACCACCGTGAGCTGGCCACCGCCGATGGTCAAAGCGTGGTGCTGGAATTCAGCGCACGCGTGGGTGACAAGCAGCTCAAGGGCATCGACCTGATTCGCTTTAACGAACAAGGGCAGATCATCGAGTTTGAAGTGATGATCCGCCCCTTGAGCGGGCTGCAAGCCCTGGGTGAGGAAATGGGCCGGCGCCTGGCGCCTTACCTGGCGAAAGCCAAGGGCTGAATGTCTACTGGTTTTTCACCAGCACCGGTTCTGCGCGGTACTGCTCAGGGAACAGTTTTTTCAGCTGGGCCACCTTCGGCAGGTCGTTGATCACGATGTACGGATAGGACGGGTTTTCCGTCAGGAAGTCCTGGTGATAGGACTCCGCCGGGTAGAAGGCCTTGCCCATTTCGATTTGGGTCACGATCGGCTTGTCGAAGGCCTTGGCGGCGTCGAGTTGGGCGATGTAGGCCTGGGCGACTTTTTGCTGTTCGGCATTCTGGGCAAAGATCGCCGAGCGGTACTGCGTGCCGCTGTCCGGGCCCTGGCGGTTGAGTTCCGTGGGGTTGTGGGCCACCGAGAAGTAGATCTGCAGCAGTTTGCCGTAGCTGACCTTGCCCGGGTCGTAGGTCACGGCGACGGATTCGGCGTGGCCGGTATCGCCGCCGCTGACGCTGTCGTATTGGGCGGTGCTGGCCGCGCCGCCGTCATAGCCGGAGACCGCATTTTTCACCCCTAGCACATGCTGGAACACGCCCTGCACGCCCCAAAAGCAGCCGCCAGCGAACACGGCGGTTTGCAGGTTGTTCGAGTCTGCCGGCAGGTCCATGGCCGGCGGCGCAATCACCACCGCGTCGTCGGACGGGCCGAAAGAGAACGCCGAGCTGTGGCCGACAAAGGCGGCGAACGCCAGGGCGGGTAAGTACTTAAACAGTTTCATCTCAGTCACTCCGAAACATCAGAATAAACGCGGTCAACGGTGGGAGCTGGCTTGTCGGGTCGCCGCATCGCTGCGATAGCGATGTTGAATCCACCACCGCCATCGCAGCGATGCGGCGACCCGACAAGCCAGCTCCCACATTGATCGGGTTAACCATGCAAAATTTCGCCATGAGTTAGCCGAAGGTGAAGGCGTAGGCCGCCACTTGCGGGTCTAGAAACTCGATGGTGAAGGTCCGGTCCTTGACCGCGCCCGGCTGGCGAACAAGCTGGTACAAGCGCTGCTCAGTCACCGTGCCACTGCCATCCGGAGCAACGTCGGTGCCGTGGGCATCCCCCGGCGCCTGGCCGTCAATCGTCACTTTGAAGCGCACCGGCTTGCCGTCGGCGCCAGGCCCCAGCACCAGATGCAGGTCACGGGCATGGAAGCGGTAGACGATCTTGCCGTGGGCCGCCGCGAGGGTGGCTTGCTGGCCGCCCACGTTCCATTGGCCTTCCAGGGTCCAGTTATTCAGCGCGAGATTACCGGCTACCGGGTAGTTGGCGACCTTGTCGGTAGCCAACGTGCCCGTGGAGACAAAATTCTCGGCACGCTGGAAGCCCAGGTAGGTTTCCGGCGACTGCACTTCGTTCATGTCCGGTGCGGCCTGGATGCCCTTGGCGTCCGCTTCGATCAAGCCGCCCGCCACCTTGGTAGCGCCCGCCTCACGCAGCAGTTGCTGGATCACCCGTTCGGACTCGGCGTAGTCACCCTCGCCAAAGTGGTGATAGCGAATCTGGCCCTTGGCGTCGGCGAAGTAATGCGCCGGCCAGTACTGGTTATTGAACGCGCGCCAGATCTTGTAGTTGTTATCGATGGCCACCGGGTAGGTGATGCCCAAGTCCTTCATGGCCTTGGTAACGTTGTTCACGTCGCGCTCGAAGGCGAATTCCGGAGCGTGCACACCGATCACCACCAGGCCCTGGTCGCGGTACTTCTCGGCCCAGGCCTTCACGTACGGCAAGGTGCGCAGGCAGTTGATGCAGGAGTAGGTCCAGAAATCCACCAACACCACCTTGCCCTTCAACGCCTCGGCGGTCAGGGGTTCGGAGTTGAGCCATTGCACAGCGCCGTCCAGCGCCGGCAACTGGCCTTCCACCGGCAACGTGTCGCTGTGGTTGGCAGCCATCATCGCCCCGCTCTTCTGTTCAGGCTTGGCGCTGAGTTTTTCCACCAGACTTTGTTCCAGGCCACCGGTCGAGGCCGTCGACAAGCGTGCCAGGATGCCGGTGTCCAGGCCCAGGGCAATTGCCGCCACACCCGCCAGCATCAATGCACCCAGGCCACGGCGCAGCCATTCACCGGCGCCCAGGGAACGCTTCATGAAGCCAAAGACTTTACCGCCGACCAGCAACGCCAAGGCCAGGGAGGTGGCAGCGCCTGCCGCGTAGGCCAGCAAGAGCAAGGTAGTGCCGATACTGGCGCCTTGCAGCGCGGCGCCCGTCAGCACCAACCCCAGGATAGGCCCGGCGCACGGAGCCCACAGCAGCCCGGTGGCCACGCCGATCAGGAATGAAGCGCCCGGCCGGGGCCGCGAATCGGCCCCGGCGGCTTCCGACAGGCGACTGCCCGCCGCCACCAGTGGCCGGGTCAGGCGTTCGGACAGACTGGGCAGGAGCAAGGTCAGCCCGAATAGCGCAACAAACAGCAACGCGAGCCAGCGACCGTACTGATTGACTTGCACCACCCAACCGCCGCCCACCGCCGCGAGCGAGGCGACCAGGGCGAACGTCATCGCCATCCCCAGCAGCAGCGGCAAGCCACTGCGCAAAAACGGCTGCCCGGTGCGAGCGAAGACAAAAGGCAGAACCGGCAGGATGCACGGGCTGACAATCGTCAGCACGCCGCCCAGATACGCGAGAACCAAAAGCCACATGGGGTATTCCCTTATAAGAAGACATCGAATTAAGCCGCGGTGAACGTCATGGCTGCGCCGTTCATGCAATAGCGCAGGCCGGTAGGTGCCGGGCCGTCATCGAACACATGCCCCTGATGACCGCCGCAGCGGCGGCAATGGATTTCCTTGCGTTCCACACCGAAGGAAGTGTCAACGTGGCTGGCCACGGCGTTTTCCAGGGGTTGCCAGAAACTCGGCCAGCCGGTGTGGCTTTCAAATTTGGTGGCAGAGGCATACAGCGGCAATGCGCAACCGGCGCAGGCGAAAGTGCCGTTGCGATGCTCGCTGTTGAGGGCGCTGCTGTAGGGGCGTTCGGTGCCCTGCTCCCGCAGGATCGCGTATTGCTCGGCGGTCAGCAGGGTGCGCCATTCGGCGTCGGTGTGACTGACTTCGAAATGTTCGGCGGCTTCGGCTTCGGCAATCAGGGCGGGCCCGGCATTGATTTTTTGCAGCAGGCCACCGGCGATTACCGCAAGCCCAAGGCCGCCACCGGCCAGCAGCATTTGACGACGCGTATACATGACTTTCTCCTCACACAAGTGCTGATGGCTGTCGAAACCCCTATGGCTGACAAATAAACTGTGGCGAGGGAGCTTGCTCCCGCTGGCCTGCGCAGCAGGCCCATCTTTCAGGGCCGCTTCGCGCCCCAGCGGGAGCAAGCTCCCTCGCCACAATAGGGTTGCGTACTTATGCCATTGCGATGAGTCAAGGTTAGGCCCGGTCTGGTCGCGGAATCCTCACGCAGAGTTAAACAATTCGTGATAACTACACTGTTGCAAAACCCGCACAATGCGCGAATCACGAGAAAAGGTTTTGCCAATGGATCAGCCCAAACGTGTCCTGGTTGTCGAGGACGATGCGCACATTGCCGATTTGATCTGCCTGCACCTGCGGGACGAGCAGTTCGAGGTGGTGCACAGCGCCGACGGTAACGAGGCCGTGCAACTGCTGGAACAAGGCGGCTGGGATGCGTTGATCCTCGACCT
The DNA here is from genome assembly GCF_900105735.1 of Pseudomonas yamanorum. Classification (NCBI taxonomy): domain Bacteria; kingdom Pseudomonadati; phylum Pseudomonadota; class Gammaproteobacteria; order Pseudomonadales; family Pseudomonadaceae; genus Pseudomonas; species Pseudomonas yamanorum. The sequence goes on along the minus strand of NZ_LT629793.1, from coordinate 6,925,348 downwards.
GATGCTGCCCGGCGTCGACGGCCTGGAAATCTGCCGCCGCGCCCGAGCCATGACGCGCTACACGCCGATCATCATCACCAGCGCCCGCTCCAGTGAATTGCACCGCATCCTTGGCCTGGAGCTGGGGGCCGACGACTACCTGTCCAAACCGTTCTCGATGCCCGAGTTGGTGGCGCGGGTCAAAGCCTTGCTGCGCCGGGTAGATGCCATGGCCCGCAACCTCAAGATGGACGCCGGCAGCCTCGACCTCGGCCAGTTGTTCATCAACCCGCTGACCCGCGAAGCCACCCTGCAAAGCCAGCGCCTGGACCTCACGCCACGGGAGTTCGACCTGCTGTATTTCTTCGCACGCCAGCCGGGCAAAGTCTTCTCGCGCATGGACCTGCTCAACGCCGTGTGGGGCTACAGTCACGAGGGCTACGAACACACGGTCAACACCCATATCAACCGCCTGCGGGCCAAGGTCGAGACCGACCCGGCCAACCCGGCGCGCATCCTCACGGTGTGGGGCCGTGGCTACAAATTTGCCGAGCAATCGTCATGAGGCTGACCCTTACCCAGCGCCTGTCGTTGGTGTTTGCGCTGTTGCTGCTGATTTGCAGCGGCACTTCGGCCTGGTTGCAAGTGCGCTCCAACCACATGCATGAACTGGAGGTGGTGCAAGGCCTGTCCCGCGACCTCGCGGCACACATCGCCCGCGACACCCAGTTGATGGACGCCGACGGCCTCAAGCCCGATGCGGTGCGCAACCTGTTCAGCCAGTTGATGCTGGTTAACCCGAGTGTCGAGGTGTACCTGCTGGACATCAATGGCCGGGTGGTGGGCAATGCCGCGCCCAGCGGGCACTTGCGCCGTGACCAGGTGAACTTGGAGCCGATTCGCCGATTCCTCAGCGGCGCCCGGTTGCCGATCGTGGGCGATGACCCGCGCAGCGTCGACGGGCTCAAGGTTTTCAGCGCCGCGCCGCTCAAGGTCAATGGCCAGCAAACCGGCTACCTGTACGTGGTGCTGCTGGGCGAGGCCCATGACCTGTTCGATGCCCAGGACGCCACCAGCGTGGCTCTGAATATCGCGCTGTGGTCCATCGCCCTGGTAGCGCTCCTGTGTCTGCTGGCCGGCTTGACCGCCTTCGCCTGGATCACCCGACCCCTGCGCCTGCTGACCGAGAAAGTCGGCCAGTTCGATATCAACGGTGCGCCGAAAGTCCAGCAGCCCGTGGCCACTGCCCCGTCGAGCCAGGACGAAATCGCCGTGCTCGACCAAGCCTTCAACCAGATGGAAAACCGCCTGGGCGAGCAATGGCGCGCCCTCACCCACCAGGACCAGGAACGTCGCGAAATGGTCGCCAACATCTCCCACGACCTGCGCACGCCGCTGGCTTCGCTGCATGGCTACCTGGAAACCCTGTCGCTGAAAGACGCCAGCCTGAGCCCTGAAGACCGTCGGCGTTACCTGGGTATTGCACTGGACCAGAGCCGCAAGGTCGGTGGTTTGGCGCAATCGCTGCTGGAGCTGGTGCGGTTGGAACATGGTTTTGTGCAGCCGGTGATCGAGGGCTTTTCCCTGCCGGATTTGGTGCAGGACATCTTTCAGAAATTCGAACTGACCGCCGAGGCGCGCGGCATCGTCTTGAGCGCCACCCTGCCACCGCAGGTGCCAACGGTATTTGCGGATCTGGGATTGATTGAACGGGTGCTGACCAACCTGCTGGATAACGCGCTGCGGCATACACCGGTGAACGGGGATATTCAGATCACGCTTGCGCCCAAGGGGGATCGGGTGGAAGTGACCGTCAGTGACAGTGGGCCGGGGATTGATGCGGAACTGCGTGAAGGGTTATTCCTGCGGGCGTTCACCATTGGTGGTGCACGGCGGGATGGCGGGTTGGGGTTGAGGATCGTGCATCGGATATTGCAGTTGCATGGGTGTGAGATTCGGTTAGTGGAAGTGGTTGGGCGTGGGGCGACGTTTAGGTTTTCGTTGGTGAGCCAGCCTAGAATGTTGGCGGGGGAATAAAAGCGGAGCAGATTCATTGGTTAAATAAATCGGCCCCGCTTACTTTGCGCTATTCGTATTATAGTTGTGTCACACGCAACAGAAACACAGAGATCGACTGAAGGTCCCCCCCATTCGATATCGTATTAACTGAGAATTGAAGAGGACCAGTAGCGCTGGCCGTAAACTCTATTTTTAAGTCCTTTCCTTCGTTCTGGAACGTATAGGTCGCACTCCTATGAACACCCGCCATGATATACGCACCTGGCGGACCGCCATAATAGTTCCCGATTAGTGTTGCCTCGAAAATATAGCGTTTACCGGCCGTGACATTGATGTTCTTTGTAAGCGCGCGCCCCTCCCCTTTAATGGGACCATTGTTGTGCCACAAGAAATATTTGATGCCTCCACCATTGGTCAACAATGTAAGGTAAAGCCCCATCGCGGCTCTGGTCCAACCGTTCATGTTTTGATTATCGAAGTTAGTGTAATCCAGTATCTGGATGGATTTGACAGTGTACGTCGTCGTCTGAAGAAGTACCGCCTGAGATTTATTGTTCACTTTGTCGAAAGCAATACGTACCTCAATGGTCAATGTGGTCCCATCTTTAAGTGTCCGAAACCAGTTGTGATTAGGGTTGTAGCTATACGCTCCCGCATGGCCATTGTTCGCCCCAGACCAAGGCTCATAAACCACGGCTTGGTTGTTACTGTCGGTTCCTTTGTAGGTCAGCCATTTAATTTGCCCATTGGAAAACTGAAACGGATAGGCCGCGATACTCCACAAGGTGGACGCACCAAAGCCGGTTATGTCCAGTAAACCACCCGTGGCAATGCTATTGATCAACGGCCTCGGCAAGCTGCCCACAGGAATCGGTGTTACCGTAACCGTCAACGTTATCGAGGGGCGTGTTACATTTGCCCGGGTCACTTCATACTTGAGCATAAAGGTTTTGTTGACATTACCAATGTTGGCACCAATAGCTGATGCTGGAATGCCAAACGTCACAACGCCGCTGGTTAGTCCGTTTTTGGCGGCAATCACTGGAGAACCAGCACCGGCAGTACCTTGCATGGTGACCTGAATCGAATCACCGTCGCGCATGCCGACATAGCTCACCACCAAGGTCGTGCCGGTCTGTACATCCAGTGGCGCAAGTGTGGCAGTACCGGGGCCTGTGATAGTCGCTCGGCTCAAGCCCGGCGGTGGCAACTCGCCCAGGCCCTGGCGAATTTCCACGGTGGCGATATGGGAATAACGGGGCCGTTGCTGGCTACGTTCCAGGGTGTAAAAGACCTTGACCTGTTCGTCCAGATTGGCCGTGATGTAGTCAATCAAAATGCTGTGCTCAGTGGTGGCTCCGTCTACGCCCACTTGAACCCTGACACTGGTATTGGCGCCAGGACCTATCCAGTACAAAGTGATCCAGTCACCTTGCAATGTGCCGGTAAACGGGGCAATCACCCAGGCATACTCCGTAATATCATCCGGGTTCAAAACCCCGTCGTACGCTTTTTCGACAATGGGTTCGGGCAGCTCCCGCACCGGCTCGCCCACATGGACTTTTAAGCGCAAGGACTCCTGAGGCAATGCCCCCTGGCGGGATAGAACGTAATACACCTCGGTGGGGTAACCGTTGAAATGCTTGAGTATGCTGTCGGGTACCATAACGAGCATCTCGCCTTCGGGCGTGATCGGGATGTTGCCAACCGGCGCGCCTATCCTACGCACAATGGGGCTCCCTACCCCCTCCGCAACCACCATCACGTCCAGAAATGCGCCGTCAGGCCAACTCGCCTGGGCAGGAAACCGCACCGTGGCCTCAGGCAGGTCTGGTTCAAGGTAATCACCGATCAGTTGATCGATGGTCGGAGCAGGCCATTTGACTACATCACCCAGGATCCTCAGGTGGCGGTTGTATGAGCGTTTATCCGGCAATCCGTCGCCCTGGAGCAGGTAATAAGCGTACGCCGTCCCCTTGGCCAGTGCAGCCACCAGGGCATGCTCGATATTGAAGTAATAGGCCTTGCCACCGGACAGGTTTTGACTCTCCAGATGCGGCACTGCAACGCCCTCATTGTCAGTACCCGCCCACACCAGCGTGACGACCGAATACGCACGGGCGTCCGCGCTGCTGACGCGCGCACCCACCCTTACCGCCTGGCCACCCAATTGCTCCAGTTCGATGTCCCGCTCAGTCTCGGGGAACGTCAGCCAAGGGGCCTCTGGGCGCTCCGTATCGAGGTACACGTCCACCCAGGTTATCGGCGACCAGCGCGCCCATTCATCCGGATAATTGCCGGTCGCTCCCTCCACCTGAAAACCCACAGGAATCGCTTCGCCGTTACCGGCGGCGCCGATGTTTGCGTAGTCGACGGTGAGGCGGATGTCGGTGTTCACCTCGTCAGGCTGGACTCGGTGTTCGATTCGCTCGGAACCCCAAACCAGAATCAGCAGGTCATAAGGCGCCATGTTTTCCCAATGCCGAAACACGATCTCGACGCCCTGCGCGGCGCGGGTGTCGTCGACGCCATCGATCAGCACATCCGGAGGCAGTTCGTAGACCAGGCGCTGATGCCCCGGCGTTTCGTCATCGGGATCACGCCCACCAGGACGCTGCAGGTTGACCCGTAGCCGCAGGCGTTCGGTTTCGTCGCTATTGCCGCTGCTGCGAATGACTTTGGCATACACCGGATCGGCCCACGCCTCGAGGAGGTGGTCCACGGGTACGATGAACGGGATGCGCGTCAGGTCCTCATCGTCCTCGCGGATAAAGTTGCCCGCGACCGGCCACTGCGGGTCGCCCCAGTACAGCTCGAACACCGTGCCGGGCGGCGTATTTTCCGGGCGCGCCATGTGCACCAGCAGCGGGTGTTCGATATGCCGCAGGCCGATGCCACCATCGGCGGCCTCGATATCGTCGGGAATGGGCGGCTGAAGCAGTGGAATGTCGACGGGAGGCAGGAGGTCGGCGGATGGGCGATGCATGGGCATGATGAAAGTCCTCGTTGAGTCGCCGTTGGGCGCTGATCCCATCCAATACTTATGGACGCGATGTGGCTACTGTCAGAATTCACAGGTGGCTAATCGCTACCTGTGAATTCTGACAGTAGCCAGGCGCATTTCAGGGGTATTTGATATCTCCAAAAGGCGCACCCATTTCGCTCAAGGTGCGCCGTCGTCCGAACAGGAGATTGACCGTGCCCAGCCAAAGCCACACTGCATCGCTCACCCCGTCGAATGTGCCCGAGGCCCTTGAGCGTCTGGTTATTCCCGGCATGACCCAGAACGTTCCCGGCTATGACGGCGGGTTACCCGAGTGGTTGTTTGCGTCCGGGCTGACGGCACAGGTCAACAACAGTTGGGGTGCCCAGCCAGGAGACATGATCACGGTTGGCGAACAAATAGACCCCTTGAACATCCGGGCAATGGCCATCAAACAACTGGAGCCTGGGGATGAGTTGCAAGCGCATTTTTTCTTTAGCTTGCCGCAAAAAAACCTGCCCGACGGTGAATTCAAGCTGGGCTACGTGTTGCATCGTGCCGGCGGAGTTCCTGGTCAGCTTTCCTTGCCCCTGAATGTGCTGATCAAAACCGATTTACCCGGCGGCCCGGACAGCGGTCACCTGCCGGAAGGACACCCAGCGCTCTCATTCAGCCTCTCCGCCCTGCAAATCTACCCACCCGAAGCCGCCCGGGGCGTTATCGCGACCATCGAGCCTTACCCGAACATGCATGCGCAAGACGTCATCCACTTCCAGTGGGGGGGCTTGACCCTCTTGCAGCCGGTCGAGGGCGTCGGGCAGCAGACCCACATCTCCATCAGCCATGCGCAGATTGTCGAGGCGGGCGACAGCTATGGCTTGTTGGTCAACTTTTATCCGGTCGACCTGGTCGGCAATCCTTCCGTACAAAGCTCCAGGTACCTTGAGGTGGTTGTCGACCTGGCCGGCGCAAAACCCGACGGCCCGGCCATCATCACCGATGACCCGTTGGGCTACATCGACCCGGACCGGCTCAACGGCGAGAGCCTGCAACTCGAGCTGTACACCACTGCCCAGGTTGGCAAACCGGGAGACCTGTATGACATCTCGTTCCGCGCCTACCCACCATTAGGCGGCGTGGTCACCTACCGGGGGTTTGAAGAGATTGTCAGGGCCGGGGTGCCCGTCAATCACCCGGTGCCCTACAGCGTGGTCCGCGCCGCCGCCGGGGGCAAGATTGAAACCAGCTTCGTCCTGCGCAAGCGCACGGAACCGTCAGACCTGGTGTCGCAAAAAACCTTCGCCCGCGTGAGGGGGTCGGTGGTGCGCCTGGCGGCTGCGTTTTTTGAACGCTACCCAGGGCACGTCGTGGCGCCCATACCCGATTCGGCCATCGTGAGTATCCCCTGGTACCCATGGTGCAAGCCCACAGACAGCATCACCGTGATCCTGCGGTACGTGAAATCGCTCAACGAAACCATTGTGTTCAGCGAGCCGCGTGTCGTGGGCACAGCGTGGGCCGATGGCGCGCCCATCAGGCGTTTGATCTATCGCAAGGACCTTGAACGATTCGAGGGTTTCAGCCCTGAGCTTTATTACGTGTATGAGTCCGCGCAGGTCAGGGCTCGCTCCCTGGACTTGAACGAGTCTGTGCGCCAGCGCGTGCAAATCGGTTAATACCATCCGTCGGAACCTGTTAATTCTGACAGTAGCCAAGCTATCCACGACCGGTATTTGATAATCCAAAAACTCAGGAGCGATTCCTGTATCACGTACCCACTGCCAGACCGGAGAACGCCATGCCGACCAAAAAAGCCAAGACATCCGCGGCTAAACCCAAGTTTCTGGATCAATTGTTCATCCCTGGCATGTCACCGGGGTTTGCTAACTATGCTGGCGGGATCCCTCTACGGCTACTGACTCATGGCCTGACCGTGATCGTGTACAAAACCTGGTCGGCGAAGCCCAAGGATAAAATCCAGGTTGTTTCGATGCCAGGCTTGAACGTCCTGGCGGAAAAAACGTTGATGCCGGGAGAAGAGACGGACAACAGCTTCGCGTTTGCCATTCCCGACAGCAGCCTTCCCGAAGGGAGCGTGACGCTGGGCTACGTGGTGCACTATGAAGGCGGCCCGGACTCCGACACCTCCAATCCCTTGGACGTACGAATCAAAAGAACCCAACCGGCAGGCGCCGACAAAAATCAAATTATCCCAGGCCACTCCGAACTCAACTTCAAGCCTAACTACCTCGAAATCAGAGAGTTTCAATCCAGGCTGGTGACGGTCACCGTCGATCCCTATCCGAATATGGATAGCGGAGACCTGATCGCGCTGAAGTTCGGCAACTACAATGCGCCGCGTCAGCAGGTTTCGGGTGTCGGCAAACAGACAGAGATCGCAATCAGCCGTGACGGTATTGTCGAGGCCGGTAACGGCACCAACCGGTTGGTGAGTTTCAGCGTGGCTGACTTGGTCGGGAATGTTTCCACGCCGCGTTCGCGGAACATTCCGGTGCTGATAGACCTTGATCGCGACACCCTGGCTGCACCTATTTTCAATACCCAGGATGTTGAAGGTTTCATCGACCTTGAGCGGCTGAATGGCCAGCCTTTGCATATACAGCTTTACCTGCCCCCTTTTCAAGGCCCCGCAGGTCATACCTACCACGTGACCTACCGTGGTTATCCGAAGCTGGGGGGCGTTGTATTGGAGGAAAAGTACATCACCATTGAGTTTGCCGGCAGAGCGGAAGACTTCTTCATACCCAATGAAAAGGTACGCGCCTGTGCTGGCGGCAGAGTGGAAATCAGCTACCTGCTGCTCAAGACAGGTGTGCCTACGCGGTATTCGAAGTTTGCGACCGCACAGGTGGTGGATGCGATTGTGAAGCTAAGTGCACCGTTCTTCCTGAACCACACCAACCATGTGCTCAACCCCATTCCCAGGGAGGGCGGTGCCGTGGAGATCCCGTGGTACCCATGGCGCAACCCCACGGACAAAATCGAGCTGATACTGCGTCACGTGTTGCCGGGTAGTAATGAGGTCACCCTGTATACCGACCGGTTTACCGTCGGCAATGTGCCGGAAGGCATACCGATCAGGCGCCTGATTCCCTACAGCGAGCTCTTGAAGTTCAACCGCCTTACCCCTGAGCTCTATTACGTCTATGAGCCGGAACAATATCTGAACGCCACCGCGGACATAAACGAATCCGATCGCCAAGTAGTCCAGATTGGCCCACCGGCCGCAGAGGTTTGAACCTGGTTTTGACTATTAAAAGCGCCCGTTCGACGCTGGAGGTTGCCCAATGTCTCGTGCACCGGAAGTAGATTCCGAGCATCCGCTCGATGACGAAGAATACGACATGATTGGTCCGGTATTTATCGATGACCTGTACCCACCGCTCAAAGGCTTTGGCGACTATGACGGCGGCATCGGCCTGCGGCATGTCGAACACGACCTGGTGGTGGTGCTGGTGCCTCCGGCGGTACTGCCGTTAAACACCCAGATCTACCTCCACTGGAGCGATCCCGTACTACCGGTGTACTACATCGTCATCCAACCTGAGAACCAGGGAAACCGACATTTCGAACTCATAGCCCCTAAAGAACTGATCCTGGCGGATTGGGCCGAAGTCTACTGCATCATTCGGCGCCCCAGCGGCAACGCGTCCAAAACCGAACCTTTAAGGCTACGCGTCAAGCGTGACCGCCCTGGAGACCCGGATCCGGACCCGGATACCCCAGGCAACCAAGGCCTGGTGTTTTTCCTGCCTGAAGACCTGGCCGCCGGCAGTCATGTGGATCAGATCAGAGCCAATCGAGGTGTAGCGCTTAGGGTGGAACCCTACGAAAACATGGCAGCGGGTGACACCTGTTTGATTGCCTGGGGTTCCCAAATAGTCCCTTACGTCGTTTCAGAAAAGGAGGTGATGCGCTCGTTTGACGTCGTCGTCACCGCAGACGTGATCAGGCATGACGACTACGAAGACACGCTGCCGGTGGCGATGCAGATCATCGACATGGGCGGTAACTACCCTGCCCCCAATACCGACGCCAACTGGTCCGAAATCAGTCGGGTCAACGTCAACCTTGGAGTCCCACGGCCGCGAGGGCCTTGGCTTGAGCAGCCAGGGGAGATCGTTGACATGGAAGAACTCGGAGGAGCGGCGCAATTGATTTATCTGTGGACCGACCCGGATTTTTTTGAGGTGGGTGACACGGTGAGGTTTGAGTGGCAGGGCCGCGACATACAAAACATACCCTTCTTTCATACGGAAACCAGATTCGTCGACCGCAAAAATCACTTGATGGAGTTCGAAGTCGAGAATGAGTTGCTTAGGGTCATCGCGGGCGGTATCGCGATCATGTATTACGAGGTGTACAAGATCGTGACCAATACCTGGTACCCGTCACGAAAAGTGCGTGTACAGGTTATCGGGCAATTGATCGAATGGCCGGCTCCGACCATTGACCAGGCACCTAACGGACAGATCGACGCCAACTCAATTGCGACGATGAGATTCAGTGCGCAGGATGGTTGGACACCGGGCACTCGAATTCGCGTGGTCTGGGTCGCCCCCGGGGTCAACTTCTCTGATGAGATATTTCTGGAGGCCATTCCTGTAGACCGGCGATTGAGCTATACGGTGCCGAGCGCACAAGTCCAACGTTTTAATACCTTGCCCGTCGAGGTGTATTACGAGCGTATTGATCGCACGCCCCATCGTCCGTCGCTGCGAATGCAACTTCAGGTGGGAGAGCCGACAAGAACATTGCCCGCTGTGATCGTCAGCGGAACCTCGGGGGATTATCTGAACCCAGATGATGTTGGCGCCCAGGTGACTGTCACGCTGCCGGTTACCGATACGTTGGAAAATGACGTCATTACCTTGATCTGGGACGGTGATGTGTCGGATACGTCCGCCGTGGTTACCGTCAGCGCAGCCCAGGCAGGAAGGTCGCTGCAGATTCCAATTCAGAGGCGGTTTGTCAGTGAAAACCTGAATCGATCCGTGAGGATCAGATACGACCTCGCCCGGGCGAATGTCCCCCGGCGCTTTTCGCTGATTCGGGTGTTGCTGATTCGCCCCGGGTTCGACCACATCACCAACTTCCGCAACAGCAACCAGAATGGCTGGGCATTCGGTGCAGCGCTCAGTGATATGCGCGATCGGCGGTTTGTGGACTGGGGCACCTATACAACTTTTTATAACTACACCTACGGAGCAAATAACAAAGCCGGGGTCATTTTCAGCCAGACGTTTGGCAACCTTCGACCTGGCTCTGCCTACATATTCAGCATTCAGGTGAGAAGATTTGACGGCCGTTTCACGCTCCCGTCCATTGGTCTGCGCTCTTCGCAAGGCCAGGTGGTTAGTGCGACTCAGATCAGCAACATGGATAGCTGGCGCACCCTCTCAGGTCCCGTGGCACCTGTGGGGTCCTCAATAACTCTTTTCATCGATAGCCATCAAGTCTCTGCGCAAGGCAATGACTATGAAATCGGTGAAATACGTTTCAGGTTGGCGTAACGCTCGCCTCTGCTCTCCCCCTCAAATGGGGCCATCCAGAAAGGAGTCATTGCGATGTCCACAGTCATTACAGACGTACCCCAACCCACTGCTGAATTGGGTAGCCTTGAGGTGCCAGGGTTGTTTCCAGCCAGTGCCGGTGACGTGGGCATTGACGGTAGCCTGGGCCTTCGAAATATCCAGACGCCCCAAGTGGTTTACGTGCACACGTCCTCAAGGATGGCCAATGGTGATTTACTCGAATTGTTCAGCAATGACCCGCTGATACCGGTGGCTCATACCTTTGTCCAACCTGGCGACTTGCAACAGGCGCGGCTACCGCTGCTACTGCCGGTGGCCAGTATCAGGCCGCTGTTGATTGACCCACTGGTATGCCGGAACAACCTCACCGGCGAGTCGACCCAGACCCTGCGCCTGCGGGTTGACCTGAACATGCCTGGCGGCCTCGACCCCGACGTAACGACGCCGGGGCACCAGGGGTTGGTTTTTAAACTGCCTGCCGACGTGATGGTTAACGGCGTCAGCAACAAGCGCGCCCGCGAGGGTATCGAAGTCGAAGTGCTGCCCTACCCATTCATTGCAGTCGGGGACCGCTTGTTGCTGTGCTGGGGTGATCAGCAAGTGACCCATTCGGTCAGTGAAAAAGACTTGCGGCGCTCCATCATCCTGGTGGTGCCCTACGACACAATTATCGCCGCTGGCGATAGTGATCGGCTGAACGTGCAGTTTCAGGTGCGTGGGCACACCGGAAACGATTCCGATCCTGCTGCACCCTGGTCGGCAGCCAGTGAAGTAAGGGTGTTTGCCCGGGACGACTTCCTGTATGCGCCGTTTATCAACGAGGCCGACCCGCAAACCCGGGTGATCGATCTGGCGAAACTTGAGGGAAAATCGATTACGGCGAATGTCTACGCCGACCCCAACTACTTCTCGCCTAACGACACGCTGGAGTTTTTCTTCCAGGGCACCGACGCCCATGGAAATCCAGTCACCTATGGCGAGAAAACGCGGATAGACCAAAGCAACAAATTATTTGAGTTCCCGATAAGCCATGAGCTGGTGGCGAAGCTGGTCCAGGGCCACGCCAAGGTGCAATACACACTTCACAAATTTATCGAAGGCATAACCTTTCACTCGGTCGCCGACTACGTAACGGTTCAGGGCGTGGTCGCACCATGGACTGCGCCGTACATGAACGAGGTGCAACCCTTCGCCCATGTGCAACCCGTACCTTTTGATGGTTACGCCTACGTGCCTTATCAGGAAAGCTGGAAACCCACAGACCTGATCACCCTGGTCTGGCTGGTACCCGACCCGGAGGGTGCCGTGGAGTACCGGTTCAGCCGCAGTGCCGGCGAGCGTCCGGAGCACAATGTGCTTGAGTTTCATGTGCCAGGCGCCCAGACCAAGCGTTTTGAGGGACGGCCTTCGGTGATGTACTACGAAGCCACCGATAGCCGCGCCATCCCTCGGTTGCTGGGGCAATCAGCGCGTAAAAACCTGCTGGTAGGCGAGCGTTGGGCGCCCATGGCGGCACCCGTGGTGGAAAGAGTCATCGGCCACCGGCTTGACCCGGATCTGGTGCCAGACGGCGTGTGGGTCACCCTTCCCAACCCGCCGCTTGGCCGGGATATCCGCTTGCACTGGTTCGGCCCGGGCAACCGTATCGAAATGCTGGTGCGTGCCAATACCCCAGGTGAGGCACGGGTCAAGGTGCCGGCAAAATTTGTACTGGATAACCTCAACCGCATCGTAAAAGTCTATTGGCTGGTCAATCTGGGCGGGACACCGCAGCGTTACTCCGGCGTGACGACGGTGCGGATAGCACGCAGGCATACGGTTGACGATGAGAACCTGCCGAATTGATTGCAGCCCCTATACCGTGGAGGTTTCACCATGTCTCGTGCGCCCAAAAAAGACGCGGGCGGCCCCCGTGCCGACGATAAACCCGAACTTGTCATCCACAACCTGACGCCGCCGATCCCGGAAGATGAAGCCGCCACCCAATCCAGCGGCGGCCTGGGCCTTCGGCATGTGGAGCATGATGTGAGGCCGACGCTTTACCCAGAGCGCACGTACGCGCTCGGCACCGAGATATTTCTCTATTGGGATGGCCCGGTCCCGGAAGATTACGTGGTCATAAACAGTGGGAACCAGAACGCCCCGAGAATTTCCCTCAGGGTGGACAAACACAACGTCCTACCAACGTGGGCCCACCCGTATTGCACTGTTCAGGAACCTCGCGAAGGCCCGGTGGAGTCAAATGACCTGAAGGTGCGGATCAAACTGGACCGTCCCGGTGGGCGCGATCCAGACCCGGATACCGTGGGCCATCAGGGCTTCGTATTTAGAATGCCCCCCGACTTGCAGGCGGGCGAGGTGGTGACTCGTCACAGGGCAGTGCTGGGCATCATTCTTGATGTCCAGCCTTACCTCAACATGGCGGAGTTCGATACCTGCAATATCGTCTGGGGTTCTCAAGGTTTTTCTCATGTGGTGAGGACGCCTGAGTTGGGCAGACCTTTTTCAATTAAAGTGCCCACGGAGGTCGTCCTGGACGCAGGAAGCAGCCCGCATATCTCGGTAGCAATGCAGGTAATCGATGCCGTCGGCAATTACCCGGCCGTGAATATGGACCCTGACTCGGACACTAATTGGTCACCCATCACGTGGGTTAATGTCGACCTCGACGCCGTACTGAACGAGCCGCCCTCTCTCGAACGGGAACTGCCATCGAGAACCACCCGGATCGGTGCGCGCGGCGCAGGTAGTCCATGGTCGGCACCCCAGGTTCTGGAGGCGGAAGGGGGCCGTCTGGACCCGAACATCGCCAAGGCCACCGTGGTGTTCACTGCGCCCGCTGGCTGGGATGCACCGATGCAGATGCGCCTGGTATGGGAGGCAGATACAACGATCTACACCCAGGAACACACGCTGGACGAGATTCCGGAAGATCGCACCATCGTGTTGACGGTGGATGGAGCGCAACTCAAAAAGCTGGCTAACCAGCTCACCGAACTGTTTTACGAACGCATTGCCCCCTTGCCCGCTCATGAGTCCCTTCGCCTGGAATTGCAGGTGGGCGAACCCGTCAGTCGTCTACCCCAGGCGCAGGTTGAGCATGCGCAAGGCGAGCACCAAGTGACGGTCATCGTACCGTTCACCGAGACCGCACCCGGCGACACCGTGACCTTGCAATGGATCGCCAACCAGTCGAGAACTACCGTAACCACCACCCTGAACGCAGACACGGCCGGCCAGGCGCTGCGCGTCACCATATCAGTGGATGGTCTTCAAACAGGCGAAATCGTGAAGGTGTATTACAGCCTCGATCGCAACGGACAGCTCCCCCGTTACTCGAAGCTGCAGGTGTGGGAAATGAGGTAATACGGTTTATGCAGTTCGCTCGCGATACTCTCGGGGAGAACAGGCCATCACACGCTTGAAGGCATTGCTGAAGGCGCTGTCTGACTGATAACCCAGGGCCTGGCCGATCGTGGACACGCTGTTGTCGCTGGCCTTCAAGGCCTGCACTGCCAGGTGCATGCGCCACCGGGTCAGGTATTCCTGTGGCGCCAACCCCACCCGTTGTTTGAAGTGCAAGGCAAAGGTGGAGCGGGATTGGCTCGCAAGCACGGCCATTTCACTCAACGTCCAGCGCCGGGCGGGTGCTGCGTGAAGTTCCCGCAGCACCGGAGCCAGCCTTGGGTCGGTCAACGCTCCCAACCAGCCAGTGGTATGCGCGCCCATGGAAGATTGATAAAGCCGCAGGATCTGCACCAACATCATTTGCGCCAAATGCTCGGTCATCAGCGCCGCGCCCTGTAACGGACTCGCGTATTCCCTGGCCAGGCGGTCCAGGCACCAGCGCAATACGGCGGCCTGTTCGGAGTTGGCGCTCACCCGCAGCACCGGCGGCAGGCTGGCCAGCAACAGTCGGGCGTCATCCCCGTAGATAAATCGTCCGGCGATCAGGAACAGATCCACCGTGGCACCCACCGTGGCGATGCCTCCCACCGCATCGGCATACACCTCACGTGCATCGAGTCCTTCAGGGGACAGATTGCTGGACAGCCTCCACGGGCGAGCCTGGGTCAACAGGAAACAATCCCCCTCATACAAGCGTATCGGTACCGCCAGCCCTTCCACTTCCAGCCAGCAACTGCCCTCCACCACCGCGTTGAACTTGATGCCATCCGGCGCCGCAAAGTTGATGGCCCAGGCGCCTCCAGCCTTCAGGCCGGCGAAGGTCGAGCGATGGCTTTTTAACAGTGCCAGCACATCGGAAAGGGTATCCATGAAAAAGCTCCGGACGATCGCGACAGAAACACGGACTCTAGGGCATTCCGCGTCCGGGCTCCAGCGAGAGACCCTAGGCCTCCCATAAGGAGATCTTTCATGGCTGACAAACAAACCCCAATTGGCAGCGGCTTCGATGCCGGCACCACCGCCCAGCAAGCCTTGGCGGGTAGCGATTTGCGAGGCAAGACGGTGATTGTCACCGGTGGCTATTCGGGCATTGGCCTGGAAACGGTGCGCGTGTTGGTCGACGCGGGTGCGCAGGTGATCGTTCCCGCCCGGGATCCTGAAAAGGCCGAACGCAACCTCTCGGGCATCATCGGTGTTGAACACGCCAGCCTGGATTTACTCGACCCGATTTCCATCGACCGTTTTGCCGAAAACTTCCTCGCCAGCGGCCGGGCATTGAACCTTCTGATCAATAGCGCCGGAATCATGGCCACCCCCCTGCAACGGGATGCGCGAGGTCTCGAAGCGCAGTTCGCCACCAACCACCTGGGCCACTTCCAGCTAACCGCCCGGTTGTGGCCGGCGCTGCGTGAGGCGAATGGCGCACGCGTGGTTTCGGTATCGTCCCTCGGCCATCGTCTCAGCCCCGTGCATTTCGATGACCCGCAATTTGAACACCGCCCCTATGACAAGTGGCTCGCCTACGGCCAATCAAAAACCGCCAACGCACTATTCGCGGTAGCACTGGACCGACGAGGTAAAGCAGAGCACGTGCGCGCATTTTCCGTGCACCCGGGGGAAATCCTCACCGACTTGATCCGCTATCTGGACAAGGACGACCTGGCATTCGTCGGCGCACTGGATGAGCACGGCAATATCCGCCCCGCCAGTCACTACAAGAGCCCCGAGCAAGGCGCCGCGACGTCGTTGTGGTGCGCTGTCAGCCCGCAACTGGAGGGTATGGGCGGACTCTACTGCGAAGATTGCGACGTGGCCGCTTGGTCGCAGGATGACACCCGCCGTAACGGCGTATGGCCCTGGGCGGTCGACCCGGAGCAGGCCGAACGCTTATGGGCACTGAGTCAACAGTTGTGCAATGTCACGTTGTAGTCCGGGCCCCTGGCGTTCATATTTGGCAGTCATGCACTGCCAATGAGCGACCTGAACCATGCAGCCTCCTGCCAGCTACCTCGTGCCCCTTGCCGCCTCCCTCTGCGCCACCCTCGCCTGCGCCGACAGCCCGGACCCGCTGCTCGCCAAGCGGGTGGATGCGGTGGTCGACAGCGCCATTGCCGACCAGCGCCTGGTGGGCACCGTGGTGCTGGTGCTGCGGGACGGGCAGCTCGTGTATCACCGTGCTGCCGGCCTGGCGGACCGCGAAGCCGGGCGCCCGATGACAGAGGACACGATCTTTCGCCTGGCATCGGTGACCAAACCGCTGGTCTCCGCCGCCGCGATGCACCTGGTGGAACAAGGTCGCTTGGGCCTTGACGATCCGGTCAGCCGCTGGCTTCCTGACTTCAATCCCAAGCTGGCGGATGGCACCACACCGGTGATCACCGTCAGCCAGTTGCTTAACCACACCGCAGGCCTGAGCTATGGATTCCTGGAAAGTACCCGCGGTCCCTACCGCACCGCCGGGGTTTCCGATGGTTTGGGCGAGCCCGAGATCAGCTTTGCCGAGAATCTGAAGCGCATCGCCAGCGTGCCCCTGAGTTACCCGCCGGGCAAAGGTTGGCAATACTCGATGGCCACCGATGTGCTGGGTGCGGTACTGGAACAAGCGTCGGGCCAGAGCCTGCCGGTATTGATGCGCGAGTCAGTCACCGGACCGCTGGGACTAACCGATACCGGGTTTTCCGTGACGGATATAAAACGCCTGTCCGCCGCCTATCAGGATGGATCACCGCAGCCGCTGCGCATGGTCGACAAGGCCACCATCACCTCGGGCAACAGCACTGCGCTGTTTGATGTGCGGCGGATACTTGATCCCCATGCCTACCCTTCCGGCGGCGCTGGCATGGCCGGGACGGCAGGTGACGTTGCGCGGTTCCTGGAAACCATTCGCCAGGGCGGCGCACCGATCCTGTCCGCACACAGCGTGCAGTTGATGGTCACCGATCACGTCGGCGCCATGGTGCAAACCCAGGACCCGGGTTGGGGCTTCGGTTATGGCTGGGCGGTGCTGAATGAGCCCGCGCTGACGGGCACGCCGCAATCCCGGGGCACCTTTGAGTGGGGCGGCGCCTACGGTCACAGCTGGTTTGTCGACCCGCAGCAAAAGCTCACGGTGGTTGCACTGACCAATACGGCCTACGAAGGCATGTCCGGTCTGTTCACCCACCAGTTACGGGATGCGGTGTATCCGCCGAAGTGATCGACCACCAGCGCGGCAATAGCTGCCGCACCCGCGCTTCACCAAAGCGGTCATCGATCAGCATCACCACGCCCCGGTCCTGCTGGCTGCGAATCACCCGCCCCGCGGCCTGCACCACCTTTTGGATGCCAGGGTACAAGTAGGTGTAGTCGTAACCGGCACCGAAGATCGCGCCCATCCGCAGTTTGAGCTGCTCATTCACCGGGTTGAGTTGCGCCAGGCCCAGGGTGGCGATAAATGCACCGATCAGGCGGGTTCCCGGCAGGTCGATGCCTTCGCCGAATGCGCCGCCGAGCACGGCAAAACCGATGCCCTGGCTGTGCTGGGTGAACTGGTCGAGAAATCCCTGACGTTCGGCCTCGGCCATGCCCCGTGACTGCTGCCACAGGGTGATGTGCGGGTGTCGCTCGGCAAGCAATTGCGCCACTTGCTGCAGATAATCGAAGCTGCTGAAGAACGCCAGGTAGTTGCCCGGCTGCTGCGCAAACTGCGCTGCGATCAGCTCGACGATGGGCTCCAGTGACGCCTGTCGATGCACAAACCGGGTGGAGATCCGGTCGACGATATGCACCTGCAACTGCTCGGCCTTGAACGGCGATTCCACATCGACCCAGGCCGTGTCCGGCGGCATTCCCAGCAAATCCGCGTAGTAATGCCGAGGGCTCAAGGTCGCGGAAAACAGCACGCTGCTGCGGGCTGCCGTCAGCCGTGGCCGAATGAATTCGGCAGGCACCACGTTGCGCAGGCACAGGTTCGATGAGCTGCGCTTGCCGCTGTGTTCGCGCTTGCTGATGTCGAAGATGAAGTGTTCGTTGAACAGTTCGGCGACCTTGGCAAACTGCAAGGCCTCGAAGTAGAAGGCTTGCAGCTCGCCATTGAGCGCTTCGGGATGGTCGTTGAAATACTCGCCCATGGCGCTGGTGCACAGGCTCAAGGCGTGCAGCAGTTTGTCGGGTTTCTGGGCGTAGGCCTGATACGGCGCCACTTGTTCCTTGTGCAAGGCATTCCACTCACGGTTCAGGCGCTGGAGGGGCTTCTTCAGCGGCTCGGGCGCGATCTCCCGCAGGGTCTTGAGGGTGTATTGGTCGAGGGCTGCGCTGTACATCGAACGACCTCGGTCCACCAGGTTATGGGCCTCGTCCACCAGCACTGCGACCCGCCACTGGTTGAGCTGCGCCAGGCCGAACAGCATGGCGCCGAAGTCGAAGTAGTAGTTGTAGTCGGCGACCACCACATCGCTCCAGCGCGCCATTTCCTGGCTCAGGTAATAGGGGCAGACGCCATGGGCCAGGGCGACTTCCCGCAGGTTGCGCTGGTCCAGCAGCCGCACGCGAGATGCGGCTTCACGGGCAGCCGGCAAGCGGTCGTAAAAACCCTTGGCCAGTGGGCACGAGTCGCCGTGACAGGCTTTGTCGAGATGCTCGCAGGCCTTGTCCCGGGCTACCAGCTCCAGTACCCGCAGCGGCAAATCCGGGCTGCTGTCATACAGCACTTGCGCGGCATCCAGCGCCAATTTTCGGCCCGGGGTCTTGGCCGTAAGGAAGAACACCTTGTCCAGTTGCTGGGGGGCCAGGGCCTTGAGCATCGGGAAAATAGTGCCGACGGTCTTGCCGATACCGGTGGGCGCCTGGGCCATCAGGCAGCGACCGGTGCTGACGGCCTTGTAGACCGTTTCCGCGAGTGGCCGCTGGCCGGGACGAAACGCTGCATGGGGAAAGCCCAGCGCAGTTGCTGCGGCGTTGCGGGCTTCGCGCTGGTACATTTCCTGTTCGGCCCAGCCGAGGAACAGCGCGCATTGCTGACGGAAGAAAGCCTGCAGGTCGTCCGCCTGAAAGCGTTGGCTGAGCAGCGTTTCGTGCTCGCCAACAATGTCGAAGTACACCAGCGCCAGGACAATCTCCGACAACCCGAGCTTCTGGCACATCAACCAGCCGTAGACCTTGACCTGGGCCCAGTGCAGCTGCCGATGGTTGGCCGGCTGCTTGTCGAGGTCGCCGCGATAGGTTTTCACCTCTTCCAGCTGGTTGCGGTCCGGGTCGTAGCCATCCGCCCTGCCCCGGACTTTCAACTGCTGGTATTCACCTTCCAGCGCGACTTCATTCTGGTAGTGGGCGCTGCGCCGCGAAGCCACGGTGCGGTGGCCGACAATCCCTTCTTGGGCGCTGGGAGACGGGGTAAAACGCAGGTCGAGGTCGCCGACCTTGGCGGTGAATTCACACAACGCACGCACCGCGACGCTGTAACTCAAGCCGCCTGCTCCGCCCAGCGCACATAACAGACGGTCACGGGCATCTGGTGTTCGCCGCAGAACTCCAGCCAGCGCAGCTGGTTGTCTTGCAGGCGATCGCCGGGGCCTTTGACTTCGATCATGCGGTAGGTTTTTTCCTCGGGCCAGAACTGGATCAGGTCGGGCATGCCGGCGCGGTTGGCACGGATATCCAGCAGCAGGCGCTCGAACCAGTGACGCAGGTGCGCGGCGGGCAGGCAGTCGAGGGCCTGGTCGAGCAATTCTTCGCTGAGTACGTTCCAGAACACGAAGGGTGACTGAATGCCCCATTTGTCGACGTAACGCTGGCGAATGGCGTGCTTGTAGCGCTCATCGTCCAGTTGGCCCAGGCACTCGGCGAACAGCTCGGCTCGCCGCTGATGAAAGTCTTCGCTGTGCAGGTCCACGGGACCACGCTGGAACGGGTGGAAAAACGACCCCGGCAACGGCGCAAAAATCGCCGGCCAGCACAGCAGTCCAAACAACGAATTGATCAGCGTGTTCTCGACGTAATGCACTGGCGCACCGTGGTCGCTCAAGTGGGCCTGCACGCAATACTCCACCGACATCAACGGGTCCGGTGCCGGCAGCTCAAGGTCCAGGCGCACGATAGCCCGGGGCTTTACCTTGGGCATCGCCGGCTCGCCGAGTTTGCGCCGCAGCCTGGGGATCACACGCAGCAGGTGCTGCTGCTCGGCAGCGCTCTCCGGAGCCAGCTGTGCTTCACGGGCCAGCCGCATCGCCTGGGCAAAATCCTCCTGACGCTCCAGCACCCGGATCAGCCGTGCCCGTGCGCCGGGGTATGTGCAGCTGCGGTAGATCGCCTCCGCCAGGGCCAACTCGGCGCTGCGCTCACAATACTGGCCGACTTGAAACAACAGCTTGGCCCGACGCTTTTCCAGCCAGGGGTTGTCGGTGTGCAAGGTGGCGATTTGTTCCAGCACGTTATCCAGTGCCTCACCCGCTTCAAAAGCCTGTTGGCACTGGTGCAGGAACAGAAAGCCGTGCACGTCGTCACGGCTGCGCAATCCACGGGATTCGGCGCAGAATTCGACTTTCTCGTAGGTAAAAATCCCCAGGTCCGCCAGCACAAACTCCGACCAGTCCTGATAGAGATTGCCGAAGAACATCAGCCGCAGCCGGTCGCACAGGTCCATCACGGTGAGACTGTAAAGCTGATCGGCCAGGTCCGGGCACCAGTGCTGGAAGTGACGCGGTTCACAAAACTGCGTTGACAGCGACGCCAGCCAATCTGCCTTTTTGGCCCTGGGTTGCTCGATCCAGGGTTTGAACGCCGCCAGGATTTCAGCTTTCTGCAACAGGCCAAACAGCTCGCTAAACGACAACAGGCACTGATCTGTCACCCACCCCTGCTCCAGCAACGGCATCACCGCCGCGTGCACCGCGCCGATTTCGACATAATTGAGCTTGGCGGCCCGGAAATGCGCGCCCTTGCGCATCACCATGCGCACCAGCAAGGCCTGGGACGACTGCGGCAAGCTGTCAAATTGCTGAATGAAATGCTCTTCGTCCGGGGCCAGTAAATCGGCATAGCGCTGCCCCAGCCAATCGAGCACCTGGCGGAAGTTATGCAGGTAATAGAGCGGGTCTTCAAGGGGATTGGACATATCAGGCACGGGATCAAACACTGGTTATGCATACAGAGTGCCGTCCCTGAGCGGCTGTTGCAATCGGTAATAGATCAAAGGCGCACGCAACTTTTTGCGTAATAATGATCAGATGGCTGTCAGCCACATAAAATATGTTTCCCCCGACCGCTCAGGCGCGGGGTTTTCGAAGGATCAGGGTAAGGGTTATGAGCATGAAGAATTTGGGTCTGGCGGTGAGTATGGTCACGTTGCTGGTACTGGCCGGTTGCTCCACGCAAACCGTGGTGACGTTGCAGAACGGCACCCAGTATTTGACCAAGGACGTGCCGAACGCGAAGACCGCTGATGGTTTCTACGAATTCACCGACATCGCCGGCAAGCATGTACGGGTCAAGGCCTCTGACGTCGCGACCGTGATCAAGGAGAAATAAAAAGTGGGAGCCCGTTGGCTCCCACTTTTCTTTGCAATGCACGCCCCTGTGGGAGCCGGGCTTGCCCGCGATGCAGACAACTCGGTTTGCCAGGTGCACCTTAGCGATCCTATCGCAGCCTCGCCAAGGCTCGACAGCTCCCACATCAGCGATCACAAAACTGTGGGAGCTGTCGAGCCTTGGCGAGGCTGCGATGGCGTCGGCACTGCCAACACTAATGCCGGCTTGTGCAAAATAAACAATATTTCACCGAAGGATTTCCCCCTGCCCCTGCGTTTAACCGATCAACCGCCTTCAACTTCGAAAGCGGTATGACGGAGAACCATGGCCATGGCATTCATGTCCCGAGCGGTGCGCACTCTGCTACTCATTCCCTTGATGTGGGCTGCGCTGGCGAGTACGCCGGTGTTTGCCGACACCATCATCATCCGCCAGGCGCCATCGCGCGTGGTGATCGTGCAGCCCCCTCCTCCCGGCCCGCGCTATTACGGCCACTGGGGCTACGGCTATGGCCCGCGAGGCTATTGGCCGCGGGGTCATTATTACGGCTACGGGTACGGCCAACCCCACCGTCCGTACTGGAACCACGGTCACTACTGGAGATAACCCAACCTGCGATACTGATTAACCCTGTGGCGAGGGAGCTTGCTCCCTCGCCACAACAGCGGCCCGCTACTTAGCTGATGGAAATTCCATCGCCCCAAACCCCGGCTAGTCCAACGCCGACCAGCGTCACCGAATCCGCGCCAAAACTCAACACCGTATCGCCCCCCACCACTTTGGCGTGGTCACGCCAGTCCGCACTGCCCTCCACGTCCCGGAACACCAGCTTGTCAGTCGGCTGATAACCAATCACCCGGTCCTGCCCAAACTGCCCGCCGAACAGAAAGGTGTTATGCCCACTGTTGTCGCGGATCGTGTCATTGCCCTTGCCGCCCTCGATGAAATCCACACCCTTGCCGCCCTGGATCAGGTCATCACCATCACTGCCGATAATGAACGTGTTGCCCTTGTGCGGCTCGGCATTGCGGTTGAGGTCCTGCACCCAGGTATTGGCCCGGGCCGGGTCCGACAGGTTGGCCACGATAATCGTCGAGTCCCGGCTGGTCAGGTCGTAGAATTTCGAGTCCAGGACCCGGGTCAAGCCATCGCCATAGGCCGTGGGCAAATGAGAAAGCCAGGTGGGCACATTGACGATGGAAAACGGCAGGACATTCCACAGCGTCGACGCGTAGTGGTCGTTGAAGTTGACGATATTGTCCGTCGTCGACTCATGGGGCTTGTCATGCACGCCCAGGGACGAGAAGTTGAACGACGAGCCGTCCAGCGCGCGAAACACCGGGTCGTTTTCATAACCGATATTCAGCACCTTGTCGCCGCTGCTCTGGGTTGGCGAGGCATAGGCCACATAGTTGGAGTCCTTGTAGAACCCAGACCATTTATTGCCGCTCAAGTCGGCCATGCTGTTGACCGCCAGGCCGCCCAGGCTATGGCCGCTGACCACCACATCCTTGCCCGTCAGGCCATGACTGCCGGCATACGCCGCGACATCCTTGAGCAAGGTGCCAAAGGCTTCGCCGGCGTAGTTTTTCGCGTAATCCTTGGGCCCCAGCGCTGCCAGCAAATCACTGACCAGATCGCCAATGGAGTCGGTGATCAAGGTTTCCCGAGGCCCCGAAGTCCCGCGAAAACCAATACCGATTTCCAGCAGCTTGCCGGCGCCATCGTACTTGCCCAGCACTTCCACCTGCGCGGTGGTGTAGCCGGCCTTTTCACCGAAGAACGTGCCCCGGGCATCCACCTTGCCGCCATAGCCCAGGGTACTGGCGCTGATGGGCGTCCAGCCGGCCTTGTTGACCGCATCGAGGGCGGCTTTTTCCGAGTCCGGATTCCAGGGAATCCCCGGAATCACCCCCTGCGAGTCAGTGCTGCCCAGCAACGCACCCACCAGCGTGGCCGGCAGCCCCAGGCCAAAACCGTTGTGCTGATAACCCACGGCAAAGCCGTTGTCCAGGTTGTGGTAGGAGTACAGCGTGATCGCCATGGCATCGGCGAACAACGCTTTGGAGCCCTCGGTCCCGAGGTTTTTATAGTCGAAAACACCCATGGTATTGCCTCTCTTTTGTTGGAATTGTCGAGAAAGCCGAATTTGCACAAATGAACGCTTGGAACCGGATCAAAGTGGGAGCGGGCTCGCTCGCGAAAGCGGTGGATCAGTCAACCCATCCACCGACTGGCACACCGCCTTCGCGCGCAAGCCCGCTCCCACATTTCCAACGGTGGTGTTTAGAAAGCCCAGTCCAGGCTCAAACCCACCCCATGGACTTTCTCTTTGCTGGCCAGCAGGCCGTTGTAATCCAGATTCACCTTCGCATCCTTGCTCAGCGCCAGGCTGACCCGCGCGCCCACCAATGCCGCATCACGCACCATCGACGAGCTCTCCACCGAGAACGACGGGCCGCCCGAGGCAAACGCCAGGTTGCGCTCGGAGTCGACGCTGCTCAGGTTGTGCTGCCAGCCCAGGGTGCCGGAAAGCTCCAGTTGCTGATGGTCGTTGATATTCAAGGTTTTCAGTGCTCGAGCACCCAGGGTACTCAACACCACATCGCGGCTGTCATCCCGGCCCTTCAAGGCCGCCGCATCACCCTTTTCGGTAAACCCGTCGGCATCCAGATGCACATACGCCAGGTTGGCAAACGGTTCCAGGGCCAGGGGTTGCAGGTTCAAGCGATACGCCGCTTCGGTAAATACCTGAGTGCTGCGGGCATCCACCTTGGCTTTCTGCTTGCCGGCGACTTCGCCGTATTGCAGCTCACGCTTCACATCGGCGCGGTGCCAGCTGTAGGTCGCCCCGCCGCTCAAACGCAAGGCACCGATTTCATGCCCGGCGTACGCGCCCAAGTGATAGCTGTCTACCGACGCCCGGGAATGGGTGTCGCTGCCCATGTTCAGCGACGTGTCGCTGTACCCCGCCACCAGGCCCACGCGGGTGTCTTCATCCAGCGCGCCGTCCACACCCGCCAGCATGCCGCCGATGGAGGTGGTGTAGCCCGCCGTATCGCTGCCGCTGTTGGTCTTGCCCCAGGCGCCCAGCGCCTTGACCCAGACGTTGCCACGGCTGTCGACGGTCTGGCTCGATGCGCCCATTTCCCCTTGCTGCAAACGCTCGCCCACGGCTTCGCGCAGGTAGCGGTTGTCATTGACCAATGCGGTTTCCAGCGCCGGGTAGATTTCCCCGGACAGCTGCTGGAACGCGCCTTGGGCCGAGGCTGCATTCGGCGCCAGTAACAGGCTTTCATAGACGGCGTTGCCCGCGCCCAATTGCTCGGCGGCGGTTGCCACCGACCGTTGGTTCGGCGTGGCCGCCACACTGGCAAAGGTGTTGGCATTGCGCCCCACATCCAGTTGCACGCCGTTGGCGGCGTAGTTCAAGGTGCCGCCGATAAACAGGTAGTTAGGCAGCACCGAACCGAAGCTGCCGGTGATCCCGCCTGCGGCCTGCAGGATGTTGTATTGGCGACCGATCAGGCTTTCGGCCTGGGTCTGAGTCAGCAGCGTCGGGCTGTTTTCCAGGGCCAGGGTCACCGTGCCGCCGCTGAGGGTGGCCTTGCCACTGGCGACGATGCGGTCACTGCTGGTTTGCGACAGCTCCACCGCGTAAGTGGAGCCCGCCGCAAAGCTCACATCACCGGCCACATTCAGCGTGCCGATGGAGTTACCCGGCGCCACGGTACCGCCGCTGTTCGCCGTCAGCGAACCAATGCGCCCTGAACCGCCCACTACACCGCTGTTGCTGACGGTGACGTCAGAGGTGATCGAACCATTGATTGCCAGCAACCCTTGGTTGACCAGGGTCGGGCCGCTGTAGGTGTTGGTGCCGGTCAGCACCAGCGCACCAATGCCCTGCTTGGTCAGACCGCCATGCCCGGCGATGTCGTTGCTCCACACATCCAGCCCGCAATGCACGTCGGTGCACAGGCGCTGGGTCGGTTTGCCGGCATCCACCACGGCGCCAATCCCTGGCAGGTCCGCGACGAATTGACCGGAGCCGTAGGCCCCGTCGATACGAAATTCGGCCGGGATATCCTCAGCCGTCACAAACATCCCCGGGCCGTTGATGGCCTTGCCCAGGTTGATCATGCCCCAGCCGTACAGCGAGTCGATGCCCGGTGCGCCGAGGTCGGTCGCGGTGGTTTTCAGCAGCGTGGAAATCTGGTCGCCACTCATGTACGGGAAGCGCTCCATCAGCACCGCCGCACTGCCGGCCACATGAGGCGCGGCCATGGAGGTGCCGTTGAAGTTGGCGTAGTCGGTGGTCAGGTTTTCCAGGGTGGTGCCGTTGATCACCGAGCTGTAGATCTTGGTGCCGGGCGCCGCGACGCAGAAGCTGGCGGCATAACCGCAGCGCGAGGAAAAAGTACTGATCACGTACGGGTCGGAACTGGCGGTGTCGGGGTTCTGTTGCAGCGCCGCTACCGACAGCCAGTTGGGCGCGATCTCCGGCACGAAGTACGCGAGGCCCGAGATCGCGTCCGGGTTATTGCGGTTGTAGTCGTTGCCGGCGGCAAAGATCGTCAGCACGCCGCTGCGGGCGGCATCGATGGCGCCTTGATAAGCGCCGCCTGCGATCGTGCCAAGGATCGGCCGGATGTTATTGAACTGCGCCTGGGCTTCATTGACCGTGAAGTTGGGGAACGCCGGATCGCGCCCGCCCTTGGCGTACTGGTCACCGATGCCGATACCCCAGCTGTTGTTGATGATGCGTGCGCCGCTGGCCACCAGGGCATCCCAACCGGCTTTGTAGACCGCGCCGTCGTTGCCCAGGATGATCCCGTCTTCGGGGCCCGGGTCACCGTTTTCGGCACTGATGATCTGCGCGTCGAACGCCACGCCATGCATCGGCCCGCCGTCACGGTTACCTGCGGCAATCCCGCCCACGTGTGTCCCGTGATTGCCGAGTTTGCCGTTGGAGCCCAGGGAGGGTGTGCCGTCGTAGCGGAACGCGTCCCCGGCCTTCACCGGGATGTACGGGTCGGTGTATTGGCGAATGCCTTCGGTCACGATTGTGACCACTTTGCCGGGGCTGGCGAATTCCGGATGCTGGGCATACACCGGCTGATCGAAGATCCCCAGCTTCACGCCCTTGCCGGTGTAGCCGGCGGCGTAAGCAGCGTCTGCATGCACGGCGCCGAGCCCCCAATCGGCTTTGAATTCATTGCTGCGCCAGCTGGCAGCATCCCCCGGTTTTCCGCTTTCCACGTAGGGTGCGGCCTGGGCGGTACCCAGGCTGGCCAGGCAACACAGCAACGCGCCGTATGGCACGCAGCTCAGGGCCTTGAGCGGGTAGCCCGGGCCTGTTGGGATGGCGGATTGAAACCCTCGTTTTGTTTTTTTCACGGTGACCTTCCTTAGTTTTTATTGCACTTGTATAAATCACGTTTCTCCCAGGCGCCGCCGACCCAATGTGGGAGCGGGCTTGCTCGCGAATGCGGTGGCTCAGTTACAGGTGCGTCGACTGACACACCGCATTCGTGAGCAAGCCCGCTCCCACAGTTGACCTCCTTCGGCCTCAGGATCCTGCTCAGAATTGCCAGTTCAGACTCAACCCCACGCCCTGGATTTTTTCCCGGCCAGCCAGTTGGCCCGTGTAGTCGAGGTTGACCCGTGTGCTTTTGCTCAACGCCAGGCTGGCCTGGACACCCACCAGCGCTGCATCGCGCATTAACGGCGAGCTTTGCACCGCGAACGACGGCCCACCGGCGACAAACGCCAGGTGCTCTTCGGATTCAACGGCACTCAGGCTGTGCTGCCAGCCCAACGAGCCGGAAACGTCCAGTTGCTGCCGGTCATTGAGGGGCAAGGTTTTCGATGCCCGTAGGCCCAGGGTGCTCAGCACTGCATCGCGGCTGTCACTGCCACGCTCCAGCGCGGCAGCGTCGCCTTTCTCGTGAAAGCGTTCGTTGTCCAGGTGCACGTAAGCCAGGTTGGCGAACGGCTCCAGCGCCACCGAGGGCAAGTTCAAGCGGTAGGCCGCTTCGGTAAAGACCTGAGCGCTGCGCGCATCCAGCTTGGTCTTCTGCTTGCCGCTGACTTCGCCGTACTGCAAGTCACGTTTCACGTCGCCGCGATGCCAGCTGTAGGCGCCGCCGACGCTCAGGCGCCAGTTGCCCAGCTCATGCCCGGCATAGGCGCCGAGGTGGTAGCTGTCGATGGACGCCGAGGAATGAGTGCCGCTGCCCATGTTCAGCGAGCTGTCGCTGTAACCGGCCACGAGACCGGCGCGGGTCTGCTCGTCCAGGGCGCCGTCGACACCCGCCAGCATGCCACCCAGTGAGGTGGTGTAGCCCGCCGTGTCGCTGCGGCTGTCGGTCTTGCCCCAACTGCCGAGCGCCTTGACCCACACATTGCTTTCACCGGTAACCGGCGTATGGCGCAGGCGCTCGCCGACGGCATCACGTAGTTGGCGACTATCGTTGATCAGCATGGTGTCGATGGCCGGATAGATTTCCCCCGACAGTTGCTGGAAGCCTTGTTGCGCGGCGGCCACGGAGTCCGAACGCAGGATGCTTTCGTACACCGGGTTGCCCGCGCCCAGTTGCTCGGCAGCCGCCGCCACCGAACGCTGGTTACGATTGGCGCCGACACTGGCAAAGCTCGCATCACTGCGAGCAATGTCCAGTTGCACGCCGTTGGCGGCATAGTCGAGGGTGCCGCCGAGGAACAGGTAGTTGGGCAATACCGCACCGAACTGACCCTGGATCCCGCCCGCCGCCTGGAGGATGTTGTACTGACGCCCCAGCAGGCTCTCGGCCTGTTGCTGGCTGAGCAGCGTCGGGCTGTTTTCCAGGGCCAGGGTCACCGTGCCGCCGCCGAGGATTGCCTTGCCGGTGGCGACAATCTGGTCGCTGCTGGTGGGGGTGAGTTCGACCGCATAGGTGGAACCGGCGGCGAGGTTCACGTCCCCGGCTACCTGCAAGGTACCCACGGAATTGCCCGGCGCCACGGTGCCGCCGTTGTTCACTTGCAACGCCGCGATACGGCCGGAGCCACCCAGTGTGCCGCTGTCATTGACCGTCACTGCCGACGTCAGTGAACCATTCACCGCCAACCGACCGCCATTCACGGTGGTCGGGCCACGGTAGGTGTTATCCCCACTCAGCACTAGGCTGCCCGCGCCGGACTTGGTCAGGCTGCCTTCATAGATACGCTGGGCCGCGGCTGCCGCCCGAGCGGTGCCAACGGCATAGTCCGTCTGATCCTGCTGACTCGCGCCGGCGCCCACGCCGTTTTCCCAGCCCTTGTCGTGCAGGGTTTGCTGCCAGGCCAGGGTTTCGGCGCTGTCTTCGGCCTGACGCTGGATCAGCGCCTTGTCGGAGATCGCATTGCTCCACACATCGCCCTGCCCGGCCGCCAACGTGACATTCATCGGCCCGAGCAATTGCCCGGGCCCGTGCATCGCCCGGCCAAGGTCCGGCACGCCCCAGCCGACCTGGGTGGTCGGTGCATCCGTGACCGCGCCATTGAGCTGAGTGGCGGTGGTCAACAGCACCTGCAAGGCCTGTTCGTTGTTCAGGTACGGGTAGCGTTCCATCACCAGTGCCAATGCGCCCGTGGCATGGGGCGCCGACATCGAGGTGCCGGATTTCACCCCATAACCGCCGTCGGGAACGGTGCTGTTGATCAACGCCCCGGGGGTGGAAATGCACCAGTACTTGGCGATGCCGCACTGGTTGTATTTCTGGTTATTCGCCTTGTCCAGCCCCGACACCGCCAGCCAGTGGCCCTCCAGTTCCGGCTGGAAATACGGCAAGGCCGAACGCACGCTGGCGTTGGCGTAGCCGCTGTTACCGGCGCTGAACACGTTGATCACCCCGGCCTTGGCCACATCCGCAGCAGCATCCAGCCAGGTGTTCCGGTTGTAATGCTGGGCATAGGCAGCATGCAGGTCGCCCAGGGTCTGGTAGCTGACACCCTTGGGCTGGCTGCCCCAGCTGTT
This sequence comes from Pseudomonas yamanorum, assembly GCF_900105735.1. Taxonomy (NCBI): domain Bacteria; kingdom Pseudomonadati; phylum Pseudomonadota; class Gammaproteobacteria; order Pseudomonadales; family Pseudomonadaceae; genus Pseudomonas; species Pseudomonas yamanorum. The sequence goes on along the minus strand of NZ_LT629793.1, from coordinate 6,895,905 downwards.
GTTGATCGCGCGCACGCCGGAATCCACCAGAGCGCTGTACACCGCCTTGAAGTACTTGGGATCCGGCGTGGGGCCAAACAGGAAGCTGTCATTGGCGTTGGTGTTACCGACGTAGATCTGCGCGTTGTACGCCACGCCGTGCATGCCCACGCCATCACGGGCCGCACCCATGGTGCCGGTGACGTGGGTGCCATGGGAGTCATTGTTGGGGTTGAGCGCGCCGGTGGTGCTGAACGGGCTGCCATCGACGTAAGTGCCGCTGGCGGTGACCGCGTGATAGCGGTCCTTGGAGGCTTCGGGATGGTTGGGGTCGAAACCCGAGTCGAGGGCGCCGATCTTCACGCCACTGCCGGTGATGCCGCTCGCGTAGGCCTCGTTGGCTTTCATCCGGTCCAGGCCCCAGTCACTCTGGAACTCGGCGGAGCGCCAACTGGCGGGGTCGCCCGCTTTGCCGGTTTCGATGTACTGCCCGTGGGCTGCCACTGACAGCAGCAGCAAGGAGCCTGCGGTGAAGGGTTTGAAGCGAGGTGAATCAGTGATCATTTAAACCATCCCTTGTTGTTTTTATGGGTGTGCTTAATGTTCGGGGCCAAACGCCTCATCCACCTTGGCCAGGTCGGTGTCGCGCAAGTTGCCCGCGTAGTAATGCAATTTGGTCCAGGCCATGAGGTAGTCGTACCGCGCCTGGGCCAGGTCGCGGCGGGTGCTGTACAGCTGCTGCTCGGCGTTCAGCGCATCGAGGTTGACCCGCTCGCCGCCGAGGATGCTTTGCTTGGTGGAGACCACCAGCGCTTCAGCCGAAGTCAGCGCCTTTTGATACGCCCGCAGTTTGCTGACGCCCGACAGGCAAGCGCTGAACTGGCGCCGCAGTTCGATCAGGGTTTCGCGGGTCTTGCCTTCCAGTTCGTACTCGGCCTGCTCCATGGCGCGGCTGGCCTGGCGGGTGGACGCCGAGACGCCACCACCGGCATACAACGGCATGCTGACTTCGATGCCGATGGTGTTGGTGTCATAGCGTTGGTTGTAGGTGTTGCCGCTGTCGGATTCCTGCTGGCGGGAGCTGGCATAGGCCGTGATACGTGGCAGGTGCCCCGAGCGGTTGCGCTCCACTTCATAACGCGCCACTTCTACGGACTGGCGTTGCGAGGCCAGGTTGGGGTTGTTGGTCAGCGCCAGTTCGTGCCAGGTGTCGTAGTTGGCCGGGGTCAGGGTGAAGGCGGCAAATCCCGGGTTCAACGGCGCCAAGTCATTGATGTTGACGCTCTGCACACCTATCAATGCGCCAAGCTCCCGCAGCGACGCGTCTTGCTCATCCAGCGCCTGGATTTCCTCGGCAGTCGCCAGCTCATAGCGCGATTCCGCTTCCAGAATGTCGGTGCGCGTGCCCTCTCCCTGCTGGAACAGGTGCTGGTTCTGCTGGAACTGCTGCTCGTAGGCTTTTTTCTTCGCGCGGGCAATGTCGATCTGGTCTTGGGCGAACAATGCCTGGGTGTAATAGGTCAGCACCCGCACCAGCAGCGCCTGGCTTTTGTCGCGAAAACTCTCGTCGGCAAACAGCGCCTGGGCCACGCCCTTGCGGTAGTTGGCATAGGCCTCATAGTCGAACAGTGGCTGTTGCAGGGTGAAGGTGGAGCCGTAGCTGTTGTAGTTGCGGTCATCGTGATAATTGCCGCCGCGCCCGTCGGGCAAGGTGGCCTGGGAGTTGTTGCGGCCCTTGTTGTAGTTGTACGACAGCTTGGGCAGCAGGCCGGCGCGGCCGATGGTGCGGTTCTCCAGGCCGGCGTCGCGCTCCTTGATGGCGCCGAGGAATACCGGGTCATTGCGCAGGGCCTGCTCGTAGACATCGAACGGCCCCATGGCGGCCTGGGCGCTGCTGCACGCGAGTAACAAGGCGATGAACATCGGCTTCATGCTCATTCCTCGGTCAATGCCGAGCCGGCGCGGTCCAGCAGCGGCTTGAACAGGTAATTGAGCAAGGAGCGTTCGCCGGTGCGGATGAACATCTCGGCGGGCATCCCCGGCTTGATCACCAGGCCATGGAGTTTTTCCAGGGCGTTGCTGCTGACGACGGTGCGCAACACGTAGTACGGCATGCCGGTTTTTTCGTCGAGCATCTGGTCGGCGGAGATCAGGCTCACCTCCCCCGGCACTCGGGGCGTGCGGCTCTGGTTGAAGGCGGTGAAGAGGATGTCCACCGGCAAGTGGGCGCCGACCTTGTCCACCAGATGCACCGGCAAGCGACCTTCCACTTCCAGGCGGGTGTCCTGGGGCACGATTTCCAACAGGGTTTCACCGGCACGCACCACAGCGCCTTCGGTGTGCACGCCCAGGTTGACGGCGATGCCGTCGGCGGGCGCATTGATTTCGCTGTGCTGCAGGTCGAAACCAGCGGAGGTCAGTTGCTGCTCCAGGGTCAGGCTGCGCAATTGCGCATCGGCCAGTTGGCTGCGGACTTCCTTCTGATATTCCTCGCTGTGCTGCTGCAACTTGAGGCGCGACTCGAGGATGCCCTGCTCCACCCGGCCGCTTTCCCCGGTGTTCTGCGCCAGGTCCTGTTGCACCTGGGAGAGTTGACGCTGGTACTCCATCAGCCTGTTGCGCGGGATGTAGCCGTTGTCGGCCAGGGGTTGCAGGTTATTCAGTTGGTCACGCAGGGATTGCGCCTGGGCGGTCAGGTCGCTGCGGGCGCGGCGCATGCCGTTGAGCTGTGCGGTGGCGCCTTCGATACTCGCGCGAATCCCCGCCTGTTCCCGGGCAAAGGCTTCACGGCGACTGCTGAACAGTTGGCGCTGGCCTTCGAGCACCAATGCCAGGGCTTGATCAGGGTTGCCGCTCAGCTCCGCCGGAAAGGTAATCGTCGACTGGTTATCCCGCTCGCTCTGCCACCGCGCCACGCTGGCCCAGGCCATGCGGTATTGGGCTTGCAGGGAGTGCACGTCAGCCTGGTTTTGCGTCTGGTCGAGGCGGAACAGGGGTTGGCCCTGCTTCACCGCCTCGCCTTCACGCACCAGGATTCGGCTGACCACGCCGGGGCTGAGGGTTTGTACCGCCTTGCGCTTACCCGACACCACCACCGTGCCTTGCACCGGAATCCCCTGGTCCAGCGGTGCCAGGCTGGCCCAGAGGAAAAACCCGCCGGCGCCAACCACCGTCAGCAGCCAGCCCATGCGGGCAAAGAAGCGCGCGTTGTGTTCGGGGTGAGTCTGTTCGTAATCGCGGTTGATTTGAATGCTGTTGTCGCTGCTCATGCGCCTGGATTCCTTCCGGCTTGATACTGACGGCTGAGGCTGACCCCGGCCTTTTCTCGCGGTGCTTCCTGCTGGCCGGACAGCGCCCGCAGCACGTCCTGGCTCGGACCAAATGCCTGCAAACGGCCTTCGTTAAGCACAAGCAGCTTGTCGGCCTGGGCCAACGCCGAGGAACGGTGAGTCACCAGCACCACCGTGCTGCCCTGGGCCTTCATCTGCATGATCGCGCTGGCCAGGGCGGCTTCGCCCACGGTGTCGAGGTTGGAATTGGGCTCGTCGAGCACGATCAGGCGCGGGCCGCCGTACAGCGCACGGGCCAGGGCGACCCGTTGTTTCTGGCCACCGGACAGGCCGCTGCCCTCGTCACCGAGCACCGTGTCGTAGCCGTGGGGCAAACGCAGAATCAATTCGTGCACGCCCGCTTGTTCGGCGGCCTGTACCACCAACTCCGGATCGGCTTCGCGAAAGCGTGCGATGTTGTCAGCGATGCTGCCGCTGAACAGTTCGATGTCCTGAGGCAGGTAGCCAATATGCGGGCCGAGGTGGTCGCGGTCCCAGCGATGGATGTCGGCACCGTCCAGGCGCACGGTGCCCGCCAGGGTTGGCCACACGCCCACCAGCACCCGGGCCAGGGTCGACTTGCCGGAGCCGGAAGCACCCAGCACGCCGAGCACTTCACCCGCCGTCAGGTTGAAGCTGACCTGATGCAAGGTCGGTACACGCCGCCCCGGCGGGCCCGCGCTGACCTGCTGGAAACTGACATTGCCCTTCGGCGCCGGCAAGGCCATCTGCTCACCCTGGGGCGGAAATTCGCGCATCAGGTTATCCAGGCGCTGATAAGCCAGCTTGGCCGAACTCCATTGCTTCCACACGGCGATCAACTGGTCGATGGGGCTCAACACCCGGCCCATCAGGATCGAACCGGCGATCATCATTCCTGCCGTCATGTCGCCCTTGATCACCAGCAACGCCCCGAGGCCCAGCACCAACGATTGCAGGCACAGGCGCAGGGATTTGCTCAGGGAACTGATGATCGACCCGGTGTCACTGGCCTTGTTCTGCAAACCCAGAAACTGCGAATGCACCTTGAACCAGCGTTTGCGCAATGCGCCGAGCATGCCCATGGCCTGGATGGTTTCGGCGTTGTGCAGGTGGCTGGTGGCCAACTGGGTGGATTGCTGGGAAAACCCGCTGGCTTCACCCAGGGGCTTTTTGGTCAGGTATTCGTTGAGGCACGCCAGGGCAATCAGCAGCACTGCACCGGCGCTGGCCAAGACACCCAGCCAGACGTTGAACAGGAAGATCACAAACAGGTAGATCGGAAACCACGGCGCATCGAAAAACGCGAACAGCGCCGGCCCCGTGATGAATTGGCGGATGTGGGTCAGATCCCCCAGGGATTGCCCGCCATGACCTTCGCCCCGTTGCAGGTTGCGCTCGAAGGCGGCCTTGTACACCCGCAGGTTGAAACGCCGCTCCAACTGGCTGCCGATGCGAATCACGATAAAGCTGCGGATCACCTCAAGCACGCCGATAAAGGCGAAGAACCCCACCACCATGAGCGTCAACATCACCAGGGTGGTTTCGTTCTGTGAAGACAGCACGCGGTCGTAAACTTGCAACATATAAATCGACGGCACCAGCATCAATACGTTAATCAATGCCGTGAAGCAGCCAATACTGATCAGAATACTTTTGTAGTCGCCGAGTGCTTTGAATAGTGGTGCAACGGGAGTGGTCTTCGCCATGTTGCCTGATCTTCCCTGAGCCGAATGACGCGCAATAGTTTGCCAGGCGCCCCATTAAGGGGCGGGCAAACATTAAAATCGGGTTATATCGTTATAACGAACTATTAGGGTGCACGTTGTAATATCAATACCGCGCCAGATTTTACGCGGCCTTCATATTCGCCTTCTTTCTGGCGATTCAAATGGGTAATGCCGGTACCTTCGGCATTCATCAACCAAATACCGTCGGGCGTTGGCGTCCAACTAACGGGGGCTTCACCCAGCCATTGTCCCACGCACTCCACATCGCCCCCCAGGGCGTTGGCTTGCTCAATCAGATCCAGCGCACACACCTGCTCTTGCTGGTGCAGCGTCCAATGCCCGGCCAACTGCGCGGACGTGGGTAAAACCAGACTGCTTGCCATTGCTGTGGCTCCTGCCGACATAAGCAACGCCTGGAGACACCAGGCAACTGTACTGCGAAATAGCGTCATCACCTTCGCCCGTTCAAGGGGTGGATGCAAGGGCAGAGGGCGGCGCGTGTGCGCCACCCTCCTTTACACCTGAATCAAGCCACGATGTCGCTGACGGCTGCCTGGCCAACGGTGGTGACGAGGAAATCCGCCACGCCGTGACCGGAGAAGTCCACTGCCAATGTGCCCAGGTTGGTACCCGAAGCATAGGACAGCACCGCGTCGCCGGCGTGGCCGGTAAACGCGTTGACGAAGGTCAGGCCCGCACCTTTGGTGATGCCGGTGAGGTCGATCTTGTCCGAACCCGAAGTGAAGTCGAAGATCTTGTCGGCCGCACCTGGCTTGGAGTCCGAGCTGGCGCCGAACACGAAGGTGTCGTTGCCTGAACCGCCCCACAGCTGGTCTGCACCGCCGCCGCCGAAGATGATGTCGTTGCCGGCACCGCCCTTGAGGACGTTGGCTGCAGCGTTACCGATCAACAGGTCGTTGCCCGAACCGCCGATGGCGTTCTCTACGGTCACGCCCTTGGCGATGGAAACGTTACCCACCAGACCGCCAACGTCGGAGAACGAGGTCTCATTGAGGTTGATCTTCTGGTTTTGGGTAAAGCCGGAGAAGTCCAGGGTATCGTTGCCACCACCGTCCCACACCGAGAACACCAGCTTGTCGGCCGATGAAGTGGCGCTGAGGAAATCACGCCCGGTGTTGGAGTTGAAGCCGTAGGTGGTGTCGCCGGCGCGGGTGTTGTAGTTGGCGCCGTAGAGCTTCTGGATCGCGGCGATGTCGTCGATCAGCGGGCCGGAGGAGTAAGCCTCTACCCCGCCTTTGCTGAAGTTCTGGTTGGTATTGCTCTCGCTCCAGTAACTCATGACGCTGTAGCCACGCGTGTCCTGTCCATAGTCCGCGTCTTTGTACGAAGGGTTGCCGGTCCCGGCGTTGTAGTCGCCAGGGTGGTCCAGGCCCAGGGTGTGGCCGATTTCGTGGGTCAGGGTCTGCCGGCCATAGTTGTTCAGGTCCGGCGTCTTGTTCGGCGTATAGCTGTTGTTGGTCAGGTACCAGGAAGTGCCGTCAAGCCCGCTTTCGTTGTACTTGGCGTTGGTGCCTGGCAGGTAGGCAAAGGCCGCTGCGCCGTCCTGGCCGCCGCTGTAGTTGCCGAAGGTCATGTGGAAGTCACCGCCCGAGGCTTTCTCGGTGAAGGTGACATTGGCCACATCAGCCCAGGATTGCATGGCCAGTACGGCCTGTGCTTTCTGCTGGGTGTTGAACTGGCTGAACCCGGTGATCCCATGCTTGTTCATGGTCGCGTTGGAAGCCGAGGTCAGGAAGGTGTAGGTAAGATCGATCTTGCCGTTGCCATCCACGTCCCGGTAAGCGGCGTTCTCACGCAGCAGGTGGTCGGCGGCCTGGTCAACGGTGAACGAGGGTTTGCCATTGACCGTGAGGTTGCCGCCACGGTCGTATTGATGGCTAAAGCTATCGATTTGCGTATAGGCGGTACTTGCTTGAGCCGCCGACACAATAGCTTTGTCTTTTACTTTTGACATAAACGTACTTCCTTGTTTGCAAGTGGAACAGTTTTTGTCCGACCGGACTCACTTTGGCGAGTAAGTCCGATCACTCGCCCCTTTTGAAGGCGAAAGAAAACTGACACAACCTGAAATCATTCGTCCAGCGGTTTTTATCCAAGGAAAAAGTTGGGCCGACGAACAAAACCTGCAAACATTGGCAAATAGCGCCTTATAAAAATTCAGCTATTTAAATATTAAATACTCCTAAAGACATTTGATGAGGAATGGATCCAAAGTATTGCTTGAGGTGCACTAAGAAAGTGTCACCGTGTCATTGTTAGTATTGAATGGCCACTATTTAAGTGCTTGTCCCGTATTACCGGGACAAGACTTAGTTTATTTATTGCTCGCGCCAGCCTGTTTGACGTAATGCCTGCAGGAGTGTTTGCGAGTCCAGCCCCGGCACGCGCACCCCGTCGTCGGTGAGCATGTCCTCCCCGGCCACTATCGCATTAATGATCGCTTCCTCGACCGCTTCCGCTGCCGCGCCGAACAACGGTGAAATGTGGTCGTTATTGACCATTTGCAGCGATGTGCTAAGGGGCAAGCCCTTGCGCCCGTAGTCGGCCGCCGGTAAATCCTGATTGCCGGTGGCGAACGCCAGGAACAGGTCTCCGCTGGAGTCCTCGGTGCCACCGCCCGTGCGCGCAATGCCAATGGACGCGCGCTGTGCCAGGCGCTGGCATTGATGGGGCAACAACGGCGCATCGGTGGCGATGATCACCACAATGGAGCCCATGCCGGGGGTGCCGCGATCGGCAAACGGTGACGGAATTTCCATCAGTTGCCGACCTACCGGGTAACCGTCCACCCGCAACTCCTGGCGCTTGCCATGGTTGGCCTGTACCAGCACACCGACGGTCCAGCCACCCTGCTCCGCCGACAGGCGCCGCGAGGCCGTGCCGATCCCGCCCTTGAACTCATGGCAGATCATCCCGGTGCCGCCGCCCACGGCGCCCTCCGCCACCGGCCCGGACTCGGCGCTGGCCAGCGCCTCGCGCACATGCTCCGGGCCGACGTGCTGGCCCCAGATGTCGTTGAGCAAGCCGTCGTAGGTTTCCATCACCACCGGCATGCACCAGTACACTGCTGGGTCTGCCAGGCTTTCACGCTCCAGGGCGATCAGGGTGTCGCGCACAATCCCGATGCTGTGGGTGTTGGTGATCGCCAGTGGCGTGGTCAGCAGGCCCGACTCGGCGATCCATTCAAGACCCGTGGCGTCGCCATTGCCGTTGAGCACGTGGTAGCCGGCAAAACACGGTTGAAACCGCGCGGCACCGGCCCGGGGCTGGATTGCCGTGACGCCGGTGCGTACCTGTTTGCCGTCGATGCGGGTCTTGATCGTGCTGTGGCCGACCCGAACCCCTGGAACGTCGGTGATGGCATTCAGCTCACCGGGCGTGCCCAGTCCCAACGTGATGCCCAATTGACGTGCGCGCATAACCACTCCTTACAATTTCTGAAACGCCGGACTCAACCGGCCACTGATGCAATATAGGATCACCGACAGTGCCAGCAGGCCGATGATAATCATGATGTCGCGAACCGAGGCGGCAATCGCCAGGGTCACCAACAGGTAGCCGGCCCCCAGCACCGCCAGCAAGGCCGGCACCGGCCACAACGGCATGCGATACGGATGCTCGCGGTCACGCAGCAGAACCCGGCTCATCAGCGCGCTCAACGCCACGATCAGGTACACCAGCATGATCAACAGCACGCTGAAGGACGTCAGGTCCGCCAGGTTCGAGCTGAAGCTGAGCAATGCCGAAGGGATCGCCAGGAACAGCGTAGCCAACCACGGTGAGTCCCAGCGCGGATGAATGCGGGTGAAGAGTTTATTGATGGTCGGCGTCCACAGTGCATCGCGGCCGCTGCTGAACACCACCCGACCGATCTGAATCACGATGGCAACAATGGCGTTGAACACCGACAGGAAAATCCCGGCACTCACCAACCGCGACAATGTTTCATTGCCATGGCTGGTCAGCAGGTAGCCGATCGGATCGGGACTGCTGATCATCGCGCTGAGGGAGGGTGCACCGATCAACAACGCGGTAATCGGCACCAGTTCGATTACCACCACCAGACCCAGGGACCACAACACCGCCTTGTGCACGCCCTTGCCGCCGCACTTCATGTCTTCGGCCAGCAACACCGCCGGGCCATAGCCATTGAAGGAGAACAGGCCAATGCCCACCGCGCCGATCACCAGCGCCCAGGGCGCCAGGTGCAACACGCCGTTCTCGACGATTTGCGGTTGCAGCAGCACGCTGACCGGCTGCACCGGGTTGCCGAAGCCGATAAATACGATCACCAGCAACGCCGCCACTTCCAACAGCAGGCAGGTGCCGGTGATCCAGGCATTCAGCTTGATATTCAGGATGCCCAGGGCGTAGCTGCACACAACGATGACCAGGGCCACGGTTTGTGAATCGAACTTTGTGCCGAGGGCGTTATTCAGGTACGTCGCCGCGCCGGTGGCCAGCACCGGCGGGATAAACAGCAACATCACCAATACCGTGAGGAACGTCGCATAACCGGCCATGCCGCCGAACACCCGCTTGGCGTACACGTACTCACCGCCGGCACTGTTGTGGGCGCGGCCGAGTTCGGCGTAGCAAAAGGCGAACATCAGCGCGAGCAACGCGGCCATCACAAAAGCCAGGAACACCCCGCTTCCGGCCTGCTGGATGGCAAAGGGCGCAATCACGAACACGGAACTGGCCGGGGTCACCGCCGAGACGGTGATGGCCACTACATCGAATACGCTCAGGGTGGGTTTCAGCACGCCGTCGGGCGTGGAAGGAGCACTCATATCGTTATCCTCTTGATTGTTCTTGGTTTGAGGCAGAAACGAAAAGGTGAAGCGGCGCGGGGTATGTTCCCCACTGACTGACGGCAAACTTAAACACTCTACGTAGATCGGCCAATTCCCCTATTGGAGTACTCCCCTTGACGCCGACGGGCAAAAGTCGAACCCTTGCGGCCTGAATCCTTAGCGTGGAGCTGCACATGAGCCTGTTCAGGGAAGTCGGCATGCACGCAGGCCTGGGCCGCACCGTCGCGCAGATCGGTACCGGACGTTTCTGGAAACAACTGGTGCTGCTGTTGCACCAATGCGTGCCCTTCGACAATGCCCTGGCGATCTTCTACCCCACCGACGGCCCGCCCCAGGCGCTGGAGGAATACGACGCGCAACCGAGCAGCAAGCCGGCGTCGATGCTGGTTTACCTCAATGGTTTGTACCTGCTGGACCCGTTTTTCCAGGCATGTCGCGAGGGGTATGCCAGCGGCGTGTACCGCCTTGAAGAAGTGGCACCGGATCATTTTCGCCAGAGTGAATACTTCCTCAACTACTTCCACGACAACGTGCTGGAGGACGAGGTGCAATTCATCCTGCAATTGCCGGGTGCGGGGACGTTGTCGCTGTCGTTGGGGATGCAGCGGTTGTTTACCGGCGAAGAAACGGGGTTGATGACCACGCTGGCGGCCTGGGTGCTGCCATTGATGCAACAGCATTGGCAGCAAAGTACCCAGCGGGTGGCCGCGCCTGCCGAGATGGCCAGCCAGATCCGGGATGCGCTGAGTCATTTTGGCTGTGGGGTGTTGTCGGAGCGGGAGTTGGAAATTGCGCGGTTGGTGTTGCGTGGGTTTTCGTCAAAAGCCATGGCCGAACGGCTGAATATCTCGCCGGATACGGTCAAGGTTCATCGTCGGCATTTGTATGCCAAGCTGGATATCTCGTCGCAGCCGGAACTGTTTTCGTTGTTTATCCAGTCGTTGGGGCATGACCTGGAGAATCCTTAATGATCGTTCCCACGCTCTGCGTGGGAACGCCGCCCTGGACGCTCCGCGTCCGCTTTTGAAGTCGTGACGCGGAGCGTCACAGGATGCATTCCCACGCGGAGCGTGGGAACGATCATCAACGGCCGGTACGAATGGTGTTCCACACCCGCGTACGAATCCGGTCGATGTTCAGTGGCATTGCTTCCAGTGCGAACAACTTGCCCATCATTTCCGGGCTTGGGTACACCTTGGTGTCGCTCTTGATCGCCGGGTCTACCAGGCTGTCGGCCGCAGAGTTGCCGTTGGCGTAGTGCACGTAGTTGGTGATGCTGGCCATGACTTCCGGGCGCAGCAGGTAGTTCATGAACGCATAGCCGGCTTTCTCATCCGGGGCATCGGCGGGCATGGCGACCATGTCGAACCAGATGGCGGCGCCTTCCTTGGGAATGTTGTAGCCGATGTTCACGCCGTTCTTGGCTTCCTTGGCGCGGCTTTCGGCCTGGAGGATGTCGCCTGAGAAGCCGACGGCCACGCAGATGTCACCGTTGGCCAGGTCGGCGGTGTATTTCGAGGAGTGGAAGTACGCCACGTACGGCCGTACTTTCATCAGCAGGTCCTCGGCCTTTTTGTAGTCTTCCGCCTTCTTGCTGTGGTGCGGCAGGCCCAGGTAGTTGAGCGCCGCCGGCAGCAGCTCCGGGCCGTTGTCGAGGATCGCCACGCCGCATTTCTGCAGTTTCTGCATGTTCTCGGGTTTGAAGATCAGGTCCCATGAATCTACCGGGGCGTTGTCGCCGAGTACCGCCTTGACCTTGTCGATGTTGTAGCCGATGCCAGTGCTGCCCCACAGGTAAGGGAAGCCGTGGGCATTGCCCGGGTCGTTGTTTTCCAGGGCCTTGAGCAGCACCGGGTTGAGGTTCTTCCAGTTGGGCAACTCGCTCTTGTCGAGCTTCTTCAACGCCCCGCCCTGGATCTGCCGGGCCATGAAGTGGTTGGAGGGGAACACCACGTCGTAGCCGGATTTGCCGGTCATCAACTTGCCGTCGAGGGTTTCGTTGCTGTCGTACACGTCGTAGGTGAAGCCGATCCCGGTTTCTTTCTGGAAGTTCTTGGTGGTGTCGGGGGCGATGTAGTCCGACCAGTTGTAGATCTTCACCGTCTCGGCGGCTTGGCTGAGGGTGGCGACGAATACCAGCGGCAACAGGGCAATGGGTCTCATGGTTCGATTTCCTGGCGGTTTTAGGGCTGTTTTTATGGCAGGCGATCAAAGATCAAAGAATCAGAGGATCAATACATAGGTCTTGCGCACGGTTTCCTGGATGTCCCAGATACCGGTGCTGTTGGCCGGCAACATCAGTGCGTCACCGGCTTCTATGTGGAGCATCTCCCCGTTGTCGGGGGTGAAGGTGCAGCGGCCCTGGATAAAGTGGCAAAACTCCTGGGCTTTGATCTGTCGGCGCCAGCGCCCGGGCGTGCATTCCCAGATGCCGGTTTCGACGCCGTCGCTACGTTCCACACTCAGGGTCGAGGCCACCGCGACCGGTGTGCCCAGTGGCACGGCAACGGGGGAAGAGTCCGGCAAATGGGCGCTGAGTGTGTCTTTGAACTGGGTAATGCTCATGTTCATACCTGTGGTGATTGAAACGACTTAGTGCATGAAACCTTCCATGAACCCGGCAACCCCGCTGGCCAGCTTGCGGCGCCACGGCGCAGTGTTGGGGTTGGCCAACACCTGGTCCTCATGGACAAAACTGCGAATGATCGCGTTGTAGCCCAGCCAGCGGCAGGGTTCCGGTTCCCAGGCCTTGAGCCCCTCCAGCCGGCCCGGCTGGATCACCCATGGCTGCGTGACCAGCGGTGTGTCGAGCCCCAGGATCAAGTCGGCCAAGGTACGCCCGCCCAGGTTGCTGGCCCCTACGCCCTCGCCGCCATAACCACCGGCCAAAGCGATGCCCGCTGCGTGATCGCACAGCATGTGCGGCTTGAAGCGCCGGGACATGCCGAGGTTGCCGCCCCAGGCGTGGGTGATGCGGACTTTCTTGAGCTGCGGGAACAGTTCACCGAACAGGTACCGACGCAGTTCGACTTCGCTGTCGGTGAGGTCGAAGTTGTGCCGCAACTTGCCGGCAAACTGATAGCCCCCACGGGCGCCGAACACCAGGCGGTTGTCCGCCGAGCGCTGGCCGTAGGTGACCTGGCGACTGCTTTCGCCGAAGGCCTGGCCACGGTTCAGGCCGATTTCGTCCCAGGTGCTGGCGGGCAACGGTTCAGTGGCGACAATCAGGCTTTGTACCGGCAACTGATAGCGGCCCAAAGGCGCCAATGTGGTGGCATACCCTTCTACCGCCGGCACCACCCATGACGCGCGCACTGAGGCTTTAGCCGTGCGCAGGCTGCCGGACTGCCAATGGGTAACCGGGCTGCTTTCGTAGATCGTGACGCCCATCTGCTCCACCACCCGCGCCAGGCCACGCACCAGCTTGGCCGGGTGAATCGTGGCAACGTGGGGGGCATAGATGCCGCCATAGGGTTTGGCGATGCGGATTTGCTCGGCCAGTTGCTGCGGGCCGAGCCAACGGTAATCATCGTCGGTCAGGCCCTGAGCGTGGAGCTTGGCCAGGTAGGCCCGCAGGGTGGCTTCCTGTTCGGGATAACGCGCGGCGCAATACAGCACGCCACCCTTGCGGTAGTCGCAGTCGATGCCTTCGTGCTCAATCACTTGCGCGACTTCATCGGGAATGGCGTGCAGCAGGTCGAACGAGGCCCGGCGCTGCTCGGGGGACAAGCCGGCCAACAGGCGGTCTTCCCCCAGCAGGTTGCCCATCAGCCAGCCACCGTTACGGCCCGAGGCACCGAACCCGGCGGTTTGTGCCTCAATGATGGCGATTTTCAGCTCGGGCGCCTGGCGCTTCAGGTAATACGCGGTCCAGAGCCCGGTGTAGCCGGCGCCGATAATGGCCACGTTGACGTCCAGGTCGTGCTCCAGAGACGCACGCGCCACCAGCGGCTCGTCCAGCTGGTCCATCCATAAACTGATATTGCGCCATGCAGGCATGCCAAGCTCCACCACCACACTTCGATGGCCGTGATCCTAGAGCCTGGCCTCAGGGGCTGTCTTGCGCGCGTGCACGCAGGGAAATTTGTTTGACGTAGGCCTTGGGCGACTGGCCGGTGTGCTGGCGGAAGCAGCTATAGAACGCCGACGTCGAATTGAAGCCCGCGGCAAACGCCAGTTCGTCGATGCGGATCGGCGGCGTGGCCTTGTCCAGTGCGGCCAGCAAATGCTGGAGGCGCGCCTGGTTGACGTAGCGGTAAAAGCTTTGGCCCAGCACCTGGTTCAGCAGGTAGGAGATCTGGTTGCGGCTGTACCCGCACTCCTTCGCCACCCGTTGCAGGTCCAGCTCGGGGTCCAGGTAGGGTTGCTGGCGCTCGAAGTACTGCTGCAGGTCCTTGGCCATGTAACTCAGTTGCTGGGGCGACAGGCCCAGGCGGCTGACGGTTGGGCGCGTGGTCTCGCTGCGGCTGGCGGACTGCTCGTGCACCAGGGAAGCGTATTCGTTGACCCGCCAGATCAGGCCGTCACGCACGGTGATGGCTTCACTGGTGCGAAATGACACCAGTCCCTGGCCGCCACGCAACGTGATGCGGTACTGGATGAAGGCCGTGTCGCCGTCGGCGCGGATACGGTCGGTGTGCTCGATCGCTTCATCCGCTCCACGGGGCATGCTGGCTTGCAAGTACTCGCGCAGATCGTCTGCACCGACCACGCGGTTCTGGAAGAAATCGTGGTACTGGATGTCCGGGTGGTAGTACGACATCACGCCATCCAAGTCCCGGTGTTTCCAGCACAGATGGTGACGCAGCACCAACTCGCCAGTGGCTTGGGTTTGCAGGGAGTCATCCGCGATGAAGTCGGGCATGGAGCGCTCTAAGGCTGGGACAGCCTGCGAGCTTGCCCAACTTTCCGGGCGGGTTCAATGGCCATTTGACAGTTATGACTAATGGCCTTTCGCCCATTTCCGCGTAGGACATGACCCACATCAAACTTCCCGAAAACAACCGCTGAACGGGGCAAAAAAACTCCCCTGCTGGATGCGAACGAATGCTATTTTTAAAGCTCACGACGGCCAGGACCAGTGACGGTCCTGGCGCCCCTGCAGCGAGCTAAAGGAAGCGCTCAATGAACAAGGTGGGCAAGATGAACAAAGTGACATTCCCCAACGCCTGCCAGCTGATGCGCTGGCATTTTCATCCAATGGGCTTTGAAGCGAGCATGGATGCTCCCGGTAGCATGATCGCCCGCCTGTTCGACCGCGCCAGCGGAGAAACCCTGATTGCGATTGCCGGCATTCCTTGTGCCACGGTGATGAACGCCGCTGATGTGGAGCGGATCATCGAGGCCGTGGAGGATGAGCTGGAGTCGTTTGTGCCGCCGCTGTCGCTACGAGCTTGATCTGTGTGGCGAGGGAGCTTGCTCCCTCACCACGTGATTCAACGTCGGCCCTTATGATTTGCTGATGCGCTGATCATCAAAAAACGGCTTGTCTGCGGCAATCCGGTCCGAAGCCTTTGGCATATTCACCCCTTGGCCATCCTGCGCCTCGACATACCAATAGCAATGGCTCACCGCCCGGGTAATCCCCACGTAGGCCAGGCGTAGCACTTCGTCCTTTTGCGCGCTGTCGTAAGGTTCGGTGTCGCCGTCCTTGCCCAGGCCCGCCATGCGGTAGACCTGGTTCTTGTAAGGCGAACTGGTCAAGTGCTGGCAGTCGCCTAGCAGGAATACCGCATCCGCTTGAAGGCCCTTGGCGCTGTGATAGGTCAGTTGCTTCAGACGGCGATCGCCGTACGGCAAGCTAGAATCTAGATTAACTGCAGACTTAATATGCTCTTGTATCAATGGCTTATCGCTGCTTTTTCGATATAACATTAATACCGAATCACCCTTTTGATAGTGCGCCAGCAGTTGCTGGCCCAGCGCCGCATCGTCACGATCACGCACGGTGACGGGCACCAATGGCTTCGGGGTTCCACTGGCCTTGGCTTTCTTGCCGCTGATGGCCGGGGCGGCACGCACGATGTGTTCGGCAGCATCAATAACGTGTTGATGGCTGCGGTAGTTCTCGCCCAGCATCACCCGCGTGGTGGTGGGCGACGGGAATTCCTTGTTGAACTCCATGAAGTACTTCGGCGAACTGCCGCGCCAGCCATAGATCGATTGCCAGTCATCCCCCACGCACAACAGCGAAGACCGCTGGGCGCCACGGCCTACGTGCATGGCCGGGCCGCGACTGCGAATCTCCCGCAGACTGGCCCGGATCCACGAGACGATCTGCGGGGATACGTCCTGAAATTCGTCGATCATCAGGTGCGACATCGGCCGCAGCAGGCTGTCGCTGAGGAGCTTGAGGTTTTCCGGGGTGTTTTCGCCAAACAGCGAGAACATACGGTTGTAGGTCATCACGGGGGGCGACTGGTCCAGCAAGTGGTCTTCCAGGGCTTTCCAAAAAATGCTCAGGGCTTCGAAGTACAAACGGTCCGGATCGTCCTTGGCAAAGCTCATCTTGCCCACGGTGGTGGGCACATCCAGCCCGAGGTTCTCGATAAACCCGGCGGCGGCGACAAAGCTGTCCAGCAGCGGCGCCGAGCCCAGCTCACCCTTGACCTTGTAGTCGAAGCCCGGGCCCGCGGTTGCGTCGCCAGCCAGGCTGCTCAAAAGGCGCTTGGATGACTCATAGTTATCAATCCATATCAGTGGCTTACGGCAGAAAGCTTGAAACAGGGTTCGCTTTACCGCCCACTCAGCGCGCACGGACAGCTTGGAGCCAGGACGACTGAGCTGGGCATTTTCCCGAGGGTCAAAGCCCAGCATTACCCAGGCATCCAGCTCGGCAATGTAGCCGTGGCAGTGGAACTGCGCGCCATTGATATCGAAGGTCTGGCGATTGGGCTCAATACCTTTGATCGGCCAGGCACCGGCGCGAAACCACAGGTCTTCAATCACATCACAGAGTTCTTCATCGCGCTTGGCCGCCAGTTCGGTCACCGCCACGCGTTTCTGTACGTCTGGATGATCCCGTTCCAGCTCCTTGAGTTGCAGGGCGTGGCGCGCCAACGGGGCGATCAGCTCGCGGAAGCGCGCATGCCGGCCATGCAACTGGTGGTAGCAAGCATTCAGTTGCTGGCGCTGGGCGTCGTTGATGCGCAATTCGAAGGGATTACTGTCAGCCTCATCAAAGCCCGCTTCGGTGCGCACGTTGAGGTTCTCAAACGCCTGCAGCCGTTCAAGGCCCGGCAGGCTGCGCACCATTGGCAGGATGCGCGAGTGAAAGGTGCGCACCACGGCTTGCGCCTCTTTCATACCAAGGGGTTGGCCCCACAAGGCGAGAATTTCCATGAGCTTGTTGATGAAGTCCTTGCGCGACTCACGGGTGAAGGTCACCACCGTCATTGAGCTCAACTCAAAGCCCAGGTAATGGGTCAGCAGCAGGATACGCAGCACCAGCGAGGTGGATTTACCCGCACCGGCGCCGGCAATCACCGAGGTGGACGGCGTATCGCTGAAGATCATCTTCCACTGGGCCGCGCTCGGCTGGGCATGGGCCGGCAGCAGGCGTGCCACGTCGGCCTTGATGCTTTTTTTCAACTCGGCGGTCAGTGGCAGGCGCCAATCGTCGAACAGGTTGTCGTCGACACCTGGCGCGGTGTGTTCATCCGGCCGAAAGTCACGAATCAGCAGGACCTGCCGGCCTTCCTCGATGCCATCCGCCTTGCCTTCCTGATAGCCATACTCCACGCCGGCCGTGTGGCCACTTCGAAAGCCGTCGGCCTGGCCATGCAACCAGGAAAAACGGTGTTGGGCGCGCAGGCGCGTCAGGCCGTGACCGAATAATCGGGCGGCGAGCCGTTTCAATAGGGGCATTTCGGCCAGTGGCCGCAGTTCGGGAGGCAGATCGGGGGTGTGTTGCGGCACGCGGACTCCTGCAATGCGTTAACTCGGACAAGAGCCCTATGGTCGCCGCAAATGCCCCACAGTTCCAGCCAATTGCTTTGCGCTCATGCAGTTAGGCGATGAAGTGAAGACAGGTCCTTAGGATCGGCATCGAAGCATTCGATAGGAATCCAGCATTTTTTACGCTTTTTATCGATCTGGCGCTGCTGGATCATGGCTCCCATCCACAGGAGACGATCATGCTTGAACTTCGACCTTTCAACACCCTGGGCGGCGCCAATCACGGTTGGCTGGACGCTCACCACCACTTTTCCTTCGCCGAATACCACGACCCCAAGCGCATGCATTGGGGCAACCTGCGGGTATGGAACGATGACCTCATCGCACCGGGCACCGGGTTCCCTCAGCACGCGCACCGGGACATGGAAATCATCACCTATGTGCGTGAAGGCGCCATCAGCCATGCCGACAACCTGGGCAACAAGGGCCGCACCGAGGCTGGCGATGTCCAGGTGATGAGCGCTGGCACCGGGATCGCCCACAGCGAATACAACCTGGAAGCCACGCCGACCAAGATTTTCCAGATCTGGATTATTCCAAACGAGGCCGGTTTGCCGCCGTCGTGGGGCGCCAAGCCTTTTCCTAAGGGTGACCGCGAAGGTTTTGTGACCCTGGCCAGTGGCAAGGCAGGAGACAGCGAAAGCCTGCGCATTCGTGCGGATGCCCGGCTGGTAGCGGCCAATTTGAAAGCTGGTGAAAGTGCCGAGTATCGGCTGGACAATGGGCGTCGGGCGTATCTGGTACCAGCCACCGGAGTGATTGAAGTCAATGGCTTGCGCGCACACGCTCGAGACGGTGTGGCAGTTGAGGATGAGCAGGTGTTGCGGGTGACGGCGGTTGAGGACAGTGAGATCGTGTTGGTCGACCTGGCCTGAATTCGCAAGCTCACACATCCAATGGGTAATGAGCTTTATGTGGGAGCTGGCTTGCCTGCGATAGCATCAACTCGGTATGGCTGAAAGACCCAGTTGACTGCATCGCAGGCAAGCCAGCTCCCACAAAAGCCTGGCTACCACATTTTGGCCGTGGTGTTACTGGGAGATCGCCCCGTCCACCAACACCTGCGCCTCTTCCACCAGCTGCTTGAGGTGATCATCACCGATAAAGCTCTCGGCGTAGATCTTGTAGATGTCTTCAGTACCCGATGGCCGTGCGGCAAACCAGCCGTTTTCAGTCATGACCTTCAGCCCGCCAATCGCCTGGTCGTTACCCGGCGCATGGCTGAGGATCTGCTGGATGCTTTCCCCCGCCAACTGCGTGGAAGTCACCTGGTCCGGCGACAGCTTGCCCAGCAGGGCCTTCTGCGCCGGGGTGGCCTTGGCATCCACACGAATGGCGAACGGTTCGCCCAACGCGTCAGTCAGCCCACGATAGATCTGGCTTGGGTCCTGGCCTTTGCGCGCCGTCATTTCGGCAGCCAGCAGCGCCGGGATCAAACCGTCCTTGTCGGTGCTCCAGACGCTGCCGTCCTTGCGCAGGAACGACGCACCGGCGCTTTCTTCGCCGCCAAAACCCAACGAACCCTCGAACAGCCCGTCCGCAAACCACTTGAAGCCCACCGGCACTTCGTACAGGCGACGGCCGATGCGCTTGGCCACCCGGTCGATCAGGCCGCTGCTGACCACGGTCTTGCCCACGGCAGCATCAGCACGCCACTCAGGGCGGTTCTGGAACAGGTAATCGATGGACACGGCGAGGTAGTTGTTCGGCGCCAGCAGGCCACCGGATGGCGTCACGATGCCATGGCGGTCGTGGTCCGGGTCGCAGGCGAAGGCCACGTCGAAGCGGTCCTTGAGGCCGATCAAGCCTTGCATCGCGTAGCTGGAGGACGGGTCCATGCGAATCTGGCCGTCCCAGTCAACGCTCATGAAGCGGAACGTAGCGTCGACTTCGGTGTTCACCACGTCCAGGTTCAGACGGTGATGCTCGGCAATGGCCGACCAGTAGCGCACCCCTGCTCCGCCCAGTGGATCAACGCCCAGGCGCAGGCCTGAACTGCGGATCGCATCAAAGTCGATGACGTTGACCAGGTCGGCCACGTAGGTGTTGAGGTAGTCGTGACGATGGGTCGTGTCGGCCTTCAGGGCCTGGGCATGGGTGATGCGCTTGACCCCGGCCAGCTTATTGGCCAGCAGCTCGTTGGCCTTGGCTTCGATCCACTTGGTGATGTGGGTATCGGCCGGGCCGCCATTCGGCGGGTTGTACTTGTAGCCGCCGCTTTGCGGTGGGTTATGGGACGGCGTGATCACGATGCCGTCGGCCAGGCCGCTGGTGCGGCCACGGTTGTAGCAAATAATGGCGTGGGAAATCGCCGGTGTCGGGGTGTACTCGTCGCCCTCGGCCAGCATCACGTGCACGCCATTGGCCGCCAGCACTTCCAGGGCGCTGGCGCCGGCAGGCGTCGACAGCGCGTGAGTGTCCAGGCCGACAAACAGCGGGCCGTTGATGCCTTGGGCTTCACGGTAAAGGCAAATGGCCTGGCTGATGGCAAGCACGTGCCATTCATTGAAGCTCAGGTCGAACGAGCTGCCGCGGTGCCCGGAGGTACCAAAGGCGACACGCTGGGTGGAGATCGCTGCATCAGGCTGGCCGGTGTAATAGGCCGTTACCAGTCGCGGGATGTCTACCAGCAGTTGAGCTGGTGCCGGCTTGCCCGCAAAAGGACTGAGAGTCATGCATAAACCTCTGAAAGAGAAGGATTCGGAAAAAAGTGCAGTTTACTGAGAGTTGGACTGCTCCGCGACGTTATAAATCCTACAACAATCAGTGAAATTTCATTCGACTCCGGTCTGTGCCTGCCTCAACGCCTGGGCCAGCTCATCCAGGGCGTTTTCCAGGTGATGCGCCCCGTCGAAGGTATGGCTCAGCCGCAGGTGCTGGCGGTGCAGGCCGCTGATGCTGAACAGCTCTCCCGGCGCAATCACCACCTGCCGGGTGAGCAGGCGCTGGAACACCTGGCGCATGTCCACCACCGCCGTTGAGCGCAACCAGAAGGTGGCGCCAGCGGCAGGCATTCGGTAGCTCACCTGCTCCCCCAGATGCTCCTCCAGATGCTGGTTCATCAGTCGGGACTGCTCGTTGAGTTTCGGTCGCAACTCCCGCAGGTGCTGGTCGATCCGCCCGCTGAGATAGAGCCGCGCAATCGCCCGCTGGCGGATGGAGGACAGCCGGAATTCACGCAGCAGGAACTGACGTTGCAGCTCGCCGCTCAAGTGGCGGGACAACAAATAGCCAAACGGCGCTTCGGGCCCGAGCATTTTTTCGAAGGTGGAAAACACCATCAGCCGCTCGGGGTTGGCCAGGTCACGCAAGGCGGTGGTCGGCTGCTCAAAGCCCAACTCGCCATGGCTGTCATTTTCTAACAACCAGCAGTCATGCCGGTTCAGCAACCGTACCAACTGCAGGCGGTCATGGGTGGGCAGGACGATGCCGGACGGCAGGCTGACGCCCGAGGAGAGCAGCGCCAGTTGAACCGGCTCATTGCCGAGCATTTGCTCGAGCAGCTCCAGGTTCAGCCCGCCGTCGGCCGTGAACGGCAGTTCAAGGACCTTCACGCCCGCGCCCTGCAACAAGCGCAGGATCAACCAGTCACAGGGCGATTCCACGATGACCGCCGCGCCCTTGAGCCCCAGCACCTCAATCAGGATCTCCAGCACCCCGCGCAGATCGGCACCGATGTACACCTCATCCGCCTGCCAGCAGCGGGTGGGCGACGAGGTATAACGCGCTGCCAGCGCCGCGCGCAGCTCCCAGACGCCGCACGGCTGCGACCATGGCTGCAGATGACGCGGGTAGTGACGTAACAGTTCGCGCTCCAGCAGCAACAGTGCACCGTCCAAAGACGCCCCAAGTGCCGGTTCATCGGCGCTGAGCACCCGCATTCCCGGGCGCCGCGCACCGGCGTAGAGGCGCTCCAGCAGATCACCACCGCTACTGCCTGGCGGTTTATTCAATACCGGCCAGGCGTAGTAGCCCGACTTGGCCACCGAATAGACCCGGCCCTCCTTTTCCAGCAACGAGTACGCGTATTGAATGGTCGAGATCGACACGTTCAGGCGCTCCGATAATTGCCGCAATGATGGCAACTTTACCCGGGCATCGGTACCAACCTCGTTGATGAGGTTGATCATGTAGCGATACACCGCCTGGTAGGCGAAGTCGGTTTGCCTGTCGTCCTTGAGGTTCATCGCTGCTCACCCGCCGTCACCCCGTTAACGCCCGGTTGCCATGGCAGGCGCGCCTTGCTGCGGGGCTGCGGCCGCACACGGAACCGCGGTGGCCGGCCGTTTGCGATAGAGGTGCTGCAGCAGGTGGATCGGCAGCCCGCTGATGTCGACAGCCCATTGCACCAGCATCTCGGCCACCGGTTTGCCTTGCAGCGCCTTGTGCAGCTCGGGAAGTGCCACCAGCATGCCGGGGTGGCACTGGCGCAAAAAGCTCTCGAGGCGCTCGCCGTGACGGATAAACGGCGAAAACATCAGGCAGCTCAGTTGGCTTTCATCCAGCCCGAACAGCGCCTGGGCATAGCCCGCGGACAAGGCGCGGCCTTCCGGGGTGGCAGCCTGGGCAATCATAGGTTCGGGAATCTGCTTGCGGCGCATGAACAGCAAGGCCTGCTGCACAAAGCCCAAGGCGCCCTCCTCGTAGTCCAGTTCCCGCAGGCACTCGGCCTGCAAGCCTCGCAGATGGGCCATCAACATTGGGTTCGCGTAGGTCGTGTGGCTGAAATGGAAGCCAAAATCGTCGGGTTTATAGTCCAGAAACTGCCGCAATAGCGGGCCGGACGGGTACTCGGCCGCCGCCATCAGGTCTGCCATGCAGATGTAGGCCATGTGGCGGTGATTGTCCTTTTCAGACATATCGACGACATCGTAGTGCTCACCGTAGACGTCGCAGTAATAAGCGTGACTCCACTCATCCATGCGCGCAAACAGCCCGCTGAGCATCAGGGGCTGGCGGGCCGGGACCTCTACCCCGGCCGCCAGCGCGGCTTTTTTCAGCCACGCAAGGTACTCGCGTTGCTTGCGCGCGGAATCACCGCTGACCAATGCATGCACGCCGCCATTCCACGTGGTCACACGCTGGTAAAAGTCGCCAAGGGCCAGATAGGCGTCGTTGCACAAGGTCTGGCGAAGATCGCCCGAGGTCAGGTGCCCCACCATCAGCATGTTGCGCCGGCTGGCGTCGCGCGCAGTGCCGGAGGCCGGCCGCAGCTGATTGAACGGCAACACTTCCTGGTTTTCCACCATCAACAGTTCGACACGCGGATCGTCATGCATAAACAGTGCGCTGTAGCCGCGATGCAACGTGTCCAGCGCCGATTGCGTCATGCCGGCATGGCGCAAGGTGGCGACGCGCAATTGAAAGGTCCGCGGCGCCCGGCCCGCGAGTGTCAGTTGTGCCGCCCGCAGCAAGGTCAAGGCGTAACTGGTGCCAGCCCCCGTACCGTGAGCCAGCAGCACCTTGTATTCACCGATCCGCTCCATGCCACCTGCCGCCACCACGATGCGTTGAATCAATAATTGAAGCGAGGTGCGTTCTGTTCGTGAGAAATGCCCTACCAAGCGTTGCAATACTTGTTGATAGACATAGTTCATGGCTTGCTCGTGAATAGCGCTCATAGTTCTACTACCTGAGTTGAAATATCAGTTTCGGGCAACCGTTAACGGTGTTTGCCCGACCTGTTGTTTCTGTAGGGGCGTTGCAACATGTGACTTCAATGAAAGATTAGCACCGCGCCATACCCGAAAACGCGCGCCTCAGGGCTCCCAGCCCAGGAAAAGCGCCGCGCTTCGGGGCTCAATGCTAAAACGGGCAATCTTAGGAATATTCTGACAACTTCCTACTCTGTCCTAACTTACAAATTAAAGAATCATCCGACATAACCAACTTTAATATAAGTTTTTCGCCTGGCCGGGCATATAGAGCATTATTGGATTTAACGGACGCACGGAGTAATTTCAGATATTCAATCATTGCTCAATCCTTGAGATGAAAGTGACCGCGCAATTATCAGCACTTGCGACGTGATTAACAGATACAGAACCGCCGCTAAAACCAGTTCAGATGGGAGCACCCGTGGGGTGTCGAATGTCCAGACACGACAACGCCGCACTGGGATTCAGGGCGGCGTCAGGGGTTGGGGAAGTGATTTATCGGGTTGAAACGTTGAAGTCCCGATTCAAGCGGTGAGCAGGTTAAGCCCTGTCAAATGGCGCATTTGCCCCATGCGCCCGGGGGCAGAAATACTCTCTTGAGAATATTCCCACAGATCAAACAGCTTCTACCTGCAAGGCGACGCGTTCGCGGCACGGGCATTCGTCCATATAACGGTGTGCTTCAACGAACTGACTGAAGGGAAATACCGTGGTCTTCAGCGGTATCAGCACCTTGTCGGCGGTCAGTTGATTGATGTCACGCAGGGCTCGCTGCAAGGCCACCTGGTCCTGGATGATGCCCAGTTCCGGTTTGCCGGTGAAGTTGCCGATGCAATGCACAAAGAACTGAATATTCTTCTGGAACGCCGCGCAGGCCGGGAATGGGGTCTGGTTGCCGCCTTGCAGACCGTACAGCACCAGGCTGCCACGAGGTGCCAGCACATCACCCAGCAACGACATCTGCGGGCCACCCAAGCCATCGAACACCACGTCTACGCCGCGGTTGTCGGTGAACTTGTTGACTTGCATCAGCAGGTCTTGTTCTTCGGTAACGATGACCTTTTCCGCCCCGAGGGACAGCAGGTATTCGCGCTCATCACTGGTCTTGGTGGCGGCAATCACCCGCACACCCAGGGCTTTGCCCAGTTGCACAAACGATGGGCCGGCACAGTGACTGGCGTCCGTCACCAGGGCGAATTGCCCGGGTTTGACCCGCGCCAGGTCCATGTAGGCAAAGTAAGCAATCAGCAGCGGCGTGTAGTGCACACTGGCTTCAATCGGGCTCAAGACGTCCGGGTAACGGGTCAGGGCCGAACGCGGCAGGACGATCTGTTCGCCGTATACCGGGTAATCGTTCGGGCTCTCGGCCGGGAAGCTGGCGACTTTGTCACCCACCGCCAGGTCGTCGACACTCTCGCCAACGGCCACCACCACACCGGCCATTTCATGGCCCAGGCCGGATGGCAGGCGGGCATGGGACGACGCCAGGTTCTGGCGCCAGAGAATGTCGTACCAGCTGATGCCAATCGCCTCGACGCGCACCTGCACTTCGCCCGGTGCGGGCTTAGCGGCTGCATGCTCTTCGCATTTGAGCACCTCGGCCGGACCAAACTTGTGAAAACGGATCGTGCGGGACATCGCAAACCTCGTCAAAGTAACCTCTATTGCCATGAACTCTATCTGGGCTTTCGGAGCAAGACCACCGGTCGCCGTTAATAGTCGACATGCCTGTCATTGATTCCGCACATACGGAAATCGCACCAGGCCATGTAGGAAAACTGAATTAGCCGGTGCAGAGTACCAGCCTTTCCCCGTAAGATTCATGCCGGTCATTGTTCTTATATGACCGCTCCCGTCAAGTTTACTGACGCCGCCTGGGACACAAGATGAACCGTAACGACCTCCGTCGTGTCGACCTCAACCTGTTGATCGTATTCGAAACCTTGATGCATGAGCGCAGTGTGACCCGCGCTGCCGAGAAATTGTTCCTTGGCCAGCCGGCCATCAGCGCGGCGTTGTCACGCCTGCGCGGCCTGTTCGACGACCCGTTGTTCGTGCGTACCGGGCGCAGCATGGAGCCTTCGGCCCGTGCGGTAGAAATCTTCGCCCTGCTCTCCCCGGCCCTGGATTCGATTTCCACCGCCGTCAGCCGCGCATCGGAGTTCGACCCGGCCACCAGCACCGCCGTATTCCGCATCGGCCTGTCGGACGACGTCGAATTCGCCCTGCTGCCACTGCTGCTCAAGCGCCTGCGGGCCGAAGCGCCCGGCATCGTGCTGGTGGTGCGCCGCGTCAACTACATCCTGATGCCCGGCCTGCTGGCCTCCGGGGAAATCTCCATCGGCGTGAGCTACACCACCGACTTGCCGGCCAACGCCAAGCGCAAGGTCCTGCGCCGCAGCAAGCCGATGCTGCTGCGGGCCGACAGCATGCCGGGCTCCATGAGCCTGGATGACTTCTGCGCGCGGCCCCATGCCCTGGTGTCGTTTGCCGGGGATTTGAGTGGGTTTCTCGATGAAGAACTGGAGAAACTGGGCCGCAAGCGCCATGTGGTGCTGGCGGTGCCGCAGTTCAATGGGTTGGGGACGTTGCTGGCGGGGACCGATATTGTCGCGACCGTGCCGGACTATGCCGCTGAAGCGCTGACTTCAGCGGGTGGGTTGCGGGCTGAAGAGCCGCCGTTGCCGGTGCGTACGTTTGAATTGCACATGGCGTGGCGTGGGTCACAGGACAATGACCCGGGGGAACGGTGGTTGCGGTCGAGGATTCAGATGTTTTTTGGCGACCCTGAGAGTCTTTAGGCGGCGTCGGGCAGGCTGTTGATCTGATCATTTTTGCCTTTCCACAAACCATGGAGCTCCATTCACTTACAGTGGATTGCTACATTGGGGGCACATCTGAGGGCATGCTTTGGATGGTTTGAAAAGGATTCCCCCAGCCTGAGTTCCAACAGTCCCCCTCCTCAAAAACTCGCCCGCGGCTGTTCCCAAACGCCACGTAGTAAAGGGTAGTCAAGGTAGGTCGGTAAGGTGCCATCCCTCTACCCAAATGCGTGAGCAACCGAGTGTCCTACTGCGCAATAAATCTCAGGTGTAGATCGCCAAGCTGAATTCAGACCTCACGTCGTCGCTTTTCAAGACGCTGCCAAAAAGTCGGCAGCTCACTCCTAGGATGCAGAAGGCTTGACCAGACCTCTAGCAGACGTGGCACTGCAATCCTTCGTACATCGACCTCCAAGCCAGCCTCAAGTAGCCTTTCACGGTTTGCAAAGAGCTCTTGGCCTAGATCGTTTTCAAGCTCTATTTGCGTGAACGTGACATCGAAGAAGCGTTCGTGCGTGTCTTGCACAAGCTGAAAAGCATGGAGCAGGCATTGTTTGCCGGCTCTATGATTTAATCAGGTGGGTGATCAATTCCGCGACACCGGAACCTTGGGATGCCGTTATTTCAGTATCGCAGATTGTCAGGATTGCAGATTCAAGAGTTGGTGATAAAACGTGACCGGAACCTGATTCAGTAGCCGCACCTCTTTGTAGTAACGAATGTGAGGACTACTTCGGGTCAAGATCCTCGCAAGCGACGAATGAGCCACACGTTCAAATCCATCATAAGAAAGACTCTGAACAAACTTGCAATATCTATCGGACAAGTTCGCAAAATTAGCAGCGGTAGCATAGACAATGATAAGTACCATGCTGCAACCAACCGAGTTATAGCGGTGAATCTTGTTCATATGCTCGCGGATAATGTTTCGCTCAACCGCTTTCAGCCTAAAAGCCTCTATAAGAGCTATATATCTGTCGCCCTTGTCCATTATCCAAGCATCTACTTCTCCGACCTCATCACCTGACGCAGAACTGCCGCTACGCGACTGGTCGCGAACCGTCCAGCCAGCAAAATTCATGCGATGACGCATCAATGAGACGAGCCAGTCATTGATTGAGTTCTCTTTTACTAGAGAACTCACCTTGGAAGTTGTCACTTTATATGAACGCCTCAAATGCATGCGCCGCAACAGCAACTCCAATCCAATTTGATCAACCACATCAAGCACATATTCGTCTAGAGTATTGGCATTGTTACTGAAAATTCTCACCTGATCAACGGCTTGCATATTACAAATACTATGCCATGCATTTAGCGAATCTTCCCCCGATGAAAAAAGGCCATTGGCTCCGAGAGAAATCGTGCTTGCCTCAGACAACTCCCCCTCGAAACTCGAAGCCCTTTTTTCTATTTCTTCCGGTAGATCCTTATGAAGCCGTCGCATACGTTTCATGCGGTCAAGCGCTTCACCTGTGCGCCCGACATATTTGAGATATTCACACCTTAACAATGAGATTTCAACGTTGTCCTGCTGTTGAATAGAGGCCAAACTCCAGAATCTCTCAAATACCTCCAGGTTAAATATTTTAAGACTTAGTTTCAGAATATAATAGAGATCCATATTCTCCAGCGAGGATAACTTTAGGTTTTCATAGGCACTCACCCATCGCTTACAGTACAAGCGTCCCTCGATATTACCGTCGGTTTTTGATTTTTCGAGCGCCGCCCTGATAAGCCCGCTCATCTCCCTGATTGCTCGTGGCCGGAGTGACATGCGTTCAAAACGCCGAAGCGCACTTGACGCATCAACTTCTATCTCAGCGGTCGCGAGGAGATATTCGCAATAACGCTCGACTCCTGACGCGTGCATATCATCGCTACATTTCAACCCCTTCAATTTTTCGAATCGCTCGGCAGCAGAGAGACTAGCGTCGTCAAAGACCTGTTTGAGTTGAATTTGCGCGGACAAATTGTTTAACCGTGCGTCATGCGATTTATGGCTACTCTTCCTCGCATACTCAATATAATAGCTCGCCATTTCGTGCTGACCATTATTGGCTGCCATGGTAATCAACTCGTAAAGTTGTGGCATCCAATGAACTTTTTCGGACACAGCCGCTCTATTGGATATCTCCGCTTCGATCAGCGCTTTACGCCTCGGCGCCTCGGTTCTTTCAAGCAATGTAAATATCGCCGTCAGTGGGACGTGCTCGCTCGAAACGAGCCTCACTAAGCGCTCAAACATGCTGTCTTTAAATAGATTGGCTGCCGCGCAGATCTGTTGCCACACTCTAATCGGACTGTGCTCAGAATTGTCTATGAAGTAATCCAGCGCACCCGAGTAACGGCCATCACTAAAGCCAAATTTTTCAACTATTGAAACTATTTCACCTTCCCCATCGGCTACGCGCTCCAACTCCGTTTCGGCAGCATGTAGAGCCAGCAGCAACCTCAAGTGCATTCTAACGCCCGCGATAAAACTCCTCAGCTTATTTGGGTCATCGCTCACGTCATCTATACACAGGTCTTCGAACACATAAATCAACTTCGCCTGTTGACCTTTTGGCAAATAGCGATATAAACACGCCCAATCAAGTTCATCGAAAGCAACAGGAGCCTCGCGCTCGCTGCATTTTTTCTTGATCAATGTATTCAGCACCGTCAAGTAACTTTTTGCCAACTGCGTAGAAACAGATCGAAGCGCGGATGCTTTATTACCCTGCATGCCTGGTATTTCTTTCAGCATCCAAAAAAGGGCAATCCACTCTCCTAGCGGGATTTGGCCAGGCGTCTTATTTCTTTTCTCCAAACGAGACTTGAGAATTCCCATGAACGGCTCAACGTTATGTGAAAACAGTTGAACCTGCGAACCGGAGCAATCCACATAATGAATGGACATGATCGCTTTATTAAAGGAGGGTAAACAGGTATCGTCAATGGATTTCCCATGCAAAGAACCACCCAACTCACCTTCTACAAACCAAGCAATAGCTTCAGCTAAATTTTCCAGCCCGCTTATCACTTGCGCTGCATCCAAATACTCGGAATAGGAGTCAACGTATATCTCTAACGCTTGAGTCCACAGAAGATTTTTCCAGATCTTGTCATAGGCAACCTTTGACGAATTCAGCTGACGGATTCGCTGTATTCCGCCATAAATCTCGATCAGGCCAATGTGATTAGTGGGGAAAAACGAAAGCAACATGCATAAATATTTTTTATCTATTGCAGACTCGAGTAACATCCCGATCAGTCTTGGAAGATTCGGCGCACACTCCAACAGCTTTTTGGTCAAGGGAAAACTGCTATCTTCATTGTATAGATTATTCTCGCTTCGAATGATAGTGGCAACCAGGCTCCCACTTATGTCCCCACCGCTATGGTTTCCCCATCGCGTGGTATCGGCCCACCATTGAGCCTTTTCATATAAAGAGTCATCTTCGCCTGCAGGATCCAACAAGCCTTTGATCAACCCCAGATCTAATTGATCGGGGTGCTTGCGTCGGCCTGCTCCTTCACTGCTGGCAAGCTGTCGCACGCCGCGCTGGGCAAGTACCACATCTACGGCACATATGGACCAGTCATCATTCAGAGATTGGTCGTTCAATAAATAATCAACACCTGCTTTCAGGAATTCTTCCTGATCAATCTCAGGCCTATCAAAGTCTAAGTCAAAGATGTAATTCCACCCCGTCACCAACCTCATTTTCAGGGTATAGGTCGTGAACGCTTCGTCTACGGTATTTGATGATCTCAACAGCTCCCAAACTTGCGACCCGACACTCTCCACTTCGCGCGTATCTATTGAGAGTAAAGCGTAATCACCCCGACGCTTCAGATACGGTTCCAGCACCACCAGGTCATGAGCGCTCAGCGCTCTGCAGGCGATTTGTAATTTGGGAGCCAGCAATCCGTCCGATCCGGCCTGTACATCACGCAAAAACTGAAGCGCATTGAGTTGGGCTATCAATTTCGCTGACATGTCTACTGCTACCTCCATTGAGGCCAAAACCTTGAGATAACCATTCGGAAAGCTGATTGCTCTAACTGCCTCCAGCGCCTCAATATCAATGGTGTAGGCTAGGAATAACTCGCCCCCGTCTTCGGTAGGCCAGCCTTGCCGGCCCTCCAGCAATTCTTTTACCGCTCCGCGATTCAATAAGGGTGGGTAAATCTCGGACTCAGCAATCAGTTCGGCAACACGTTGATGCTTTACGTTGAAAACTTGTCGACTGGGTGGGTGATCGTGCTCATAAAGGGACAGCTTCCGTTCCAGATCTTTAATTAATTCGTACGATCTCATCTCTGTTTCCAAATCTACCAGTACGCTGCGTGTTTTTTCGCTCTATCGCAGGGAAGCTTTACTCCGCTTCACCCGCTACGGTTTATCGCACAGTTTTGCATATCGCCTCCGCGCCTTCACTCATTGATCTTCCACGCGTTGAAATGACCAGCACAGACTCAGATCAGTAGGATCGGTTGCAGGGATGACGCTGCTCTGGCAAATGGCGACGGTGTGCGTCGGTGTAGCCATAGGACTTGCGGAGTTCTGGAGACTGGAAGCTGCCCTTGGCTCCCTCCTTTACACGAGTTGTGGGCGCTGATGAAGAAATGACCCATCTGCCGAAAAAACGCTGACCCCAGCAGCCTTCAAGGCTAGGACCGTCTGTGCTGATATCTACCTATCTATGTCAGAGCACTCTTGCCCCAGCAGCTAGGGCAATTCCGCATTAGTGCCAACAGCCATGCTGTCGGCGCTGATGGGATTGTGAACCAGGCTACAGGAATTATTGACCCACCCGAGTATTAAAAAATGATGACCTTGCGGGTGATTTCGGAGGCAGCATGTGGGTCGGTCAAAATCGGCAGTCTGGGTCAAAATCCTATCAGCGCCAACAGCTCGCGCCCTTTTCGCGACTGGCATACCCTACGCGAAGTGGAACGAGGACGACCGCAAGCTGGTCGCTGGCACTCTCGGGCGCGAGAAGTCTCAACAGCCTGGCTTGGACTACGGGCTTTTCGGGAGCATGGGCGCAAGTGGGACGTTCTCGAACCTGGTCATCTAAGCGCCCACAGGTCTCTCCCACGCCCTCGATTTCATCTCGTTGATCGGCGCGGTCACGCAGGACGACTACGACCGCTACTGCAAAGCGTTCAGAGCAGCCTTCGATCAGGACGGGTGAGTCGGCGGACTACCGACCGCGACCAGGCTCTTGGCGATGAAGCGGCCTGACGCATTCGTCTGCATCGATTCGGCCAACCGAAAGGACTTGTGAGAAAACTTCGGTGTCAGCCCGAGTACAACGAACCTGGAGGACTACTGGCAGCGCATCATTGAGCCGATGCACGGCGATCTGTGGTGGAGACATCCGCAGCCGAGCAATGCGGCTGACGCTGAAATCTGGTTGGGACATGCAGCGCTTCTGGACGCCATCTACTACACGCCCCGTTGAGCATGCCGCTCTTCGACTTCCTGCGGACGCTGGACATGTCCATCCCCTCTTGAAACCGCCGATGTTCACCGATGGTGAAGAAGTCGCTGACTTGGTCATCTTCAAAAAATACACATCCTGGCAGTGCAGGCCACCTAAATTCTGAGCCACGCTCCATGACGATTCGCCTCGAAAGACTCAAGGCCCATTACCGCTTTATCGTAAGCCTCAAATAATTTCAGCGCCTCACGAACGGAATTGCTTGGCGCCACCTTTGCCATGAAGTACAGCAAGTCATAGAACAGCCCACTGCGATCGGAGAAGTGAATCAGAGTGGCTGTCCAGCGTTCCGGGTCGCGTTTAAGTGCTTTTTCGAACGGTTCATTTTTCAGCTCGGCTGGCCATATCGGTGCCAGGCTTGCTTTGTACGTAAACTCCAGCAGTGCTGCGTTGTCGTCACGTAGCACCCCCTGAATGTAAGGATAGAGTTCGGGGTAAAGGGGTCGAAATACCTGCCTGAACCCCGGGAGCTTCATCGAGCGACGGTGCAACTCTACGTATCCGACTGATGAAGCCTTACGCTGAAAGTCCGCCAATTTAAAGCCCTCCCCGCGCTGAATTGCGTTTACCAAACTCTTCAGGTTGGGGTCATGCACCTTGAACTCCGACAACTCACCATCCAGGGCACTGATGAAATTCGGGGTCAGGTCGCACAAGAGCCCGGTGGCGATGGGCGCCGGGAAACCAATAGGGAAACCCCCAAGTGTCTGTGATGAAATGAGCAGGGCTTTAAGTTCATCGTTGCTGTGAGTGCGCTGACGCGGGCGTTTAGTGCCGGAGTAATCCTTAGGCAAATAGTTTACCCCGCACAGGCCCATCAACATGCGCAATGCCGTGGCTATATCCAATCCGTCGCTACGGTCCGTTCGAACCGGGCGTTGCCACTCAATGAAACGTGCCTTGAATAGATGACTTTTGAGTACGTCACAGAACTTATCCTGTTCGCCGGCGCACAGCGCCGCCAGCGCGGCTCGCCAAACCGGCGTTTCACAAAAGTCTACGGCGTACGCCTTGGATTGCCTCCCGCCAGCGATCATCTGGAAAAAATTATCTAGCACCTCATGACTCAGGCCGTTGATGACATCCAAGTCCGCTTTGCTAAAACTAGCCGCAATAAAACTCGGCAAATCACCGCGCAGGGATGGCAGATCGGGCGAGCGGACTATGTCATCGTAGTGCGAAGGTACCGCAGCAGTACCTGTACTTTTGAGCGTCTGGGTAAGCTGCTCGCTTTGATACTCGAGGCGAGCGTCATTAGAAAGAGTGTTGAACTCGTGTTCATCGAGTTCGTACCTCATCTGTCTTTTGAGCCACGCTCTCCGTTCAAGTGGCACAGTTTCCAGCTCTTCACCCAGTGATGCGACTAACTGTGAGGCGCTAGTACGCAATGAGCCAAGATCCACCGCAGGGATGAACAGCCGGTGATAATCCGCCTCAAGCGCTTGCTCTTCGCGACTAAGGTTAGGGTCATGCCCCTCTTCGTAATATTTCAGCGCTTCACAGTGAACCTCATGCGCGATGGCGAGGTCTTCCGGTAGCATGAGCCCCAGCATCACCTGTCGCAAATCGCTACGATGACGCACTACGCCGTCGTACTCTGTTTCCTCCACCAGCCATACTTGGCGAGCCAGCGTGGTGAATAAATCATCTGCTCGCGTTCCCTCCAGTACAGGAATTTTGCAAGGCTTTGCCAAGACTTTACTGATCAGCTCGGCATTGACCCGACGCAGAATAAGCCCCATGTACGCAAGGTCACGCAAGTCCGCGTCGTCGGTACGCAAGCGGTCCAGGATTCGTCGGTATGTGAAACCACGGATCAGTGTATGCGGCACGCCTTTGAGCGTCTGGTTATCCAGCAGCTCGATGGCTTCCTGCACACTGCCTTCTTCGTTAAGGTACTGAGCCAAAAGACGGATAAACAGTGGGCTGGCGCCCCATTCTCCAAGCATTCGGCGGCACAACCCCTCCTCCACCTCAATGTTTGCATCTTGCAGCAGGCACTTAAGCATGGCGTAGGCTGGGTCTGGCTTCAGGTCTCCCAGGGCCATGGACTCGATATTCCATCGACGATAATCATTAGGCGGCACCCGGCCGCTAAATATCGGCCGCAGCCCAAATAGTTGGCCTTCCTGTTGGACGCTGTCGAGCCAGATGCGAACGCTACGGTGTGCGTTTGCACCGCGTAATAGCACTTCTTCGAAGGTGTCCAGAACCAGCGTTATGGGCTTATTTATCGGCAAGTAGGATGCCATTTCCTGGCGCCAGATGGACCATATGCTGCTCGTGGAATACGCATTACTCGCGTAGTCATCCGAATACTGCCCACCCATTACCTCCTGAGCTTGCTCACGGAACCTGGCGAGAGCTTCGCTCAACTGCGGCCAGAAAAATCCAAGCTGGCGGCTGAATTCCAGTGTCATGCGGTCGTTGTCAGCTTGTTCAAAGGCTGCCCGGTCGAAGTCGAACCAGATTACCGGTACCTTTTCGCGTAGTAAGTCACGCGCAAATGCCGCCAGCAGGGCGGATTTACCTGCGCCACCTAGCCCAGTCAGATAGACCGGCTTGTCTTGGTTGAAATCACTGATTTCACGTTTACGGAGCACATAGTGATGCAGTTGACCAAGCTCAATCTCGCGGCCGTATAAATCCGTAGGCAAAGCAACGCGCAGTGAAGACTCAAATTCGCGCAAGGCCAATGTACTGAGGACTTGAGTGCGGGAAGCTTGGCGAGCGGGGATTAACTCTAGAAATTGCTGAGCCGTATACAGTTGACTCAGCTCAGGGATGGAGAGCGGCTTGATAGGGACCGGTTTGTTCGCGCTGAGCTGAATCAGAAATCGGCCCAGCACGTCTGTGGGAGCGGCTTTTGACTTGCGGGCGAACTTGCCCAGCACCTTATCTCTTGCCATTTCACGCAAGGTACTGCGCCGACTGTCGGGCAGCATTCGCCAGCGGATCCCTTGATCAGTCACCACTTCGTCGCATATTTGAGCCAATGCGCGCAGCACGCCGCGGGCGATCTCAGGCTCCTTGTCCAGGTCGACCAATACTTTGGGGTCGAAGTCGCCGAGCAAGGAAGCAAGCGCCCGCACATCTGCCAGCCGCTCGGCGATACGTTGTTGGCTCTCGATTGGCGGGCTCATAACGGCCTCAACGCTGGGTGGATAATATTTTGGATAAACCAAGCTACAGCGTCGACGGAGGGATCTTCAACCAATGGACTGCTTGCTTCAATGACCGTAGCCAGACGTAGAATTTCTTCCGTCCTCAAATCAAGCTTGTGTTCGGTGCTGTAAAACTCAAGGTATTCAATCACGTCAAGCCGACCAGTAGGCGTAATGGTATCGATGCAGAGTTGGGCCTGCTTGGCACCGGGAACGACGATTTTCGATCCGAGCAATACAATGCGCAGCATGGGTATCTCGGATATGTCGCGATAAATCTGTTCCAGGAAGTGTTGCATGGGTCCAGGTGCCAATGGATTGATATCCAGATCCTGGATGACAAGCCACAATTGGCGGGGAACCGCGCCCGTGGCCAGCCTTTTGGCAAACGCTGGAAAAAGAATACTGCGAACCCAGGCATCCAGTGCGGTGTCACCCTCCCCTATGGCTGGAAGCGCTGGTGCGGCAGGATCATCCGCCCCCGCACGGCGGAACACCTCTTCAGCAAACACCCTGGGGTCATTGCCTATTTCCGAGGACGTGAACGTGATGATGGAGTATTGCGCGCGATCCCTGAGCATCGCATTCAAGATTTCCAGCGTGGTGCTTTTGCTGCTCGGCGTCATGGGCTTTTGTACTACGGCAATAATCTGTTTATCGCGAAGCATGCAGTCCTGCACTGCGCTTTGAAACCCCCTGCGCCCAAGGATTGGCGTGTGGTCCAATGTGCGCCATACGGGGTCAAGCTCCAATACATCCCCAAGCACCGACCCACTGTTGGCAGCAATGCACGCGGTCGGGATTGCGCCATTGATTGACACCCCGCCCACCTGCATTCCGCATTGGTGCAGCGCCACTGGCCTGTAGCTGGCATCTACGAGCAGCCCACCCGATGAGCCCTGTAATGCGTTGACCGTATGGTGTAAGCGCGTTTCGTGGTCAGGCGGCCAAAGCTTGAGCCCATGCCCGACAGCGGTATGCATTTTATTGCCGGCGGGGTGTTGATACAGCGTCAATTGTGTTCCGGTGTCGCTGATATGCGGTTTATGTTCTGGATCGAGCTGGTAAAACCCACGCAGCCGCCCCACGATTTTGCTTAGCCGTATTCCCGCGTAATCTAGATACTGATCGAACCCTGCCGGTGGGTTGGTTTGAAAATCGTCCGGCAGAGGCGGCGACAACTCCGTTGGGTGGCAGCGGCTGCCCGCGACCAGCCATTGCTCGGCAACCTTGACCTCCAATATCTCGTAAGCGGCGCCGACGTGATCGAACTGGACCTTCAGCTGCCGGGCACTGCCCTCCAACGGGTTGTAGGCCGCATCCAGCAACGGGCTGATGACATGCCATGCCGTGAGAATGGCCTGAGGTCCGACCAGAAATCCAGTGCCGTAGCTGGTGCCGCCTGCATGTTCTACCACTACGCGGCACACGCGGCGCAGAGCCGTCAGGCCGCCTTGTGTCATCGCATAGTTGCCTGCAAAGCCGATTAGAGGCTGCACCAAAGACTGCAGGTGAAGGCTCAACACGCGTTGGGCCTCATCGTTGGCCGCATTCAGCCCGCCAACACTTGTTAATTGAATGCACAACTCATTCAGCCAGCCCAGGCGTTTGGCTTGGGCAAAGGCCGCGTGGTAGACGGATTGCCCCGCGTCGCTCAACTGTTCGAGTACTTTAAACTCGTCGGCGCGCGCACCTGCCCCCCCTGTTTTTTCCAGCTTGAGGTTGTGCTCGGCTGCGAGCTTGTCGTACAACGCGCCAAAGGGGCTGCGTTGGAAGGTAAGGCTCTGTCCCAACAACACCAGTTCCTGATCAATCGCTGGCGGCATAGTTAAACCCAATGCAGGTCAGCGTGATTGAACAAGGTGCTGCCCGCAGCGACTGCGCCAATGCCGTGCGCGTAGTTCTCACGAAGCCAGCTGCCGCCAAAGTGCAACCCCACCACGCTTTGCGGTGCGTTGAAATTGATAATGGGGGATCCCGAGCACCCTCCGAGGGTCGTTGCGTCATGGGTCAGCACGCAGCGCCAGGTGTCGCCATTCAACGTCCCTACGCCTTGCATGATGAGCCCTGGTGACAGATATTTGGTGCCATAGTCGGCACTGAACAGTTGATTGAGTCGGCTCGCCACTTGGGCATCGATTTCACCGGTGACGGTACGTGGCAATGAGCCGGGGCGTCCGGGATACCCTGCAAGGAACACCTGGTTTTTCCCATCCGCCCTGGAAGGATCTTTAACCAGGCTCATAGGCGTTGGCAGGTATTGCTGCCCGTTGAAGCTTTCGACCTGCAACAACGCAACATCAAGGCATGACAAGTCGAGGCTATGTTCAGGAATTTCCTTCGCGCCGGCGCCAATCACCTCAGTGATGCGAAAGCGTGAGGCGGTGGTCAGCGAGCTGGGTTCGTCGGCAAAGTCTATGGTGACCTCATCGCTGAGCATGACCCATCCTTTTGGGTTATTGCGTTGTGGAACAGGTGCCGCGAAGGCTTGTAGCACGTGACGATTGGTCAACAGTATGCCGTTGCCGACGAGAAAGCCGGTGCCCACATGGATGCCACCCACATCAATACGGCCGATGCGCGCCAATCGGTCTTGAAGGGTGCGGTCATTGCGCATCATATACAGCGTGTCAGACCAAGCTTCGGCTTCTGGATGATTGGAGTCCACATCGTTATTGCGTACCCGCAACGCCGGTCGGCCGGTCATGCGCACCAAGGCTTCGAGCCCAACTGTGTTGAGTGCCCCTGGTTTTACACCTTTCGCATAATTATCGAGTTCCTGCTCCACCGCCCCGACCAGTTCGCGACGAAGATCCAGGCTGACGCCTTGGCGCGCGTCAAGCAGGTGCTCGAACCGTGCAAGTTGTTCCGACTTTCCCGTACCGCGCAGGTAATCCCGAATTCTTTCGGGATTTAATCCCTGCGCACTTTCCAACCCCAAAGCCTTGATGGGCAGGGCGAGGCTCATGCGCTTATCAAGCAGCGAGAGCGGCCCCGTGGACGGCAGCCGGGACAGGCTGGTGAGCCCTTGAACCTCGGTAAATTGTTTCAAGCGCCCGTCAGTGCTCTGTTGAATAGCGTCATTCAACTTGCCCGACGGCCGCGTCGAAAACCACTTTGACTCAGCCTTGAGGTCTGACGCTTGTCCACTGGCTCGAGCTTGGGCCAGCGCAATGGCAGCTATTTCCGGGTGGTACTTGGCCAGGTGCAATGTCGAATCGGCTGCGGCTACGCCGAACTCCTGATTGAGCAACGTCTGTACATCCTGTTCAGGCCCGGCCAGCGCCTCATTATTCACCACATGGATGTCACTCAACGCCAACTCAAGCAATGCATCCGCGGCAACCACCCCGCGCCCGTAGTTTTCAGAGTCCCACCCCTGTGGCTGACGCGACGTAGCCAGCAGTGCCGCCTTGAACAGTTGTTGCACGTTCACACCCTGCTGCGCTGCGTGGGCAATCACGTTGTCGCGTCCATGATGGGAGAGCCAAAGCGCGGCTACACCTGCCGTAATCGCTGTGGCATACGAGGTGCCCTGCCCCGGCGCTACTCCATCCATGCTCTCGGCCGCAGCATTGCGTTGCGCCTTCCAGACCAGTTCGGCCGGTGCGCTGATATCGACAGCGCCCCCTCGGCAACTGCCAATCCAGGTGCCGTCGTCCACGTTCGAACCACCGACAGCAATCACTTCTGCATAGCGCGCGGGCCACACCACGATGCGTGCGCAGTTACCCGCCGCCGCAATGACAATCAAATTGGCCTTCACGGCTTCGCGCACGGCCGCATGCAAGGCGCTGCTTGGAACGCCACCGAGGCTCATGGAAATAACGTGGCATCCGACCCGGGTCGCATGGGCAATCGCCTTTGCGACAGGTGCTGCGTTGAAGACCTTAACGCTTTCAATGCATCGAATCGGCGCAACCCGAGCGCCGGGCGCAGCACCACACATGAGTTCAGTGTCCCGGCCCGCAAGGACGCTGGCCGTTGCCGTGCCATGCCCTGGGTTGCCCATTTTCGGCGAGAGCAGATCGGCAGGATTCAGGTTGTTATCGATGATGTTGCAGGCCCGGGCTCTATCGAGCATTTCTTCGCCAAGCTGGTTATGGGCGGCGATTCCGGTATCGGGTTGGGCGATGATGATTCCCTCGCCACGGGTCGCGGCCCAGGCATCGACCACGCCGGTCAATTTCAAGGCCCAATGACGATCCTGCGGCGGCAACTTGTCCACAAT
This sequence comes from Pseudomonas yamanorum, assembly GCF_900105735.1. Lineage (NCBI taxonomy): Bacteria > Pseudomonadati > Pseudomonadota > Gammaproteobacteria > Pseudomonadales > Pseudomonadaceae > Pseudomonas > Pseudomonas yamanorum. The sequence continues at coordinate 6,856,725 of NZ_LT629793.1, read as the reverse complement.
GCAGGTCGCCTCCAGCCATTCAAACGCCTCGGTAGCGGCCTCCTCACCTGGCTCGCCCGGGGCAGTATAGAAACCGGTCCCTAGATCGGGTTCGACGGACACCAGATGCAGCGCATCGGCTAGAGCATAACCGATGGAAAACAGCTCGCGAGACGGCAGCGTGCGCTCCACACCCAGGCAGCGCAGGACCAGAAAAGATTCCAGCAGGGGATCAAGGGGATGCAATTGCAGATTCGTCGAATGCAGTAGTGCAGTAATGCGCTCCAGCTCGGCGTTGAAATCGGGAATGGTCTTGTATTCAAGAACAAACCGCAGTTCGTCTGGCGGAAAACCCTCGGTCGCCGTTGCTACAGACTGGACTTGGTTCAAAAGCCTGCGCAATACGGCCAAGTAATCCATCGCACTCTCCCTCTATCCCTAGATAACATTAAAAACAGCCTCATATTGCCGTCGGCCGTGGGGGGCACGCAATAGCAATATGCCGCTACCGAGGATTCCCGCCCGACGATTTTGGTTCAGACATATGAAAAAGGGTCTTGGTCGTAGGCCCGCAGCGATTTCAGCTAGCGCATGATTAAAGGGTTTATCAGGTCCCTATTTTTTCTATGCCTGATGAGGCTCTGGTTGTGCGCACTGCAGTGGAGTCGATCATCTAGGTCTACATTTCCCGTGTAGCTCGATGCGTAGCCGCTTGAGTATCAGATCGAATGCCCCTCAATTACGCCAGTTTCGAAATCATTGATTAATGGTCAAAAACGCTCGAAGACGTCACGTCAAGCAGCGCCTGAGCACTAAAAACATCCCCGTCGAAGCGTGGGAAAAAGGACCACTGATAAAACTAACCGTAATGCATTGTTAGATTGTTCCGCTGGTTGAAGAGAGGAATGACAGCTGTAACTGTCGCCGACTTTCGGCAAAAGTGGTCGCGAAATCGCTTCGGCTGCAAAACGTCGATTGAATCCGAAGCCCACCCCTGCGCAGATTCGATGCATCTCGGGGTATGGCTGACGGCAGCGGCGCCGGCATTGGCCCTGGGTCTGCCAATGCGCTTGGTCGCTGCACTCACCAAATTGAATGTGAAAATCAGCGCTGATTGTTCAGTGGCCACATGCTCTCAGTGAACATCATCTCAAATGTACCCTGAAAAGCACTGCTCAAACGCGCCACTCTCTCTACCTTTATCAACCGACGATCGATGCCAAACAATCCAATCTGAGATGCTGGTACACTGAAAGCCACCGGCGACCACCCTGCTCCGCCTCAGAGATCGCCAATCTCGATCGCCCGCATATCCCGCGCTACTGGGGGCAAAACTGGGGGCACATTTGAATTTTTTCCGCCTGAAAACACCGTCCTAGAGCCCAGTCAAAATGTTCTTTGGCTTGCCTGAGAGTCTTTAGACGACGTTTAGCAGGCTGTTCATGTGATCATTACGAGCTGCAGTGCAAAGGTTAATTATGGCCTCTCCTTGCTGCGCAACCACTCCAGCACCTGCTGCGTATTTTCCACGCAGGCTTGTCCCTACTGGCCTATCAGGTCGCGCTGCTTCAGTTCGGTGCAATTTCCGCCGGACTTACAGGCTTTCAGTTCGTTCAGAAGAAATTCCGGCCATTGGCACAAAAAAGCTCCTTAATGGCCATTTGAAATCGCTTTTCTTGACACTTGTTATTTCTCCACTACATTCGAAGCACCCGCGCGAGTTGGAATGGACTATCCCTACGCGGAGTCCGGACTGTGCCCATGCTTCTTAGCGATGTACCAAGGAAGGATACTGACGATGCAAACAACTCAGCCGCCAGCTGCCATTGATCGTTTCGGCAGGGTGATTGCCCTCCTGACCGCAGATGAACACTCCGTCTTCCAGAACGTACTCCAGGATGTTGCCGCAACGAAGCGTGGGGTTCTGACCCTCGACATGCGCAAATCAGACCATCGCCGTTTCGTGCTGGACCGGCTTGGCGGCGACGACTATCTGGAGCGTTATTTCCCGGCAACCCGCAACCTGGTGGAATCGACCCGCGTCGCCCATGAGGCGCTCGGCGGCCCTGCCACCCAGACGCTGCTCGAAATGGACGACCCTACCGTCGGCGAGTGGCAACCCTTAGTGAACATCACCTATTTCGGTGTCGACACCGACGGTAGCACGGTGATTGCCCAAGGCATCGTGACCCTGCCTGACCTGGCGTGCACGATGTCCCTGAACCTGGTCCTGACCGACAACATCACAGGTCAGCCCTTCGCCTCCATCACTCTGCCGACCCAGTACAACGTGTCGACCCAGACGATCGAGGCCACCGGTACGATCCCGGCGCAAGACAACGTGAATATCAGCGCCACGCTCACCGCCTCGTACCTGCCGGCCGGGGCCACCACCTCACTGCAAGTGGTGGCCAGCGCAGCGATTCTCGGCGCTGTCGCCGTGTCCTCGGTCAACGTGATCAACCCCAACCACAACAACCATCCGACCGCGAGCTACATCAAGGTCGCGCTCAACCGCACCCCCCAGCAGCAGACCGACTGTGACTACTACTACAACTACGGCATGAGCGGGCCGCAGCCCATCGTTGGCTTGCAGGTCAACGGCTCGGCACAGTTGATCAGCGGTTTCAGCGTGGCGGGCAACCCGAACTTCAACGGTACCTGCCTGTTGATTCGTCGCTCGGGAACCGGCGACGGCGCCACCCTGGCATTCCCGGAAGACCAGATTCCCGGGCTGTGCAATGGCGCCGGCAACGCCATCAGCTGGAACATCGGCCCCGATTGGTTCAACGGTGCGCCGTGGGACCAGGGCCAGGTAATCGACCTCAATTTCGTACTGAACTTCACCATCAACCCAGGTGGTCAGACCTTCGTGCGCGTCACCAGCGCGCCTCCTGCACTACCCTCCCTGCCGACCAACATCGCAACCATTGCGCCGATGCAGTTCGTCTGGGGTTGCGTGGCCGTGGGCACCCCGGTGCGCATGGCCGACGGCACGCTGCGGGCTATCGAAACACTCAAGATCGGCGAGCGCGTCGCCGACGGTGCAGGCGCCAGCCTGCGGATCGCTGAAGTCTGGAACGGTCACGAAGCGAAACCGCTGTATCGCCTTACAACGGCAGGCGGTGGCGAAGTGTGGGTGACTGAGGAGCATCCGGTGCCGACCACCGAAGGTGTCTGGCTGGCCCGCGAACTGACCGCGGGGATGCGCGTCAGCACCGCCTGGGGTGAAGAGCCAATCCTGGCGGTCGAGCTGGTCGAGTACGACGGCCCGGTGGTCAACCTCGACCTGCTGCCTGACGCTGCGCAGACTCTACTCGACGTCGCTGACGATGCCATCACGGCATTCGAGGCAGGCGGCATCCTGGTCGGCGACAACCGGATGCAGCGCGTCTGGTCGCTGCGTGCCGGCGATCTTGCCCGGCAGGCGGACCCACTGCTGGGCCTGGGCCACGCCTGGCAGCTCGACATCACCAACAGCCAACGTGTGATGGCCGGCCTGTCGCCGATCGAAGCACGCTCAACCTGAGCCGAGCTGTGCCGCAGTCGCCCCCGGTCGTGGTCATGGCCGGGGGCTAGCTTGCGTGCGTTTGCTCCTGTCCTGCCTTCAACCGTTCGCATCGGGGACCCGCGCCATGCCCACCCTCGCCTCCACACCAGCTGCTCCGCTCATCACCTCCGTCCAGTGCAACAGCGGCGGGAACCTGCCGGCCTTCTCGCTAAGCTGGACCCCCCAGCAGGGTTACACCGGCCCGTTCACTGTGCTGGTGACCGATGGTGCGGGCAATGCGATTGTCGGCACCACCACGGCTGCCAGTGCAACCGGGGCGACCTGGACGGCGACTGCAAGCATGACGGCCGCGAACAACTTCTATTACGTGCAAGTGGCGGTGACCGGCAACCTCGGCATCATCAGTGACAAGGCGCCGCTGCTGTTCGCGCCGGTAACCGCAATTACCACCCGTTTCGATGGTATCACCCTCTCGGTGGGCTGGACCCCGGCCGCGTCTGCCCTCCCCGCCGGCCAGACGCAAATCCTGCTGATCACCCCGGCAGGCGCCCAGGCCACTATCTCCGACAGCAGCACTTACGCACAGATGGTGGTCGACAGCCAGCTACGCAGCTCCGGCGGCGATTGGTCGCTGTACCTGACACCCCAGACCCAGTCGCAGTCCCAATCCCAACCTCAGCCCGTGACCTCCAGCGGTCCGCAAAGCGATGCCGCGGCGGTCTATGCCGTGGCACCCAGCGTCAATCGTGTCAGCGTCGCTGCCAATGCGGCGGGCGTGACCCTGACGCTAGGGGTACCTGCCGGTATTACGACGCCGTATTTCGTCGTCAGTATCCTTTCCAATGGTCAGACGGTGTACACGTCCGCCCCGCTCGCCGGGCAGACCGTCACGGGGGATTGTTCAGTGTCAACTACCCGTTCTCAGCCAATACCCTCGGCAGTTGCCAGGCCGTGGCGGCCTTGTCCGCATCGACGGCCGGCGTCACCACTGGCCCCAACAGTCAAGCGGTCGGGCTGATTCTTGCGCCACCGGGCAGCCTCCGCTTTGCGGTCAGCGCCGATGGAGCCAATCGTTTGCTCAGCGCGACCGTCACGCCCCCACCCGGCCCTTGGGCGGCGAGCAGCTCGACGGTCATCGTCAACAACCCCGATGGCAGCGCCAGCGCCTGGCAGGCCACAGGCTTTGGTTTCACACAGAACGTGACGCTGCAAAGCCCCTCCCTCGGTGCGGCCTACACACTGGTAGCTCAAGTCAGCAACGGCCCCAGCTTCAGCCCGCTGTCCATCGGCACGCCGATCATTACCAGCCTGCCGACGCTGACCAGCGTGGCGATTGACCAGGGCAGCGCCGCGCTGGCCTGGACGGCAGTCGCGGATGCTGGCGTCAGCGGTTATCAAGTCCAGGCCTTGTCTGGCACTACCGTGGTCGCCAGCGCTGTGTTCAGCGGTACCAGCGCCAGCCTGGCGCTGCCCGATGTGCCAGTATCGATCAGCGTCGCGGCTGTTGGCGCGAACAGCAGCGGCCCGGCCACCGCGCCTGCGGGCGTTATCAACCACCCCCCGACGGGGTTGTCCTCGAGCTGGTCCACCACTGCTGCGGGGTGCACGCTGAGCTGGTCGAGCGTGACGGGTGCCACCGACGGCTATAGCATCGAGGTCCTGCGCAATGGCCAGTCGGTCAGTACGCTCAGTAGCACAACCACCAGCCAACAGGTTGCTGCCAGTGTATTCGCCAGCGCAGGGGGCTACAGTTTCCGCGTGCGTGCCAGCCGCACCACTGCGCCAAGCCTGCTCGGCCCCTGGAGCGCCGCGACGCAGATCGTCACGGCGACCTCGGGCGCACCCACGGTGGATTATGACGGTGCCCTGCTCAATGCCCGTTGGGCGCCTGTCGCCGGAGCCGAGGGCTATCGCCTGGTTCTGCTGGAAAATGGCGTGGAATCGGGCGCGGCCTGGTTCGCCTACAGCCCCGAAAGCTCAACTGCCCTGCCCTACGACGCGAGCAAGAACTACACCCTGGCCGTGCAAGCGCTGACGGGAAGCAGCACGGGCCCGGCGGTGACCGCCACGGTATTCGGCGCAGGGTTTTATCCGCAGTTCGCTGCGGACACCGCTGCTGCGCTGGTTCCGGCAACGTTGCCCGGTATGGCGCCGTACAAGATTTCCATTGGCCTGCCACAGATTTTCACCAGCACACCGGCCAAGTTGCCCAGCACTGCGCCCTTCGCCCTGGAGACCGGCACCGCGCCTTATTCCTACGTGCTGACCATCGACGGCACCGCCGATACGTTGCCCTGGGCCTTTACCGCCGATGCCATCCGCGACGATCTCTACACGGCATATGGCACCTTCCTCGATGCGCTTGCAGAGCAAGGGGCCACCGCCTTTGGTATCCAGACCGTACAGGCCGCCATCGCCCGCTCTATGCCACAGACATTCGTCGAAACCCTGCTTTACAACTATGGCTTCGATGGCCGCTCCGGCTGGGTCGACCTCAAGCCCGGCATGGTCCTGCGCGCCGAATACGAGAGTTACCAAAACATGGGCGGCTCCGCACCGGACCAGGCTTATCTGAACGGTTTCATCACCGGTGCAGTGGCGCATTACTCGATCACCCGCTCGGCCAGCAATGCGACGGAATTCACCACCCTCGACGCGTTCATCGGCTGGTTGACGGCATTGGGTGGCACCAGCGTCAGTACACCGGCTGTGAGCAACCGTAAACAGGCCGGCGGCGGTGGGTTGATCGACAGCGGCTACTCGATGATGCGGCAACCGTTCCTCAGGCTGGTCTATCCACTGAGTTTCCCCGCCACTGACCAGGCGGGCACCCCCTACCCCGAATTCAACGCCGTGCTGCTGGCGGCGCCGACACTGGCCGCGCTGACGGCCGCCACCACCAATATCCGCAGTGGCAGTGCCGCCGGTACGAATGTCGGGGTGCTTTATTTCCGTGGCCGTACCACGCTGGTGCCCCAGATCCGCGTCTGGGTAAATGGCGTAGAGCAACTGCTGTCGCTCGGCAGCAGCGTTGGCGACATCCTTGCCGAGCGGGCCATGCGACCTTCGGCGGTCGACCTTCCTCTGACCGGTATCAGCCTGCAACGCGGGGTCGGCCCGGCGCTGATCGGCTCGCCTGCCAGCTATGACGCCAGCGGCGCCACCGCCGTGCGCCTGAACTGGGCGCCTGCCGGCAATACTGCGCTAACGGCCCTGCCGCTGCTCGGCGGCGACCGTATCGAACTGGGTACAGGTGGTGGCAGCGCATGAGCGGGCTGGTCGAGCCGCTCTTCACTCAATCGAACACCGCCGCCGATCTCTACTGGTTGAATGACGGCAGCCGTCGCGCAGGCTTTCGTCCCTCGGGCAGCGTCGCGTTCGGCGCCAGCGTCAGCCTGACGCAAAGCTGGAGCGATGCCACCGGCCTGTGGTTCTGGCTGGATACGGCGCCTGGCGCGGATAGTGATTTCGACGCGGCCCTCAGCCGCTATCTGCTGCTCTTGCCACCCGTGACAGGGCCGCGTGCGCTATGGGTCGCCGGTGCCGGGGGCGACATCGCCTGCTGGCGCAGCAACCTGATCGGCATGACCCGCACCGCCGGCATCACCCACGTCAGTGGCGGCTGTATTTTCGAAACTGGCGGCATCCGTGTGCTGGTCGGGGTCGGCAACCAGGTCAGTGTGGGCGAATATGCCAACGACTGGAACGGCTGGGGCTTCAGCCTCAGCGGTACCCCCGGGCTGGTCTTCGTCACCGGTGACGGCTTGCTGAACGCAACCTCCGGCCTTTGCGGCTTCAGCTACGCGCCGGGCCAGGTCGGCTGTCTGCGCTGGTCGCTGAGCCTGACGCCGGGCAGTGAGTCGACGCCCAGCGACCTCACACAACTGGGCGCCAGCCTGCGTTTTTTCGGCCCCGATCCACTGGACGATGGCAGTATCCGCGTACTGACCGTCGAGCCGTTGCGACAGACCACGGCGCTGACGCTGTATTGCAGCTTCGACCCGCTAGCGCCTCTCGACCCGGCGCGCACCCGCCTGGCGCTGCTGCCCTGGGGCGCGACTCTGGGCAGTGTGCCGAGCTTCGACAGCGGCTATGTCAGCGCGCGCGGCTACGGGGTGCAGCTGGCCCCGCGCAACCTGGCCGTGGCCACGCCGCCCGGTTTTGTGTTCGCGGTGCAGCCGCTGATGATGGGGGCGCTCGACGCCCCGCCCAACGAGGTGCCGGTGGTTTACTACCTCACCCCGGACGGCGATTTCGACCTGACCTGGGAGAACGACAGCGGCCAATTGATAACCGCCCGCCCCCAGGTCGACAGCCTCGACGCCGCCCCCCTCGAACGTCTGCTGTGTGGCGCTAATGGCCTGGACTATGTCGGCCTGGCGAGCACCGCTGGAACGCTACTGAGTTTTCGCGCCGCTCAGCCGGCTTATGCCCCCCCGAGCGTCGACAGCCAGACCCAGCAGTTGCGCAGCGTGCTCGATGACGAGCCGGCGCCTGCGGCACTGACCGCCCTTGGCACGACCGCCTGGAGCTGGGTCAGCGCAGACAGTAGCGTGCGTTATTACGCCCAGCCCGAAGACGCGCCCTTCTATACCGGTGGCAACGCCGGCTTCCTCGACTACCTCGAAATCGCAGCGGCGACCCTCACCAGTGCGCAAGCGCTACCGGCCTTCCCAATGGTCGGCTATGCCGGGCTCGACCCGGCACAGGCGGATTTCGCCCAACACCTCGAAGCACGCGGCATCGCCCCCGAGCGTCGGCGCCAGATCAAACGGCTCACCCAAAGCCAATGGCTGCTGCCCAAGGACGCGGCGCCACTGCCGATCGCAGCGCCTGCCACCGTTCAGCCCGCCGTCTCGCCGCCGGGCCTGGCGATTGGTTATGCCGGCGACGATGTGCCTTGGGCATGGCTGGCCATCGGCAATACCGGCAGTGCACCCGATGGCTTGCCGGACCTGCGCTTCAGCGCCGTCGATGGCGCCTTTCGCCAGGCGCTGCTGAGCAACCGGCTGTTCATGGTGCTGGGCGACAGCGCAAGCGTGCTGGCCAATGGCTCGGTCGCCTACCAACTGACCCCCGAGTCCCTCGGGATGATCAAGGCACTGCCCCCCCTCAAAGGTGTGCCGGTCGATGTCTACAACGCCGTCGCGGCGGCGGTGCAGGCTGCCAGTTACCAGGTCTACCCCACCGAGAGTGCGTTCAACGCGATGCTGGTGGCAGCGGTCAGTACCATCACCGACGAGCAGAAACGGGTCTTCCAGCGTTTCGCCGGGCTGCTTTCGCCACAAATCGGCGACTGGCTGTTCCGCATGAGCCCGCGCAACTGGTCGGCCCCGGAGCGCAGCGGGCCAAAGAACGCCCGGCTGATCTTCAAATTCGTTCGCGGCCGCACGCTTGCAGAACTGGTTGCCGATACCAGCGTGTGGAGCTGGGCCGAAGCCTCGTCGGTCGATGGCCGGGCAGATACCGCGCGTGCGGACATCCAGTCGATCATCCGCAACGCCAGGGAATCGGCCAGCACGGCAGCGGCCAAAGGCATGCCCTCGGCCTATGAACACTTTCTCGAAGTCATCGATGACCCTTACTGGACCGGGGTGCTGGCGCTCTCGGTCGAAGTGCCGCTGGACACCCTGCCCGAACCGCTGCAACCCCTGGCAGCCGGTATCGACCCGAAAGGTTTCTACGCCCATCACCTTGGCCTGAACTCGACGTCGTTCAGCACCGACAGCGGCGCACTGTCATTCGATGTCACCTCAAGCTTCGGGCTGATCGACTACCAGAACCCGGTCGACCAGTACTTCTCCCAGGACATTCCCTTCACCTTCCGCGTGCAACAGCTGACCGTGGGTTTCGAGAACGGCAAGCTGGCGAGCTTCACCAGTTCGGTGCAGTTGATGGTCAACCGGCTGTTCGGCAGCGAGACCCGACTATTCCCCACCGGGCATGGCAACAACCTGATTCTCGACGGCGTCTACCAGTCGGAGCGCAATGACGGCGGCGGCAACCGCGACACCTATGTGTTCGCCATGCGCGAGGCTGGCGCGTTCCAGCTGCCCCTCGGCCAGCTCAATGAAGTCGCGGTCGACAACACCCGGCTGGTCACGGTGCGTGCGGCCGACCCGGCCAGCGGCAACACGACCGTCACTGCCGCCTTCCAGTTGTCAGGACGGCTGCGTTTCGCCGAGCCCGCCGAGTTCGACCCATTCTGCTGGGGGCCGCCGGCCCTTGAGTCCAGCGAGTTGCTGCCCGTGACTGGCGCTGCGAACCCGGCAACCGATGCCACCGGCTCGGCGGGCCTGGTTTATTCGAACTACGCGATCACCATGAGCTTCTCGCTCTCGCAGCCAGATAACGTCACATTCACCGTGGCCGATGCCGGGGTGGCCCTGGATGCGGCGAACAGCCCGGCGCGCAGTAATTCTCTGTTCGCTCGCTTCCCGCTGCGGCTCACCGGCCTGCTCGCCACCGCTGACCCCAAGGTCACCGGCGGCACGCCCTCGACCCTCGACCCGGATGCCGCAGGTTACGTCTCGGTGTCGGCACCGTTGCAGCAGGGCAAGCTCACCCAACCCTGGTACGGGCTGGTCTACGAAGTCGATCTCGGCACCCTCGGCGCCCTGGCGGGTTCGGTCGGCCTGACCGTGCAGTTGCTCGCGGCCTGGAGCCCGGCTGGCGGCGAAAAGGGCCTGCCAGCAGTGTATTTCGGCGTCGCCCTGCCCGGGGTCGAACGCATGCTCGGCGTCAGCCTGCCGCTACAAGGCATCCTCGATATCGGCTTTCGCACCATTCAGTTCAGCACCTACATCGACGCCGAGAAACGCCGGCAGTACCTGATGCACCTGCGCGATTTCGGCCTGCACGTACTCGGGCTATCGTTCCCGCCCGGGCACAACGACATCATTTTGTTCGGCAACCCTGACCAGTCCTCCAACACCAAGTTGGGCTGGTACGCCGCGTACGACAACGGCAAATCCGACGACAAGAAATCCACCCGCGCCGCGCTGCCCCAGGACGCCTCTCGGCGAATCCGCTCGGGCCGGCCGGCGCGCGACCCGCACACGGTGCGCAAGGAGGACTGATGGCACAGCGGGCGATTCTCGACGCACTCTGGTGCGGCCAAGGCATGTCGAACGTGTTGCGGGTGTTCCGCGACGATAGCGCCGACCCCACCACCACCGCCGCCGACTGGTTGTGTGTGTTCGACTTCGGCAGCGGCGGTTTGAGCGCAAGCAAAAAGGTGCTCGGGATCACGCCTCCAGTGAGCTTCCTGATCGATCAACTCAAGCTCCAGATAGCGGCCGGTCGTGACCCCGTCATCGACGTCATGCTGATCAGCCATCAGGACCGCGATCACTGGCTCTTGCTCAGCGAACTGGATAAGCAACTGAATGACCAGAAGATCGCCTTGAAAGTTGGTCGGATACTGCTGGCTGGCGAGAACTGGCGCCAGAGTTCCACCGATGCGTTATTGAAGTACGCCAAACGTACAGCGGATATAAAAACCTGCGTGACCAATTACACCGCTGAATCGAGCAACTACATGGCGCCTCTGATCGGCGTGGGTTCGACGCTGTCCATTGGCGACGTCACCTTGCGCATGCTGGTGACCAATGTCGCCACCAGCAACTCCCTGGAAGATATCGAGCGCAACTGTTCATCGGCAATTGTCCTGCTGCAACTGGGGCCGTTTTCTTTCATTCTGCCCGGCGATGCTACCTGGGAGACACTCAGCCGACTCAAGACGATCATGAGCGGCTGGTCGAAAAACCCGCTGCCTTCTGTGTATGCGGCTTCGGTGCCACACCATGGGGCAGAGAGGACAATGAGTCGCTCGGCCAGCACTGTGGATTTGCAAGATCTGGTCTGGTTCACCGGCTACACCCGGCCCACCTCGATCTTTGCCAGTGCGGGCTACTACAACACCCATTCCCACCCCTATCTCAGCGTTCTGGACGCAATGGGCCGCTACACCCTTGCCCAACAATTTCACGAGCGACCCATTGTGGTGTTCAACGGCAAGAAAAGTGCGTTCGAGGTAATTCCGAAGCAGCAAAGAAACATTTACACCTCGGTCATGAACCTCACCACACCGGTCAGATCGGCAAACTGGATCTTTAATATCACCCCCAACACCAATAGCACCGGCGTGCAGGTCTTCGACGCGGGTGTCCCCGGCATTCTCCTGCCGCCCCAGACCAACCCCATGCAGCTCGTAGCCGATCTGGTCAACGCTAACGCCATGGACACCAGCATCGATATCGAGAATGACACCCACGACGCGATGTTCCTGGACGTTCGTTATGAGCCCATTCGCTGGGGGCCGACCACAACGTATACCGGTGGGGCCATGAAGCCCTCCTGCGAGCCCGCGCCACTGCTGTTCAAGCGTGTGACGAAGCGCCGATACGAACGCCCTGCACCACCGCCGCGCCGAGTGCACCCATGTATTTCATAAGACTGGCCTGACCGTCGCCGACGGCCTACCTTGCGTTGGAGATTCGCGTCATGTCCGTCAATAGCCTCTACGACGCCTTTGTCAGGGCCGCTACAGCGGCCACGATCAGCGCCGATATTCTTCCGCTCATGGGCAAGCTGGTGACCGGCCTCGGTGTCACCACCCTGCCACTGACTGCCGCACGTGCCGAGCGCCTGCCGACGACGGCACGCCTGACCGCTAACACCACCTGGCCAGATACGACGGGCTGGTCGCTTAGCCTGATCGGCAGCGTCGACGTTAAAGGCCGCGACGTACTGAGCCTCAACTTGCAGGCACGCACCGAGCGCGGCTTCGTCGCGCTGAAAACACTCGTGCCGGATCTGCCGCAATCACGCCTGCCCTCGCCGGATGTCCCCGGCACCTTGATGCTCGGGGCCTCAGTACTCGCCGATCTCGGCCCGGAACAGGCGAGTGTGTCCCTCAGTGTCACCGACGACGTGACCAAGCCAGCAGGCCTGCCCGAACTCACTGGCTGGCTGCTACTCGCAGGAACGACACTGGCTCGCTATAGCGCACTGTTGGGCAACAACCCGCTGGCCCTGGCCGGGCATTTCGACCCACGCGCTTCGGCAGCGGTCGCCAGCAAGGTCGACCTAATCGCCCAGGCGCCCGACGACAATGGCAGCTGGATCAATATCCCGCTGGAAGGACTGGCCCTGGCCCTGACCACAGCGCAGGTGGATGTCTACAGCCTCGACAAGCCACAAGGGCTTCTCTCCATCGTCGAGATGGTGCTGACGCTGTCGATCGATAGCGGTCGACCTCAGGCGATTACCGTCAGAACCCCACTGTTGAACTCCGACACCATTTGGGATTTCAGTGGCAGGATCGTCCCGCCCTTGACCTTGACCGATGGCATTAACGCGCTGACGCGCCTGTTCCCTGGCGCCGGAAGCGATATTTTCAACTTGCCTGCGGGCCTCGCCCCGCTCGATGAGTTCGGTTTGAGTGCCTTGCGCTATGGCGTGCAGACCGAAGACGGCTCCTTCATCCCGGCAAAAACCCTCTACACCGGCGCGACGATCGTTTCCACCAGTCAATGGGACCCATCGATCCCGTTTATCTTGATCGAACAGGTCGGTATCGACTGGCTGGTGAACTGGGTACCGGGTGACACCCAATGGAGCGGCAACCTGTTCGGCACCCTGCGTTTTGGCGCCAAGACCGCCGACGGCAGCAGCCCGGCGGTGAAAGCCAACATCCCTACCGACATGAAAGGCAACCCGGTGTACCTGGATGTCTCGGTCAGCCTGCCGGGGTTAGTGGTCGAAGCCCAGACACGCGGCGCCATCGAGTTGGACCTGAGCAAGGCGATGACGGTGTTCTTCCCAGGTACACAGCCTTCGGTCGGTGCCGCGCTGGTGGTCGACTACATCAGCATGAGCGCCTCGATCTACGAAAAGACCTATGGCGCCACGTTGAATGCCCACGGCACCTGGGAAATTCCGATTGGCGACGTAAGCTTCAGCCTCGACGATCTCAGCTTCCAGGTCACGGTAGCCCCGGCGACGATCTGGGGCGGGCTCTCGGCGGTGCTCGGCCTTTCAGTCGAGGGGGTCACGACCGCGCAACTCTCGGTCGGCGCCTATTACCCCGGTGACGGCAGTTGGGATTTTCAGGGCGGGCTGGCTGCCGGCACGCTCAACCTCACGCAACTGGTCTATGCCTTCCTCGGCCAGACCGCGCCTGGCTGGCTACCGGCGCTGGAGCTGACCCGACTATGGGCCACCTACTCCACCGCCGACGGCAACCCCTATTCGGTATCGGCGGCGGTCGCCGTGCAATGGGACCCGGAGGTGCTCGGTATCAAGTTGCTGCTGGTCGCAGAAGCCGACATCAAGCGCCGCAAGAAAATCGAAGGCAACAGCCTGCAAGCGGCCCGCGACACCTTGAAGTTGCAGGCGCTGGAGCACAACCGCCCGCGTCTGCATGAAATCGTCTGGCGCGACAACCTGGTCGACGATGCGCCGGTGATGATCTACGAAGGCTCGGTCAAAGGCTCCTTCGAGCTGAACAACCTGATCGTCACGGTCGGGCTGTCCTTCATGTCCCAGGAACAGACCTGGCTGTTCCGTCTTCAGCTCGACCGCTTCGCCTTGGAAGCACGCACCTCCTGGACCGGCAAGGGCGCTGCGCGGCATCAGGTGCTGACGGTGGAAATGCAAGGGGTGACCCTCGGCGCGATGATCGAGAGCCTTGCTGCCCTGGCCAATCCCAATGCCAATTATCGGCTCGAAGCGCCGTGGACCTTTCTCAACAGCATCAACCTCGGTCGCTTCACCTTGGTCATCGACCCGACCGAGCAATCGGTGACACTCGACTACGCGATCGACCTGCATCTGGGCTTCATCACCATCAAGACCGTCGGCATCCGCTACGACCGCAAGACCGGCGAGCCGCAGGTGAACATCGAAATCACCGGCAACTTCCTCGGCAAGGAGTATGGCCGCGAACCCGATATGACCCCGCTGGGCTGGGATGCCCTGAACGATAGTCCGCCGGCGATTCCCGGCAAGGGCAATGCGCTGGTCGATCTGCGCTACCTGGGCTTCGGCCAGCATGTCTCGCTCGATGGACTGACCCAGCCGAACTCCCTCAGCGAAGTCATCACGCTGATGCGCGCCCAGCTTCGCCCCAGCGACGACCCGATGCGCAACCCGCTCGACCAGCCGACCGGCAATAAACTGCATTTCGACGAGAGCAGCCAGTGGCTGATTGGCCTCGACGTCACCGTGATGGGCACGGTGTCGGTCAAGCTGGTGATGCACGACCCCGACCTGTATGGCGTGCTGATTGCCCTGGGCGGCCCCGAAGCCGGCTCGCTCGCAGGTTTCAGCTTCGAGCTGCTGTACAAGAAGGTGACCGATGACATCGGCGTGTTCCATGCCCGCCTGCAAGTGCCAGACATGTTTCGCCAGCTGGATTTCGGCGCGTTGGCGATCACCCTCGGCATCATCACGGTCGATGTGTTCACCAACGGCAATTTCAAGATCGACCTGGGTTTTCCTCATGCCCGGGACTTCAGCATCAGTTTCGGCCTGCAGTACGGGCCATTCATGGGCAAGGGCGGGATCTATTTCGGTGTGCTCAATGGCGCCACCTCGACCCAGGTGCCGGCGATCACCAACGGTATGTTCTCGCCGGTGCTGGAGCTGGGGATTGGCCTTGCGGTCGGCATCGGTCGCGAATTCAACAAGGGGCCGCTCAAAGCTGGGCTGTACGTGCAGCTGGAAGTGATCTTCGAAGGCGTGCTCGCCTGGTTCCACCCCGACGATGCAGCCGCCTCCAAGGCGATGTACTACAGCGCGCAAGGTACCGCAGCGTTGGTCGGCAAGGTGTACGGCAAGGTCGATTTCAAGATCATCAGCATCGATGTCAGTTTCGAGGCCTATGCTGCGGCCTCGATCCGCCTTGCCGCCTACCGCCCGACCTTGGTGGAAATGCACGTCGGGGTGCGTGTGCATGCCTCGATCAAGGTGCTGTTCATCCGCATCTCCTTTTCCTTCTCCACCAGCCTCGACGTATCGTTCACCATTGGCTCGGCCTCGACCACGCCCTGGGTGCTCTCGGCCGACCAGTCCGGGCGCACGCCGGGTCTGCGCGCGACCGACCGCGCGACACTCGGCCGTGACGGCGGCGTGGCCGCAGCGGCCCTGCCCAATGCCTCGCGCAACTTCACAGGCCGACGTCGGCGCCCCGCGGATATGAGCCGTTTGACCCGCCAGCTCACCCGCGCCCGCTTGCAGAACGCGGCGGCCCAGGGTGTGAAGCATCCGCTGTCAGCCCAGCTCGCGGCACTGGCCGATGGCCCTGGCCAAGCACCCTGCGCCGCCGGGGTCTACCGCCTGAATTTCTCACCCGACGCCAAGGTCTATGCCGATGGCGCCGTGCTGGCGCTGGATGTACGCATTCTGCCGGCCTTCACGGTCGCTGCGATGCCGTTGACCTGGCCCGACACCGCCACAGCCACGCCCGCAAACAGCCCGGCCTACCGCATGGTGGTGATGCTGAGCATCGACAGCCCGGCCCCGGCCCAGGCCTCGAGCCTGGAAGAGGCGCGCCTGGGGCGTTTCAACCCCACCGCACGTGCCGGCAGCGCGGCCGAAACACCTTTCGCGGTGCTCGCCGAAGGCCTGTTCCGCTGGTCGCTCACGGCCATCGGCCTCGACCCGCAAAACGCCACCCTGACCGCTGGCGACCTGGTCGAGCTGGCGGCACAAATGGACTGCCCGCAAACCTTCGCCGAGGGCTTCGCCTTCGACAACCTGAGCGGCTTTCTCGGCAACAACGTCACCCTTCAGGTCTCGGGCATTCCTGCGGGACCTGAGCCGGATGGGCTCCCCGGCGTCTGTTTCCCGATGCCGCCCGCCCTGGGCTGGACCAGCCCCGACCTTCCACCACCGGAAAACACCCGTGATTTCGCCACCTTCCAACCGGTGGACGATGCCTACGCGGCCCGCATCGCCAGCTATTTCAGCAAGCTCTCACCCCAGCCAGCCGGCAGTGGCAGCCTCACCGGCGGTGGCATCGACAGCAACGAATCGCTGGCGTCGGTGATCTTCCGTGAATACCTGCTGCTGGTCAGCAAGTCGATGGTTCAGGCCGCCGAGAACCTGTTCGCGCGCTTCCCCGTGGTGATCGACGAAGACTCGACCCTCGCTGGCATTGCCAACATCACCGACTTCCCGATCATCAGCGTCGATTACGTCATGCACTTGGGCGACACCCTCGATCAGGTCGCCGAAACCTATGGCTATGGCGCCGCCGAGTTGCTGGCGCTCAACCCTGGGCTGGAAGTGACCTTGGCCGGCGCTGCGCCCGGCACGCTGATCCCGTTGCAGTTGGGCGTGACCCCCGAGAGCATTACCGCCGCCAACCCCGAGCGCGTGCTGGCGGCGGGCAAGACCCTGCACGCTGACGCCCTCGAAACCCAGATCCTCACTGGCGAAACCCCGGCGGCGCTGTGCAGCCGGGTTGGCGCGGTAGTCGATACCTGGCTCGACAGCGTTGCGGCCCTCGATGTGCCGCAAATCACCCGTGCCGCAGCGCCACTGAGCCTGCCCCAGGCGAGCTACGCCAACCCCAGCGCACTGACCCTGACCCAGGCGGCTGCGCTGTTCTACATCCGCTTCAACGCCGGCACGGCCGCTGTCGCCCTGGTGCCGGAAGCCGATTGGTATGCCGAAGCGATCAGCCAACTCAACGATCAGGGTGTCGGTGCCGACGGTTCTTTGCCCGCCACCGTGCAACTGCCATCGGCCTATGACAGCCTGACCAACCCGGTGACCTGGACCCGGCTGAGCGGCGACAGCCTGGCGCTGCTCGCAGCCGCCACCGCGCTGTGGCAGAACCCCACCGTGGTGGCGGACTTCGCCACCTGGCTGACGTCGGTACAGCGCCTCAACCCTGGTTACAGCGGCGGTGCGCTGCTGATTCCGGCCACGAGCAGCGCACTGCTGCCCGATGAAACCCTGCGCGCGCTGGCCGCCCGGCTGTTGCTGGTCACTGACCCAACCGCCGAGCTCGCCACGCCGAGTGGGGCTTTCACTACCCTGGTTGCCAGTGCAGATATCCTCGCCCCGCTGGGCCGCGTGGTGGTCAGCGACTGCACCCTGACCACCGCCGCGGCCCAGACCCTACGAGATTTCGCCAGCACCTACGACCTCACGATCGAAACCGTCGGGCGGCTCGGCGCGGATGTTCCCGGGCTGATCCTCCCGGACGCGAAACACCCGTTGATCGTTCCGACCCTCGCGGCAGTAAAACTGGCAACGCTGATGCCGAAACTCACCGGCGATGCCCCGGTACGCGACGTGGCCGGACAGGTTGCGCGCTTCATGCTGCATGGCCAGCGCCTGCCCGTGCCGGGCTCGAGCGACGATAGCCAACTGGCCGGCATCTACGACCTAGTCGGCCAGCAAGTCAGCAGCCCCGCCCCGGACGCTACCCTGCCTCCCGAAAGCGTGCGTATGACCCTGACCATCGCGCCGACGCAGTCGCTGAAATGGATCAACCTGGTGCAGACCGAAACCGCGCCAGCGAATGTCGATGTCGCCCTGTTCAGCGCCCGCGCCCCGGACTTCCTCCAACGCAACCCGGCAGCTGCGGCCAATCGACTGCGTCCGGGGATGATTCTGGAAGTCGGCGACAGTGCCACGCTGACCCTGGCCATCACCGAAAAAATGCTGAATACCGGCTACCCCGCCACCGTGCTCGCCCCGGTGTTGACCCAGGCGCCGCAAGCCTTGCAGCTTTGGCAAGACGTTCCTGTACGCCACGGTCTGGCGCAACGGGTGATCTGGCAAGTCCCGAGCAGGCCTGAGCTGCCCTGTCTCGGCGCTGGCGCGGCGATCGGCATGCCGTCTTTCTGGCCTTTCAGCGCCAGCCTCAACGCCCTCGCCGCGGCGGCCGACGACAAACCCTGGCAACTGTACCGCGCCGACCCGCAGCTCGGCCCCAATGCGCCGCCAGTACCCATCGAGCACTTTGTCTGGGCGACACTGCTCGATATCCGCATCAACCGCGTTCCAGGTCGGCCGCACACCGCCGAAGTCGTCGGTGCCGACACGGCGGGCCGGCAGTTGCTGCTGGAACTCTGGCAATACCTGGAGGACAACCTCGCCACCGACAACGCCGAGCTGTTCTTCGGCTTCCAGTTGTCGCCGTCAGCAGGCCTGGCGGCAGGTCTGGCCAGCACTCAAGGCAACCCGGACGCCAGCTACCTGGTACGAACCAACCTTTCCACTGAAACGCGCTCAGGCAACCTCAGCAGCCGACGACCGCCCGCGCTGGCCGCAGGCGATGCGCCGCCCAGTGGCCCTTACTATGCGCCGATGTCCAATGCGCTGGGTTTTCTGACGCTACTCTGGGAGGCCAGCGTGGTCGGCGGTGGCGGTTACTGGCTCGACCTCACCGATGCTGCCGGCAATGGCTTGGGCGACGAGATCTGGGGGCCGGATGGCAATGCGCTGATCAGCCTCGTGGTCGTGCTGGACAGCCAGTCGCAGGCCACGCCGCAGCGGCGCCTCTACAGTTTCAACAACACCGCCCTGCTCGGCGACCCGGTCGACACCTCGTCGAACGTGCTCTTCGTCGCCGCCCCCGATGACCGTGACCAGGTGCGCCAGGCCACGGTGGCCCAAGGCAACGTCGGCTTCACCTTCGGCATCAGCAACCCGCCGGACCTCGGTGACACCCCCGCGCTCAACGCCCGCCGACTGTACAACCTGGCGGGCTATCAATTGCTCGAGAACGCGGTGTTCGAAGCGAGCCATGACGGGCGGCCGGTCAGCCCGCAATTACTCGACGGCGGTGCGATCCAGGCCTTGCGCATGGCAACGCCACGGCTCGCCGCCAGCGACGACGACCAGCAGACCATCACGCAGGTCATCCCGATTCACCGCTTCGCCAAGACCGCCAGAGTACCGGCTGTGCCCGGTTTGCCACCGGCAGCGCAAGACCCGTATGCAGGTATTTCCAGCGGCGATGGCAGTATGCTGTCCAGCGCAAGCGTGGCACTTTGCTTCCATGATATTTTCGGCAACAGCACTGCCCCCGGCCCGAGCGGCAACTCTCTCGAAGGAGATGCGTAATGAGTGCTGTCGATACAGGTTTATCCGAGAGTGCTGGCCGCGTCGACATGACAGTCGGCTACACCGACCCGGTCATCGGCGTCACGGCATGGCCGGTGACCACCGTGGCCTGGAGCATCCAGCCGCCTGCTGGCGGCCAGGGCGGCGCGCAACTGGCGCTGCGGGTGGCCTTGCAACCCGGTGGGCTGGTCCCGACCGGCAGCGCTGCGGGGAATAGCGCCTGCGCGACCGCCACGGACATCGCCGGGCGTTTCGGGGCGGTCTGGTATCAGCTCATGCAGCCCGACATGACCGCGTCGCTCACCACCTCGCTGAACCAGCCCCCCGCCGGCCAGCCCGTGCCACTGCCCGTCTCGATCGATGGCCTACGCGCGCATGTTTCGGCCAGCTACGCCTATGCCCTTGCCGCTTCGGCGCTCGACACGGTGTTTGCCGACCCTGCCAGTACCGCGACACTCGCCAGCGTCCTCGACCACTACGGCGTGGACTGGCAGGCGCTTGGCCTCGCGGCCGACGAGCGAACACTGGGCAGCCTGGTGCAAGTGCCCAGCACCGGGTTGCAGGTACCCTCCTTCGCCGTTTTCGTGGCCGCCGGCAGCATCGCTACGCTGGTGCCCGCTGGCCTCGAGCCGGCCACCGTGCTGGCCGATGCCGATAACACCAGCCTGCCGCTCAACCCCGGCACCGAACTGGCGGTGACCAGCAGCGACAAGGCCCAACCCACAGAGGGCCTGTCGCTGGCCGCCCTCGCCCTGGCCCTGAACATCACGCCGGCCAGCCTGGTCAGCGCCAATCATGCTCGCCCGGCGCTGCTCGCCCCCGGGTTCATCTTCACCGCCCAAGGCATCGAGGTCGAAGTGCCCTTGGAGCAACCTGGGGCCGATGCCACCCTCGATGACATCGCCCTGGCGTTTCGCAATAACGGCGTACCGTTCGACACCGTCATGGCGGCAGTGGCCAGCAGCGAGAGGCCGGGCATGTTCCGCAGCGGCGCCACGCTGGCGGTCGACCGACAGATCATTGCCGCAGACTGGACTCTGGCAGACAACGACAGTGGCATCGACACCGAGACCCTCGCCAGCCTCAACGCCGCCACGGTCGATCTGTTCGCCGCCGGCACGCCGATTTTCCTCCAGGCCAGCGCCATTACAGGGCTGGACAGGGCGCCGCTGGGGGCTACCGCCCGGGCCTATGCGATCGAGCCGGGCGACCTGCTGCGGCACAATGCCGGCCTTGCGCCAAAGCCCGCCGCCACCGATGGCAGCGCCGGCCTGCCGATTCCGGGATTCGCCACGCTCCCGGCTACCCCGGCGAGCCTGCGCATTCCCTACCGGGTTCGCGCCGGTCAAAGCATGAGCGACATCGCCGGCCTGTTCCTGTCTGCGGCAAGCGACCCGGCGGTCAGCGCCGAAGTCGCGCTGACCGTGGCCAACCAGGCGCTGCCCGGTACCGTCGCGGCGGGCCAGACCCTGACGGTCGCCGGCCAGACCCTGACGGCTCAGGCCGGCGACAGCTTCAATGCGCTGATCGCCCGCGCCAACCCGGCGGTGAGCCTAGAGGCCTTCGCCACTGCCATTGCCAACGACACCACGATCCTCGCCGGCGACGCGCTATTGCTCTGCCCTCCGGCGAAACTGACCAGCACCGAGAGCCCCATCAGCCCCAAGACCCTCAGCAGCCTTTATGGCCTCGAGGCCACGCTGATACTGAGCGCCAATGCGGCGAGCGCCGGGCTGATGGCCCCCGACATCACCCTCAGGCCGTCGCCGGTCGCCACGCACCCAACCGTCACCACGGTTGCTGCCGACAGCCTCAACGCAATCATCCGGCGCTTCGCCCTGGCCGGCATTTCGGTGACCCTCGGCGACATCGTCCAGGCCAATCGCGATGTCGCCTTCCTCGCAAGCGACGCGCTGTTGCTGCTGCCACCTGCCGACACCCTGCTCACGGCAGCTTTTGGCGGCACCGGCTGGCAGTTTCCCGAGGTGATTTTCCCACTACGCAGTTGGGTCACCCTTGCCCGCGATCCGGCCTTTGTCGACCCAGCGTTTCGCGGTGCTACGGTGCCCACGGCCGTGGAACAGGTCGCCAGCCCCATCGCCGCCGCCCGCGACAGCGCGCCCGAGCGGCAGGAGGACGGTGCCGTCACCCTCGACCTATTCGCCAAGGCCCTGGAAGATGTTATTCTTGGCCTCAAACTGGCGACTGGCCGGGTGTTCTCGGCCGAACGCGACCCGGCGCCGACCGATATCTGGGCGGTGTCCTTCGTCGACCCGGGCGGCATCAGCGCCGTGACCATCAGCCCCAGCGCCAGTGTGTCGGGGGTCGAAGGCCTGCAACCACTCAGTTTCGCCCTGCGGCCACTGTCCAGTACCCTCGAAGCCGCGAGCGGCGTGCCAATCAAGACGCTGGACCCGAGCACCGGGACGTGGGGCCCGGCGCAGCTCAACGACTACCAGGGCATTGACCTGGAAATCTGGGCGCGCGCCTGGCTTGCCGGGCTCGACCTGCTCTGCACCTCGCCTTACGCGGCGCCGGCCTACGGGGTCGCGGCGGGGCCGCTCGGTCGTCTGCTCGCCGCCAAGAAGCTGCTGGCTTGCGCGGTGGCCGACGGTCTTTCGCCGGTTCTTGCCGATCAGGTCGACGCCAACGGGGTCAACTCTGTGACCTGGGCCGCCGCCCGCGAGGTGCTTTACCAGCGCCTGCTGAGCCAGCTGGTTGCCGCCTACAACACCACGGCGATCATTCAGTTCAACGCCACCGTGACCTCACCGCCGGCGGCCAGCACTGCACGGCTCTCCGGGGCTGGCCGACTGCGCACGCTGAACCAGAGTCAACAGGCCCTGCGGCTGGCTGCCGGCGACGACCCGGATGCCTGGAAAGTCGCCCAGCTCGGCAATGCCAAGACCGCCCTGGGCACCACCACCCACGGTACGGTTTCCTTTGCCCTGGACGTGGCGCAACCGGCCCGGCATCGTGCCGTAGCGCTGTCGCCGGTGTATGTGGTCAACGAGATAGAGTTCGGCATCGCGCCGGTGGTGGCAGGCTATGAAGCGTCGAACTGGTTGAGCTTCGTCCGCGCCTTCGACCAGTTCCCCCCGGCCGCCTTCAGCGCCGCGCTGGGTGCTCCGCTGGTCCCGGTGCCGTTGCGCGCCTACCCGGAACTGCCGGCACTGGTGTCGCAGACCGCCGAGATGGCGCGCACCCCAGATTCGGTCGATGCGGCGCTGCACTGGAATTATGTCTTCACCTACACCCACCAGAGCGCCGCGCAGGACCAGATCCTGCTGGAAGTCGAGTTCAATCGTACAGCGGCTTCGGCGCGTTTCGCCGTCGAGGACGACAGCCTGTTCAACGCGCTCGCCCAATACGCGGCGGTCAGCGACGGCTTGTGGCAGATTCTCGCCGAGCTGCAAGGCCCCAACGCCAAAGGCAGCAACACGCGGCTTGCCACAGCGCTCGATACCTATGCGGGCCTGGCCGAACGGGTCGCTGGGCTCTGGTCGGGTTGGTGGGGTGTCGGCAGTTGCGATACAACGGTGGCGAGCCTCGGCCAGGTCCGCCCGCCCCATCGAGGCCTGTTCGACCCGTCACGACGCGCGGCCCAACACGCCGGCGCAGCGGGGCTGACGTCGGCGCGATCAAGCGGCGCGCCGCATGAGTTCTACCACTATCTGGCAACCCTCGACGCCGCGCAGGTGGACGGAGTCGATGTCTATTTAACGCTGACCCTCCAGCGTCTACACGCCGATGGCAGCGTGGGCTGGCCGGACATCGAGGTGATTCGCGACGACGGCACGAGGGTGCCGCTCAGCGCCGATACGCCGCTGGGTGACACTCAGGTCTACCACTTCCCTGGCGATGACCCGAGCAAACAAGTACCGGCCTTCTCGCGCCTGGGTGTGCAGTACACCCTCAAACACTTGCATATCGCCCGCTACCAGAACGCCAATGCTGCGGTGTCGGTGATCCGCAACGCGCAACTTCTCGGCCCCGAAGGGCCGCAGACCTGCACAGCGTTCGTCTACCGCACGCCGCAATTGAGCTTCCCCGAGCCGCTGGTGCCCTTGATTAGCGTCGACAGCCGCCTGGCGATCGGCACCTGGACCCAGAGCGCCGCCAGCAACCCGTTGACCCCGTTGTTCGAGCAGATGTTCGACAACGATTTTGTCGGTCGCCAGATTGCCGTGAGCATCCGCTACGGCTACACCCTGGTACCTTCCACTCCGCCCATAGAGACGATGCTTCCGGTGAAGCTGCACCCTCGCTTTACTTATGATCAGGCGACTACCGTGCAGAGTATTATCGATGCGGTCGCAGTCTGGGCCGAACAGGCGGACCCGGTGAGCCTCGGTGGCCTCTGGGGCTTGCGTATCGTCCTGTACTCCACCACCGACCCGTCCCTGGACCGGCCGCTGTTGGAGCTGCAGCGAGTCGTCTCGCCGATTGTCTGAATATTGATGAGCGCGGCGCTCATACCTAGCGCTAGCCGTCAGCGCTCCTCTCCTGGCTCACCCTGCACACGCTCTGCGTAGGACGTAAAGCTGCTGTCGTACCAGAGGTCATTTCTCTCCGCCCAAAACTTGATATGGTTTTGAGCATTGAGAATTCGTTGCTAGGGGTAGTGATCGGAAAATGCAGGCACCGGCGCACCCTCGTTTTGGACTGCCCCAAGCTATTCTCCTGAGCGAAAATGGCATAATATGCCAATGATCGGAACAAACTGTTTACGAAAAGCTGGAGCTCATTATGGCAACGAGAAACGTTGTGCTCACCCCTCACCAGGAACAGGTTATCCATGACCTGGTGCAGTCCGGCCGGTATCAGAATGCCAGCGAAGTGATGCGGGAAGGTTTGCGGCTATTGGAACAGCGTGTCGCCGAAGACACCGCCAAAATTGAGGCCCTGCGTCTGGCGACCTCTATCGGCATCATGGACTTTGAGCAAGGGCGCTTTACTCAGTTGAACGAACGGGATCTGGAGCACTACCTCGAGGGCTTGAGCCTGGAGGCCACCCTCCCCGCGCGCGAGAAACACTGACATGCCGCAGTATCGGATTTCGAACGCGGCGCGCGCCGACATTGTCGACATCCTCAGGCTCTCCCAAGCGCAGTTCGGCGATCAAGCACGCCAGCGGTATCAGGCGCTGATCCTCGCGGCGCTGCAAGCGATCGCCGACACGCCTTATCGCATTGGCAGCTACGAACGCGATGAGCTGGCAACGGGCCTTCGCAGCTATCACCTCATCTACTCACGACAGCAGGCCAAACAGCCCCATGGGGCGGTCAAGAGCCCTCGCCATATCGTGTTTTATCGTGTAGCAACCGCCGACGCGATCGAGATCGTCCGACTTCTTCATGACGCCATGGAAGGGCAACTGCATCTGCCCAACGACTGATCGACGACCGAGCTCAAAGGCTTAGCTGGCAATGAACAGCGAAGGTAAGGCGCCCGCATCTATATGCAACCTGAGCGCCCTCGCTGCCATCGGGCTCCGTGCCCCGTTGAAGCGAGAGGTGCTGGGGCCGACCGGACTATTGAGACCCATGATCAGAGGCACGATGCTCAGCGTTGCGTACCACGTTGAATGCTGAACAACCGCTTCCTAGGCGTTTTCCGTGGCCAGGCGCCTAGCATTCCCCTCCATCTGCCGGTGGACACGCGGATCGATCTCCCTGGCGACCAGCGCCATTGCAACATCTCGCAGAGCATGAGCATCTCACGATGCCAATTTCAGGACAGGTGCTGAAAGACAGCCCGGACAACTCCAATTAAGGATATCGGTTCATCTAACGACCAAGAATTTGCCAGATTCGGGTTGGTCATCCAGTATACGGAGGCGCACTGAATACCAGCCACGGCCAGCCAGATCCATGTCAGAAATCGCCATTCGCGATCGCTCGTACACCCTGTGCAATTGGGGGCATAACTGGGGGCATAATTCTATTTTTTCAATCTGAAACTACTGTTCTAGAGCAATGTCAAAATGTTTTTTGGCTTGCCTGAGAGCTTATGATCCGAACGTCGAGACCATAAATGTTATGTATTTAAATCAGTCGCTCTCGACACCCACACTCACTTCAGGCTCACGTGTTGATGTGCTTTACCGAGCAGAGACGCTGCCCAACGGAGAGGCGGATATGGCGATCATACGAATGAGACAAGCGCTGAGGCTCGAATCGTAGATTCCGATCGGCTTTCACGAGTCGCCTACTGCTGCGGCTCGTGAAGTTCTCGCCATGCCTGCCACTTCAAACCAGTAACCAACTATGCACTTAGGCCGTGTCAGTGCCCTCTGCTGGCAGATCGCTCCGAAATGGCTACTCCTGCATCATCGACTCCCGAGGCATGTTGCCCTGCTGCCGACCATTCGTGGAACACCAATCATCTAGGTTAGTGGGCAGCGAGATCATCCGGAACTCATTGGGCGCGAGCGTAACCTTGTAGACCGGGATGCCGATTTCGCTGCAGATGTTCAAGATCTCAAGCGCATGTGCATCCGAGATTTGAGCCCCAAGATGAACAGCCTTGAGGGGCGCTCGACGGTTGAAGCCTTTGACCTCTCTATCGCCATCTGGAATTACCCAGCGCCATTCACGCTCGTATTGCCAATCGACAGCCTTGCACAACGATGCAGCAATGCCAAAAAGCTCGTTGTAATCCTTGCCCAAACGGTGAGCTTTGAAGATATGAGTGATGTCGAACAGCTTTTCTGTGTAGGCGACCGGCCAGAGTGTGAGGGTTGGAAGCTCATTCCGATGAAGGCTTGTGAAGTCATACTCCATGGCAAAACCGGTGTGGTTATGACCATAGTGACTCCACATCAGCACCGAATCCACACGCGCACTTAGGCTGCAGATTTTGTAGCTGCTTTTAAGCTGATCAATGAGGGTCGGGAGCTGCCCGGCCTGGTGATTCGGCGCCAAAATCCCTACTTCATGGAGCCATTGATCCACGTTCAGGCGGGGTGGCTCCTGAGCTGATGCCAGTGCTACTACCGCTGCAATGGGGTCATCGGAGGCCAGAGCAGTGACAACCTGATCATCGCTGAAGCCCAGTTCATCGAGTTTTTCCCAGGCAGCGAGCTTCCGGTAATCAATCCAGAACGCCGTGTCGTATGGATCGTTGAACTCATTGGCGACGCCCAAGTAGAGCGTTTTCTCAGCCAAATTTTTGAATGCGTACTCGCTGCATTTTCTGATTTTGAAAAGCTGATTGGGCGTGTGCAGGACTTTCTCGTTGACTAGCTTCGGGATATCCATATCACCAATCGTGGCCGACGAAATGTTCTCAATGAAATCTCTTACCCATTCCCTATCCACACGAATTCCTTTGGCTATGTGCTGTGCTGATGCCGGAGAAATTACCACACCTAGAGCCCCAATTTACCTACGCTGCCAGCATCCTTAGCAGCTTGTCACAATCATCAAAACTGAATGATGAATGTCGTCCCCCCCCCTTGGCGGCAGATCTTCGAAGAGCTATTTACTGGCTGCTGCTAGCTTTGGGTCTTTCAAAGTTTCTTCGCCCAACGCCAGCATCACGCTAAGTAAAGTGAGACTGAAAACCATAACAAGCGTACGAATTACATTCTCAGCGCTCAACGAGTCCGGTTCGACCCAGTGCCAAACCGTCAAAAATCCCAGTATCGCTCCTAGACCCGTTCTGCCTGCGGTCAAAAAACTTCCACCAATGTCACCTAAAAAAAGATGCACAGCGTCGAGCCAACGCTGATACCGAGCGGACATGAACCTCCACTTGTATTTAACAATTGCAGCCACCGCGAATGCTAAACACAGCCATGCGTAGTAGCCCATCAAAAAAGGTGCCGCGAGTAAAAGGTCCAGCATTGCCTTGAACTGTGCTGACGACTCTGAATTTAACAGAACTGGCACTCCTCCCAACGCGAAGGCGAGTGCCAGCTCCCGGGATGCCCTCACAACAACGTGCAACTTTGGACGTGTTTTTTTAACCTTGAACATATAAACCCTCATCGTGCGTAGTCGTTGGATCTGCGCTGGCTTTGCTCGGAGCGGCAACGATTAATGAAGACAACGAAAGCAGGCAACGGAGCTTACCGGGTTCATAACTGATATGTCCTGCCGAAATAGCCAAGCCGGCAGCCGTAAGCAACTGATCTATCGATCTCTCCCCTTCTCAAAAGCCCACCTCCAGCCAGGACATAGCTCTTGCCAAGCAGACGAACGACATGGTTTTTAGATTCGCAGAGCGGTGGGTCATCCGCGGTTAGGCCCCACGTAAGATCCGCTCAAGTAAGCGCAAGTCCAAAGACGTGGTCGCCCACCCTTTCCGCAGGCCGTGCACGAACACGCTTGCGAAGGTCTTGCTGTTGGCGCTGGCGTCGAATTGACCCATTGGCCAATGCCATGATGTTCCAACAGCAATCCGCAAAAAACCAGCACTGGTAACGGTTCATAAGGTAGAAGCTTGGATCAGTAAGGTTTCAGCAACAGGGTCAATGCTGTGCTGGCGATAACAGTCACGCCGCCTCCTATGCAATTTGCGCCGACATTTCCGCAAATATGTCGTCCGCCGCTGACTCAACGCCCCAATAGAACCAAAGCAGGTGCAGGCACAAGCATCATCCCTACCGCTCGGCTAGATGTAGGCATTAAAGAAGAGCTAGGTGCTTAGCCCGGGAACACGCAGAAAAGCCTTCACCGGGAAGCTTATGTTGCCATGCGACCACACTGGCATCGCCCTTGAAGGAGACCGCAGCGTAGTAAATGCCAAGACCTGACAGCTTACCTGGCCAATTGGCGCGCTGGCCTGCCGAATGTCCAGGCTGCGGCAATATCCCTATCAAGGTCGTGATGCAGAAGTTCATACCTCAGACCATCGTCGTCGGCAATTACCACACCGGGTGACAAAGCAGTCTTCTGCAGCAGCCAATCCTGTCCGGTAGAGCCATGCCGGCAGCGACGCTGTTTGCATGGCCTTTCTAGCTCCCAAAAGCTCCAGTCTATTCGTCTGCCGGGTGAATCCAGCAGCCGGGACTCTCACTATCGAAGAAATCTACTTCTACCTCGCCGAGGTCATCCTGGATGATCTGATGGGCCGTATTGCAGTAAGCCTGGCAGCCCCGAAATACTGAAACGGCCACACGCTGGATGCCACTGCCTCGCATTCGTTTGAGCAGGTGCCTGTCATGCTCCCCCAGTCCCCAGCCGAACAGGGTCAGCGATCTACGTGGCGATGTGAGGACCTCCCGATAGACCGTGGACAGGTAATAGCTGCTACGGATTGAGTTGATTTTTTGCCCAGCGGTCCCCTCACTGACGAACAGAGGCACAATTCGTTCGCTACGCCACTGCCGCAGGATCGCTTCCAGCAGCCCATGGCCTACAGCATGGATTTTGAACTCTTCCTCCACGTTATTACGGCTCAAAGCCAAGCTACCGTGGGGGTAGAAGACCAAGGTATTTTCGCGCTCGCCGTAAAGCGAACGGAATCGCCGCCAATCGTCGTCAAAACTGCCGTCGCGGAAGCAGTCCTTGAACTTGTGACCATCGTCGACGTTAAAGCCGTGCGCCATGGTCCAGTAGATCAGCAAGTCGTAGTTCAGCGAGAGCACCGTGTCGAACCCTTTAAGGTACTGGTACATGTTGGGCAGATGTTGTGTGACCTGCTCGTACTCAGGGTGTACGCTGCGGACCGCCTGTATTAAGGAGTCTCGAACTCGCACATACGCCTGGTGCGTTCGCTCGTCAGGAATTTCAAGTGACCGGTTCACGTTGCTGGCCTGCCAGACCAGCCGCAGGACAAGCTCAAAATCACTGGTTTCGAAGAAGTCGAACAGGCGCTGCACATCGCCGTCGAGCAACTCATTCTCGCGAGCATGCGTCAGCAGAGAGCCATACGCGAAGGTCGGCGCAATCGCGATGCTCGCACCGTTGCCGAGCAAGATAGTGCCGCGACGGTAGTTGTTAGAAATTTCTGCCCACGGCAGGATGGGGAATGGCATACCGGCTCCGCTCTGGATGTTGTCGCGCGATGATAGCCGTACCCGGTGAACGTTTATCAGTGACCGAGTCAATAAAAGACGTGATCACCGAACCGCGGCAAGAATTGAATGAGTGCACGGAAGGAAACTGTATGAGTGGGGAGTAGCTGTCGACCTGATTGCCGGATGCTGCTTTCCGCCACCGCCTGTTGTAGGTCGAAGGCGGCCGGCTGGGAGTAAGGGCTAACCGTCTGCATGCGGTATCGGGTTTCATCCAATCACTACCCTGGCTCGTTCTGACGAGGTCAACTCAACTAGGCAGATGTACAGTTTTTGGTGAGAACCATGGACCAGGGGCAATACATCATAGTTAGAGGGCTGGGCCTGGATAGCATTGACGTAGCGCACTCAATCATCAGCAACTCGCCTAAGCCCGCGTACTTAAAGGGATTGGCAGTGATCGATACGTGACTTTGCCGTCTGCTTCACCGTCATTCGCGCGCAGCTTTGCTGGCGGGCGCGATGGAGAAATTTGCAAGGTAAGGACGCTAGCGACAGCATGGTCGATCAACGAAAAGGATACAGAGAGCGAGGAGCCTTCGCCTGGTTGGCTCACTTGAGACATCCCAGATGTATCGCCATTACTCGTCCTCCAGCTCCATCGCGCGCCTTTCGTCTGCCTGCCGATCTATGTTGTCCTTGGCGTGTTGAAGCAGCCCCCCGTACAGCCTATACGCTGGATCCATCCTGCTCATACCTTTGAGGGTCTTTTCTGCATGTTCCCTAAGTGCCAAATCCTCACTAAAGGGCTCTCCAGCCAGTCCAGATCTTCCGCCAGATACGGCGGATGACCATAAAGCTGAGGAGATATCTCTTACGGCCTTCTCGCTAATAAGCTCCGCCTGACTCAATAGCTCTCTAACAAAGGCCGCTTCCTGAATCACGAGCGACTGGTACGCACTTCGTAACGTGCTTGCGACAACATTTACGTGCGCTTGGCCGCCGCCTTTAGTTAGCAACAGCAGCAAATCGAGCAGCTGCTGTTCATACTTACCGCAAAGACCCGAAACACACGCACCTATATCTATAGTCAGCTTGTCACCCACCTGACCATCCACGGCCCAGGTAAGAAGTTCTTGCAAGAGGCGATGCCCATCACGATGCGCTAGAAGACCAAGCCCTGCACCACTACGATCCCTGCGCATTGATCTATACCCCAAGCAACGACCAACAGCTTGCAATCTACCCTTCATCATCTGAACCACGTCTGCCGGAACCACCTCAACAGCTTGCTTGAGAAACTCGATCACCCAATGATCATCAAGCTCAGGCATCCGCTCTAGCGCTCTCAAAAGAATTCGCCATTGGTCAAAACTGATACTTCCCGCGGGGAGGATGCTACGGCTCGCCAAGAGCATGAAAAAATCATGGGTAGCCTGAGGAGAGACAACCATATCGGCGGTACAGATCATCTCTACCGCTAGCGCTGGATTACCCTTGGCAATCTGGCGCGCGATAGATGCAGAGTTGCGTAAAACAGAAGGGTCATTCGACTGAAAAATGCGTCGCAAAACCGGCAAATCAGCATCAGTGAAGAATCCATCGGCCTGACGTGCATATGCATCCGAAACCATTTCCCAAGCACACGCCGAATCAGCCCTTAACAAATCAGCGATAAGACCGTGGCGGTTCTGATCTGCTATGAGGACGGCCAGAGCAGCCCCTGAAAAGTAATTCAAGGGCGACTGGGAGCTCGACTGTCTGGCCATGATCGCTTGAGCAAGATCTGCACGCCCCTGAAGCAAGCGGTTCACAAAAACATACGAACTCCCCCACCCGTTACCTGCGACGTGACCAATCTCACTGAGCCAATGATCCAAGAACTCATACAGATCCAGAGCATTGGGAAACTCGGCCGTAAGATCCGCTATCAAAGCGAGAGTCTCAGCTTCGTGGGCCTTGTACTCGAAAGACTCGTCACTATCCCACGTCTGATGCCCCCACGCGTCACCAATGAGCCTTACCAGTCGACTCGGCAGGTCACGACCCAACAGCCCAATTACAGCTCGCGCACTAGAACGGCATGCTTGATTCTCGTTATAGAAAGCATGCCAACTGACGGATATCGCTGTTTGAACCAGAACAGCCGGATGAACCGGAGCATTTTCGAGCACAAGATGCACGCGCTGAAGTAATTCAGCGTGAGCAAAGTCCCACGTTTCAAGATCTTCGCCGCCATGCATAGGGCCGCGAAGCGCCTCAGAAAGCAAACTGGAAGCAAGAAATGCCTTCCGGTGTGGGCCTTGCTCTATGGAGCTGACCATGACATCGATCACTCGCGCCCGTACGCTCTTGGCAAGCTCAAAATCCAGCTTGTATCGAGTAATTGTAAAACTCCGATTACTCGAAGTGACCTCCTCCATCTCAGTACCTAACGCCCCTTCTAATATAGTGAAAGGTGTGTAAGTCCCGGACAAGGCCACAGGGCGCTCCAGCAGTTCAGTAGCAAAAGCTACCACTTGCTCCACATAAGCCACTGGCTTGTTAGGTGAGAACTCAGCAAGCTCTCTCAGAATTCGTATTCCGTGGTTCGGATGCGAGTTCAACGCACGGGCGTCTCCTCGCCCCGCCCGCCATAGCAACACACACCCTTCTTCCAAAACTTCCGGGTTGAAGACAGCGTTGCGAATCATCCCGCATACGCCGCCGTCATCCCCATGACCTTCCTCTATAAGCCGCTCAGCGAAGTTGAGTGCCAGCCGCGGCTGATAGTAAGCCACGGCCTCGACGGCATGAACGTGCGGATTATGGTACTCCCCGTGCCATTGGAGCTTTCGTCCAATACTGGATAGCAATGTGCTGCCCTCTGGATCACCATTCCGCAAACGCCAGTCAAGACGCCCTAGGTTGACTAATAGATATTTCAGGTACTCAGAGTCAGCGAGCTCGAAAACACGCTCAACTTTGGGGGTTACGGATCCATCAATACCAATAAAGTTGCGCTGGATGACGGAGTCAGCCAGCAGGTCCGGAGCCAGCCGGTGACGAAGACCGCGCTTAAAGAGAACTCCCCCCTCACCGAGGAGACGAAGCAGGCGCTGAGCATCCTCATGCCCCAGCCCCTCAACCTCCTGCAAGATCCGGAGGAAAGCCGGATCATCGAACACCACAGGCTGCAGCAATGCGACCATCTGAAGAACGGCTTGAAGCTTGGGAACGTCCTGCCCAGTCACAATTTTGCCAGCAATAATATCTTCCAGCCTGGCAAGCACATGCTCCTGAAAGTTCTCGCTGTTGCCAATCAACGCCGGCGGAACATTCTCCTTGGCGACTATCTGAGCAGCTAGCACGGTCACAAGCGGCGTGGGGTATGTCAGTTCCGCAATGATATCTGCCGCCTCGATCGGCCCGCCCGAGGCTTGCAATACCTGCAAAGCAAGGATCTTTGCATCCTGCTTAGTACGCGGCCTCAACTCCACACTCGCTACCTGAGGGCTATCCATAGCTACAAGTGAGGCTTGATTACGAACCATAGCTCGACCGTATGGCCGCAATGAAATCAACAACCTTGCCCTGTTCTCTGCCACTGACGCATACCGCATCAACTGGACAAGATCATCACGATCATGGGCATCGTCGATAATTAATAGCTTCGCATCGCCCCCCAACTCGTCTAAATGTTGTGCCTTGACATCTTCCGTCGGAGAAACAAAAAGAATACATATATCCGGCCGCGCCCCTCGCACCCTCTCAACAACCTCTCGTAGAAGTCGAGTCTTCCCGTTCCCCGGAGCCCCCAGAAGCATCGTAACCAGGAGATTGTCATCGAGAACATCTGCAGCCAGCCTTTCTAACTCTTCCTCCCTGCCTACTAAAGTCCAGGCATGATTGAAAAAGCGACTATTATCCGTGAAACCCTTAAAGAACTCTTCGGCCATCTGAAATGGCCCCGACTCCGGCTCACCAAGAAGTGCCTGGCGTTGCCCTCGAAAATAAATGTCGACCAAATCCCTTCGATCAACCATTGATAGCTCACGGAATTTTGCTGAGATATCTATCCGATCCCACAGCTTCCACCCATCATACTGAGCAATTGCCTGGCGGGCTTTAGGACTTGCGATATTGGAAAGCAACAGCACCTTGAGATCTGACACATAAGTGTGTTCGGCCACAGCATCGTGGACTTTTTGCGCCCCAAATTCTTCTACACGCTTGCATTGAAATGTATGCACGAAAGTGCCCCCGCGCACCTCGATATCGATACCGTATTGTTTGCTGCCATTACCACCAAAGCGATTTACTACGCCGGCACGACTACGGTAGTACCGGTGAAGAAAATCAGCACTAAAGTTTTCGAAGCTGTCAGGTCGCAAAGAATGCACTGGAAGCGGAGCGTCATAGGTCGGCGCACCTTCAGGCTGACTGCTGACTGGAGCAGGCTGTACATATCCAGCAGCGGTAGCCATAACGCCCAACTCCGCCTCTAGAAGAGCAGCGAGGCGAGGCAGCTCTTCCGCCCTCGGACGGGACGCACCCTTCTCCCAGCGACTAACCGTCTGCTGAGTGAGGCCTGCACTGGTAGAAAACTCCTTTTGCTTCCACCCCTTAGCGCTTCTGAGGGTGACAATGAGCGCTGCGAACTCGGGATACTTGACCATGCCACCCTCCAAAATTCAAAAACACATTAATTGTGTTTCAGAATAAGCGAGAATGTGAAAACGTCAAGATCACCTAGGATACGGGCCTGCTTACAGCCAAGGCTGAATATCTACTCAGGTGCTCCTGGTGAGCCCTACGACCCATACGGTACGCTAGCTACAGATACCGCTGATCAAAGGGAGGTGGCATGGCATCGGCAAGACAGGATTTTGAACGCTTCGTGCACTGGATTTACCAGCCAGATAGGCAAGTTCCCGGCGGCGTGCGCCGCCTGGCTACTTTGGCCTTTGCTAACTTTGACGAATTGGCGGGAACCTCACGACAACGAAGCCAGCGCTCAACCTTTCTAGTAGGCCTAATGCGGCGAGAGCTTGATGGTACGGTTGAGGCGCCTCCAGCCGACGTCGCTGAAGCAAACGCAGGCGTCTGGCCATGGGTTAGGTTGCGTCACCTAACGCTCGGTCCATTTAGGGGATTCCGAGCACCTGAGCCTTTCGACCTAACAAAGCAGATCATCCTTTTCTACGGCCCCAATGGCAGTGGGAAAACCAGCCTTTGCGAAGGATTGGAATATGCTCTTCTTGGGGATGTCGAAGAGGCCGGTAACAAACGTATTGCGGCAAGGACGTATCTGGCAAATGTCCACGACAGACGATTCGATCCGCCAGTTCTGAAGGCTACGGATCAACAAGGACGCGAGGTCGACGTTGCTGCAAATCTCGACACCTACCGCTTCTGTTTTATAGAAAAAAACCGAATCGACGCATTTTCAAGAATCGCTGCCCGGCCTAATGCTCAGCGAGCCGAACTGATTGCCACACTCTTTGGTATGGACCAGTTCAATGAATTCGTAGGCCACTTCAACGAGACCATCGACGGACAGCTTGTTCTGGTCGCAGAACTACAAACCACCTTGACGATGCGCCGGAACGCGCTGAAGGCAGACCAAGCAACCGTTAATGGAGAAGCTGCCTCCCAGCAATTGCTGGACGAAGAGGAATCCTCTCTAGCCAAAGAGTACGCAGTTGAACTCACTTATCAAACCCTGAAGGGCTTGATTGGTACAGGAGAATCTTCAGGACGTCTCCAAGAGCTTGATGGCATCCTGGAAGCGGTTCCACCGAGTGTTCTTGGTGTCACACGACAAGGTCTCCAGGATGCTTTCGCAGAGGCACACCAGTGCTCCCAGGAGCTTGATGCGGTTATCGATTCTCTTCGGGCCAAGAGCGACCAAGTGTCCTTCAAGGCACTGTACAACTCTGTTCTCGCCTTGCAGCAGACTGTTGGAGACCGCTGCCCCGCTTGCGACACACCATTGAACGGTGACGCTCATGTTGCCGCAGATCCGTTTAAGAAGGCAGTAGACGGCTTGCAGCAGCTTGAAGAGCTGGGTGCCCTTCAAGAGCAACAGCAGACCATTGAGGTAAAACTTGGCCAAGCATCTCGCGCGTTGCGGCAGATGTTCTCCCCCCTCAACGCGTTCATAACTGCTCACCAAGAAGAGGAATCAGTAGTCGGTCGATGGGCTCTGCAGCTCCCCGCGGAGCCTGTCGGTCGTTGGTGGACAGATATCTATCCCCAGCCCCCCACAGGCCAGCGCGGATTGCCTTCGCTGGATGAGATCCTCGGCGTATTAGACCGCATGACCGCTCAAGACGAGGCGTCAAGGACGGCTCAGCGAGATCGACAACCGCACATCGATGAACGTCGGCGACTTAACGAATTCCAGCTAAAGGTGCAAGCGCAGGATCTCAAGCGGCAACAACTGCAAGCGGATATCGAAGCAGCACGTAACCGCATCAAAGCATTCGACGAAACAAATGCTGGGTTGATCGCACAAGCGGAGCAGGAGAGACTAGATATCGCCCGCGACAGGCCGTACAAGACCGCCTACGACAGATTTCTCGAAGTACTTAGATCTTATAGAGATCAACTCCCTGGTCAGCTAATGGCTGGGCTGAATGACGCTGCCAGAGACCTCTATAACGCATTCAATCGCAATGATCGCGACGAGGACAAGCTATCCGCGCTGCATCTGCCTCTGACTGGCGAAGAAAAGATCGAAATCAGCTTCCGGGGAAATCCTGGGGCCCGCGTCGATGCGCTCCACGTTCTGAGCGAGGGGCATATACGCTGTCTCGGCCTTGCCATTTTGATGACCAAAGCGAAGAGCATCGGCTGCCCAGTTATCGTTTTCGACGATGCCATCAATGCCATCGACCATGACCATCGAGGCGGAATCCGAGAGGCGATCTTTGAGGGCGACCACTTCGCTCAAATCCAACTAATCGTCACCTGTCACAGCAACGAGTTTATTAAAGACATCCAACAACACCTTCCTGCCCATCGCAGAAATGCGTGCCAGGTCTACCTGTTCCGACATCACGATGGCAACTATCAACCGAGAGTTACCGGCAACGTACCGAGCGCGAATTACATTGCCAAGGCCAGGGCAGCAAGGGAAGCGCTCAACGACCGAGATGCGCTCGCTGCTTCTCGCCAAGCCTTGGAGATGCTGAGTGAGAAAGTTTGGCGGTGGCTTGGAAGTCATGGCCAAGGCGTGTTGAATCTCATGTCGGCTGGCGTCGGTGCCGAGCCTGCGTTGAGGAATCTATGCGAAGCGTTGGTCAAGAAATTGGGAGATGCCCAGACCTTCCACCATGCGAACAGAGAGCCACTTCTTGCTGCGTATGGCCGCATTTTGGGTATTCCAGTCAATAATCTTGTCTGGACCTACCTGAACAAAGGCACTCATGAGGAGGCAGACCGCGATGACTTTGACGGGGAACTTGTCGAGGTCGTTGTCCAAACTCTTGAGGAGCTAGACCGCCTAGATCTACGAGGCGGACGCTAGCATTCGTTGCGGCGCACGCCTGGTCTCGGCTGGGAGTAGCATTAACTTCAACTATAGGGGCGAGTGCAGGCACGCTCCTTTATCAATAGACTTCTCCCAACACAGATATTACGGCTAGCAGCGTAAGCAGCTAGCCGTAATATCTGTCGTTGAGCTATGACACACCGGACACCGAATGTGATTTGGCGTCCTACCAGGCGCTTGGTGCCCTGCCCTAGGCGACCAATCATCCAGGCATCCCCCGTGCAAGCCGAGCCTGACGTACACTGAAAGCCATCGACGACCACCCTGCTCCGCCTCAGAGATCGCCAATCTCGATCGCCCGCATTTCCCGCGCTACTGGGGGCAAAACTGGGGGCATATTTTAGTTTTTCCGACCTGAAAATACTGCGCTAGAGCCCAGTCAAAATGTTTTTTGGCGATCCGGACAGTCTCTGATTCACTGTTTAACCATCCGTAGAACGTGTCACAGCCTCCCACTGATCAATATCCCTCAGGGATTGCAGCAGTTTTTCCCGCACATAACCCAGCGCATCACTGCCCAGCAGCAAATGCGCCGGTGGGTGGTCGCTGGCAATCAGCGTCAACATCGCCTGCGCGGCTTTTTGTGGGTCACCCAATTGGTGGCCGCTTTTCTCTTCCCGCGCCTGGCGCACCGGATCGAAGCTGGCATCGTAGTCGGCAATGCTGCGCGGCGTACGCTGCATGGACCGTCCGGCCCAATCGGTGCGAAACGAACCCGGCGCCACGGCAGTGACAAAGATGTTGAACGGCTTGAGTTCTTTGCTCAGGGTGTCGGAGATGCCTTCCAGCGCGAATTTGCTCCCGCAGTAATAGGCGATGCCCGGCATGGTGATCGTGCCGCCCATGGAGGTGATGTTGATGATGTGCCCACGGCGGCGCTGGCGGAAGTACGGCACGAAGGCCTTGGTCACGGCAACGGCGCCGAACACATTGACGTCGAACTGACGACGCATGTCCTCCAGCGGCGACTCTTCGAAAATCCCCTCATGACCGTAACCCGCATTGTTCACCAGGACGTCCACCGGGCCGAAGCGGGTTTCCACCTCGGCAACGACGCTGTCGATCCGCTCAAAATCCGTGACGTCCAGGATCACCCCGTGGGCGCGTTCCGCCGACAACGCTTCGAACGCTTGCAGGGCCGTCTCATTGCGTACGGTCCCGATGACTCGGTGGCCGGCAGCCAATGCCTCTGCTGCCAGCGCTTTGCCAAAGCCGCTGCTGATGCCGGTGATGAACAGTGTTTTTTGAGTAGTCATGAAAAATGGCTCTTGGTGGATGTACTCCCATGGTAGTCAGGTAATCACTGTCGACCTATGCCGGTAAATCTATGAGGTTTGCCTATTCCTATCAGCCGAGGTCGCCGCCTCCTACCGGCAAGGTCACGCCCGTGATGTAAGAGGCCTCATCGGAGGCAAGAAACAGGATCGCGCCGGCCTGTTCGTCGATGCTGCCGTAGCGCTTCATCGGGCTGCTGTCGAGGGTCTGGTCAACGATCTTTTGGTACCAGACGCGCTCCTGGTCGCTCTGGGGCTGGCTGTTGCGCGGGATCCGACGTGGCGGCGCCTCGGTGCCGCCGGGTGCGGTGGCGTTGACCCGGATCCCGCTGCCGGCAGTCTCCAGGGCCAGGCATGCGGTCAGGGCATTGACGCCGCCCTTGGCCGCGCCATACGGCACGCGGTTCACCCCACGGGTGGCGACGGACGAAACATTGACGATGGCGCCGCTGCCCTGCTCCAGCATGTAGGGCAACACGCAATGGCAGCACCACAACGTGGGGAACAGCGAACGACGCACTTCAGCCTCGATTTCGTTCTCGGCGTAATGTTCGAACGGCTTGGCCCAGATGGTCCCGCCGACGTTGTTGACCAGAACGTCGATACCCCCGAAGCGTGCCTTGGCGGCTGCCATCACGCGCGCGCATTCGGCGTGCTGCTCCAGGTCGGCAGTGAGGACCAGCGCCCGCTCATGCTGCAACTCATGCACGAGTTCCGAGCGGTCGACCGCCACCAGCCAGGCGCCCTCTTCCAGCAAACGCTCGGCAACACGTCGGCCAATGCCTTGGGCGGCGCCGGTGACCAGCGCGACCTTGTTGTTGAAACGTGGGTTCATGGTGCTTTCCTCAGGCGGCGTCGCCGGTGGCGATGGCGTTGGGCGTGAACTTCTCGTAATGGAAGCTGGCGGGGGTTACGCCCTGGTTCTTGAAGTGTTGGCGTACCGCGTCGACCATCGGCGGCGGCCCGCACAGGTACACATCCACGTCGCCGTCGTTCAGCATGTCTGCGGCCATGTGTTGGGTCACATAGCCTTGCTGAGGATGCGCGGTCTGTGGGTCGGCCACGCAGGTGACAAACCTGAAATTGGGCAGACGTTTGGCGAAGGCTTCCAGCACCTCGACCATCACCAGGTCCTGATCCCGCGTCACGCCGTAGATCAGCCGGACCGGCCGGGTTTCCACGCGTTCGGCCAACACTTCGAGCATCGACAGGAACGGCGCCAACCCGGTGCCGCCCGCCAGCAACAGCAATGGCCGCGCCACTTCACGCAGGTAGAAACTCCCCAGTGGTCCGGTCATCGGTACGGCATCGCCCGGCCGGGCGCGCTCCAGCCAGCCGCTCATCAGCCCGCCAGGCACATGCTTGATCAGGAAGCTGGCGCGTTTGTCGCCGGGTTTGCTGCTGAAGGAATACGAGCGGGTCTGCCCGCTGTCCGGCACGCCGATATTCACGTATTGGCCCGGAAGGAATACCGGTGCCTGGTCCAGCTCGAAACTCACCTCCAGGGCGGCATCGGCGTGCCGGGTAATGCTCGCCACCGTCGCGGCAAACTGCGCGGTGCCGGTCTTGCACGCACCGGACGGCACCGGCACGGCAATCACGCAGTCAGACTGCGGCACCATCTGGCAGGTCAACACCTGGCGCTCGCCGGCTTCATCCTCGCTCAGAGCGTCTTCGATATAGTCGTCGCCCAAATCATAGGCGCCGGTTTCACAGCGGCATTTGCAGGTACCGCACACACCGTCCGAGCAGTCCATGGGCAGGTTTATACGTTGGCGAAAGGCCGCGTCGAGGACCTTTTCACCCACCTTGCAGTCGATGAAACGGGTCACCCCGTCCTCGAAGTTCAGGGCAATGGAGTACGTCATGGGCATGTCCTCAGATGTGGTAGATATCGATGACCTGATGGATGTAGTCGTTTTTCAGCACCACCTTCTTGCGCGTGATCAGCGGCTGTTCGGCGCGGATGTCGAGGCGATAGAACGAGGTGCCGAAGTACGTATCCGTGGTCTTGTAGCGATGGCTGAGGGTTTGCCAGTTGAAACGCAGTTCCACGTGTTGACCGTCATCGGCCAGCACTTCGAGGTTGGTGATCAGGTGCGCGGTGCGCGGCTCCGGGGTGCTGGCGCTGGAGCGCTCGGTCTTGATCCGGAACACGCGGTCTTCCAGGCCGTCACGGCTGGGGTAATAGATCAGCGAGATTTCGCTCTGGGGGTCTTCGGTCAG
Source organism: Pseudomonas yamanorum (assembly GCF_900105735.1). Taxonomy (NCBI): domain Bacteria; kingdom Pseudomonadati; phylum Pseudomonadota; class Gammaproteobacteria; order Pseudomonadales; family Pseudomonadaceae; genus Pseudomonas; species Pseudomonas yamanorum. Next base: position 6,816,145 of record NZ_LT629793.1, on the reverse strand, counting down.
GGTGTCGTGGTCGTCCCAGGCCGGCATCCAGTACTCGACCTTGGGTGAATAGCATTCGAGCCACTCATCCCATTGGCGGTCATCCAGCAGGCGCGCTTCGCGGTACAAAAAGTCCAGCAGGCGGTCGCGGGAAGTGCTCATGACAGCACCTCCTTGTCCGTGGCGATCAGGCCTTGCTGCTCGCGTTCAATGGCACGTTGCAGGCTCTGGGCCCAATGGGCGTGCTGGCGCACGAACAGCCCTTCGTCCTCGGTTTTGACGCCACTGAGTTGCGGATTCATGCCCATGGCCCGGGCGTTGTCGTCGGCGCCTTCCACCCATTGTTTCGCGCCGCGGCTGAGGTCATTCCACAAGGTGGTCGCGCCCTGGTAGCCGGTCTGACAGGCGCGGAACTCTTCCAGGTCGTCCGGCGTACCCATGCCGCTGACGTTGAAGAAGTCTTCGTACTGGCGGATGCGCGTGGTGCGTTCCTCGGCACTTTCGCCCTTGGGCGCCATGCAGTAGATCGTGACCTCGGTCTTGTCGACGGCAATCGGCCGCACCACGCGGATCTGCGTGGAGAACTGGTCCATCAGGTATACATTTGGATAGAGGCACAGGTTGCGGGTTTGATCGACGATGAAGTCCGCACGTTCCTGGCCCAGGCGCTCGGCCAGCGCTTCGCGGTGAGCATGCACCGGGCGCACTTCAGGGTTGAGCAGGCGCGTCCACAGCAGGATATGGCCGTGCTCGAAGGCGTAGACGCCGCCCAGGCTTTTCGACCAGCCATTGGCGTCGACAGTGCGCGTGCCTTCGGCTTCGTAATTGCGCCGGCCCATGGTCGCCGAGTAATTCCAGTGCACGGAACTGACGTGATAACCGTCGGCGCCGTTCTCGATCTGCAGCTTCCAGTTGCCGTCATACACATACGACGAACTGCCCCGCAGCACTTCCAGGCCCAGCGGTGCCTGGTCCACCATCTGGTCGATGATCACCCGGGTTTCCCCCAGGTAGTCGCTGAGTTCCGGCACCGTCTCGCTGAGGCTACCGAACAGGAAACCGCGATAGTTTTCGAAGCGGCCAAGGCGCTTGAGGTCGTGGGAGCCGTCACAGTCGAAGCTGTCGGGATAGGCGCCGGTCTTGGCGTCCTTCACTTTGAGCAGCTTGCCGGCGTTGCTGAAGGTCCAGCCGTGGAACGGGCAGGTAAATGAGCCTTTGTTGCCTTGTTTACGGCGGCAGAGCATGGCGCCACGGTGGGCGCAGGCGTTGACCAGGCCGTGCAGCGTGCCTTGCTTGTCGCGAGTGATGACCACGGGTTGGCGGCCGATCCAGGTGGTGAAGTAGTCGTTGATCTCTGGCACCTGGCTTTCGTGTGCCAGGTAGACCCAACCGCCTTCGAAAATGTGCTTCATTTCCAGGGCAAACAGGTCGGGGTCGGTGAAGATGTCGCGGCGGCAGCGGAACACCCCGGTGGCGGGATCTTCCTGGACGGAGTCGCGCAATTGTCGGGCGAGTCGGTCGAATGTGCTGATCATGGGGTAGGCCCTCGGTTGTTCTTGTATCAGGCGCCCCCACCTTATGTGCTTGCCCTACCCCTCAATATCCGCTGACTGCAATTCGCTATCCACCTGGCGCAAGCCGACGCTTCCATGTCTGCGAAGGCAGCTCGCCAAAGCGTTTGCGATAGGTCTGGGAGAAACGTCCCAGGTGCACGAACCCGTGATCCAGCGCCACTTCGGTGACGCTGCGCGCCGTGGCCAGTTGCAGCATGGCATGCACCCGCTCCAGCTTGCGCTGGCGCATGTAGTCCCGAGGCGACAGGCCGACCTGGCGTTCAAACAAGGTATACAGCGACCGTTCGCTGACCCTGGCGATGGCCATCAGTTGTTCGACGCTGATGTCGTCCGTCAGGTGCTCTTCAATAAACTGGCGCACCGCTTCAAAGCCACCGCCTTGATCGGGCCGCGGGACCACCCGCAGAACATTACTGGCCAGCAGCGCCAATAACTTATTGGCCACGATGCGCTCGTAAAGGCCCTGTACTTCCGGTTCGGCGGCGTTTTCAGCCTCATGACAGATCAGCCCCAGCAGTTGCAGGAACCCGCCCATTTCAGTGAGTGCATGGCGCGGCGCCGCGAAACGGATGCCCGGCTGCGGCAACGTCCAGTGCTGTTCAAGGCAAGCGTTTTCCAGCAGGCGAACCGGCACTTTGACGATGAATTTTTCGCAGTCGGCGGAATAGGTCAGGTCCACCGGGTCATCCGGGTTGATCAGCAGCACTTCCCCCGGGCCCAGCACCTCTTCTTCGCCACGGGAATTCGAGCGGCAGTGGCCGTGCAGCAGGATTTGCAGGTGGTAGATGGTTTCCAGCGCCACCGATGTCACCTGCACCGGCGCACCGTAGCTGATGCGGCACAGGTCGAGGCTGGAGAAGGTTCGGTGACTGATGCTCGCCTGCGGGCGGCCCTTGGGTGGCAGGCGGATGCAGTGGCTGCCTACGTGCTGGTTGACATAGTCGGACACGGCATAGGCATCTGCACGATCGAAAATCTGGCTGCGCTCACTCAATAGCACGGTCATGGTTGCGCCTTTTATTGTTATGGGCCCTGCGTCTGTACGTCACCGCAGAGTGATGCGGGGGACTCGAACCGTCCAATATTCAATAGGTGTTGCTTCATACCCCGTAGGTATCGTGGGTTCACTTGCGTTGCAGCACTGACTCCCCGGCCTGGGGCGGCAACCGCAGGTTATCCAGCAACGCCACGCCGGCAATCACCGCCACCAGCAGAAACGTCAGCTGGAAATCGGCGGTGGCGGCCTGCCCGGTATTGCCGTGGAAGCTCATCGCAAACCGCAGCAACAACGCACCAATCGCCACGCCCATGGCCATGCTCAGCTGGAAAAACATGCTGAACAAGGTTGAAGCGTCGCTCATTTGCGCCTTGGGTATATCGGCAAACCCGAGGGTATTGAACAAGGTGAACTGCATGGAGCGTGACAGGCCACCCACGAACAGAATGAACAGGATCAGCGCCCAACTCATGCGCTCGTCCAGCAATCCACAGGCCGCAATCGCCAGTACGCCGAGGACGCCGTTGATCATCAGCACCGGGCGAAAGCCCCAGCGCTGCATCACCGACGTGGTGAACGGCTTCATCGCCAGGTTGCCGGCAAATACCGCGAGCACCAGCAGTCCCGCATCGAAGGCAGAAAGGCCGAACGCCAGTTGAAACATCAAGGGCAGCAGGAACGGCAAGGTACTGATGGCCACCCGAAAAATCGACCCGCCACACAGGCACACACTGAAGGTGCGCACGCTCACCACACCCAGGGCCATTAACGGCTGAGCATGCCGGCGCATATGGCGCCAGGCAAAGGCACCGAGCATCAAACCGGCACCGCTGAGCAAAAGCCCCTGCAACAAGCTGCCACGGCTTTGCCCGAGCAGTTCGACACCGTACAACAGCGCCGCGCTCGCGACGCCTACCAGCAGGAAACCGATGAAGTCGAAGGTGCGGGCAGTGACCTCATCGTGCTTGGGGATCAATACCAGCGTGGCGATTAACGCCAGCAGGCCAAGTGGCAGGTTGAGGTAGAAAATCCACGGCCAGGACGCGTGGGTAACGATAAACCCGCCCACCGGCGGCCCAAGTATCGGCGCCACCAGGCCGGGCCAGGTGATGAATGAAATCGCCCGCACCAGGTCTTTCTTCTCGGTCGAGCGCAGCACCGCCAGGCGTCCCACCGGCACCATCATCGCCCCACTGATGCCCTGCAACACGCGCGCGGCGACGAAGGTTTCGAGGCTGTCACTCCAGCCGCAGAGCAATGACGACACGCTGAACAGCACAATCGCCGAACCGAATACCCGCCGCGAACCGAAGCGGTCGGCCAGCCAGCCGCTGATGGGAATAAACACCGCGACGGCAAGCATGTAGGCGCTCATGCCGATATTCACGTCCACCGCACCCACCCCGAAGGTTTTGGCGATGTCCGGCAACGCGGTGGCGATCACCGTGGCGTCCAGGTTTTCCATGAAGAAAGTGACGGCGACCAACAAGGCAATCAAGGTTGAGCGGCGCTGGGAGATCGACGTCATCGCTGTTCACTCATGGTTTCGAACCGGCACTTTATCAATAAGCGGGTTCTATAGGCGCGACTTCACTGTGCGAGCGCCAGTTTATTCAGTGCATTTTTGATTCCTGCTCACAAGACCTTTTCCGGAATCGACATTTTGCTCACGCAAGGCTGAAGGGATACTACCGGTCTTGCGTATGGCGCACATCGGTGTGCCCGTGGCTATGTTCAAACTACGCCAGTCACGCTATCAACCCCCTCCTTTCCTACAGGTAAACACATGAGTGAAGTCCGTATTTTGATCAACATTGCACGTCCTGCCGAACAGGTCTGGGCGCTCCTCGGCGGGTATGACTGGCTGCCGCGCTGGCTCAATATTATCGAGAGCAGCACTCTGGCTGACGGTGGGCGCACACGTCACCTGAAAACTATCGACGGTGCGACCATCGTCGAGCGTTTGCTCACTTTCGACGACGACCAGAAGCAGTACACCTATGCCCTGCTCGAAGGCCCCGCACCGGTCACCGGCTATGTCGGCATGATGTCGGCGAAGGACGATGGCAATGGCGGGACAGTGGCGTGCTGGTCCAGCACCTTTTCCGTCCAAGGCGCGGATGAGGCAGAGGTTGTTCGCGAGTTCGAGGCCCTCTACCGCAAAGGGCTGGAACGCCTGAAAGCCGTTGTCGAATCCACGGACTGACACTGGAGCAAGCCGGCGCCGCTCCTCAGTCGTGCATTCCCGGCAAGACTATTGTGCTTGCCGATGCATTTTTCTCCTGGCTCAGGCCGCAGATACTGCCATCAATCACCCGCAAAGCGCCCCCGCATCACGCAGGGCGCAGGAGACCTGATGAACTCACATTTTCAACGCTTGCTTGGCCCCGGCAACTTCTCCATCGGCCTGGAATTGCCGCTGGACAACGATTGGTCCACCAGCGGCCAACGCTCGCGCATCGCACAAAAACGCCCCTTTGGCGTGCCCGACCTGAAGCAGCATGCCGAATTGGCTCGATTGGCGGACGAACGTGGCTTTCGAGCGCTGTGGGTGCGTGATGTGCCGGTCTATGACCCGAACTTCGGGGATGCGGCCCAGGTGTTCGAAACGTTTTCCTACCTGGGTTACCTGGCCGGTATCACCCGCAACATCATGCTCGGCACGGCGGCCGTGGTATTGCCGCTACGCCAGCCGTGGTTGACCCTCAAGGCGGCCAATAGCATCGACGAACTCAGCGGCGGCCGCCTGTTGTTGGGCGTGGCCAGTGGTGACAGGCCGATGGAATACCCGCTGTTCGGTGTCGACTACGACCAGCGCGGGGCGCAATTTCGCAGTGCCGTCGAACTGCTGAAAAGCCAGGGCGCCGGACGCCTGCCCGCGGGTGCCGAGTTGTTACCGCAGCGTGACGAGCCGTTCCCGCTGCTGGTCGCCGGGCTTGGCCAACAGTCACCCGCCTGGATTGGCGAGCACATGGATGGCTGGCTCGCCTACCCGGGAACGCCGCAGGAGCATCGTCGGCGCGTGGAGCTCTGGCGTGAGGTCGGTGCAGACAAACCCTACATCAGCTTTTTGCACCTGGACCTTGAAGCCAATCCCCATTCGCCGATGAAGCCGCTGCGTTTCGGCGGGCGTGGCGGGCGAAACGCACTGATTGATGAGTTGGAGGCGTTGCGTGAGTCGGGTGTGCAACATATCGGCCTGCATCTGCGCCACAGCGAACGCCCCGTCGCCGAGGTGATTGAAGAGCTTGCCGAGTATGTGTTGCCGGTGTTCCACCGCGCAGCCTGAAGCGCTACTCATTGGCGGCCTGAGTCCTGTATCGACAGCGCTCGGGCCATTTGCCTACACCCCCTACCCCCGTTAAGACCTCCCGTCCTCACCTCGCAATATTTCAATCCTCTACGCCCCACTACGTAGCGCTCGGTAACGAATCGCACTGATTTGGTGTGCGCGCTCGCAAAAAAACGTCTCACGCACGTAAAAACTGACCAAAAGACCTTAATTTCCAACACTTGGCACGATAACCGCTTACTCACTATTACAGGATTGTTGAACAATCCAAATCTCCCTGCATCCAGCAACCGAGGCGACGAACATGCAAAAAGGTCTGAAGGGCAAGAACACCCTGCGCACATTGGGGCTAGCGATCACCCTGGCGTGCGTGACGCCGCTACTGTCGGCTGCCGAGATCAAGGGCACCCTGAAACCGGGCGAGCTGTCCATCGGCTCCGACCTCACCTACCCGCCTTACACCTACCTTGAGCAAAAGACCCCGGCCGGTTTCGACCCGGAGTTCATGCAGTTGATGGGCAAGCAACTGGGGCTGAAGCCGCGCTTTCTCGACACCCGCTTCGCCAACCTGATCCTCGGCGTCAACGCCCGGCGTTTCGACGTGGTGGCCTCGGCGCTGTATGTCACGCCAGAACGCGCCAAGCAGGTGGATTTCCTCAGCTACCTGAAGACCGGTTCTTCGCTGATGGTGCTCAGCGCCGGCGACTTCAAACCCCAGCGCCCGGAAGACCTGTGCGGCAAGCGTGTCGGGTCGATCAAGGGCGCGTCGTGGGTGCCAAAGCTGAACAAGGTTTCGGCGGACTACTGCCTCCCTGCGGGCAAGCCGGCGATCGAGTCGCGTGAGTTCCCGACGTCGCCGGAAGCCGCCCAGGCCCTGCTCGCCCAAGCGGTCGACGTGCAGATGGAAGACGCGGCGGTCGCCAAGATCACCGTGGAAAAACTGCAAGGCAAAACCGTGATCAGCTCCAGCGAGTTGATCTACCCGGTGGTGGTCGGCCTGGCCGTGCGCAAGGAAAACCCGGCACTGCTCCAGGCGCTGACCGGCGCCCTGAGCCAGATCAAGCAGGACGGCAGCTACGGCAAGCTGCTGGCGCGCTACAACCTGGCCGAGCCGAACGCCGCCGAGATCAGTGCGGCACTGGGTAACTGAAACGCGGAGCACCTTATGCAATTCGATTGGCACTACACCCTGGGCCTGTTGTGGAACGGCGACTTCTGGCGAGCCGTCGGCACCGTGGTCGAACTGAGCCTGGAAACCTGGCTGCTGGGCATTGTGCTGGGGTTTTTCCTGGCACTTGCGCGGCAGTCGGAACTCCGCTGGCTGCGGAACTCGGCCGGCGTCTACATCTGGTTCTTCCGCAGCCTGCCGTTACTGGTTCTGTTGATCTTTGTCTACAACCTGCCGCAGGTGTTTCCGTCCACCAGCGTGGTGTTGTCCAACCCCTACTCCGCGGGCCTGATCGCCCTGGTGCTGAGTGAGGCGGCCTACATCGCCGAGATCCATCGGGGCGGCCTGCTGGCGGTGGTCAAGGGGCAGCGCGAAGCCGGCAAGGCGCTGGGCGTGGGTTATCGCGGCGTGCAGCGGTTGATTGTGGTGCCGCAGGCGCTGCGGGTTGCGTTGCCGACACTGGCCAACGAATACATCACCATCGTCAAGCTCACCTCGCTGGTGTCGGTGATTTCGCTTTCGGAAATCCTGCTGGTGGGCCAACAGCTCTACACCCAGAACTTCCTGGTGATGGAGACCATGCTGGCCGTGGCGTTCTATTACGTGTTCATCGTGACGGTGTTCAGCTGGCTGCTGCGGGTGCTGGAAAACCACTTGGACGTGACCCGCCGCAAACCCAAGGCAATCGCGCCCGCTGAACTCGACCAGGTGGCGACGCGTCGTGCGTCCGGCCAGGCCGAGCCCGGCGAGTTTGCGTTGCAGGCCCGCGGGGTGCGCAAGGCCTATGGCGAGCTGGAAGTCCTCAAGGGCGTCGAACTGAATGTGCGCTGGGGCGAGGTGGTATCGATTATTGGCCCGTCAGGCTCGGGCAAGACCACGCTGATTCGCACCATGAACGGCCTCGAAAGCCTGGACCGTGGCGAAATCACCCTGCAAGGCCAGCCGTTCCTGCGTGGCACCCGGGAGCCCCAAGGGGCGCTGGGTCACAAAGTGCATATGCGCGGCATCGTGCATGTCGGCATGGTGTTCCAGGGGTTCAACCTGTTCCCGCATAAAACCGCCCTTGAGAACGTGATGCTCGCGCCCGTCTACCATGCCCATGGGGGCGGCGAAGAACTGCGTCTTTTGAGCCTGGCGCTGCTGCGCAAGGTCGGCATGCTGGAGCACGCCGGCAAGTACCCGCATCAATTGTCCGGCGGCCAACAGCAGCGTGTGGCAATTGCGCGGGCCTTGGCGATGCGGCCGTCGGTGATGCTGTTTGACGAACCCACCTCGGCCCTCGACCCGGAACTGGTGGGCGACGTGCTGGCGGTGATCGAGGAATTGGCTCGCGAGGGCATGACTATGGTCATCGTCACCCATGAAATGAACTTCGCGTTCAAGCTCTCCGATCGTGTGGTGTTCATGGAAGGCGGCGAGATTATCCAGGACGCCCCGCCGCGTGACATGCTCGAGCAACGCAGCGAACGCATGACCAAGTTCCTCAAAGACGTCCAACTGGCGTGAGCCCAAGGAGCCCCAACGTGAGCCAAGCCAAGGAACCCAGCCTGTCGCTGGCCGACCAGGTTGCCATAGAACTGCGCGAAGACATCATCGGTGGCCGCCTGCTGCCCGGCATGCCGCTGGTGGAGAGCGAACTGGTGAACGCCTACAACGCCTCGCGCAACACGGTGCGTGAAGCCTTGCACCACCTGGGCCGCGAAGGCCTGACCAGCTACGTGCGCAACAAAGGCGTGATCGTGCGCCGCCTCGGGGTGGAGGAAGTGCGTGACATCTTCAAGGTGCGACGCACCCTGGAGCTGCAGGCCATCGCCGCCAGCAAGCCGCTGCGCGAATACCAGTCCGACCTGATGCTCGAGTCCATCGAGGCCGCGCAACTGGCCCAGGACCGCGAGAACTGGCAAGCCTTCGGCACCCACAGCCTGCGCTTTCATCAACACATTGTCGGGCTGATGCGCAGCCCGCTGCTGGACGAGTTTTTTACCCATATTGCAGCCCAGATGCGCCTGGTGTTTTCCAACGCGCCCAGCGAGGAAACCTTCCAGAAGCCCTGGCTGGAGCGCGACCGGCAGATTCACGACTTGCTGGTTGACGGCCACAAACAAGCCGCCGGGGAAGCCCTGGCGAGCTACCTCAATGACTCCGAATCGCTGCTGCTGGACATCCTGAGCAGCATTCCAAAACCCTGAAGCGAGGACCCACCATGTACAAGGACTACCCAGCGGCCTATCAAGTCAGCAAAGGCGCTGCCTTGCAGGTCGACAAAGCCTTCTATGACCGCGTGCGCGAGTCTCGGGATGGGCGCACCCTGATCGAACAATTTGAAGTGCCGATCCGCACCGGCCGCGCCTGGAAAGTTCCGGCCGGCCATGTATTCCGCGTGACCACACCGGTGGGCCCGCAGGTCGGCGATTTCAACGTGTGGAGTGCCAACGACCCCCGCGAACGCATGTGGGCGGCGCGTACCCGCCAACTGCAAGGCGCTCACGTCACTACCTATGACCGCCTGTGGTCGAACCTGCCGTTTTTGCGGCCGATGGTCACCATCACCGATGACAGCCTGGCCGACTACGGCATCGACGAACACGGCGGGCGCCTGCACGATTTGCTCGGCACGCGCTGCGACCCTTACGTGAACAAGATGCTCACCGGCGAAGATTTCCACCACCACTGCCACTCCAACCTGACCCGCGCCGTGCTGCCCCATGGCCTGACCGAGTTCGACGTGCACGACGTGCTGAACATTTTCCAGTGCACCGGCCTCAATCACGACGACATGTACTTCATGAAAGCCTGCCCGGCCAAGCAGGGCGACTACCTGGAGTTCTTTGCCGAAATCGACCTGCTATGTGCCCTCTCCACCTGCCCCGGTGGCGACCTGTCGCTGCCGATGTGGGGCCCGGATGCGGAAGATCCGCTGAAGGTCTGCCGCCCATTGGGCGTTGAGATCTACCGCCTCGACGACGCGCTGCTGGAAGGCTGGAAACAGCCCGAGCGCGCCGCCTATAACGGCAACCATGGCCTTTTGATTCCCAAGGCTGACTGGGAAAAGTAGCGGCCGGATTGAACCCTGGGGCGCCGTGCCTCAGGTGTTCTGGGCGATCCTGCGGCTGATAAAGCTGAAGGCCAGCACCACAAAAATCAGCACGCCGGTGGCCACCTGCTGCCAGTAGAAATTCCAGCCGATCAACAGCAAGCCATTGGCGATGACGTTGATGAACAGCACACCCAGCAGCGTGCCCGGAATATTCGCCCGGCCCTGGCGATTCATCGTGGTGCCGATAAACACCGCGCCAATCGCATTCAGCAAGAATGCATTGCCCGACAGCGGCACATAAGCGCTCACCGTCGAACTCAGCAGAATCCCCGCTACCCCGCACGCCAGCGCCGCCGCCAGCACCGTGGTGGTGACGATGCGGCGCACCGATAACCCCGAGTAAAACGCCAGCAGCGGCTGGGTGCCCTGGGCCAGCAATTCGCGCCCCAGGCGCCCACGGGCCAGCAGCAGGCCGTAGACCACTGCCAATACCAGCACGACCAGCAACGGCAACGGCACACCCAACGGGCTGACACTTGCCAACTCCGGCTTGAAACCCTGGGCGATGTAGATCGGCTGGCCGCCGTCCGAGAGCAACTGCTGGGCACTGGTGCCGATAAACAAGGTGCCCAGGGTGGCCAGGAATGGGCTGATCCGCAGTCCCGCGATCAAGCCGGCATTGAACAGCCCTACCAGCAGCCCGGCAGCCAGCGCACCGGCAATCGCTACACCCAGCCCGTGCCCGGCGTTAAGTAACACCACAAAGCTGAAGCTGGCAAAGTCCAGCGCGGTGCCCACCGACAGGTCGATGCCACCGGCCGCCACCGCGTAGGTCATGCCGATGGCGACAATCGCCAGCAGCACGAAGTTGTTCAGCACCAGGCTTTTCAGGTTGCCACCACTGAGGAACCCCGGTGCCTGCCAGGCAAACACCACGACGATGGCCACGAACACCAACGGCAACGTCAGGGGCAGCAGTGAACGCCACCCACCGCCATGAGCTTGTAGCGTTGAAACCCGACTCATGATTGCTCTCCCCGGTTCAATGCACTGGACGCCGCAACCACCAGCAGAATCAGCACGCCCTGCACACCGTTGACCCAGAAACTCGACAGGTTGAGCAACTGAAACCCGTTGATCAGAAAGCCAATCAACAGGGTCGCCAGCAAGGTGCCAGGAATGCTCGCCACCAGTCGCCGGGAGAACACCACCCCGAGAAAGGCAATCGCCACAACCGACAACAGCATGTCACCGGAACCGGTGGTGCTGCCGCTGAAAAACGCCGCTGAACACAAGGCTGCCACGGCCGCACACAACCCCGACAGCAGATAGCTGGAAAGCACATACGCCGGCACTCGAATACCGGCGGCCTCGGCGGCGTGCGGGTACTCTCCGACGGCATGCAGACGCAGTCCGTAGGCGGTGTGCTGGATCAGCAATGTCAGCACGAAGCCTGTCACCAGCAACACCCAGGCGAGCGCAGGCACGCCCAGCCAGGTCCCACCGCTGAGCAGGTCGAGCAGCGGTGAGTCAGTCGAGACCACGGTATTTTCGGTCAGGACCAGTTCCAGGCCGGCCAGTACATTCATGCTTGCCAGGGTCGCGAGCAACGGTGGCAAACGCAGTACCACCACGGCCAGGCCATTGAGCAGGCCCACCGCCAAGCCACATGCCAAGGTCAGCAGCAGGCTGGTCCAGAGGTCGAAGCTGGCGTTGTTGAGTCGGCTGAACACAGCGGCGCACAACCCCAGGTTGGCCGCCAGCGACAGGTCAAGCCCACCGGATACCACGTTGGAGCCGCCGCCGATGATCACGCAGGTCAGGCCGAAGGCAAGCACCCCCAGGATGGCCGACTGGCTGAACACATTGGCGATATTGCCCACCGACAGGAAGTTGGGTGCAGCAACGGCAAAACCTAACAGAATCGCGAGGAACACACCTGCCGAGCCACGTCGCAACAACAGCACCCATAAACGCTGGGAGAAACCAGGAGCAGCGGTTTCAAGCAGGGACATGGGCCACCTCTCGAGTCGCTGGCAAGGGTGCCGTGGCGTGAACCGCACCTGTGGCACACGCCAGCAGTTGATCACTGTCCGCTTCGCCGGCCTGGAATTCGCCGGCGATTTCACCACGGTGTAACACCAGGATGCGGTCGCAGATTCCCAGCAGCTCGGGCAAGTCCGAAGACAGCACCAGCACCACAGCGCCCTCTTCCACCAAACGCCCGATCAAGCGATAAATCTCGACTTTGGCGCCGACATCCACGCCCACGCACGGCTCGTCCAACAGGTACACCGCCGAACGGCGGCTCAGCCATTTGCCCAGGGCGACTTTCTGCTGGTTACCGCCGCTGAGTTGGCTGACGGCGGCCTGCGGCCCCGGCGCCTTGATCGCCAGTTCGTCGATCAGCCGCAGGCTTTCGGCCTGCTCCTGGCGCTGGTTGAGCAAACCCCAGCGGCTGAAACGCCCAAGCCCGGCCAGGGTCAGGTTTTCCAGCACCGAGAGCAGCGGTGAAATCCCTTGGCTGCGGCGCTCTTCCGGCACCAGGGCAATCCCTTGGGCGATGGCGTCACCGGGTGAACGCAGGCGCAACAAACGGCCTTCCAGGTGGATGCTGCCGCTGTCGGCATGCACCACGCCAAACAGGGTCTTGAGCAAGTCCTTGGCACCCGACCCGACCAGCCCGGTCAGGCCGACGATTTCACCTCGGCGCAGCTCCAGGTCGATTTCCCGGTAGCGCCGGGCCAGGCTCAGCGAGCGCACCTGCAGCAACGGCTCACCCAGTTCGACCTGAGCCTTGGGATACATGTCCTGCACCTCACGGTTGACCATCAGCCGCGCAATCTGCGCGCTGGAGGTATGCCGTGGCTCTACCACCGCCACATCACGACCATTGCGCAACACCGTCACCTCATCGCAGAGGCTGTCGATTTCCTGCAGGTAATGGGAGATATAGAGGATCGACAAACCCTGGTCCCGCAGGCGCTTGACGATCCGCAGCAGTTGGTCGACCTCACGCTTGACCAACGCCACGCTGGGCTCGTCGAACACCAGGATCTTCGGCTGGCGAATCAGCGCCCGGGTGATTTGCAGCACCTGGCGCTCGGCGCTGCTCAGCTCGCCCACCAGCGCGCCGACCGGCAGTTGCAGTTCAAAATATTCCGCCAGCAGACGCTCGGCCTCGCGCTGCTGCCGGCGCCGATCCACAAACGGACCACGGCGTAATTCATGCCCGAAGAACAGCGCTTCGCCCACGGTAAAACTCGCCGGCAACAACCGCTCCTGATGGATGAACTGCACGCCCAGCGCGTCCACCTGGCGCGGCGACAGCGCGGCATACGCCTGGCCGTCAATGCTCACCTGCCCCGAGTCCGCCTTGTGGATCCCCGCCAGGACCTTGATCAAGGTCGATTTGCCGGCCCCGTTCTCGCCCACCAGACCGTGAATGGTGCCGCGTTCGACTTTCAGGCTCGCATCATCCAGCGCCACGGTGGCGCCAAAACGTTTGTGCAGGTGCTGCAAGTGCAACGCGGCCATCAATCACCCCGCAGTTGCTGGACCTGCGCCAGGTTGGCCGCCGTGGTCAGCAACGTCGCGACGTGAGTTTCCTTGGGCAGGTCGCGCTGCCCGGCGAGGTAGCGCGCCACGTTCTGCACCGCGGTCTTGCCGATCAGTGCTGGTTGCTGGGCGACCACCGCGCCCACCGGCGAATTGGCCTGGCCGAGCAGTTCCAGCACTTCAGGCGTGCCGTCCACACCGTAGGTCTTGATTTCGGTGCGCTTGGCATCGATCAACGCCTTACTCGCCCCCAACTGCGGAATGTCCCACGCCGCCCAGATCGCCGAGACACTGCCGGCCGGGTACTTGTTGAGCAACGCGGACACTTGGGAATACGCATCCTGCACGGTGTTGGGGATCACATCCCGCAGCTCCGGCTCGATGATTTCCAGTTGCGGATGATCCTTGAGTGCCAGCTTCAACTGGTCATAGCGAATCGCGCACACCGGCACGCCGTAGAAGCCATTGAACACCAGGATCTTGCCCTTGCCGCCGGCATCCTTGATCAGTTGGTCGGCCAGGGCCTTGCCGGTGGCGACGTTATCCGAGGTGGTGTTGTTGAGGCTGTACTGCGAAGGCGCATCGATGGTGAACAGCGGGATGCCGGCCTTGCTGATGCGCTTGAGCCAAGGGTCGATCACGCTGAGGGTGCCGAGGGTCTGGATCACCGCATCGGGTTTCTGGGTGACCACGGTTTGCAGTTGGGTCACCAGGTTCTTGTCATTGCGCCCGGCGTCGAGGGTGATGGGCGTGCCGCCGAGGCGCTTGATCTCGTCGACCTGGGCCTGGAACGCCTTGATGTCGAAGTAGTGACTGGTGCCGGTCATGCTCACGGCAATGCGCTTGCCGGCCAGGGACGGTACCGCGTCGTCGCCCTCGGCGGCCTGGGACAGGGCGGCGTGGCCCAGCAACAGCGCTGCGCCAAGCCAGATGAAACGGGAACGCGAGAAGAAAGTGCAAGGCATACAGGGCTCCGCTGGGCGACGGGTGAAAGGGTTCACCTGTGTATTGCAGAGCCCATGCCATAAATTATTTTCAATAAAATCAATGCGATAAAAACAACGGGCGATGTTGTGCTGTCTCGAGCAAACCACAACTGTCCGACCGCTGTTGCACAGCCAACAGTTGCACGCCCTCCAGGACCATCGCGCGCTGCACGATCATTCAATATCCGGCCGGCCGTTGGGCCTAACTTAAGGCTCCAATGTCCTGAAACCCTGGAACCTACAATGCCTGCTAGCCAAGCTTCGACGAATTACGCTTCGATCAACTTCGCCCAGAAGTACGCCCTGTTCAGCGAGCAATGGGCGCCCAAGGTCGTCGCGCAGATGAACGACTACCAGTTCAAGGTGGTAAAGATTGAAGGTGACTTTATCTGGCACGACCATGCCGACACCGATGAAACCTTTATTGTCCTGGAAGGCACCCTGCGCATCGACTTCCGCGACGGCGCCGTGACCATCGAGCAAGGGGAAATGTATGTGGTGCCCAAGGGCGTCGAGCACAAGCCGCACGCCTTGGGTGAGGTGAAGCTGCTGTTGATCGAGCCCTGCGGTGTGTTGAACACCGGTACGGAGGGTGGGGAGCGTACGGCGATCAACGACGTGTGGATTTAGCCCCCTCCCGCGTTGCCTGTTTGGGCTAGTCTTCACATCACTGTTTCTCCAGGCCAGGAGCACGCGTGATGAACAGGCAGCTCAAGAAAACCTCAGCCCTCGTGATGACCCTGATGGCGTTGGCGGGCAACGCCTACGCCGGTACTGCCGCCTGCCCGCCCACCGATGCCCTTAAAGACGCGTTCAAAAAGACGCCGACCGGGGAAGTGGTCGCCTACACCGCGTCCGGCCCGGGCGGCCAGCAATGGACCGGGCAAAACCCGATGACAGAGCAGAAAGACCTGCACCAGGTCCACTTCGAAAAGGCGGTGATCCAAAGCAGCCAGGGTCAGTCGTCGGTGGCATGCCACTACCTGGATCAGAACCATGAGCCGGTGAGCATGACCCTGAAAAACCTGGTCAATGCCAAGCCGGTCGGCAGCGCATGGGCAGGCAACGAATGCACGGCAACCAACCCGGCGCTCTGCACCTTTGAATAGCCAGCACGCCGACAGTTTGTGGGGCGCACTGTTCCTTGCATCCTGCGCAACAGTCCTTTGTCATCAATCGCATTGATAGCTCCCTAACGAAACCTGCATGCTAGAGGGCTCGCTTTACGCTTATATCATTCCGAATGATAGTTACCTTTGTTTCATTCGATTCGTGAGATAGCACCCTGCCGAGCATGATCCGCCCATCTTAAATACATTGGCGGATGCACCTCATGGAACAGTCACTCAAACATTTGCGCTATCCCTTGGCCATTTTGGCCGTGATGGTGATGAGCGCCTGCGGCAAAGCGCCCCAACAGGCAGCCGCCATGCCACCAAGCCACGTCAGCGTGGCCAAGGTGCTGGAACAACCGGTCAACGAGTGGGACGAATTCACCGGCCGCCTCGAAGCGCCGGAAACCGTGCAGATCCGTCCGCGCGTGTCGGGCCAGATTGATCAGGTCGCCTTCACCGAGGGCGCGCTGGTCAAGAAAGGCGACCTGCTGTTCCAGATCGACCCTCGCCCATTCCAGGCTGAGGTGCGCCGCCTCGAAGCACAACTCGCACAAACCAAGGCCGCGGCCACCCGCAGCGATAACGAAGCCCAACGCGGCGAACGCCTGCGCCAGAGCAATGCGATCTCCGCCGAACTGGCCGACTCGCGCACCACCGCTGCCCAGGAAGCCCGCGCCGCCGTCGCCGGGATCCAGGCGCAGTTGGACCTGGCCAAGCTGAACCTGAGCTTCACCCGCGTCAGCTCGCCCATCAGCGGCCGTGTCAGCCGTGCCGAGATCACCGCCGGCAACCTGGTCACCGCCGATGTCACCGCGCTGACCAGCGTGGTCTCCACCGACAAGGTCTACGCCTACTTCGACGCCGATGAGCGTGTGTACCTCAAGTACACCGAACTCGCGCGCCAGGGTCGCCGTGGCGCCACTACCCCGGTGTACCTGGGCCTGTCCAATGAAGACGGCAACCCGCACCTGGGCCAGATGAACTTCGTCGACAACCAGGTCAACCCGGCCACCGGCACCATTCGTGGTCGCGCTGTGTTTGATAACAGCAAGGGCGAATACACCCCTGGCCTGTATGCCCGCTTGAAGCTTGTGGGCAGCGGCACCTACTCCGCCGTGCTGATCAGCGACGAAGCCGTGGGCACCGACCTGGGCAAGAAGTTCGTACTGGTGATGGACGGCGACAAGCCGGCCTATCGCGCCGTGGAGCTGGGGCCGAAGATCGAAGGTTTGCGCATCGTGCGCAGCGGCCTGACCAAGGACGACACGATCATCGTCAAGGGCTTGCAGCGCGTTCGCCCGGGATCGCCGGTTGCTCCGGAAACCATCCCGATGGCCAGCAAGGAAACCCTCGCCGCCTTGGCACAACAACGACAAGCGCTTGAAGCCAGCAACCTGGAGCAAGTGGCGCCGGATAAAGCCGCGCCCAAGCTCGCCAGTGTCGCGACTCCACGCGGTTAAGGGATACGACTCAAGATGAATTTTTCCAAGTTCTTCATTTCGCGGCCGATCTTCGCAGCGGTGCTGTCGCTGCTGATCCTGATCGCCGGCGCGATTTCACTGTTCCAGCTACCAATCAGTGAATACCCGGAAGTGGTGCCGCCGACCGTTGTGGTCCGTGCCAACTTCCCGGGCGCCAACCCCAAGGTCATCGGTGAAACCGTGGCCGCGCCTCTGGAGCAAGCCATCACCGGCGTCGAGAACATGCTGTACATGTCCTCGCAATCGACCGCCGACGGCAAGCTGACCCTGACCATCACCTTCGCCCTGGGCACCGACCTGGACAACGCGCAGGTGCAGGTGCAGAACCGGGTAACCCGGACTCAGCCAAAACTGCCCGAGGAAGTGACACGCATCGGTATTACCGTGGACAAGGCCTCTCCCGACCTGACCATGGTGGTGCACATCACCTCCCCCGACCAGCGCTACAATATGCTGTACCTGTCCAACTACGCGATCCTGAATATCAAGGATGAGCTGGCACGGCTGGGCGGCGTGGGTGATGTGCAGCTGTTCGGCATGGGCGACTACTCCCTGCGCGTCTGGCTTGACCCGAACAAAACCGCTTCGCGCAACCTGACCGCCACCGATGTGGTAACCGCCATTCGCGAGCAGAACCGCCAGGTGGCGGCCGGTGCCTTGGGCGCGCAACCTGCGCCGAATGACACCAGCTTCCAGCTGTCGGTCAACACCCAGGGCCGACTGGTCACTGAGGAAGAGTTCGAGAACATCGTCATCCGCGCCGGGGCTAACGGCGAAATCACGCGCCTGAAAGACATCGCGCGGGTTGAGCTGGGTTCCAGCCAGTACGCCCTGCGCTCGTTGATCGACAACCAACCGGCCGTGGCGATCCCGATCTTCCAGCGCCCGGGCTCCAACGCAATCGACATCTCCAATGAAGTACGCGCCAAGATGGCGGAGCTGAAACAGAGCTTCCCGGAGGGCATGGATTACCGCATCGCCTACGACCCTACCGTCTTTGTGCGGGGTTCCATCGAGGCCGTGGTTCACACCTTGTTTGAAGCACTGATCCTGGTCGTGCTGGTGGTGATCCTGTTCCTGCAGACCTGGCGCGCGTCGATCATTCCACTGGTGGCAGTGCCGGTTTCGTTGATCGGTACGTTTGCGGTGATGCACCTGTTTGGCTTCTCGCTCAATGCGCTGTCGCTGTTCGGGCTGGTGTTGGCGATTGGTATCGTGGTGGACGACGCCATCGTGGTGGTGGAGAACGTCGAGCGCAACATCGAGCTTGGACTGGAACCGTTCCCGGCCACCGAAAAGGCCATGAGCGAAGTGACTGGCCCGATCATCGCGACCGCGCTGGTACTGTGTGCGGTGTTCATTCCAGCGGCTTTTATCAGCGGCTTAACCGGCCAGTTCTATAAGCAGTTCGCCTTGACCATTGCGATCTCGACGGTGATTTCGGCGTTCAACTCGCTGACCCTGTCGCCCGCCCTGGCAGCGGTCTTGCTCAAAGGCCACAACGCACCGAAAGACGGGTTCTCCAGGTTCCTCGACAAGATGCTGGGCGGCTGGTTGTTCAAACCGTTCAACCGCTTCTTCGACAAGGCCAGCCATGGTTACGTCGGCACCGTACGCCGGGTGATCCGCGGCAGTGGCATCGCGCTGTTCCTGTATGCCGGCCTGATGGTCCTGACCTGGATGGGCTTTGCCCACACGCCGACCGGTTTCGTACCGGCCCAGGACAAGCAATACCTGGTGGCCTTCGCGCAATTGCCGGACGCCGCGAGCCTGGACCGCACCGAAGACGTGATCAAGCGCATGTCGGACATTGCGATGAAACAGCCGGGCGTGGAAAGCGCGATTGCCTTCCCCGGCTTGTCGATCAACGGTTTTACCAACAGCCCGAACAACGGCATCGTGTTCGTAACCTTGAAGCCGTTCGATGAGCGTAAAGACCCGAGCCTGTCTGCCGGTGCGATTGCCGGTGCACTGAACGGCAAGTACAGCAGCATCCAGGAAGCCTACATGGCGATCTTCCCTCCGCCGCCGGTACAGGGCCTGGGTACGATTGGCGGGTTCCGCCTGCAGGTCGAAGACCGTGGCAACCTGGGTTACGACGAGCTGTACAAAGAAGTACAGAACATCATTACCAAGAGCCGTGGCGTGCCTGAGTTGTTCGGCCTGTTCACCAGCTACACGGTCAACGTGCCCCAGGTCGATGCTGCCATCGACCGCGAAAAGGCCAAGACCCATGGCGTGGCAATCAGCGACATCTTCGACACCCTGCAGATCTACCTGGGTTCGTTGTATGCCAACGACTTCAACCGCTTCGGGCGCACCTATCAGGTCAACGTGCAGGCTGAGCAACAGTTCCGCCAGGATGAAGACCAGATCGGCCAGCTGAAAGTGCGCAACAACAAAGGCGAGATGATTCCCCTGGCGACCTTCATCAAGGTCAGCGACACCTCGGGCCCTGACCGCGTGATGCACTACAACGGCTTCATCACGGCCGAGATCAACGGTAACGCCGCACCGGGTTACAGCTCCGGCCAGGCCCAGGCGGCGATCGAGAAACTGTTGAAAGACGAACTGCCCAACGGCATGACCTACGAGTGGACCGACCTGACCTATCAGCAAATCCTCTCGGGCAACACCGCGCTGTTCGTGTTCCCGCTCTGCGTATTGCTGGCGTTCCTGGTACTGGCCGCCCAATACGAAAGCTGGAGCCTGCCACTGGCGGTGATCCTGATCGTACCGATGACCCTGCTGTCGGCCATCACCGGGGTGATTATCTCCGGCGGCGACAACAACATCTTCACCCAGATCGGCCTGATCGTGCTGGTGGGCCTGGCCTGTAAGAACGCGATTCTGATCGTCGAGTTCGCCAAGGATAAACAGCAGGAAGGCCTCGATCCGCTCGCGGCGGTACTGGAAGCCTGCCGTCTGCGTCTGCGGCCGATCCTGATGACCTCGTTCGCCTTCATCATGGGTGTGGTGCCTCTGGTGATGTCCAGCGGTGCCGGTGCCGAGATGCGTCACGCCATGGGTGTGGCGGTGTTCTCCGGGATGATCGGCGTGACCTTCTTCGGTCTGCTGCTGACGCCAGTGTTCTATGTACTGATCCGCCGGTTTGTTGAACGCGGTGAAGCGCGCAAAGCGGCCAAGGCCTTGAAGCTGGAGACACAGCAATGAGCGTGAAAGTATTTTTACCGAGCTTGCTGGTACTGGCGCTGAGCGCCTGTGCCGTGGGCCCGGACTATAAAACCCAACCTCTGGAGGCGGCCAACGTAACGGCCGCCGCCAACGCCAAACAGTACGACCACGCGAAGTTCGAAGGCATCTGGTGGCAGCAGTTCGAGGACCCGACCCTTAACCAGTTGGTGACTCAATCCCTGAACGGTAACCGTGACCTGCGGGTGGCATTTGCCCGCCTGCGGGCGGCCCGGGCGATTCGTGACGACGCCGCCAATGACGTGATGCCGGTGATCACCAGCCGCGCCAGCAGCGACGTGGGCAAAGGCCAGATTCCGGGCCAGACCACTAAACGCGTCAACAGCGAGCGTTATGACCTGGGCCTGGACATGGCCTGGGAAGTGGACTTGTTCGGGCGGATCCGCCGCAACCTCGAAGCCAGCGACGCTGACCAACAGGTTGCCGAGGCCGACCTGTATCAACTGCAAGTCACGATGATTGCCGAGCTGGTGGACGCTTACGGTCAACTGCGGGGCGCGCAACTGCGCGAGAAAATCGCGGTGGCTAACCTGAAGAACCAGGAAGATTCGCGCGGCATCACGGTCAGCCTGCGGGATGCCGGTGTGGGCGATCAGCTCGATGTGGTGCGGGCCGATGCGCGGCTGGCGGCTGTAGAAGCCAGTGTGCCGCAGCTGCAGGCTGAGGAAGTGCGCGAGCGTAATCGTATCGCTACCCTCCTCGGCCAGCGTCCGGACAAGTTGACCGTGGACTTGAGCCCGAAAGATTTGCCGGCGATTGCCAAGGCCTTGCCGATTGGTGATCCGGGGCAATTGTTGCAACGTCGTCCGGACATTCTCAGTGCCGAGCGTAAGTTGGCAGCGGCCACGGCGCGGATTGGGGTGGCCAAGGCTGATCTGTTTCCGCGGGTGAGTCTCAGTGGGTTCCTCGGGTTTACCGCTGGGCGGGGTTCGCAGATTGGGTCGGCGGCGGCGAATGCCTGGTCGCTGGGTCCGAGCATTACCTGGGCGGCGTTTGACCTGGGTAGCGTGCGGGCTCGGTTGCGTGGTGCGGATGCTGAGGCGGATGGTGCTCTGGCGAGCTATGAGCAGCAGGTGTTGCTGGCGCTGGAAGAATCGGAGAATGCCTTCAGTGATTACGGTAAGCGCCAGCAGCGGTTGGTTTCGCTGATTCGTCAGAGTGAGTCGAGCCGGGCTGCTGCGGATCTGGCAGAGATTCGTTACCGCGAAGGGACGGTGGACTTCCTGGTGTTGCTGGACGCACAGCGTGAGCGTTTGGCCGCCGAGGATTCCCAGGCTCAGGCCGAGGTGGATCTGTATCGGGGGATTGTCGCGATTTACAAGGCGTTGGGGGGTGGGTGGCAGCCGAGTACCACCATTGCCAGTGCCAAGTGATTTGATTTAAAGAGCTCCTTTGGTTGGTCGCATCCAGCCAATTTTTAGCCCCGTGCCGTCGTTCGGTCGCGGGGCTTTTTTTTGCTCGTTTGTGGTGGGTACATATCCGTTATTTCGGTCAGGGCTGCTATTGGTTCCGCTCTTACAGCGGCTCACTTTTGAAGAGCGCAAAAGTAAGCAAAACGCTCTTGCCCCACCACTCGGCACCTCGCTTAGGCTCGGTGTGCCCTCACTCCGGCTTTGGACCGTGGGCCGCCGCGATGGGCCATCCTTGGCCCAGCGCGGCTAACCCGGCGTCCTGCCGGGTTACCCACGCTCCAAAGCCTGCGTTCGGCCAGCGTGGTTTAACGGGGCGCCTAAGATCAAAATCAAGATCAACAGCAAGAGCACAGCGGCCTACCGGCCGGCTTGAGTGTTGTGAAGCAAAAGCCAAATCAAAAGCTAAAGCGGGCACGGTCAAATGTGGGAGCTGGCTTGCCTGCGATGGCATCGCCTCGGTGTATCTGAAAAACCGAGGTGTCTGCATCGCAGGCAAGCCAGCTCCCACAGAAAAGCAGATCTGCATTCGCTCCGGCTTTTGATCTGGCTTTTAACACTCAAGCCGGCCGGTAGGCCGCTGTGCTCTGCTTTTGATCTGCTTTTGATTTTGATCTGCGGGCCCCGTCAACCACGATGGCCGCACGCAGGCACGGTGGAGCGGGTAAATCGGCAAGGATGCCGATTTAGCCGCGCCGGGCCATGGATGGCCCGTCGCGGCGGCCCGCGGAGCCGTGCCGGAGTGCGGGCATGCCGAGCCTAGGCGAGGCACCGAGTGGTGGGGCAAAGACCTTTTGGTTACTTTTGGCTGGGCCGGCATTCCGGGCGTTTGCCAAAAGTGACCCGCTGTAAGAGCGGAACCATAAGTGGCCGTTACCGCAGCAACGGATATGTACCCAATACAGCTACCGCGCAAGCACCATGGCAAAGTACCCAAACACCGTGAGCAAAATCCCCGACACCGCATACGCAACAGGAAACCCGATCCACGGCACAGTGCTGTCGATCTCCTTGGCCGCCTCCCGCGCCGGCCCCGAGTGACTCCGCGCCCCCGCAACACCGCCCATGAGAATCGCCGGATTAATCTTGAACACATGAAACCCCACAGCCCAAACAATAAACGGTGGAATCGTGCAAGCCACAAACCCAAGCAAAAAGATCTTCAACGCAATGATCGCGCTGATCTGCGAAACCAGATTGGCCCCGGCATTCACCCCCACGATCGCGACAAAGAAAATCAGTCCCATGTCCTCGAGAATGTTGCGCGCCGCATTCGGCGTATTCCCAAAAAACCGCACCCGCGACACCAGCGACGAAACGATAATCCCCGACACCAGCAACCCGCCCGCATTGCCCAACCCCACCGCCGCACCGAACGCCGGCACTTGAATCAGGCCGATCAGCAACCCCAGCACCATGCCCAGCGACAGCGTCAGCAAATCCGTCGCCGTACTCGGCCGCCCCGCTTTGCCCAGCAACGCCGTGGCCTTGTCGATGGCACTGCGCAAGCCAATCAAGTGCATCACATCCAGGCGCTGCAACCGCGTTTCCAGCCCCACCGGAATCGGCGCACCACCCCGCTCAATCCCCACCAACTGCACCTGCCCGGCAATCGGCGACTGGCTGAATTCCTTGAGCGCCTTGCCCACGGCATCCTTGTGGGTCACCAGAATCACCGCCTCATCCAGCGGTATATTCAACGCCCGGGCATCCGGTACTTCCGGCCCGATCAGGCCCATGTGATCGGTCAGCGCATCCAGGCTGCCGCCCAGGGCAATCACATCGCCCAGCTGCAACACCAGCGTCGGATCAGCCCCCAGCAACTCTTCACCACGCTCAACGTTCTCGATCTGGTACAACGCAAAGCGCTGGCGAAACTGCGCAATGCTTTGTCCTACCAGCTCCGGGTTTACCAGGCGATAAGCCCGCAGGTCGAACGGTCGATAGCCGCTGAGCCCGGCATCGTCGACGTTCGGCACACCGTGCTCCACCTCGAACTCTTTCGCGGCCTTGCGCGCATCCACGCCCCACCAGCGCGGGAGGTATTTGCAGATCAATATGATCCCGACTGTGCCCCAGATATAGGTGATGCCGTAAGACAGCGCGATCATCGCCGTGGCCGCTGCTGCGGTGGTGCCCGGCGGCAGTGGAACCACGCCCGAGGTGATGGCCTGCTCGGCGGAACCAATGGCCGCCGACATGGTTTGCGAACCGGCGAGAATCCCGCCTGCCGCGCCTACCGGCAGGGACAGCAACCGCACGCCGAGCACCACGATGCCCAGCCCGAGGAACGAGGACAGGATCGCCAGGAAGGTGAACTTCAAGCCATCGCCCTTGAGGCTGTTGATAAACGAAGGCCCGACCCGCAAACCGACGCCGTACATGAACAGGTAATAAAACAGGCTCTTGGTGAAGTTATCGAGTTCGAAATGCACGCCGTAGTACGACGCCCAGGTCGCAATCGCGCAGCCGATCACGATGGCCCCGGCCACCGCGCCCAGGCCGTAGCCCTTGATGGTGCCGCGCCCGACCCAGACGGACAGGCCAACCACCAGGAACAGCAGGATGTAAGGGTTGTCGTGCAGGAAATTGAAGAAGGCAGTCACGATGATTCGTACCTGGCGATGCAACGCTAAAGGCACCGGGCCCCAAGGCCCGGTGAGTGTTCAGTGCGTTCAGTCGAGGTTCGGGGTGTCGGCCGGGATGACCGGGTCGGCGATGGCGCCATGGCTGAAGCTGGGGCCCGCGTCGGAATGCTCTACCGGGTTTTTCTGCAGGTAGGCAACGGCCTTGCGTAGGTCTTCCAGCAGCAACGCCACCAGGTCACGGCTCACGCCATGCCGTACGAGGATGCGCTGTACCACGACGTTCTGCCGGTCGGACGGCAACGGGTATGACGCGATCTGCCAGCCGCGCATGCGCACACGCTCCGACAGGTCGTAGAGGCTGAAGCCGTGGTCTACGCCGTCCTTGAGCTTGTAGCAGACCGCCGGCAGCCCGTCCTTGCCGTCGTACACCAGTTCCAGCGGGGCGAACTTGGTGATTTCCGACGCCAACCATTGCGCCGTATCGGAACACGCTTGTTGAATACGGGTGTAGCCGTCACGACCGAGCCGCAGGAAGTTGTAGTACTGGGCGATGATTTCACCGCCGGGCCGGCTGAAGTTCAGGGCAAAGGTCGCCATGTTGCCGCCCAGGTAGTCGACGTAGAAGATCAGCTCTTCCGGCAGGTCTTCAGTGGAGCGCCAGATCACCCAACCCACGCCAAGCGGCGCCAGGCCGTACTTGTGGCCGGAAGCGTTGATCGACTTGACGCGCTCGATCATAAAGTCCCATTGCAGCTCTTGCTGAATGAACGGGGCGATAAACCCGCCGCTCGCCGCGTCGACATGAATCGGAATATCCAGGCCAAGATCGCGTTGCATCGAGTCCAGCTCGGCCGCCAGGGCGGCGACCGGTTCGTAGATCCCGGTGAAGGTCACGCCCAGGGTCGCCACAACACCGATGGTGTTTTCGTCGCAATATTCCCGCAGGTCGGCCGGGCGCAGGCCTAATGCATCACCGCGCAACGGCACTTCGCGGATTTCCACATCGAAGTAGCGGGCGAATTTTTTCCAGCAGATCTGCACCGGACCGCACACGAAATTCGGTTTGTCCGTGGGCAACCCCGCGGCTTCCCGGCGCTTCTTCCAACTCCACTTCAGGGCCAGGCCGCCGAGCATCGCCGCTTCGCTGGAACCGGTGGTGGAACAGCCGACGGTTTGCCACGACTTCGGCGCGTGCCACAGGTCGGCAATGATGTGCACGCAACGGTTTTCGATCTCGGCCGTCTGCGGGTACTCATCCTTGTCGATCATGTTTTTGTCGAGGGCGTCGGCCATCAACTGCTGCACTTCGGGCTCGACCCAGGTGGTGCAGAAGGTCGCCAGGTTTTGCCGGGAATTGCCGTCCAGCAGCAGCTCGTCGCGCACCAGGTTGTAGGCGGCGGACGGCGTGGTCGAGTGGTCCGGGAGGCGATATTTGGGCAGTTTGTGTTGGGCGGAGCCACTCGAATAGACGTCTTCGATAGCTTGGTCCTGGGTCTCTACGGTTCTGTGAAGTGCCATGAAATCCTGCTCTTGAATGAGGGAAATGGCGTAGACGTTGATCGCGACAAATGCCGATCAGGCTGCGTCAGGAAACGAACGATGGAGCGGTGGCGCCGAATATCACACGCACCGAGGCACAGGAAAGTGACCCAGGTCATTAAAGCCGCGGATAGGCAATCGAACGTTGGCGGTCCCTTGGCAGTGACCTATTGGCTCAGCGCTTCGTTCAGTATCAGGCTGCGATAGTGCCCGGGGTTGGAGCCCGACCACTTGCGAAACGCCTTGTAGAACGAGCTGGCATCGGCAAACCCCAGGCGGGTTGCGATTTCGGTAAAGCTGATGTCGGAGTCGGCCAGCCACACAATCGCCAACTCCTTGCGCACGCTGTCCTTGAGGCCCTGGTAGGTCTGCCCTTCTTCCGCCAGGCGTCGGCGCAGGGTCGAGGCCGAGATGCACAGGGACGCGGCCAGGCCTTCGGTTTCCGGCCAGGTGTCGGCAGGCATCTGCCGCAGGTCGGTCTTGATGCGGGTGGCGAGGCTGTCGGGGTCGCGGTATTTGACCAGGATGTTGGCGGGCGCGTGGGCCAGGAAACGCTTGAGTTCTTCCGGGCTGCGCTTGATCGGCAGGTCGAGGCAGTCGGCTGAGAAAATCATCCGGGTACGCGGCCGGTCGAAGCGCAGGTTGTCGGAGAACATCACCTGATAGTCGTCGCAGAAGTCCGGCGGCGAACAGCGCAGCTCAATCGCCAGGATCGGAATGCGTCGCCCGGCCAGCCAACAGGCGACGCCGTGGACGATCATCCAGTAGGCAAAATAGGTGAAGGCCCGTTTGGGTTCGGGCTCTGGCTCCAACAATACGATTTCCGCCAGGCTCTGCTGATGCACCAGTTGCGCGGGCATGCGCTCGAACATCAGCGACAGGAAGCCCAGGCCGGTTTCCAGCGCGGTGGCCAGGGTCGGTTGCGCCATAGAGGCCCGGCACAGGAATTCCAGGCTGCCGGATTTGAGCTTGCGCGGGTCCATGCCAAAGAATTCATCGTCCATGCGGCGTGCCAGCAGGCGCCAAAGACGCGCGTAAGCCGTTGCCGGGACACGTGCACTTGCCTGTTCCAGCAACGCTGGATTGATCCCGACTTTGCTCAACACTTCATCGGTCGCCGCACCCGGCGCGCAGCTCTGCAACAAGGCTTCGCGAACCAGATGGATGGAAATCGTGTCTTTTTCCGACATGGGGAATGGCGCAATCCGGTGGCTGGGACAATGCCGCGCATTCTAGTGGCGGTTGCGGTTTGCCACCACCGTTCAGTCAAGGTTCAGTAAAGGTCAACATTTCTTGTTTAGCAATGAGTATCATTATGTTACAACTTAGCATCCTATCTAGTGACGATTCGGTGCCGAATGCTTGTTCCTTTTCTCATCATGCTGCGCGAAGGCATAGAAGCCGCCTTGATCGTTGGCATTATTGCCAGCTACCTCAAGCAAACTGGCCGTGGCCAGTACATGCCCGCAGTGTGGATCGGCGTGTTTCTGGCTGCGGCCCTCGCGCTGCTGGTCGGCGGTGGCCTGGAACTGGTGAGTGCCGAATTCCCGCAGAAACAACAGGAACTGTTCGAAGGCATCGTTGGCCTGGTGGCCGTGGGGATTCTCAGCTCCATGGTGTTCTGGATGCGCAAGGTGGCGCGCTCCATCAAGCATTCCCTGCATGAATCCCTTGATCATGCCCTCGCCGGTTCCAAACACCAGGTCACCGCGCTGATCGCCATGGTGTTTTTCGCCGTAGCCCGGGAAGGCCTGGAAACCGTGTTCTTCCTGTTGGCGGTGTTCCAGCAAAGCGAAGGCCCGGGCGCACCGATTGGCGCCCTGCTCGGCCTGATCCTGGCGATCATCGTCGGCTTCCTGATCTATACCGGCAGCATGCGCCTGAACCTCGGCGCGTTCTTCCGCTGGACTGGTTTGTTCATCCTGGTAGTGGCCGCCGGCATCCTCGCCAACTCGGTACAAGCCCTGCACGAAGCCGGGGTGTGGAACCACCTGCAAACCGTACTGTTCGATTTCAGCGCGACGCTGCCGATGGATGGCCCTCTGGGCTCGGTGCTGGCCGGCATGTTCGGCTATCAGGACGCCCCGACCATCAGCACCCTCGGCGCCTACCTGATTTACCTGGTGGTGGCCCTGGTGATGTTCTTCCTGCCCGCGCCGCCGAGCAAGCCGGCTACCCGCACAACTTCTTCCGTTTCCAGCCAGTAAGGACCGCCTCTTGTCCAACCAAACCCCTCAACCGGCTCCGCCCTCCCGTGCCTTGCGCTGGGCGGTGGGCGGCTCGGTGGTCGTGATGATCGCCGCCGGTGGCCTGTTCTACTACGCTTCGCAACTGGCTGCCTCCAAGCGCCAGGCCAACCACAATGAAATCGCGGTGACGATCCACGCCCACAGCTGCGAGCCGAATGCGCTGACGGTGCCGGCGGGACACGCCAGTTTCCGCATCATCAACCGCTCGGACCGTGCCGTGGAATGGGAAATCCTCGACGGCGTGCTGGTGGTCGAAGAGCGCGAAAACATAGCCCCGGGCCTGAGCCAGGTGATCAACGCCAACCTGCTGCCCGGCGACTACCAGATCACCTGCGGCCTGCTGAGCAACCCACGAGGCACCCTGACGGTGACGCCGACTGCCGAGTCGGACGCGCAAGCCAAGGCCAAGCCGTCGATGGTGGCGTTTATCGGCCCGCTGTCGGAGTTCCGCGTGTACCTGAGCAGTCAGGGCGGCGCGCTGGTCAAGGCCGTTACGGCACTTGAGCAGGCCATCGAGGCCGGCGACCTCACCCAGGCCCAGGCACTTTACGTACCGGCCCGCGAGGCCTACCAGCGTCTGGCCCCGGCCTCGCAACGCCTGGCAGAACTGGACAACGCAATCAACGCCCGCGCCGACTACTTTGAAAAACGCGAACAGGACCCGGCGTTCAGCGGCTTCCACCGCCTCGAGTACGGCCTGTTCCAGCAACGCAACCTCGATGGTCTGGCGCCGATTGCCCAGCGCCTGGTTACCGACGTGACCAGCCTCAAGCAACAGTTGCTGGCCCAGTCGCTGCCGCCGGAGCAACTGGTGAGCATCGTAGTGCGCAACCTCAACAGCCTGGCCGACGTACGCGCCGCCAGCGGCGAGGAAGAACGCTACAGCCACACCGACCTCAACGGCTTCGCCGCCAACCTGGACGCCGCCCGCAAAGTGGTCGACCTGATGCGCCCGCTGCTGACCAAATCTGCCGCGCAATTGCTGCCGGAGATCGACAGTGCGATCAGCGCCCTCGACGCCGAACTCAGCGGTTTGAAAGTCGATGGCCGCTACGCCTCGTATGACAGCGTTACCGCCGATCAGCGCAAGCAGATCGCCGACAAGGCCAAGGCTCTGGCCGTTGCACTCGATGGAATCGACCCCGCCCTTGGCCTTTCCGGCCTGAAGTGAAGACGACCGTAGACATGAGTGATTCAGAACAGTTTTCATCCCAGCGTCGTCGTGTATTGCTGGGCATGGCCGCCACCGGCGTCGCGATTGCCGGCAGCAGCCTGAGCTGCCCGGCAATGGCCGCCAACGCGGCTGCACAAGTGACCACCGCGCCAAGCAGTGAAAAGACCCAGGACCACCACGATTTCCATGGCAAGCACCAGACCGGCATCGTCACCCCGCGCCCGGCCTGCGGCATGCTCGTGGCATTCGACGTATTGGCCAGCGACCGCGAGGACCTGGAGCGGCTGTTCCGCACCTTGAACGAGCGCATCGCGTTCCTGATGACCGGCGGCACCGTGGTGCAAGTCGACCCGAAACTGCCCCCCACCGACTCCGGCATCCTCGGCCCGGTGGTAACGCCGGACAACCTGACCATCACCGTGTCGGTGGGCGAGTCGCTGTTCGACGAACGCTTCGGCCTGGCTGCGGCCAAGCCCAAGCGCCTGATCCGCATGGTGGGTTTCCCCAACGATGCGCTGGAACCGGCGCAGTGCCACGGCGATCTGAGCCTGCAGTTCAGCTCCAACACCCCGGACACCAATATCCACGCCCTGCGCGACATCGTGAAAAACCTGCCGGACCTGCTGCTGGTGCGCTGGAAACAGGAAGGCAGCGTGCCGCCCCAGGCCCCTGCCCGCCCTGGCGAGCCGGCGCAGAGCGCGCGCAACTTCCTCGGTTTTCGCGACGGCTCGGCCAACCCGAACTCCAACGACAACAAGGCGATGGACCAGATTGTGTGGGTACAGCCAGGCAGCGACGAACCGGCCTGGGCCGCCAATGGCAGCTACCAGGCGGTGCGGATCATCCGTAACTTCGTCGAACGCTGGGACCGCACGCCGCTGCAAGAGCAAGAAAGCATCATTGGCCGGATCAAGACCAGTGGTGCGCCCATGGATGGCCAGAAAGAAACCCAGGTGCCGGACTACAGCAAGGACCCGGAAGGCAAGTTGACCAAGCTCGATGCCCACATCCGCCTGGCCAACCCGCGTACGGCACAGACCCAGGCCAACCTGATCCTGCGCCGGCCGTTCAACTACTCCAACGGCGTCAACAAAAACGGTCAGCTGGACATGGGGCTGTTGTTCATCTGCTACCAGGCTGACCTGGAGAAAGGCTTTATCAGCGTGCAAACCCGGCTCAATGGCGAGCCTCTGGAGGAATACCTGAAGCCGGTCGGCGGCGGTTATTTCTTCACTTTGCCAGGCGTCACCGGGGACAAGGATTTCATCGGGCGCACGCTGCTTGATGCGACACATCCACACACCACTGCCAAAACCTAAAACAAACCCCAGAGCGGAAATCGTCCCATGAAGAAGTCGTCTCTCGCATTGTCGTTGTTAATGAGCCTTTCGCCGCTGGCGGCCTTTGCCGCCACCGCGCCGCTGGACCTGGTAGGGCCGGTGTCGGACTACAAGATTTACGTCACCGAAGAAATCGGCGAGCTGGTCACCCAGACCCAGGCGTTCACCGACGCTGTGAAAAAAGGCGACCTGGCCACCGCCAAGAAACTGTACGCGCCAACCCGCGTTCACTATGAGTCCATCGAGCCGATCGCCGAGCTGTTCAGCGACCTCGACGCCTCCATCGACTCCCGTGTGGACGACCACGAGAAAGGCGTGAAAGCCGAAGACTTCACCGGCTTCCACCGCATCGAGTACAGCCTGTTCTCCGAGAACACCACCAAAGGCCTCGACGCCCTGGCGGACAAGCTCAACAGCGATGTACTGGACCTGAAAACCCGTGTGGACGGCCTGACCTTCCCGCCGGAAAAAGTTGTCGGTGGTGCTGCTGCCCTGCTGGAAGAAGTCGCCGCGACCAAGATCTCCGGTGAAGAAGATCGCTACAGCCACACCGACCTGTATGACTTCCAGGGCAACATCGACGGCGCGAAGAAAATCGTCGACCTGTTCCGTCCGCAGATCGAGAAGCAGGACAAGGCCTTCGTCGCCAAAGTCGACAAGAACTTCGCCACCGTGGACAAGATCCTGGCCAAGTACAAAACCAAGGATGGCGGTTTCGAGACCTACGACAAGGTCAAGGAAGCAGACCGTAAAGCCCTGGTTGGCCCGGTCAACACCCTGGCAGAAGACCTGTCCACCTTGCGTGGCAAGCTTGGCTTGAACTGATGCACCTCACTCGCGGGCCGTTCGTGCCCGCGAGTACTCCCCGCTCCAGCGGTAGTGCCCAAGGGTATCTACCTGTGATTTCTGACAGTAGACAGGCTGAAGGTATTGGAATCTCATCGAACGGCGGGCTTGGATGAATAAGCCCGCTCAACCTTGAGGCAAAAATCATGAGCAATGAACTGTACGATCTGACTACATTTGAAAATAAAAACTGGAACGAATGGACCGAGACCGTCCCAGGCACCACGAAGTTTGTGCAGCAAACGCCCAATGATCCGCTGGATTTTTATCTTTCATCCGACTTCGGAACGGGCAGTGCTATCCGCATACAAAAGCGTTTCCGCTTTACTGCGGGGCAGGAGTATTTACTCAACTTTCAGTTCAGATCAAAAACACCTGCTCGCCTCATCGTCAGGCTGGCGGAAGTTGAGCAATCATCCAGTCTTTTCCAACCGAGCAATAACTGGATTGGTGTCACAATTCCCCTTCCCACCGCGACAGAATCCGGCAACCAGTTAAATCTCAGAATCACTTTTCGATTTGAACTTCAAACGGACCAGGCCGACAAATTTGACCTTGATAATTTACTGGTCAGGCATGTCGACCACAAAGTCAAACAATAGATGCCTTCACATCCAGGCAGTCAGAGCCAGCTTGCAGTACCCAAACCAGCATGGCAGTGGCGCCCCGCAAAAATCGGAATGCATGCAACGGTGCTACAAGATCCGATACAACAACCGCTCGATCCGCACCCGGCTGACCCGACGCAAGAACTTGCCGACGGCCGCCGGGTACTCCACCAGTGTTTCCAGCTGCTGATAGCGCTCGATACGTGAGGTGTGCTGGAAAATCTCCGCCAGTTCAGTGCGCCGTGGCCCTACCCACTCACCCTTGGGATCATCGATGAGCAAGGCGTTTTCCAGGTCGAGGCGAAACGCTCGCGGGTTGATGTTGTTGCCGGTCAGCAAAGTGTAGCGCTGGTCGACCCACATGCCCTTGAGGTGGTAGGTGTTGTCGCCGTCGCGCCACAGGTGCAGGTTCAACTGGCCGCTGTCGATCATGCGCTGATGGCGCTTGGCGAAGCGACGCAGGCTGATTTCGTAGAGATACGGCAGCGCGGCGATAACCTTGAACGGCTCGCTCGGCGGAATGTAGAAGTCGTTGGCAGTCTTGTCGCCGACAATGATGTCGATCTTCACCCCGCGCGCCAGGGCGCGGTTGATTTCCCGGGTCACCGGCAGCGGCAGGTTGAAGTACGGCGTGCAGATGGTCAGCTGGTGTTGGGCGCTGGCAATCAGCTCGCAGATCACCCGGCTCAGGGGGTTGTTCTTGCACACGCCCAACAGCGGGCTGACCGACAGGTTGCCATTTGGCAACTGCCCCGCCGTGGTGTCATACACCGCGTGTTTCAGGCGACTGCGCAGGTCGCCAATGTCGTTGCGCAGGCTGCGGGTGGTCGGTGGGTTGGGCAGGTCCAGGCGATGCACCGCCTTGGCGGCTACCAGGCCGTGCTCCACCAGGTGCTGCATCGAGTCGGCCAGCGCCTTGTTGTGAATCAGGTGATAACGGTCGTAACGGTATTTGTCGAACTTGTGCAGGTACACGTTATTCAGGCTGGCGCCGCTGTACAGCACGCTGTCATCGATCACAAAGCCCTTGAGGTGCAGCACGCCGAACAGTTCACGGGTTTGCACCGGCACGCCATACACTGGCACTTCGGTGCTGTGGGACTCGGTCATGGCCTGGTACCAGGCGCTGTTGCCCGGCTGCTTGCCGGCGCCGATCAAACCACGCTGGGCCCGCAGCGAGTCGACCACCACCACGATATCCAGCCCGGGCCGGGCGGCCTTGGCGGCATGCAATGCGTCGTAGATCTCTTGTCCCGCCTCATCCTGCTGCAGGTATAACGCCACGATGTAAATGCGCTGGGTGGCCTGGGAAATTTTCTCCAGCAGGCAACGGCGGTACTCGGCGGCGCCGGACAGCACCTCGATCGCGTCGGGCGTGAGGGGAAAACCGCGCAGCTTGGGCAACAGGGAGCGTTTGAATAACGACGGCATAGGGCTCGCAATGGGTCGAATCCGAAGGACTCCAGAGCTTACACCATGGGCTGGCTCAGGTCTTCCCGCCGGCGGGTAAAAAATAATTAATTGACCAAGAAGAACGATCGTTCTACTGTAATTTACATGAACGATATCACTCGCGACATTATCCTCGACGTCACCGAAAAGTTGATCTACCGAAATGGCATCGCAGCCACCGGCATGGATCTTCTGGTGAAGACCGCCGGCGTCTCCAGAAAGAGCGTCTACCGCTACTTCGCCAACAAGGACGAACTGGTGATCGCCGCCCTTCAGCGCCGCGACGAGCGCTGGATGCACTGGCTGCGCAGCGAAGTGACACGCCACGCCACCACGGGCGAGCGCCTGTTAGGTGTGTTCAGTGCGCTGAAAACCTGGTTCGGCTCCGACGATTTTCGCGGCTGCGCCTTCATCAACACCAGCGGCGAGACCGGCGACCCGCAAGACCCGGTCCGCCTGCTGGCCAAGGCCCATAAACAGAAACTGTTCGAATACGCCCTCGAACTGTGTCAAGCACATGGCACCCCCGACCCGGAACGCCAGGCCGCGCACCTGCTGATCCTGATTGATGGCGCCATTACCGTTGCCCTGGTGATGGGCGACACCACCGCTGCCGATAATGCGCAAGCCATGGCGCGGACCTTATTGCAACTTTGACCCCACGTTCATTAGAACCCGTTCAGGAGCCGTCCGATGTCATCCAACCCAGAAATACGCCCGCCGGTGCCTCCATTCACCCGTGAATCAGCGATTGAGAAAGTTCGCCTGGCCGAAGACGGCTGGAATTCCCGAGACCCGCAACGAGTATCCCTGGCCTATACCCTGGATACTCAATGGCGCAACCGAGCCGAGTTCGCCCACAACCGCGAAGAAGCCAAAGCCTTCCTGACCCGCAAATGGGCCAAGGAACTGGATTATCGGTTGATCAAGGAGTTGTGGGCGTTTACCGGCAACCGCATTGCGGTGCGCTATGCCTATGAATGGCATGACGACTCCGGCAACTGGTTCCGCTCCTACGGCAACGAGAACTGGGAGTTTGACGAGAACGGCTTGATGGCGAACCGGTTTGCCTGCATCAACGACATGCCGATCAAGGAAAGCGAGCGCAAGTTCCACTGGCCGCTGGGGCGGCGTCCGGATGAGCATCCGGGGTTGTCGGAGCTTGGGTTGTAGGCTCGACGCTACCCAACTGTGGGAGCGGGCTTTTCTGTGGGAGCTGGCTTGCCTGCGATGCAGACACCTCGGTGTATCAGGCACACCCAGTTGACGCCATCGCAGCGATGCGGCGACCCGACAAGCCAGCTCCCATATAACCCCGGCGGTCTACGTCAGTCCTGGTTAAGGCCTACCCGATACAACACGCCGTTATCTTCATCCGTCAGCACATACAGGTAACCATCCGGCCCCTGACGCACATCACGGATCCGCGCTTTCAACCCCCCAAGCAATCGCTCTTCGTGGATGACCTTGTCCCCATCGAACTGCAAGCGAATCAGCTCCTGGCTCACCAGTGCACCAATAAAAACGTTGTGCTGCCAGGCCTTGAACCGGTCGGCGTCGTAGAACGCCATGCCACTCACGCCGGGGGATTTCTCCCAGACATGGTGCGGCGGCACTGTGCCTTCGGCGGTCTTGCCCTTGGCCTCGGGAATCGGCGTCAGGGAATAGTTGATGCCGTGGGTCGCCAGTGGCCAGCCGTAGTTTTTCCCTCGTTCAATGATATTGATCTCATCCCCGCCACGCGGGCCGTGCTCGTTTTCCCAGAGTGTGCCGCTCCACGGGTTCAGTGCCGCACCCTGTGGGTTACGCTGGCCGTAGGACCAGATTTCCGGCCTCACGCCTTCCTGGCCGACGAAGGGGTTGTCTTCGGGTATACGACCGTCCGGGAAGATCCGCACGACTTTGCCTTGCAGCTTG
Organism: Pseudomonas yamanorum; assembly: GCF_900105735.1. Classification (NCBI taxonomy): domain Bacteria; kingdom Pseudomonadati; phylum Pseudomonadota; class Gammaproteobacteria; order Pseudomonadales; family Pseudomonadaceae; genus Pseudomonas; species Pseudomonas yamanorum. The sequence continues at coordinate 6,780,623 of NZ_LT629793.1, read as the reverse complement.
TCGAGGTCCTGGGCGGTGGGGCGGTCGTTGTTTTCCCCCAGGGTCACGAACAGATAACCATCGCGGTCAAACACCAGCCGCGAGCCGAAGTGGTTGCCCGTGGACAGCTTGGGCTCCTGGCGCAGGATCACCTTGAAGTCCTGCAGGCCACTCAGGTCATCGCTCAAACGCCCGCGCCCGACGGCGGTGCCGGCCGTGCCGTTCTTGCCACCGCCTTCGGCGTAGGACAGGTACACCAGGCGATCCTCCTTGAAGTCCGGTGACAGGACCACGTCCAGCAAACCGCCCTGCCCTTTGGCAAACACTTGAGGCACGCCCGTCAGAGGCGCGGACAGCTTGCCGTCCGGGCTGACAAAGCGCAGGTTGCCGGGACGTTCAGTGACCAGGAAGCCTTGTTTGTCCGGCAGGAAGGCCACGGCCCAGGGATGATCCAGGCCCTTGACAATCGGGGTGACGGTGATACTCCCCTGCTCGCTGGGGAACTGTTGGGCGTCGGCCGCCGAAACGGGCAGCGTCAGAGGCAGCAAGGCAGCGGCGCAGAAGGTCGCCAGGAGGGTTTTGCGTAGAAACATACGGTGGGTTTCCTTGTCGTTTTTACACACTCAATCGCCGCGATTGCCATTGGCGTCGCGGGTGGGAGCTTTGGGCTGGATGGCCGGCGGGGTCTGTGGGCCGTCACGGCGCTGGACGCTGTTGCCGATACCGCCGTTTTGCAGGGTCGGTGGCCGCTGCGCCGGTGGGATGTAGGTACCCCGCGCAGCAGGCGCGTTGGGCTGGGTGCCCTGCATGCTGTTGGGGTTGGCCTGATGAATCGGGCCGTTGTAGGGGTTGTTGCTGCTGCCAGGCAGGTTTTGTGCCTGTGCCAGCGAACTCAAGGCCAGGCCCATCGCCAATACCGCAAGGTGACGCAAACGGGTGTTCATGACAAAGCCTCTCTGGGCGCGAGTAATACGTGCTTTCGATAACACGCTACGCCTTGGGTTCGGCTTTGGTAACTAAATAGTTTCTCATCAGGTGTAACACGATCTGTCTGAAACCCCGGTGCCAGCCGGCTGGCCAGGGAAACTTTTGCCGAAACCGCCGTGTCACCTGAAGACCCCTACATCTTCAGGAAAACCGACATGCCAAGGGCTATCTGGAAAGGCGCAATCAGTTTTGGCTTGGTACACATCCCTGTATCGCTGGTCTCGGCCACGTCCTCCCAGGGCGTCGACTTCGACTGGCTGGACAAACGCAGCATGGACCCGGTGGGTTACAAGCGCATCAACAAGACCACCGGCAAGGAAGTCACCAAGGAGAATATCGTCAAGGGTGTGGCCTACGAGAAAGGTCGCTACGTGATCCTCAGCGAAGACGAAATCCGCTCGGCCCACCCCAAGTCCACCCAGACCATCGAAATCATCGCATTTGTGGCCAGCGACCAGATCCCGTTGCAGAACATCGACACGCCCTACTTCCTGGCGCCCGACAAACGCGGTGGCAAGGTCTATGCGCTGCTGCGGGAAACCCTGAAGAAAACCCGCAAGGTCGCCCTGGCCAACGTGGTGCTGCACACCAAGCAGCACCTGGCGGCACTGATGCCGCTGGAGTCGGCGCTGGTCTTGGTGATGCTGCGCTGGCCCGCTGAAGTGCGCGGCCTGGATGAGCTGGAACTGGGCAGTGACGTGACCAAACCGACCCTGGCCAAGGGCGAGCTGGACATGGCCAAGCGACTGGTGGAAGACATGAGCGCCGACTGGAAGCCCGAAGAATACCGCGACAGTTTCCAGGAAAAGATCATGGCGCTGGTGGCGAAGAAGGCCAAGGCCGGCAAGATCGAAGACGTGGAATCCAGCGAGGGTGAGGATGAGCGCAAATCAGCCGATGTGATCGACCTGACGGAGTTGCTCAAACGCAGCCTGGCGGGCAAGAGCCCGACGAAGAAAGCTGCCGCGAAAAAAACCCGCAAGGCTTCATGAGGTAGATCGCCATGGCCAAGCCCCTGAGTGAATACAACGCCAAGCGCGACTTCGATGTAACCGCCGAACCTGCAGGCAGTGCGCCTCGCGGCAGGAGCCGCGCCCAGGCCTTGACCTTCGTGATTCAAAAGCACGATGCGCGCAACCTGCATTACGACTTTCGCCTGGAACTCGATGGCGTGCTCAAAAGCTGGGCGGTGCCCAAGGGCCCGAGCCTGGACCCGAGCCAGAAGCGCCTCGCCGTGCACGTGGAAGATCATCCATTGGGCTACGGCAGTTTCGAGGGCAGCATTCCCGCCGGCCAATACGGCGCGGGTGACGTGATCGTCTGGGATCGCGGCGTGTGGCAGCCCCACGACGACCCGCGCAAAGCCTACGCGGCTGGCAAGCTGAAATTCACCCTGATCGGCGAAAAGCTTGCCGGCGACTGGACGCTGGTGCGCACGCGGCTCAAGGGCAGCGGCGACAAGGAGCAGTGGTTGTTGATCAAGGAAAACGATCAACAGGCGCGCCCGTTGGCTGATTACGACGTGGTACAGGCCGAGCCGAAAAGCGTGCTGAGCGATGCAACGGTGGGACGCCCGAAAAAACCAGCTGCAGCGAAGAAAACCACGCGCAAATCCTCAACCGCCCTGCCCGATCAGTTCACCCCACAATTGGCGACACTGGTGGACCGTGCACCGGACGGCGACTGGGTGTACGAGATCAAATTCGACGGCTACCGCATCCTCACACGTATTCGTGACGGTGAAGTGCGGCTGTTCACCCGCAATGGCCATGACTGGACAGACAGGCTGCCGCGCCAGGCCAAGGCCCTGGAGACCCTTAAACTCAAGGACAGTTGGCTCGACGGCGAGGTGGTCAGCTTGAACGCTGATGGGTTGCCGGACTTTCAGGCGTTGCAGAACGCCTTTGATATCGGTCGCAGCCTGGACATTGTCTATTATCTGTTTGATGCGCCGTTTCTGGAAGGTCGTGACCAGCGCGAGGTCGCCGTCGAAGAGCGGCGCGCCGCGCTGAAAAGCGTGCTGACCCGCAGCAGGAGCAAGCTGCTGCGCTTCTCCGAGTCCTTCGCCGCCAATCAGCGGGATATCTTCGAAAGCGCCTGTGACCTGGCGCTGGAGGGCGTGATCGGAAAACGTGCGGGCAGCCTGTACGTCTCCAAGCGCAGCCCCGACTGGATCAAGCTCAAGTGCAGGCTGCGACAGGAATTCGTAATCGTCGGTTTCACCCGTCCGCAAGGTTCACGCAGTGGCTTTGGCGCACTGCTGCTGGCGGTCAATGACGACACCGGGCTGGTGTATGCCGGGCGCGTGGGTACGGGGTTTGATCAGGCGGCCTTAAAGAAGATCAGTGAGCAGTTGAAAGCCTTGGAGCGCGATGCGTCACCACTGGCCAAACCGCTGACCAGCGCCCAGGCGCGTGGTGTGCACTGGGTCGAGCCGCAGTTGGTAAGCGAAGTGCAATTCGCCGAATGGACTCGCGAAGGTGTGGTGCGCCAGGCGGCCTTTGTCGGGCTGCGTACCGACAAGCCGGCGGAGCAGATTGTTCATGAGCAGCCGCGGGCGGCCAAGTCGATGAAGGAAAAAACCCGTAAAAAGGCAACTGAGCCCGGTGCCGTGGTCGGGGTCAAGATCACCCATCCCGACCGAGTCATCGACACCCAAAGCGGTACACAGAAACTACAACTGGCGCAGTTCTACGAGGGCATCAGCGAATGGATCCTGCCCTTCTTGCGTAACCGTCCTGTGTCTTTGCTCAGGGCACCGGAAGGCATTGCGGGTGAACAGTTTTTTCAGAAGCACTCCGAACACCTGGCGATCCCGAATGTCAAGCAACTGGATCAGGCCCTGGATCCGGGTCATGCGCGGCTGATGGAAATCGACAGCCCCGCCGCGCTGATCGGTGCGGTGCAAATGGGCACCGTCGAGTTGCACACTTGGGGCGCCACCGCGGACAAAATCGAAACCCCGGACCTGTTTGTGCTCGACCTTGACCCGGACCCGGCCCTGCCATGGAAAAGCATGCTTGAAGCGGCGCAACTAACTCTGTCGGTGCTGGATGAGCTGGGACTTGAAGCGTTCGTCAAGACCAGCGGTGGCAAGGGCCTGCACCTGGTGATACCGCTGGCGCGCAAGGATGACTGGGATACGGTAAAGGCCTTCGCCAAGGCGATTGCCCAGTTCATGACGCAGCAGTTGCCCGAGCGTTTTACCGCGACCTCAGGCCCAAAAAATCGCATCGGCAAGATCTTTATCGATTACCTGCGAAACGCGCGGGGCGCCAGTACGGTGGCGGCCTACTCGGTGCGCGCGCGGCCCGGCCTGCCGGTGTCGGTGCCGGTGAGTCGTGACGAGTTGAAGGGTTTGCACGGCGCCCAGCAATGGACCGTGGCCAACCTGCACAAGCGGTTGCAGAATTTGAAGAAGGACCCGTGGGCGGGTTATGCCAATCGGCAGAAGATCAGCAAGAAGATGTGGGAGAAGCTGGGCGCGCATCCGCCAGGCTGATGCGCTCCCCGGCCAGGTTCAGATCAGGATGAAGATCAGCGCCAAACCGGCGAAGATCGCCCACTTCTCCAGGTAGTAGCGGGTGCGATTGCGCTTTTTCAGCTCTTTGCCCCGCAGACGGATCTTGTACAGGCGGGTAAAGGCACGATTCAGGCCACCGGTCTTGTCCCCGGCATCGTTGGGCGAGCCGGCCGCAGCCATTACGTTGCGGCTGAACCAACGGTTGAACGCCGCCGCCCAGCGATACTTCATCGGGCGTTCGATATCGCAGAACAGAATGATTCGGTTCTGCTCCGTAGTGTTTTCGGCGTAGTGGATGAAGGTCTCATCAAACATCACCGGTTCGCCGTCGCGCCAGTAATAGCTTTCACCGTCAACATTGATGTAGCAGCCCGGGTCATTCGGCGTGTCCAGGCCCAGGTGGTAACGGTAGGAACCGGCATACGGATCGCGATGGCGTACCAACTTGGAACCCGGCGGCAGCTCGGCAAACATCGCAGCCTTGATCGACCCGATGCTTTGCACCAACTCAGTGGTGCGCGGGCACAGCTTCATCGCGGAAGGATGGCTGTCGCCGTACCACTTCAAATAGAAACGCTTCCAGCCCGACTTGAAGAACGAGTTGAATCCCACGTCGTTGTATTGGTCGGAACGCTTGATCTCGCCCGCACGCAGCAAGTTCTGGCCTTCCTGGCGGATCTCCTCCCAATGCTCCTGGAGCGGACTCAAGTCGGGAAAGTCGCTGGGAGCCAGGTACGGCCGGCTGGGCAGTTTGGAGAAGAGGTACAGAAAGCAGTTCACCGGAGCCAGGAAGGTCGAGTGATCGCTGAGCTGGCGGCCCAGCTTGTGCCGCACACGGCCACGCAGATGGACGTAGGCAATGGAGGCAACGTAGAGAGCAACAATGATGAGTTTCAAGGTATTCGTCACAAGTCAGAAGAGAACAGGCTGCTCCTGCGTGCCCACGACGGCCGAGGATTGAAGATGCAGCACCTGAAATCACAATTCACAAACAGGCAACACGACCGGCTGGGTGACAATCCGGTCATGGCCATTGGCAGCTATTTTAGCCACACTTTGTAACCAAAGGTTAATCAAGAATTGTGAAAAGGTGTCCACTGAGTGTGCTGGGAAGCGCGGAAGCGGGCTTGCCAGACGGCAAGCCCGAGGGCAGCCGGCCTTAAACGTGCGGTTCATCATCCTTGCGTGGACGCTGGGAAAGCCGATGGTCATCCAACTGCGAATAGGGCACAGACTCGCGTCGCGCCAAGATAAAATGGCGACCCAGCGCAATCAGCACACCCAGCACCAATCCTCCAACCAGACTCAGCGCAATCACCAAGCCTTTTTTAGGCTTGATCGGGCTCAGCGGCTCTTGGGCGCGTCGGTCAATGGTGACCAGTTTCAGGCCACTCATGTCGATATTAAGGCCCTTCAACCGCGCGACTTCAGCTCGCAATGGTTCAACATCCTGCAAGAAGATGTCTTCATTCCCACGCTTTTTCAGCACTTCCACTTCGCGGTTGACCTGCAACATCTGCAACTCTTTGCCAATTTCTGCAATGCGGCTGTTGGTAAAGTCGTCGTTGGTTCGCGCCTGCAAGGCTGTGCGTTCCGCCTCAAGCGCCTCTGTACCCAGGAAGTACAGCGGGATTTTCTGATTATTGACCTCAGTGCGCATGACTTGATTCGAGCCGCTGCGCGAGGCATCCGCCATAGACGAAGGCGTGGTCGGCGTCTTGATGCCCATCGACTTGGCGATGGAAATGGCCTCGGCCAGCTCCGCCAGCCGATCCGTTCGCTCCATTTTCATCTGTAAGCGCAGGGCGCCCAACTCGTCTTCCAGCTGGGCTCGCTTGAGCCTGTCGGCCTCAAGCAACTTGGCAATCTTCGACTCCTTATCGGTGTCGTAGTTGGCGCGTGCCGCGTCAATCTTGCCCTTGAGTTCGTTCAGGCGGTTATTGACGATCACCTTCAGGTCTGCACCGACCTGGGCACGTTCCATATCAATGGCGTAGTCCACAAAGCCGTTGAGAATAGCCACCCCGTCGATGTCTCTGGGGTACTGCAATTCGAGGCGGATATAACTGCTCAGGGAGTCGGCTTTTTTCGGGTCAGGCAGGATCAGGTTGATGGAGTTTCGGTTGAACTCCTCAAAACTCTGCTCAAGGCTTTGGCCGGATTTCTGGAACGCCTTGAACAGCTCTTCATGGGACTTGAAGAACCCCAGGCGGGCTTCGTAGGAGTCCAGTTGTGCTCCCACTTTGTTCAAGGCATCAGCCGGGGGCAGCTTATAGACTTCGGAACGGTTCAGTGCATCGAGTTCATTGATGGCGGCGGGACGCAGCACGCTACTGACCTGATACTCCCTGGGTGCCAGAAATGCGTAGCCTACCCCCAGGACACCCGCCAGGATCGTACACCCCAGCACTAATTTTTTTTGTCGCCAGATCCCGTGGCACAGTTCAATCAGGTCAATTTCGTCCGATGCCGCATGAGCTTGGAACCGAGGAGTTTTATTCAAAACTGATGCACCTTAAAAAGTCGACAGTCAACGGCCATACCGATTCATGAAATACTGAACAGCCGCTTGAAAATCAGGGACAACGCCCTGCACACGAGACACACGGTCTACCGATGGTCATCGGACCACCCACGTTGCGGAAAAGTCCCACACGACAGGAGATTGTTTTCGCTCAGATACTTAGGTGTCAGTCCCGCTGCGCTGAGCGTAGACGAACTTGTAAGGACACGTTTCCAAATCAGGACATAAAATAGCGCTAAATGCCCGGGATTATTGGGAAATTTCATACGCGTCCGTAAGAAATCAGACAATTCTCACAAAATCGTTTCAGTAGATCCGTCAGACATAGGTAAACCGGCGTCTTGACGATCATTTTTCAACCAAAAAGGAGTTTGTATGACATCTGTTTCAAGAGAGGATTTCCAAGCGCTTCAAGGAGCCTGGGAACAAACGGCACTGGAAGACAGCGGCGTACTCAACCCAGCCGATGAGCACAGCGCACCGGGGGCCATCACCACCATCAGCGGTGACCAGTTCAAAGTAGTAACACCCGACGGCGAGGTGTTACTGGCAGGCAGCTTTACCCTCGATGCCAGCACGGCACCCAAAAGCATTACCTGGATTGATTCGATGGGTGAAGACGCTGGCAAGCAGTTACCCGCGAGTTACCAGCTGGAAGGTGATCACTTCGTGTTTATCGCGGCAGATGAAGGCATGCCCCGCCCTACCCGCTTCAGCACGGGCCCGGGGCAAACCATGCGCACTTTTGTTCGCAGGCCCTGACAAGACGGTACATCCGTCCTTGCGACACGGTTTTCACATGGCCTTCACTTATCGAGCGATAGGGTGGAGGCTACCTACTCCAGTGAACACCTTGGCCCGCCTTCCTCGCGGGCTTTTTTTTGCCTGCGCGGCCGTCAGTCAGCCTGGGCGCTTGATTGCGGTGAGGGTGTAGCACAGAGGCAGTTGCGCGCGCTGGTGTTCATACTGGTCGTAGAGTTCCTCGCGATTGGAGTGCGCGAACTCCTGCAGATGAGTGATCTGTAACCCGGCGGCGATGGCACCGCTGACGATCGCGCCCAAGGTGTGCACGAACCAATAGGAGGCAGCCGCAACACTTTCGGTCTCACCTTCGTAGACGATGGCTTCCTGCTGCACGAAAGGCTCACGTTGAAAGTACGAACTGACCGGCAGCATCGGGTTAGACGCTGTTGGGTCAAACACTTCCAGGAACGGATGGGTTTCGTAAATCACCAGGCTGCCGCCGGGCTTCAAGGTGCTGGCGACATGGGCCATGAACAACGCGATGTCCGGCATCCAGTTCAGCACGCCGATGGTGATCAAGGCGACATCAAAGCGCTCGGTGAGCCCACGGGGGAGATGGTGAATGTCAGCTTCGATGAATTCAGCCTCGTGAGACGAAGCGTCGGCCAGCTCGCGAGCCTGCTGCAGAAAGGCTTCGGACTGATCAATCCCCACCACCGTGCGCGCGCCCAGCCCGAACAGCGACAGGCATTCCCGGCCATTGTTGCAGCCCAGTTGCACCACGTCCTTGCCATCGACACCGACCTTGCGCAGCAATGCGGTCAACGTCGGGTCCAGGCGTGAAAAGCCGGGCTTGGCGACGTCCTCAAGCAAGGCGTTCCAGTTGGCGGTGTTTTTATGCAACCTGGCGGATTCGTTCCAGGCGTCCTTGTTGCTGGAAATAGCCTCTTGGGCTGACAGCATGTCCATTGCGTCTCCAGAATTTTTCAGTCATTGCGACAAAAGAGGTCCGCCCTACACCAAAAGCCTCGCCATCCCTGAACCGGTAAAGAGCCTTCACTGTAGGGCGAACGGACGGAAAATAAGCCAGGCTTATGGGATGTTCAACTGTTAACAATAAAATTCCCTGAAAAAATCCCCACCAGCGCTATATTTCGATGCAATAGGCGCCACTTTGTAAATGTTTGTGCCTGTGCGGCGCCTGCGCCAGAAACTATCCCCTCGTGCCATGGGTCACTATCGCTACCGACCTCTCGCCTGAAGACCGTGCCATGGCCACTCGCTCTGACCTGCGCAGCACACTGTCCCTGGACAGCCTGAACTTCTTCCTGGCGGATGTCCGTGACGGGCTGGGGCCTTACCTGGCGATTTATCTGCTGGCCGTGCACCACTGGGACCCCGCCAGCATCGGGGTGGTCATGACCCTTGCCGGCATTGCGGCGTTGCTCACCCAGACGCCGGCCGGCGCGTTGATTGACCGAACCCGCAGCAAGCGCGCGGTGATTGTGATCGCGGCCCTGTTGGTCACCGCGAGTTGCCTGCTCCTGCCCTTCGTCAGTTCCTTCAGCCTGGTGGCGCTGACCCAGGCAGCCAGTGCAGCAGCAGCCTCGGTGTTCGCGCCAGCCATCTCGGCGATTTCCCTTGGCATTACCGGGCCGCGCGCATTCACCCGCCGCACCGGCCGCAACGAAACCTTCAACCACGCCGGTAACGCGGTGGCCGCCCTGCTCGCTGGCGGGTTCGCCTACCTGTTCGGTCCGGTGGCGGTGTTCTATCTGATGGCGGTCATGGCAGCGGCCAGTGTCATCGCGGTCAGTTGCGTTTCAGCCAAGGCAATCGACCACGAGGTTGCGCGGGGCTTCGACCCTGCCCACAGCGTCGAACACGAACAGCCGTCGGGGATGACCGTGCTTCTGGCAAACAAGCCTTTAATGCTGTTCGCCATCTGCTGCGCCCTGTTTCACTTGGCCAATGCGGCGATGTTGCCGCTGGTCAGCCAAAAGCTGTCCCAGATCAACCTGCAGATGGCCACGCCGCTGACCTCGGCCTGCATCGTCGCGGCCCAGTTGGTGATGGTGCCGGTGGCCTGGCTGGTGGGCGTGAAGGCCGATGTGTGGGGACGCAAGCCGCTGCTGCTCGCCGGCTTCATGATCCTGCCGCTGCGGGGCGTACTGTATACGCTGTCCAGTGATCCCTATTGGCTGGTGGCAGTACAGATGCTCGACGGGGTTGGCGCCGGGGTGTTCGGCGCGCTGTTTCCGGTGATCGTCAAAGACCTCACCCAGGGCACCGGGCGCTTCAATGTCAGCCTGGGGGCGCTGTCCACGGCATTCGGCCTCGGCGCGGCCCTGAGCAGCAGCCTGGCGGGTTTTGTCGTGCAGTGGGCGGGTTACAACGCCGCGTTCCTGACCCTGGCGGGTGTGGCCGCGGTTGCATTGGGGTTGTTGTGGGTGGCGATGCCCGAGACCCAGGCAAATCCATCCTTGCACCGCCATACAACTCCCGCCTGACATATGCGACAATGCGCGCCAAATTCCAACATGCACCCATTTTTCTGCTCAGCGACTGGGCCTCAAGCCTTGATGTCGCTGCCGACGTATGCCCGTTGGCCTGGGCCACAAAATGGGCCCGGCTCACATTAGCGCACTCCAAGCTATTGATAGGTAAAGTAATTGATCTCCACAGCTAACATCACCATGCAGTTCGGCGCCAAGCCGCTATTTGAGAACGTTTCGGTCAAGTTCGGCGCAGGCAACCGCTATGGCCTGATCGGTGCCAACGGTTGCGGCAAGTCGACTTTCATGAAAATCCTCGGTGGCGACCTCGATCCGTCGGGTGGCCAGGTCATGCTCGAGCCGAACGTACGCCTGGGTAAACTGCGCCAGGACCAGTTCGCCTACGAAGAATTCACCGTACTCGACACCGTGATCATGGGTCACGAAGAGCTGTGGAAGGTCAAGGCCGAGCGCGACCGCATTTACTCGCTGCCGGAAATGACCGAAGACGACGGCATGGCCGTGGCCGAGCTGGAAACCGACTTCGCCGAGATGGACGGCTACACCGCCGAATCCCGCGCCGGTGAATTGCTGCTGGGCCTGGGTATCGGCATCGAGCAGCACAATGGCCCGATGAGCGAAGTGTCACCCGGCTGGAAGCTGCGTGTACTGCTGGCCCAGGCGCTGTTTTCCGATCCGGAAGTGTTGCTGCTCGACGAGCCAACCAACCACCTGGACATCAACACCATCCGCTGGCTGGAAAACATCCTGACCCAGCGTAACAGCCTGATGATCATCATCTCTCACGACCGTCACTTCTTGAACAGCGTCTGCACCCACATGGCCGACCTGGACTACGGCGAGCTGCGTCTGTTCCCGGGCAACTACGACGAATACATGACCGTGGCGACCCAGTCCCGCGAGCAGTTGCTGTCGGACAACGCCAAGAAGAAAGCGCAGATCTCCGAGCTGCAATCCTTCGTCAGCCGCTTCTCGGCCAACGCCTCGAAAGCCAAGCAGGCCACTTCCCGCGCCAAGGCGATCGACAAGATCCAGCTGGCCGAAGTCAAGCCATCGAGCCGCGTGAGCCCGTTCATTCGCTTTGACCAGACCAAGAAGCTGCACCGCCAGGCGGTCATCGTTGATCGCATGGCCAAAGGCTTTGACGGCAAGACGCTGTTCAAGGACTTCAGCTTCCAGGTTGAAGCCGGCGAGCGCGTGGCAATCATCGGCCCGAACGGTATCGGCAAGACCACCCTGCTGCGTACCCTGGTCAACGAACTGACCCCGGATGCCGGCACCGTCAAGTGGACCGACGCGGCTGAACTGGGCTACTACGCCCAGGACCACGCTTCGGACTTCGAAGACGAGTCCAACCTGTTCGACTGGATGGGCCGCTGGACCAAGGAAGGCGAACAAGTCGTTCGCGGCACCCTGGGTCGCATGCTGTTCTCCAACGACGAGATCCTGAAGTCGGTGAAGGTGATTTCCGGTGGTGAGCAAGGCCGCATGCTGTTCGGCAAGCTGATCCTGCAAAAGCCGAACGTGCTGATCATGGACGAACCGACCAACCACTTGGACATGGAATCCATCGAGGCGCTGAACCTGGCGCTGGAGAACTATCCGGGTACGCTGATCTTCGTCAGCCATGACCGTGAGTTCGTATCGTCCCTGGCCACTCGCATCATCGAGCTAAGCCCGAGTGGTGTGATCGACTTCAGCGGTACTTATGACGATTACCTGCGTAGTCAGGGTGTGGTTTTCTAAGGACCGCTGGTTGTTTGAAATGCAAAAGCCCCGTCCAGTGTGATGGGGCTTTTTTTGCGGTTGGGATTGGGGATCAAACACCCAACTCCCAGACTTCCCCCGCCCCCTGTGGGAGCCGTCGAGCCCCAGCGAGGCCGCGATGGCGGTGTGTCAGGCAACCTCTTTATCAACCATGCCGCCGCCTTCGCAGCCTCGCTAAAGCTCGACAGCTCTCACATTCGATTTGCGCAACCCGAGTGCTTGCGATCAAACACCTAACCCCCAGACTTCCCCCGCCCCCTGTGGGAGCCGTCGAGCCTCAGCGAGGCCGCGATGGCGGTGTGTCAGGCAACCTCTTTATCAACCATGCCGCCGCCATCGCAGCCTCGCTAAAGCTCGACAGCTCCCACATTTGATTTGTGCAGCCCGAGTGGTTGCGACCGAACACACAATTCCCAGACTTCCCCCAAACCCTGTGGGAGCTGTCGAGCCCTGGCGAGGCTGCGATAGCGGTGTGTCAGGTAACCTCTTTATCAACCATGCCGCCGCCTTCGCAGCCTCGCTAAAGCTCGACAGCTCCCACATTTGATTTGTGCAGCCCGAGTGGTTGCGACCGAACACACAATTCCCAGACTTCCCCCAAACCCTGTGGGAGCTGTCGAGCCCTGGCGAGGCTGCGATAGCGGTGTGTCAGGTAACCTCTTTATCAACCATGCCGCCGCCTTCGCAGCCTCGCTAAAGCTCGACAGCTCCCACATTTGATTTGTGCAGCCCGAGTGGTTGCGACCGAACACACAATTCCCAGACTTCCCCCAAACCCTGTGGGAGCTGTCGAGCCCTGGCGAGGCTGCGATAGCGGTGTGTCAGGTAACCTCTTTATCAACCATGCCGCCGCCTTCGCAGCCTCGCTAAAGCTCGACAGCTCCCACATTTGATTTGTGCAGCCCGAGTGGTTGCGACCGAACACACAATTCCCAGACTTCCCCCAAACCCTGTGGGAGCTGTCGAGCCCTGGCGAGGCTGCGATAGCGGTGTGTCAGGTAACCTCTTTATCAACCATGCCGCCGCCTTCGCAGCCTCGCTAAAGCTCGACAGCTCCCACATTCGATTTGCGCAACCCAAGTACTTGCTACCGAACACACAACTCCCAGACATCCCCCGCCCCCTGTGGGAGCCGTCGAGCCCCAGCGAGGCCGCGATGGCGGTGTGTCAGGCAACCTCTTTATCAACCATGCCGCCGCCTTCGCAGCCTCGCTAAAGCTCGACAGCTCCCACATTTGATTTGTGCAGCCCGAATGGTTGCGACCGAACACACAATTCCCAGACTTCCCCCAAACCCTGTGGGAGCTGTCGAGCCCTGGCGAGGCTGCGATAGCGGTGTATCAGGCGACCTCTTTATCAACCATGCCGCCGCCATCGCAGCCTCGCTGAAGCTCGACAGCTCCCACATTTTACCGTGTCCACTTTAGCCGTCCCGGCCAGGGAGGACTCATGGGTCCAAAGCCGGATAGGCACGCCCCCTCAAACACACCCAATATAGTTAGCCTGCTTCCTTTTACCCCAAGCCCTTGCCATGATGCGCTCACCGCCCGCCCGCGAACGAGTTCCCATGCCTGCCACACAGCCCGCCGCCCCCAGCTCCTTGTCGATCACTCTGCAGATCGTCTCCATCGTCTTCTACACCTTTATCGCGTTTATCTGCATCGGCCTGCCGATTGCGGTGATCCCCGGCTACGTCCACGGCGAACTGGGCTTCAGCGCAGTAATTGCCGGGATAACCATCGGCTCGCAATACCTGGCCACGCTGCTCAGCCGCCCGATGGCCGGACGCATGTCAGACAACGTAGGCACCAAACGCGCCATCGTGCTGGGCTTGAGCGGAATCCTCCTGAGCGGCGTGCTGACGTTTATCGCCATGCTGGTGCAAAGCCTGCCGTTGCTGAGCCTCGGCATCTTGATTGTCGGGCGGCTATTACTGGGGGTTGCGCAGGGCCTGATCGGCGTCGGCACCATCAGTTGGTGCATGGGCGCAGTCGGTGCCGAACACACCGCACGCTCGATCTCCTGGAACGGCATCGCCTCCTACGGCGCAATTGCCATCGGCGCACCGCTTGGGGTCGTGATGGTTGCAGACTACGGCTACACCAGCCTCGGAATCGCCCTCACGGTGCTATCCGCCCTGGGACTGCTGCTGATTCGCAACAAGCCTTCGGTGCCCGTGGTACGCGGCGAGCGGCTGCCCTTCTGGGCGGTCTTCGGACGTATCGCGCCGTTTGGCGCCAGCCTGTGTCTCGCATCGATTGGCTACGGCACCCTCACCACCTTTATCACCCTCTACTACCTGAGCCGAGGCTGGATCGGCGCGGCCTGGTGCCTGACGGTATTTGGCGTGTGCTTTATCCTGTCACGCCTGGTGTTTATCACGGCCATCAACCGCTTCGGCGGCTTCACGGCGGCGATAGCCTGCATGACCATCGAAACCCTGGGGCTGACGCTTCTGTGGCTGGCACCGTCCACCGGCGTGGCCTTGATCGGCGCCGGGCTGACGGGCTTCGGCTTGTCGCTGGTGTACCCGGCGCTGGGGGTGGAGGCGATCAAGCAGGTGCCCAACAGCAGCCGGGGCGCCGGGTTGAGTGCGTATGCGGTGTTTTTTGACCTGGCGCTGGCGATTGCCGGGCCGGTGATGGGCGCGGTGGCGTTGAACCTGGGCTATTCGTGGATCTTCTTCTGCGCCGCCTTGCTCTCCGTCACCGGCCTGGGCCTGACGTTGCTGCTCAAGCGCCGCGCTTACTGATCCGCCGTTTGCAAGCCCGCCCGGGTGGATTGCCCAAGGGTGTGATTGAAGAACCGCCCGGCCTCGGAAATCAGGTCGCGGTGGATGCTTTCACGGTCAACCCCGTCGGCATCGGTGCACATGGCCGGCATCGCGGCCAGTTGGCTCTCATCGCAAGGCGCCATGAACACGAAGTGCCCTGCCCCGGCCAACAGCTTGAAGTCCGGCGGCTCCGGCAGTTTGCGCGCCAGGGCCTCGGCGTTCTTGTCCACGGCCACCAGCTTGTCGCCGTCGCCACTGTAGAGCAGCACCGGTACATGCACGTCCGCCAAGGTGTGGCGGCCAAACATCAGGCTCAGCGGCGCCATCAGCATCAACGCATGAATGCGCGGGTCGGCCTGGGGCTGCAAATCGTCACGGTCGACGATCAACTCGCCCTTGGTGGTGCAGGCGTCGCGGTCTTCGGGGCGTTGTTGGCAGTAACGGCGCAGGCGGTCCAGGTCCGGCTTGGCACCGGCGAGGATCAGCGCGGTTTCGCCGCCGGCCGAATAGCCGATGACACCCACCTGGTCGACGTTGACGAACGGCGACAGCATCGGGTCGCCGAGGGTGGCGGTGATGGCTTCGGAGATCTGGATCGGGCGCCCATACAGGTTGCTCAAGGTCCCCAGGCGGCTGTGGTCCTTGTAGTTGTCGCCAGGGTGCAACACCGCCACCACGACAAACCCCTTACGCGCCAGAGAGGTCGCCAGGTCGTGCAGGGCCAAGGGTGTGCCGGTATTGCCGTGGGACAGCATCAACATCGGAAAACGGCCAATGGCGATTTTAGAATCTTCAGTGGCAGCGATGTGATAAGCGCCCACCTTGGTGATGTGTTCCTGGTCGGTGGACGGATAGAACGCGACGGCCTTCATCGGCTGAAGATCCAGCGGATCGAGAAAAGTCATGCGATGAAAGCCCACACTCCAATGGGGGTGCGGTGCGGGCGCGGCTTGCACTGAAATCAGGCCACCGAGCAGAGAAAGAACCAAGACGGCACAAAGACGCATCATGAGGATGTCCACCTTTGCTGCATAAGCCCGCGTAGCTATTGAAGTATCCATGGTTCAGGCGCTCGGACTGGCAGGGTTTACCCATGCGTGCATAACCTGGGCCAAAGTAGTGACAGCGGGTAAACGAAAAAACTCCGTACTCCGTTCGCTTTTCAGGCGAGCAGAATACAGAGTTTAGGCGCCTCGATTCAGATTGATATCGAGGAACAGCAAAATTTACACAAGTCTTACGCTGCGGCGAACAACTGGTCGCTGATCAATACATGGGCGTCGCTCAGTGCCTTGGTGCGGGCCTCGTCACCATAGGCCAGGCCGTGGGCACGGACGAACTCGATGTCGGTGATCCCGAGGAAACCCAACAGCACGGTCAGGTAGTCTTCGTGGGCTGCGCCCGTCGGCTGGCCCACATGCAAGCCGCCGGAGGTGGAGACAATGATGACTTTCTTGCCGCCACACAGGCCTTCCGGGCCGGCTTCGGTGTAACGGAACGTCTGGCCGGCGACGGCAATGCGGTCGATCCAGGCTTTCAGTTGGGTCGGGATGGTGAAGTTGTACATCGGCGCGGCCAGCACTACGGCGTCTGCTGCCAGGAATTCGGCCAGGGTGGAAGCGCTCAGGTCGGCTTCGTGTTTTTGCACGGCATCGCGCAATTCGGCGGCAGTGCCCAGGGCGCCCAGAGTGACACCGGAGAAGTGGGTGATGGCGTCAGCGGCCAAGTCACGATAAACCACTTCGACACCCGGCTCTGCTGCCTGCCAGGCTTTGACGACACCGGCGCTCAACTGACGGGAAACCGAGTTGTCGCCGAGGATGCTGGAATCGATATGCAACAGTTTCATGGTTCATCTCCAAGTAAGCATCGCCTTTGGCGACGGAATGGAACTAAGCCTACAGATGAATCCAATCAACGATTAGTCGGGCAGAATGCGATTGTTTGTCCCGCTGACAGGACAGTGATCCTAATGTGACGAGACATAGATCGACGCGCTCGTGGGCGGCGGCAACGCGTAGGTACGTTTCATCCAGTCAATCTCTTCATGGGGCGTGCGACCGAAAAACCGCTTGAACTCGCGGCTGAACTGGGAAGCGCTCTCGTACCCCACCCTGGCGCAGGCCGTGGCAGCGCTGATGTCACTCCTCAGCATCAGTAACCGCGCCTGGTGCAAGCGTGTCGACTTCAGGTACTGCATGGGCGAGGTGTCGGTCACCGTACGAAAATGCGCATGAAAACTCGGTACGCTCATCATCGCTTCGTTAGCCAACCCTTCCACGTCCAGGCGCTGGTGGTAACACGCGTGGATCTTGCGAATCGCCCGGGCCACCTTGCCAAACTGACCCTGGAGATTCAATGCAGCCCGCATCGAACCGCCCTGCTCGCCCGTGATAATGCGGTAGTAGATTTCACGCATCAGGGTCGGCCCGAGCACCCGCGCGTCCACTGGCACACTCATCACCTCCAGGAAGCGCAGCAACGACTCACTGAGCTTGTCATCCATCGGCGAGGCGTACATGCCCTTGGGCCTGGCGTCGGGCTGCGGGGCCACCGCGTCGAGCTCCAGCATCAGCTCGGCGGCCAGGTTGAAATCCAGGCGCAAATACACCGCGAGCATTGGCTCTGCTTCGCTGGCCTCGGTTTCCATGGTGAACGGCACCGGCACCGACACCACCAGGTAGTGCTGGGCGTCGTAGACGTAGATGTCTTCCCCCAGGAAACCGCGCTTGCGGCCCTGGCACACGATCACGATACCCGGGTCGTAAAGCACCGGAACCCGCGTCAATGGCCGATTGGAGCGCAGGAAGCGCACGTCATCCAGCGGCGTCAGGTTGTAACCCTCCACGGGCGCCAACTGTCCCATCAGCTCGATGATTCGGCGGGTACGTGGCTGCTCAAGGTTCATTGGAATGCACTGGCCGGGGAAAACCAAAAGGTAACCCGTCGGTGCTTCACTGGCCAGCCAACCGTAGTCGCAAGCTTGCTCACCGCTGTATTTTGGGGTGGATTTGCCGACGTCAGGCGCGGATAGTTCGTCCCATCGACAGGACAATAGGCCGACCATGCAAGATCTGAATGACCTCTACTATTTCGCCAAGGTAGTGGAAGCCGGCGGTTTCGCCGCCGCCGGACGGCTGTTGGGGATCCCCAAGTCGCGGCTGTCGCGGCGCATTGCCGAACTGGAGGAGCGCCTCGGCGCCCGCTTGCTGCAACGCACTACCCGCCAACTGACCCTGACCGCCGTGGGTGAACGCTACCTGCGCCACTGCCAGGCGATGCTGCTGGAGGCGGAAATGGCCGATGAGGCGGTGGCCAGCATGTCCAGCGAACCCCGTGGCAGGCTGCGGGTCAGCAGCCCGGTGGGCTTGGCTCACCAATTCCTGCAAACCGTGGTGGCGGAGTTTCTCACCGCCAACCCGTTGGTGCAGTTGGAGATGAACCTGGTCAACCGCCGCGTCGACCTGGTGGCCGAAGGCATTGATGTGGCCTTGCGCGTGCGCGAACTGGGGGATGAAGACCCGCTGCTCGTCACCAAGCGCCTGCGCCAGGCCCAGACGGCGATTGTTGCCAGCCCCGGCTTTGTGCGTGAGCGGCAGATCAACAGCCTCGAAGACCTCAAGCAATTGCCGGTGCTGGGCGCCCTGGAAGCAGACCGCATGGTGCACTTCCGCATGCTCAGCCCGGAGGGCAACAGTCACGACCTGGTCATGGAAGCCCGATTGGGCATCGACGATTTCCTGGTACGCAAGGCCTGCGCCCTCGCCGGCCTGGGGTTTACAGTGCTGCCGATGATGTATTGCGAAGAGGAATTGGCTAACGGCCAGTTGGTGCAGCTCTTGCCCGAATGGTCATTGCCGGGTGGCTGGTTGCAGGCGGTGTACCCACATCGACGCGGCGTGTTGCCAGCAGTGCGAGCCTGGATCGACCATCTGGATAACGCCTTCAAAGGTTGCGGAGACCGTTTGCTATGAGAATGACCGAAGAACAAGTCGCCACGTTTTGCCTGGGCTTGCCCGGCGCGCGGGAAGACTACAAATGGGGTGGCGTGCGGGTGTTTTCGATTGCCGGCAACAAGATGTTTGCCTTGCAGAATCTGCGGGGAGACTCGCTGGCGTTCAAGGTCGACAAGGAGCTGTTCCTGGGCCATGTGGATCGCCCCGGCATCCACCCGGCGCCGTACCTGGCACGGGCGCAGTGGATCATCATGGAAACGCCCTACCCGCTGGGCGCTGAGGAACTGCGTGGCCTGTTGCAGCGTTCCCACCAGTTGGTGGTGAGCAAGCTGCCCAAGCGCACGCAGGTGGGGCTGAGGCTGGATGACTGATACACAACCCTCAGGCCAAAAAAAGCCACTCTATTGAGTGGCTTTTTTGTATCTGAGGAGGAATCAGCATCCCGTTTCCGCAGCGGGTTGTTACCGTGGTAGCGGCTAAATAAGCACGCCCCCGCATCGACCATTACTCCAGGGGCAAACCTTGCTCCACCAGTGAGGCCAATAAGCCTGCGCCGAGGGGGATGATGCTGTCGTTGAAGTCATAGTGATCATTGTGCAACTGACAGGAACCGGCGCCCTGGCTTGGGCTGCCTCCCTGCCCCAGATAAATATAGGCGCCCGGTCGTTGTTCCAGCATGTATGAAAAGTCTTCGGCCCCCATGGTCAAGGGTTCGTTGCACTTCACGTTTTCCTCGCCTATCAAGCTACGGGCAACCTGGGCGGCGAACAGCGCTTGCTCAGTGTGATTGATGGTCGGCGGATAGCCTCGCTGGTAATCACACGTGGCCGTGGCACCGAATGCGGTGGCGACGCCCTGGGCAATCTCACCAATGCGCCGGTCCAGCAAATCCCGATTGGCCGCCGTAAAGCTGCGGGCAGTTCCACGCATTTTCACCTGTGCCGGAATAACGTTAGAAGCAGTAAGTTGACTGGTTTGCATACTGGCAACTGTCACCACGCCCGCCTCCAGAGGGTGCAGGTTACGGCTGACAATGCTTTGCAGTGCAATGACGATATGGCTCGCGACCACCACCGGGTCAATGGTTTCGTGAGGAATGGCGGCATGGCCACCACGACCGGTCACGATAATGTCGAACGTGTCGGCGGCCGCCTCCACAGGTCCCGGCTGAACTGCGATGACCCCTGCCGGGTAATCCGGATTGTTGTGCAGGGCATAAATCGAATCCACGTTAAATTGTTCGAACAGGCCTTGTTCAATCATCACCTGCGCGCCCCCGCCGCCTTCTTCCGCAGGCTGGAAAATCACCACTGCCGTACCGCGGAACCGGCGCGTCTGCGCCAGGTAGCGGGCTGCGGCCAGCAACATCACGGTGTGCCCGTCGTGCCCACAGCCGTGCATCAGGCCGGGGTGGACCGAGCGGTGCGCAAAGTCGTTGGCCTCGACCATGGGCAGGCAGTCCATGTCCGCCCGCAGGCCAATGCTCCCGCCGGGGCTGGCGCCATGGATGACACCGACAACCCCGGTACCCGCCAGCCCACGGAAAACCTCAATGCCCAACCCCTCAAGAAAGCTTGCGACGATCTGTGAGGTTCGATGCTCGTCAAACCCCAACTCCGGGTGGGCGTGGAGGTCGCGTCTCAAGGCGGTCAGCTCTTCGAGGTCTGGACAGATTGCATCTACTGGGTTTTGTGACATGGACTGGCTCTTCTTATTGGAATAGTCGAACTGCAAATCTACAGGCCGTCAGCGTTAGTTCAAGCCTCAGGTGAGGCATCAGGCGCGTTTGCCGACCCTCCAAATACGCCAAGGTCGCGAAGGTGATGTATCAACTTCCTGGGCTGACGCACTGCGGGCGAACTCAAGCCAAATGGAACGCAGGGCTTTACCCTGAATTTCAAGGTCACTCCATACCGCGCCCTCAAGCATCGGCGCAGTTGACCAGGCACCTTCATCGCCTAACAAAAAGGGCAGTTCAATACAGTGGGCAGCGCCCCAGATAGAGTCGGGTGCTTGCCAGGAGAAGTTGTAGAGATAAACCGGCTGGGTACCGTCAGCCAGCGTGGAAGCCAGCTCTTTTATGCCATCGGTGAACAGCGATTGAGTCAATGCCTTTCCATGCTGGCGCATTGCCAACTTGCGTTGCTCCTTTGACAGGTGTTCCCCGTCCACCACGGGAAGGAACGGCAATGCTTCATCGTCTACCCATCCCATTAATGTCGGTATGCGACAGGCAGACCAGGCCTTTTCCAGTTCAGGCAATCCGGGCAGTGGGTAGCAATCGACAATCGGCCCTACGATCATCACGGACTCGATTTGCGCAGCGGCCTGGGCTTGTGCGGCCAACAACTCTTCTACCGTTGCGCTGAGCGGGTCTTTGCCCAGCAGTGCTGCGAACACGTTACCGAACGCCCTGGCAGTTTTTTGATCCTGGTGGGATCCCATGGGTGGACTTTGCAAAATGGCATGGGCGAACAGTGGACGGTCTTTTCCCATCGCCATCATATAAGCAATCGAATGAGCGCCCGCAGACTGCCCGAATAATGTGATGTTGTTTGGGTTACCCCCCAGTTTTGCGATATGGCGGTTCACCCAGCGAACGGCCTCAATCTGATCCAGCAGCCCCAGGTTGCCCTGGCAGACTCCATCCAGCATCAAGTAGCCGAATACGCCCAACCGATAGCTCACATTGACAACGATAACGTTACCTTCCTGCGCAAGCTTTTCAGCCCCGTACCAGGGCATTCCTCCACCGCCACTGAAGTAGCCACCGCCATGAAACCAGACCATCACCGCACGGTTTTCAACGTTGCCCGCTAGCAAAGTGATATCCAGCAGTAGGCAATCCTCACTCTGCGGCATATCCACCGACGGCTTCCCCATTACCCGCTCCAAACGTGAAGGCAACTGACAGGGGATCTTCGATAAGGTGGACGCCGATCGTAAATCTTCAGGAGGCAAGACCGGCTGTGGAGGCTGAAAACGTTCGGCTTGAGCGTAACGAATACCTGTCAGGCGCGTAATACCCGTATCGGGCAATGAACCTGAACCATTTTTTTCTTTCGACGACATGGAAACTTCCTGTTAGTTGGCGATTAATGAACACAACCGGATAAATATGACCTGACAATGAAACGTGATATAGGTCAGACACATGAATATCGAATTCCAGAGAACTATTTACCGTAACCCGGCTTTGGAGAGATTACATGGATGCTTACTCGAACTTGCTTCTTCAGGTGTTCCACGAAGAAATACTCACACCGTTAGCACTGTCATTCGCCTTAGTCATATTTTTGAACGGTATCGTCAAAAAGGTAAAAAACACCGCCCTGTGGAAAATATCGATACTGCTAACCCTGGGGGCTGGTTTTAATCATTTTCTGGCCTCACGTCTGGTTTATGTTCTATCCCGAACCGTGCATTCAGGCGGCTGGTCCCCCAACAGCCCCTTGCCATTTCAGCCCTTGGGCTCGGATTAAACTGGGTTTGTTCTCCGCGATGCTCGGATGCCTGCTGGCTTTACTTTCGGTGAAAGCCTGGCAGTTCTTGGGTGAAAGAATGCTTAACCCTAAATAGACATTTAAATCAGATATTGGCACGTAGTTGATCGTAGCCACGCACGTAATAATTAACGGCCGAGATCAACCAGCACAGCACAAAGATCCCAATAATCCAGTAGCCAATCTGGCCGAAGTTATCGCTGATGGCGTTGATTGGCGTCCAGATACCACCGGTCAATTCCAGCTTTTCGGAAATCAGGCCCAGGGCTTCAATACCACCGATAAACAGCGCAACGACGACCGAGGCCGCCGTGATGGTGATGTTGTAGTAGAGCTTGCGCACCGGCTTGGAGAAGGCCCAGCCGTAGGCGCCGACCATGACGAAGTTATCCAGCGAATCGATCAGTGCCATGCCCACCGCAAACAGCACCGGGAACACCATGATCGACCACAGGCTGATGCCGTGTGAGGCGCTGGTGGCACTGATGGCCAACAATCCAACTTCCGTAGCGGTGTCAAAACCCAGGCCGAACAGAAAACCTACCGGGTACATGTGCCAGCTCTTGTTGACCAGGTTGAACACTCGGCCAAACAGGCGAGCCATCAGACCGCCGACATCCTGGAACCAGGCCATGTTGTCCTTGAATGCCATCGCGGTGACGGCAATCGCAAAGCATGCCAACACCACGATGGTGGAATGCCCCAACGAGAACCAGGTGCCCACCGCAATAGGCCGTTTGCCTTGTTGCATCAGCTTGCGGATTACGTTGTCGATAGCCGCGATATGGTCGGCATCCACCGCGTGGCGCAGACCGAAGCCGTAAGCCAGTAACGCGGTGCCCATCAGCACCGGGTTGTGGCAGAACTCGATCAACGCCCACGCCCACGCGAGGCCGTTGGCGGCAAGCAGGCCGGTGAGCAAGTAGAGTGCGTGTCGCTTGGTGGTTGCAGGCTCGCAGGTGCTGGATAACGGAGTGATAGCGTTCATTACGGTTTCTTGTTTGGCAGTGAGCGTGCGGGGTTGGCTCAGCGCCAAAGGACTGTGGGGTGACATGCCCGCAGGCACCCACAACCTGCCGTGGAGATCATGGTGACGCAGGGCAAACCGGGCAGCTCTTCGTCCCGTTACAACGTCTTCTGCACCAGCGACGGCACGCGCCGCTCAATGTCCGCCAGCACACTGCGATTGCCGCGCTTCTCAAAACCCAGGCGCAGGTAACCGCTTTTGCCGACCGCCCCACTGGATCGAGGTCGAATGCGCAGTCACTGAATGAACGTTTGGAAACAGCCGAATAATCGGCTGCTAGCGGAGGAGTCTAGGCTGCGGGGGGCACATTTGATCTTGATCGGCTCCCGCGAACCTGTATGGAATTTCCCAAGGATAGATTTTTTCGGGCTAATAGGGCGTTAGAAAATCGATAACAGTGTGCCACCCAGGAACAGCTGATCAATCCAGAACACCTGGTGCAGCAACACGATCAGCCAGAACACCACCTGGTAAGACACCTTGCGCGTCTTGTGGCGGAACACCTGCTGGGCAATCAACGCCCCCGGCCAACCGCCTGCCAGCTCCACGGCGTGCAGGACGTTTTCCGGGGTGCGCCAGCTGTCTTCGCGAGCCTTACGCTTGTCGCTCCAGTACAGCAGGAACGCCACCACGCTGACCACGCCATAGGCCACCAGCGGGATCAGCGAGACCCCGCGGTACCACAGCAGCGCCGAACCAAACAGCGGCGCGGCGCACAGCAGTGCAAACACCAACGCCTTGAAGCGCGGATGCTGGATGATCATGGCTTGACGGCCGACCAGTCGATCCAGCCGAACTGCCAGGTGGCCAGGATCACCAGGCCGAAGGCGATCCGGTACCAGGCAAACGCCGCGTAGCTGTGGCTAGCGATGAACTTGAGCAGCGCCTTGACCGCGATCATCGCGAAGATGAACGAGGTGACAAAGCCGATGGCGAACACCGGCAGGTCATCCGGCTGGAACAGGTGACGGTACTTGTAGCCCGAATACACCGCCGCACCGACCATGGTCGGCATCGCCAGGAAGAACGAGAACTCGGTGGCGGTCTTGCGCGAGAGGCCGAACAACAGGCCGCCAATGATGGTGGCGCCCGAGCGCGAGGTACCCGGGATCATCGCCAGGCACTGGGCGAAGCCAACTTTGATCGCGTCCTTCCAGGTGATGTCGTCGACGGTTTCGGCGTGCACTTCATGCTGGCGACGCTCGGCCCACAACATGATGACGCCGCCCACCACCAACGCCGCCGCCACGGTGATCGGGTTGAACAGGTAGTGTTTGATCAGGTCGGCGAAAATCACCCCCAACACCACCGCCGGCAACACGGCGATGATCAGGTTGACGGTGAAGCGTTGGGCATTGCGCTGGGTCGGCAAGCCGACCACCACGTCGAGGATCTTGCGTCGAAACTCCCACACCACCGCCAGGATCGCGCCCAGCTGGATGATGATATTGAACGCTTCAAAGCGTTCGCCACCAAAGTTGATCAAGTCGGCCACGATAATCTGGTGCCCGGTACTGGAGATCGGCAAAAACTCCGTCAATCCCTCTACAACGCCGAGTATCAGTGCCTGTACGGCGGTCCAAAGATCCATCGATTCCCCCAAAGGTCATGCCCACGGCATGCCTCGTTGATATTTTTTAGACGTTCACTAACGAAGAGTGCGCTGCAAGCACAGCGCAAATAATCAAGGCCGAACTGCGAAAATTCCGTGAAAAATCAGGCAGGACTCAGGTTTTTTGATTCTGGGCCGAAAGCCTATCAGACAAGCCGGAAAAGTCGATGCAGCACCCAAAATTATAAGAACACGGAGTGACAGGACCATGAACAGTTTGCGCAATATGTCTATCAGCCGGCGCCTCTGGCTGATCCTGATCGTCGCCGTGCTGATGCTGCTAACCCTCGGCCTGCTTATGCTCAAGCAGATTCATGGCGACCTGTACCAGGCCAAGAGCGAGCAGACCCAGCGTGTGGTGCAAACCGCCAGCGGGATCCTGACTTATTATCACAGCCTCGAAACCAGCGGCGTCCTGACCCGTGAAGCGGCGCAGAAGCAAGCCTTGAGCGCGGTACGTGGCCTGCGCTACGGCAAGGACGACTACTTCTGGATCAACGACCTCACGCCCGTGATGATCATGCACGCGGCCAACCCCAAGCTCGACGGCCAGAACCTGTCGGCCATCCGTGACCCGGATGGCTTTGCGGTGTTCAATGAGTTCGTGATCCTGGCCAAGGCCAAGGGCGCCGGGATGGTGAATTACCGCTGGCCCAAGCCCGGCGCCGATGCACCGGTGGCCAAGACCTCCTATATCCAGCTGTTCGAACCCTGGGGCTGGATCATCGGGTCCGGCGTGTATGTCGATGACGTGCAAGCGGAATTCCGCGGCCAGGTGTGGAAGGCCTCGATGGTGGGCCTGGTGATCGCCGTAATCATGGCCCTGCTGGTGGTGCTGATTGCCCGCAGTATCGTGCGCCCGTTGCAGCAAGCGGTGAACGCGATGGCCAATATCGCCAGTGGCGAAAGCGACCTGACCCGCACCCTCGACACCCACGGCCAGGACGAGGTCACTCAACTGTCCCGGCACTTCAACAGCTTTACCGCCAAGTTGCGGCAGGTGGTCGGCCAGTTGCAGACCTGCGCCAATGCGTTGGGCCAGTCATCCACCGAACTGGGCAGCAACGCCAGCGACGCCCATGACCGCAGCCAGCAGCAATCGCAGCAGATGGAATTGGTCGCAACCGCGATCAACGAAGTCACCTATGGCGTACAGGACGTGGCCAAGAACGCCGAGCACGCGGCCAGCGAAATGCGCGATGCACAGGTGCAAGCCGAACAGGGCCAGCTCAATATCGACGGCAGCCTGCAACGCATCGACCAGCTCTCCAGCACCATCAGCCAGGCCGTGGACGTGATCCGCACGCTGTCGACTGAAAGCACAGAGATTGGCGGGGTACTCGAAGTGATCCGCTCCATTGCCGACCAGACCAACCTGCTGGCCCTCAACGCCGCCATCGAAGCAGCCCGTGCCGGGGAACAAGGCCGTGGGTTTGCGGTGGTGGCCGATGAAGTGCGGCTGCTGGCCCAGCGTACACAAAAATCCACCGCTGAGATCCAGGCCATGATCGAGCGCCTGCAAGGTCATTCGGAGGCAGCGGTCAAGGTCATCAGCGACAGCCACCAGGCCTCGCAACTGACCATTGAGCAAGCGGGCCAGGCGGGAGCGAGCCTGACTGCCATCGGCCAGGCGCTGCGTAATCTCAATGGCTTGAACGCTTCGATTGCCAGCGCCACGTTGCAGCAGGCGCATGTGGTGGAAGACATCAACCAGAATGTGACGCAGGCGGCTGGTTTGTCCCACAGCACGGCATTGGCGGCGCAGCAGTCCAGCGTGGCCAGTGCGCACTTGAAGGGCCTGAGCGAACAACTCGACAGCCTTCTGCGCCAATTCAAGGTCTGACGCCGATGATCGTTCCCACGCTCCGCGTGGGAACGATCTACCCCCGCGCCCACCACTCTGGTTACAATCACCGCCCTCTTCGACTCCCCCAAGGAACCGCCATGTCCGGGCTTGAACTGTTTGCCGCCGCCCTGGGGGTGATCGCTGTCTGGTTGACGGTTAAACAGAACCCGTGGTGCTGGCCCATCGGCCTGGTGATGGTGCTGCTGTACACCTGGATCTTCTTCGATGTGAAGCTCTATTCCGACATGCTCCTGCAAGTTATCTACGCCGCCCTGCAACTCTACGGCTGGTGGCAGTGGACCCGCGCCGGCGAGGTCAAGCAAGGGCGGCAAGTCACCAGCCTGGGCCTGCAACCGATCCTCCAAGGCCTGGCCGTGGGCGCTCTGGGCAGCCTGTTGCTGGGCGCCGCCATGGCCCACTGGACCGACGCCGCCCAACCCTGGCTGGACGCGGCCCTGACTGGCTTCAGCCTGGTGGCGCAGATGTGGATGGCGCAGAAGCGCGTGCAGTGCTGGCCATTGTGGGTTGCCCTGGATGTGATCTTTGTCGGGCTGTTCCTCTATAAAGGCCTGTACCTCACCGCCGCACTCTATGCCTTGTTCACCGTGATCGCGGTGCAGGGCTGGCGCGAATGGCGCGCCGACCCGGCGTTGCATGCATGAAAGTCGTGGTATTGGCCGGCCCGGAATCCAGCGGTAAAAGCTGGCTGGCCGCGCAGTTGCAGGCGCATTTTGGCGGGGTGATGGTGGGCGAATACGTGCGCCATTTCATCGACCACCACCAGCGCGATACCACCCTGGCCGATATCCCCGACATCGCCCGTGGCCAACTGGCCTGGGAAGACGCCGCGCGCGCCCGGCAGCCAGCGTTGCTGATCCTGGACACCAACCTGCTGACCAACAAGCTGTGGAGCCAGACCCTGTTTGGCGACTGCCCGGCCTGGCTCGACAGCGAACTGCTCGCCCGCCACTACGACTTGCACCTGCTGCTGTCGCCGGAAGACGTGGAGTGGACCGCCGATGGTCAACGCTGCCAGCCGGAGTTTGCCGACCGCCTGGCGTTTTTCCAGGCCAGCCTTGACTGGCTGGAGCAACATCATCAGCCGTTACGGATCATCCGTGGGGATTGGCAAGCGCGCCAGGACCAGGCGTTTTCAGCGGTGGAACAACTGTTGGATTGACCGACGAGGACAGTTTTCATGAATAGCTCATTACGCATTGCCATCGTCGGAGGCGGCCCTGCCGGGCTGACCCTGGCACGGATTCTTACGATCAATGGCTTTACCGCCAGCGTGTTCGAGCGCGAGCGCGGGCCACTGGAACGACCTCAGGGCGGCACCCTGGATTTACACGTTGAATCCGGCCAGCTGGCGCTCAAAAAAGCCGGCCTTGAAGATGCCTTCCACACCATCGCCCGTTATGAAGACCAAGGCTCGCGCCTGATGGATAAACACGCGCGACTGCTGTTTGAAGACCCCAGTCCGGCCGCCGGCGACCGCCCGGAAGTCGACCGCACCGCCTTGCGGCAAATCCTCCTGGATTCGTTGCCTGCTGATTGCGTGAAATGGGACGTCAACGTCAGCGAGATCCGCCAGGCAGGCGACACATGCTGGACCCTGCATCAGGGCGACACCGTCCACGGCCCGTTCGACCTGGTCGTCGGCGCCGACGGGGCCTGGTCGAAAGTGCGCCCCTTGTTGTCGCGCTATCAGCCTCAATACAGCGGGCTGACGTTTATCGAATTCGGGGTTGATGACGTCGACCGCCGCCACCCGGCCCTGGCCACGCTCGTCGGCCAGGGCAAACTGGACGTTTCGGGCGACGCCAGGTTGCTGGTCGTGCAACGCAACGCCAACGCGCATCTGCGCGGCTATGGAATCTTTCGCGTCCCCACTGACTGGGCGGCGCAGCAACTGGACTGGTCTTCGCCACAGACGACCCGGCAATCGCTGCTGGCGCAGTTCGAAGGCTGGCACCCGGACATCCTCGCGCTGCTGCACGCCTCAAACGAGCGCTTTCTGTCCCGGGCCATTTACGCGCTGCCCGTCGGCCATCACTGGGCACACCGCCC
Organism: Pseudomonas yamanorum; assembly: GCF_900105735.1. NCBI lineage: Bacteria > Pseudomonadati > Pseudomonadota > Gammaproteobacteria > Pseudomonadales > Pseudomonadaceae > Pseudomonas > Pseudomonas yamanorum. Next base: position 6,751,796 of record NZ_LT629793.1, on the reverse strand, counting down.
AGGCCTGACCCTGATTGGCGATGCCGCACATCTGATGTCACCGTTTGGTGGCGAAGGCGTCAATGCGGCGATGCTCGATGCTGCGGAGCTGGCCCGGCACCTGATCGAAAACAGCACATGCTCCGAGGCGGTAAGGGCCTATGAAACGCAGATGTTCGACCGCATAGAGCCGATCGCCCGTGACAGCGCCGAAGCGGCCGCCACCCAACTCTCCCATGATGATATCGCCCTCTCCCTGGCGCATTTTCGCAGCCACAGCGCGCAAGGCTGAAGACCGGTTATCGGGTCAACGCAGTTCTCCACGCAGGGCACAGGTCAATCCTTAAAAGGAGATTGGCCTATGAACATGCGCATTGTTGCCCGCTTGATCAACTTGCCCGAAGACCGCGGCGTTCGCGTCGAAACCGCCGCCCACAAGCTCCTGCTGGTGCGTTCGGGTAGCCAGGTGCGGGCCTATCAGGCGGAGTGCCCCCACGCCGGGGCGCCTTTGGAGCAAGGCGCAATCTGTGACGGGAGGATCATTTGCCCGTGGCACAAGGCGGCTTTCCGGGTGGATGACGGCCAGGTCTGCGAGCCGCCCGCATTGGTGCAGCTCACGCAATATCCGGTGGAGATTCACGATGGTGTGGTCAGCGTGGGAGACGAAGCGCTGCCCTCTTCATCGGCCCCACAGGCCAAAGACTCCCGCTGCTTTATCGTGATTGGCGCCGGCGCAGCGGGTTCGGCAGCCGTCGCTACCCTGCGCCGCGAAGGCTTCAGCGGCCGCCTGCTGTGGATCGACCAGGAGCAAAATCCTGCCTACGACCGCACTGCCTTGAGCAAATTCGTCATCGCAGGCGAGATGCCGCCCGACGAAACCCCACCGTTGCTGGATGAAGCCAGCTACCGCGACATCCAGATCCACGGCGAAGTCCAAAACCTTGACCCTCACGCCAAATGCCTCCAACTCGTAGACGGTCGCCGCTTCGACTACGACGCGGCGCTGCTGGCCACCGGCGGCGAGGCCAAACCGCTGGATATTCCCGGCACCGTACTGAACAACGTGTTTGTGCTGCGCTCACGGGATGACGCGGCGCGCATCGTCAAGGCAGCGCAACCCGGTAAATGCGCGGTGATCATCGGCGACAGTTTTATCGGCCTGGAGGCTGCTTCAGCGCTACGCAAGCGCGGCTTGACGGTCCAGGTGGTGGGCCGTCACGAGATTCCGCTGGCAGCCCAACTGGGCAAGCGCATCGGTGCGTCACTGCGCCAATTGCATGAGGCCAATGGCGTGATATTCCACAGCGCCAGTGAGCCCGCGCGCCTCGAAGGACACGGGGATGTGACGACGGTCGTGCTGAAAAACGGCCATAGACTGGCCGCAGACCTGGTACTGATGGGCGTCGGCGTGACACCTGCCACCGGTTTTGTTCAGGGGTTGGAAAAGGCCGAGGACCAGTCACTGAAGGCCGAAGCGGATTTGCGGGTCGCACCCGGGCTATGGGCAGCGGGCGATATGGTGACCTTCCCATGGAACGATCAGCCCGTGCGCATCGAACACTGGCGCGTGGCGCAGCAACTCGGGGTGCTGGCGGCGCGCAACATGCTGGGAGCGCAGCAGGCGTATGCCGACGTGCCGTTCTTCTGGACCTATCACTTCGGCAAGACGTTCGAACTGCTGGGCCATCCCCGTCACTGGAATCAACTCCACGTGGAAGGTGACCTGCAGCACCACCACTTCATCGCCCTGCTCTGCCGTGGCGATGAAGTGGAAGCAGTGGTTGCCTGCGAACATCAGCGGGCCATGGCGCTGCTCTCGCAACGCATGAAGCACCCGCTGAAAAAAGCCGAGGTGCTTGAGCTGATCCGCGGGCTCTAACGGGCCTTGCGGGTGCCGAGCTGGATCCAGGTCGGCGCATGGTCGCTGGCATGGGGCTCGTTGCGCACCCACGCATCCACTCCGGCGCCGTTCAGATAAGGCTTGAGCGCCGGATTGAGCAGCAAGTGATCAATTCGCAGGCCGGCGTTTTTCTGCCAGTGCTGGCGGAAATAATCCCAGAAGGTATAGACCTGCTCGTCGGGATACAGATGGCGCAAGGCGTCCGTCCAGCCCTGCTCCAGCAGGCGCTGATAACACTCACGACTTTGCGGCGTCCTTCAGCCAGGAGCGCGGGTTGTAGATATCGAGGTCGGTGGGCACCACATTGAAATCCCCGGCCAGCAACACCGGGTGTTCACTGGATTGCAGGTGCCTGGCGTAGTCGATCAGCCGTTCAAACCACGCCAGTTTGTAGTCGAATTTCGGCCCCGGCTGGGGGTTGTCGTTGGGCAAGTACAGGCAGCCCACCAGAATGCCGTGCACGGCGGCTTCGAGGTAGCGGCTTTGATGGTCGGCGTCATCACCGGGCAAACCCCGGCGGCTTTCCAGCGGTTGCGCGTCGCGGGCCAGAATCGCCACGCCGTTCCATGAGGCCTGGCCCAGGCACAACGCACCGAAGCCGGCGGCGTCAAAGTCGTTGAAGGGAAACAGGCTGTCGGGCGCCTTGAGTTCTTGCAGGCAGACAATGTCCGGCTGTTCCCGCGCCAGCCATTCCAGCAGATTGGGCAGGCGGGCGCGGATGCCATTGATGTTGAAGGTCGCGATCTTCAGCGCTTTCATGGGAAGGGTCCTTCCAGGGCTCTTGGAGTAGAGCCCGGAAGGTGTTCGGTCGTTCCGTTTTCAGGCGCGATTGACCTCAGTAGCCCAACGACAACCCGGTATTGCGCCGTGGGTCGTTGGCCCCATAGAAACGGTTATTGCCCACCGGCTTGCCGTCCAGGGACGGTGCGCCCACCAGGATGGCTGCCAGGTGGTTGGCATCCTGCGGGCCGGCAAACTTGTGGCCCCAGCCTTCGAGGATTTTCTGGGTATCGGGGCTCAGGGCAAAGCGCTCGATATTGGTCGCCTCAGGCAGCCATTGCTGGTGGAAACGCGGGGCGTCCACGGCTTCCTGAATGTTCATCTTGTAGTCGATGACATTGAGGATGGTCAGCAAGGTGGCCGTGATGATGCGGCTGCCACCCGGCGTCCCCACCACCATCACCGCTTTGCCGTCCTTGGTAACGATGGTCGGGCTCATGGACGACAGCGGCGTCTTGCCCGGCGCGATGGCGTTGGCTTCGCCCTGGACCAGGCCGTACATGTTCGGTACGCCGATCTTGGAGGTGAAGTCGTCCATTTCGTCGTTGAGAATCACCCCGGTTTTGCTCGCCATTACACCGGCGCCGAACCAGTCGTTGAGGGTGTAGGTCACCGAGACGGCGTTGCCCCACTTGTCGACGATGGAGTAGTGGGTGGTGTTATTGCCTTCGTGGGGCGAAACCCCGGGCTTGATGTCCTGGGAGATCCCGGCTTTCTGCGGGTCGATGGCGGCGCGCAGTTTGGCGGCGTAGTCCTTGTCCAGCAGGTGCTCGACCGGGTTCTGCACGAAGTCCGGGTCGCCGAGGTAGCTGTTGCGGTCAACGTACGCATGGCGCATGGCCTCAATCTGGTAGTGCAGGCCCTGGGCCGAGTGATAGCCGAGGTCGGCCATCGGGTAACCTTCGAGGATATTCATGATTTCGCAGATGACCACCCCGCCCGAGCTCGGTGGTGGCGCGGACACCACGTGGTAGCCACGGTAGTCACACTCGATGGGCGCCAGTTCGCGGGTCTTGTATTTGTCCAGGTCGGCCTGGGTGATGATGCCTTTGCCCGACTGGCTGGAATCCACAATCGCCTTGGCTACCCAGCCTTTGTAGAAGCCGTCGGTGCCCTTGGCGGAGATTTCCCGCAGGGTTTTCGCCAGGTCTTTCTGCACCAGCTTCTGGCCAACCAGCATCGGCTCGCCACCGTGCAGGAAGATGCCGCGCAGATCTTTGTCTTTCTTGAATTCGTCGGTAGCGGTGTGCAACAGGTCGACATCGCCCTGCTCCAGGGCAAAACCGTCTTCGGCCAGCTTGATCGCCGGGGCGATCACCTGGGCACGCTTTAGGGTGCCGTATTTGCTCAGCGCCAGTTCCATACCCGATACAGTGCCGGGTACGCCGACAGCCAGGTGTCCCTTGGAGCTGAGGTCCGGAACGACGTTGCCGTCCTTGTCCAGGTACATGTCGGCAGTCGCCGCCAGCGGGGCTTTTTCGCGGAAGTCGAGGAAGGTCTTGCGTCCATCGGCCAGTTGCACGGTCATGAAACCGCCGCCGCCCAGGTTGCCGGCCGCCGGGTAGACCACGGCCAGGGCGTAGCCCACCGCCACCGCCGCATCCACCGCATTGCCACCGGCCTTGAGCACATCCACCCCCACATGGGTAGCGAGATGCTGGGCCGTGACCACCATGCCATTTTCGCCAGCCACCGGGGCCTGGGAGGCCGCCTGTACACCGCTGACGGTCAGCACCAACGCGGTGGCAATCAAAGTTCGGGTAAACGGTTGGTATTTCATCCCTGGCTACTCTGCTTATTAGAAGAACTAGAAAGTAATACGTTTCCGATCCAAGCCCCAGCGTTATGCCGCGTTTGTGACAGAGCCTGTCGGTAACGGAATAATGCCCATGCTATATTCCGGGCCTTTACGCTGCGCTGCAGAGGCTTTTCGATGGTGATCAAGAAGACCGGTATCCGCGCCCAGCAAGCCGACCAGACCCGCGCGCGGATTCTCCAGGCGGCGGTCAAGGTCTTCACCCGGGACGGCTATTCCGGCGGGCGTGTGGAAAGCATTTCCCGGGAGGCCGACTCCAACGACCGCATGTTGTATTACTACTTCGGCAGCAAGGAGCACCTGTTTGTGTGTGTGCTGGAGCACACCTATGAGCAGTTCAATAAAGCCGAAAGCAAACTCAAGCTCGACCTGAGTACGCCGGTGCAAGCGTTGCAGGCGTTGGTGGGGTTTATCTGGAATTACTACGTCAAGCATCCCGAGTTTGTGGCGATCCTGAGTATCGAGAACCTGCATAAGGGCAAGCATGCGAAGCAGTCCGGGGAGCTGCGGCGGTTGTCCGGGGAGGCGGTTGGGGTGTTGCGGCCGATTATCGAGGCGGGTCAGGCCCAGGGGCTGTTTCGTGAGGATGTGGACATCAAGCACGTGTATTTGATGATTGCTTCGTTGTGCTACTTCTATAACTCCAACCAGCACACGCTGAGTTCGTTTTTAGGGGAGGATTTGGCGGACAAGAGCCAGCAGCGGGATTGGCTGGGGTTTATCAGTGATCTGGTGTTGCGTGGTGTATGCCTGACACCGCCCATCCAACGGTAGAACCTGGATCTAAATGTGGGAGCGGGCTTGCTCGCGAATGCGGTGTATCAATCAGTACATTTGACGACTGACGAACAGCTTTCGCGAGCAAGCCCGCTCCCACATTTTTGACCGTGTGAATCAATGGGTGCCCGGGTTGGCTCTTAGGTGAGCGACTTTTTGCTCCAAGCTGTCCCATTGCGGTGCATTGGGCGCGAAGCGCCCGCGTAGGTAGGCGGCCAGCTCTGCCACTTGGGTATTCGACAGGCTGTCCTTGAAGCCCGGCATATAGCCCAGGTCCCTGGTCGCCGGAGTGCTGATCCCTTGCAAAATCACCTTGATCAGATTGTCCGGTTCATCGCTGTGCACGTTCGTATTGGTCGCCAGTGACGGGCTGACCCCGAACAGCTTCGGCCCCTGCCCGTCGGCATGGCAGGCTTTGCACGAGCCTTCGAATACCCGCCGCCCGTTGGCATTGGGCACTGTCACAGCCGCCACCACCTGTGCTTCGGCGGCGCCGCTGTCATTCAGCGAGGCCAGGTATACCGCGATCGCGCGGATATCGGTCTTGGGCAGTTTGGCCAGCTCAGTCACCACCGGCCCCATCGGCCCCGTTGCCACCCCATGGGCATCGGAATAACCGGTGCTCAGATAGGTGAACAATTGGTCCTCGGTCCACGGCGTCGGCGCCTTGGACAAGCCATTCAACGCCGGAGCTTCCCAACCATCCACCCTGCCACCCGCGAGGAATGCTTTACCGCCCTTCTCCGCGCCCATCAGGTTGCGCGGCGAGTGGCACGCCGCGCAGTGCCCCAGCCCATTGACCAGATAGGCGCCGCGATTCCATTGCTCACTTCTTTGGGGTTGCACGCTGATTTCCCCTCGGCGCAAAAACAGTGCATTCCACCCGGCCATCAACGGCCGGATATTGAACGGAAACTTCATCGCATTCGGCACCGGTGCCTGGCTGACCGGCGCCTGGGACATCAGGTAGGCGTACAGCGCCTGCATGTCCGCATCGTTGATATTGCGAAACGCGGTATAGGGAAACGCCGGGTACAGGTTGCGCCCGTCACGGCCGATGCCGTCGCGCATCGCCCGCTCGAACGCCGGGTACGACCAGCCGCCAATCCCGGTCTTCTCATCCGGGGTGATGTTGCTGCTGTACAGCGTGCCGAACGGCGTGTGCATGGCCAGCCCGCCGGCATTGGTGGCGCCGCCCGGCGCCGTGTGGCACACCGCACAATCCCCTACCGCCGCGAGCAAACGCCCGCGCTCCAGGGTGGCCTTGGACCAAGTGCCGGCGCTGGGCGGCGCAATCGGGGCGATTTCACTGTGAAACGGCCACGCGGTGGCGGCCATGCCCAGCACCGCGCCAAACGCGGCGAACAACGAGCCGAACAACCATTTGCGGCGCTTCTGCGGCGACTTCGCCGGCTCGCCCAAGGTGCCTGCATTCAGCGCCGCCAGCACGCGCTCGGGGGTAATCGGCAGCTCGCGAAAACGAATCCCGGTGGCGTCGTAGATGGCATTGGCAATCGCCGCCGCGCTGGGTACCGAGGCGGATTCACCGGCGCCCATCGGTGGCTGGTCCTGGCGCGGCATCATCAGCACGTCGATCTGCGGCACTTCAGGGAAGGTCAGGATCGGATAACCGCCCCACTCCTTGCTCGCCACGGTGGACTCTTCGAAGGTCACGCGCTCCTTGAGCACGCGGCTGGTGGACTGGATCACATTGCCGTGAATCTGATGCTGCACCCCCGCCGGGTTGATCATCATCCCCGAGTCATGCCCGATCACCACCCGGGTCACCGAGACATCGCCGGTCTGCTTGTCGATGGCCACATCCGCCACCCAGGCCGCCCACGCTGCGCCGAAACCGGGGAACTTGCTGTGGATATAGCGCGCGTAGGCAAAGCCCCGACCTCGCAGCAGGTGGTCTTCGTTGGCGGTTTGCATCGGCGCCGTGCGCGGTGCCCAGTTGGCCCGCTCGGCGGTGGATTTCACCAGATCGATGGCGCGCTCATCCTTCAGGTAACGCAGGCGGTACTCCACCGGGTCGACCCCGGCGGCGAACGCCAGTTCGTCGATATAGGATTCATGGGCGAAGGTGTTGGGCAACGCTGACACGCCGCGCATCCACGAGGCGCGCACGATCGGCGCCATGTCGTTGATGGTGACGCGCATGTGCTCGATGTCGTAGGGCGGGATTGAGGTGCGGTCGCCCATTTCGAACATCGCCGCCACCGGCTCGACCCGGCCGGTCAGCAGCAGCGCCAAAGTGGGCGCGCCGTTGGACGGGTAGCTGGTTTCAAAGTCATAGGCGGCGATGCTGCCGTCGGCGTTCAGGCCGCCGTCGACCTCCATCAGTTGCGCAGTGCCTTTGGGCTCCCACTGGTGTTCCTGTTCGCGGGTCAGTTGCACACGCACCGGCTTGCCCACGGCGCGGGACAGCAGCAACGCGTCGGCGCATACATCGTCGGCGCAATTGCGGCCGTAGCAGCCGGCCGCCTCCATGCGGATCACGTCGATGGATTCTTCCGGGCACTCCAGCAGCCACGCAAGATCAGCCCGCAGCAGATGCGGGTTCTGGCTGCCGGACCAGACCCGGCTGACCCCGGGCTGATAATCCGCCACGCCGCAAGACGGGCCGATGGAGCCGTGCATCTGGTACGGCCACAGGTAGGTGCGCGGCATGCGCTGACTGGCGGCGGCCAGGGCTTCGTCGACATTGCCTTGGTCGAGCACGGTTCGGCGTACCCGTGGGTTGTCGCGAATCGCCTGCTCCACATCGCTCATGTCCGGCAGTTGGTTATTCCAGGGTTTCCAGTGAACCCGCAGTTCCTGTGCAGCCTTGATCGCCTGTTCTTCACGCAAGGCGACCACACCAACAAAATCACGGATCACCACCACCGCAACAATCCCCGGGATGTGGGCAATGGATGATTCGTCGACGCTCAACAGGCTGTTGCCGACAAAATCACCGCAATCCAGCCCCGCATAAGGTGGGCGGACCACCCGGCCGTGAAGCATGTCCGGCACGCGCATGTCGTGGACGTAGGTCAGCTCGCCAGTGGCCTTGCCCGGGATATCCACTCGTGCTGCGCCCTTGCCCACCAGGCGGTAATCGGCGATGGCTTTAAGCGGTGCGTCGCCGCTGATGCGCAGTTCGTCATGCTCGCCCCTGACCAGTTCGCCATAGGTGGTGGTGCGCCCGTCCTCGGCGGTAATCACCCCCGCGTCGACCTTCAGGCTCTGTGCATTGACCGACCAACGTTGCGCTGCCCGGGTCAGCAGGAAACGCCGGGCTTCGGCCGCGGCATTGCGCAACGGGATCGCGGAGATCTGCAACGTTGCGCTGGCAATGGTCGCGCCCTGGTTCGGCGCCCGTTCGGTGTCGCCCAGCACCATGCGCACCTGCTCCATGGTCAGGTCCAGTTCCTCGGCGACGATCTGCGCCAGGGACGTGCGAATGCCGGTGCCCAGGTCCACGTGCCCGTTAAAGGCGTACACCCGCCCGTCGTCGTTCACCGCGATAAACAGCCCCAGCTCCTTGGGCTTGATCGTCGGCGTGCCGCCTTTGGCCACTGGCCCCGAAGGTGGCAGCACGTCGTCGACGATCAGCAGGACGCCGGCCTTGGCCAGCCATTGGTCGCGGGAAAGGATTGTGTCAGTCATGGTTATCGATCCACGTTCAAGGCGTTTGGCGGGCGGCACGCAGCACCGCGCGGAGGATTTCGATATGGGTGCCGCAGCGGCAGAGGTTGCCCGACAGTTCGCTGCGCACCTCGGCTTCGCTGGGGTTGGGATTGCGGTCGAGCAAGGCCTTGGCGGTCATGATCATGCCGTTGAGGCAGTAGCCACACTGGGCGGCCTGCTCGTCGATAAAAGCCTGTTGCACCGGGTGCGGGGTTTCGCGGGTGCCGAGGCCTTCGAGGGTGACGATGTCGCGGCCCACGGCGCCCGACAGTGGGAAGACGCAGGCGCGTGCAGCCACGCCGTCGATGATTACCGTGCAGGCGCCGCACTCCCCCAGGCCGCAGCCGTATTTGGGGCCGTTGAGTTGCAGGTCATTGCGCAGGATCAGCAACAGCGGGGTGTCGGCCATTGCGCTGACTTCGGTGGTGTGGCCGTTGACCTCAAGCGTTACCGTGATGTGCTGGCTGATCATTCGCTTCGCCCGTTGGGTTTGGTGAAGTGCCCACTACATCAAACAGTCAAAAAAAAGCGTCGCGCACCTGGGGTCTCGCGACACACTTGACTGGTGAAGTGGTTACTACATCAACGTAAAGCAAAAACGGTGCCAGACCATCGTGGCAATAGCATATCCGCCGTAGCAGCTGTCGAGCCTTGGCGAGGCTGCGTGGCGGGCGACGCGGTTTTGTGCCTGGCTCGATAGCGGCGGTGCGGCCGACGCGGTCTTGTGCCTGGCTCGATAACGGCGGTGCAGCCGACGCAGCCTCGCTGGGGCTCGACAGCTGCTACGGGGTTTGGGGGTCGTCGATCATTTTGCGTAGCAGGAACAGTACGGCGACGCGTTCGGCGGGGTTGAGGTTGCTCAAGGTCAGTTCGGTGATGGTGGCGGCGCAAGGCACGGTTTGCTGCACCAGGGCGGCGCCAGAGTCGGACAGGTTGACGACGACTTTGCGTTTGTCCTGGGGATCGGGTTCGAGGGTGATCAGTTCGCGGGCCTTGAGGCGTTCGACGATGCCGCGGATGGTCGCCTGGTCGACGGCGGTAGCCTTGACCAGTTCGGTGAGCGAACTTGCACCGTGATCGCGCAGGGCGCACAGGGTGACGAACTGCACGGCGGTGAGCTGGGAGTCGCCGACGTTCTGCTGGAAGATCGCCAGGTGGCGCTGGTAGGCCTTGCGCAACAGGTGGCCGACTTGCTCGGAGAAAACGTAGGAATCAGGCACGGCGGGCTCGGGAAGGCGGTGGTCGATGGAGTGGCATGATGGCGGGGTTGTGGATTGGACTCAAGGATCTCATTGCCGGAATGCAGTTGAAATGTGGGAGCGGGCTTGCTCGCGAATACGGTGTGTCAGGTGGCGCATGTGTGACTGACATACCGCATTCGCGAGCAAGCCCGCTCCCACATTGGATTTTTAGTGTGCCAGGGAGGCCTTGGGGGCTACGACGTCGCCGGCGATGACGACGGCTTGGTCATCGAGGTAGACGTCGCAATTGCGCAACGGGATGTCCATGTGGCACGGGGTTTTGCGGGTGCCGCCGACTTCGGTGTTCGGGCCGGTGGAGAACAGGAAGTTGCCGTAGAACGCCCGGGCGTCCATGCACATGCCGTCGTTCTTGTCGTGCAGGCCCATCGCCGTCCATTGCGCCCGTGGCTGCAGGCCCCAGCCGATGTGGGAGATGCCGTAAACCTCGGGGTCGTTGAAGTATTTCATGTAGTCGCGCAGGTATTCGGCTTCGAAACCACCGTGGATTTTGGTGATGAAGCCCTTCTCGATCTCCAGGGTGATTTTCTCCCGGGTGTAGGTCTTGAACGGCAGCAGGATGTCGCCGATGTCCAGCACCAGCACGCCTTCGGCGGTTTCTTCGTTGGGCCAGGAGAACAGAAAGCCGCTCGGCCAGTGGTCCCAGCGCCCAGGTTCGTCAGCAAAACCGTATTCGGTGACGGACGGGTATTGCCCCAGCGCTGCGCGGAAATCACTGCCGGCGCGGGATTTGACGTGGATTGAGCGTGCCTTTTTCAGCAGTTCTTCAGCGGCCAGCACCCGTACCTTGTCTTCTTCGGTGGGCAGCATGCGCGCCAGTACTTCCGGGGGCTCTACCGCCAGCAGGATGCGGGTGCCGGTCTTGAGGATCTGTTCCTGCTCCGGCGAGTGCAACAGCATCATGGTGTCGACGATCAGGTCCGCCGCTTCCAGCGCCCGCTGGGCCGCGATATTACCGGTCAGCGCGGTGTCCCCGCAGTAGGCGGTCATGTCATTGCCCATCGCCCGGGGATGGTTGAACGACGGCAACTCCACCGCATACACCTTGGCCCCCAAGCGCTGCGCCGCGTCCATCGCGGCGCGCACGGTGCGCGGGTCGGAGTAATGGCTCTTGAGCACGGCGACGCTCTGGGTCGGGTCGACCTTCGAGAGCTTCAACACGTGTTCGAACATCTGGGTCAGTTCGCAATCACTTACCGGCATTTCCTGTCTCCTCAGCTGCTGCACCAAGATCTTGCAGTGCGCTTCACTCTAGTGCGTTTTTATAGCGTATACACCAATTAAACACGATAAGAACTGATTTCAGGATGGACTGCAAGCGCCAAGCCAAAACGTTACCAATCCACACAATCCCAATGTTATATGGCGATAATCGGTTACAGGGGATCGATATGGCCAAAAATACAATTTTTCAGGCGTGGGCTTTTCATTTGAAAAAATGAGCGTATACACTTTAAAAACCTTGCGGACTGACGCCGCTGGCCATCATTCGAAAAAGAGGACCACGCCCCATGGCAAGCACACAAAAAATCGCAATCGTCGGCGCCGGCCTTGGCGGTGCCGCCGCTGCCACGCTGCTGCAACAGGCAGGGTTCGACGTGAACATCTACGAACAGGCGCCAGAATTTTCGCGCCTGGGTGCCGGGATCCACATGGGCCCCAACATCATGAAAATCTTCCGGCGCATGGGCATTGAAAAGCAGCTGGACCTGATGGGCTCGCACCCCGAGCACTGGTTCAGCCGCGACGGTGAAACCGGTGATTACCTGTCCCGCATTCCCCTGACCGGCTACGGCGCGTCCTACATCACCGTGCACCGCGGCGACCTGCACGCGCTGCAGATGTCCACCCTCAAGCCCGGCACCCTGCACTTCAACAAGCGCCTGGAAACCCTCGAAGAAACCGACACCCAGGTGCGCCTGACCTTCGCCGACGGCGAGGTGACCTACGCCGACATCGTGATCGGTGCCGACGGCATCAACTCGCGTATTCGCGAAGAACTGCTGGGCGCGGAAAAACCGCTGTACAGCGGCTGGGTCGCCCACCGTGCGCTGATCCGTGGCGATCAGTTGGCCAAGTACGACCTGAAGTTCGAAGACTGCATCAAGTGGTGGACCGAGGACCGGCACATGATGGTCTACTACACCACCGGCAGGCGCGACGAGTACTACTACGTCACCGGCGTGCCGCACCCGGAATGGGACTTCCAAGGCGCCTTCGTCGACAGCAGTCGCGAAGAGATGTTCGACGCCTTCAAGGGCTACCACCCCACCGTCCAGGCCCTGATCGAATCCACCGAAAGCGTGACCAAATGGCCGTTGCGCAACCGCAACCCGCTGCCGCTGTGGAGCCGCGGCCGTCTGGTATTGCTGGGGGACGCCTGCCACCCGATGAAACCGCACATGGCCCAGGGCGCCGGCATGGCCATCGAAGACGCGGCGATGCTCACCCGCTGCCTGCAGGAAACCGGCATCAGCGACTACCGCACCGCCTTCGAACTGTATGAAGCCAACCGCAAGGAACGGGCTTCCCGGGTACAAGCCGTGTCCAACGCCAACACCTGGCTGCGCAGCCAGGAAGATCCTGACTGGGTCTACGGCTATGACCTCTACGCCCAGCAGCTGAAATCGGGGGTGGCCGCGTGACCAGTTTTCTCTACGGCGGCAACGTCCAGGCCAATGGCATTCGCCAGCATTACCTGCGCTATGGCGGCAAGGGCCCGGCACTGATCCTGATTCCCGGCATCACCAGCCCGGCGATTACCTGGGGTTTTGTTGCGGAACGCCTGGGCCTGCATTTCGACACCTACGTGCTGGATGTGCGCGGTCGCGGCCTGTCATCCACCGGCCCGGAACTGGACTACAGCGCCGACACCTGCGCCGATGACATTGGTGCCTTCGCCGATGCCCTCAAGCTCGACAGCTATCACCTGGTAGGTCACTCCATGGGCGCGCGGTTTGCGGTGCGCAGTGCGGTGCGCCACCCACGAGGTGTTAACCGTGTGGTGCTGATCGACCCTCCGGTGTCCGGCCCCGGTCGCCGTGAATACCCGAGCAAACTGCCGTGGTACGTCGATTCGATCCGCCAATCGCTGGTGGGCATGGACGCTGAAGCAATGCGCGCCTTCTGCGCCACCTGGACCGAAGAACAATTGCAACTGCGCGCCGAATGGCTGCACACCTGCTACGAGCCGGCCATCGTTCGCGCCTTCAACGACTTCCACACCGTCGACTTCCATCAGGATCTGCCGCACCTGGAGGCCCCTGCCCTGTTAATTGTTGCCGGACGCGGCGGTGTTATTCAGCCCGAAGATGTCGCGGAAGTCCGGCAGTTACAGCCAAGCCTGCTGGTCGCCCATGTCCCGAATGCGGGACACATGATCCCTTGGGACGACCTTGAAGGTTTTTTCAGCGCCTTCGGCGACTTCCTCGGCCAGCCCCTGACTGCATAACGGAGACCATCATGCTCAAGCCTTACCGCATCGGCCAGATCGTGCCGAGTTCCAACACCACCATGGAGACCGAGATCCCGGCGATGCTCAACGCACGCCAGGCGATCCGCCCGGAACGTTTCACCTTTCACTCCAGCCGCATGCGCATGAAGCAAGTGCGCAAGGAAGAACTGGCGGCGATGGACGGCGAGTCCGACCGTTGCGCCATCGAGCTGTCCGACGCCAAGGTCGACGTGCTGGGCTACGCCTGCCTGGTGGCGATCATGGCCATGGGGCTCGGTTACCACCGCAAATCCGAGCAACGCCTGCGCAAGGCCACTGCCGACAACGACGCCAACGCCCCGGTGATCACCAGTGCCGGCGCCTTGATCGAAGGCCTGAAAGTGATGGGCGCCAAGCGCATCGCCATCGTCGCACCGTACATGAAACCCCTCACCGAATTGGTGGTGAACTACATCCGCGAAGAAGGCTTTGACGTGGTGGACTGGCGCGCCCTGGAAATCCCCGACAACCTCGAAGTGGCCCGCCATGACCCGGCCAACCTGCCGGCCATCGTCGCCGGGATGAACCTGGAAGGCGTCGACGTGATCGTGCTGTCGGCCTGCGTACAAATGCAGTCGCTGCCGGTAGTGGCCAAGGTCGAAGCGCAAACCGGCCTGCCGGTACTCACCGCCGCCATCGCCACCACCTACGCCATGCTCAAGGCCCTGGACCTGGAACCCATCGTCCCCGGCGCCGGCGCCCTGCTCTCCGGCGCCTACTAAAAACGCTTTTGTGGCGAGGGAGCTTGCTCCCTCGCCACAGGTTATGTGCACTGTCCATTACCGAGGACTGAAAAATGACCGAACAATCCGCCGATGCCAACTACCAGGGCGTCTGGGGCAACCGAATCGGCTTCGGCAAAAAATCCGCCCTGCTGATGATCGACTTCATGCAAGGCTATACCACCGAAGGCGCGCCACTGTTTGCCCCCGAAGTGCGCATCGCCGTGGCCGAAAGCGTTGAGCTGCTGGCCTGCGCCAGGCGTCACGGAATCAGCGTGGTGCACACCAATATCCGCTACCATCCCGGCCATTTCGCCGACGGCGGTATCTGGGTCAAAAAGGCCCCGGTGATGAAAGACATGGTGGAGGGCAATCCCCTCGCCGCCTTTTGCACCGAGGTCTTGCCCCTGGCCAATGAAGTGGTGATCACCAAACAATACGCCAGTGCGTTTTTCGGCAGCAGCCTGGCCCCGATGCTGCACGCCCAGGGCATCGACACCGTGGTGCTCGCCGGCTGCTCCACCAGCGGCTGCATCCGGGCCACGGCGGTGGATGCGGTGCAACACGGCTTTCGCACCATCGTCGTGCGCGAATGCGTCGGCGACCGTCACCCGGCGCCCCATGAAGCCAACTTGTTTGATATCGACAGCAAGTACGGCGATGTGGTGAGCAAGCAGGAGGCGATGAACAAGTTCAAGGAGCAATAAGGTTTCATAAGAACCGCGCCACAGAGCGCGGTCTTGCACTCTTCTGACACTGCCTTTGGACGTCGCTTTCACAGCACTCCGAAGTGCTGAAAAAAAGCGGCTGTATAAAAACCATAAGTCACCGCCAGGAGACACCCCAATGCCCATTGCGAATGCAGCGCCCGCGACTACGGTCGCCGATCCGGTCAACACGCTCTACCACAAGATCACCTGGAAGCTGATTCCGTTCCTGTGTTTCTGCTACCTGGCAGCCTACCTGGACCGCATCAATATCGGCTTTGCCAAACTGCAGATGCTCGACCAGTTGCACTTCAGCGAAACCGCGTTCGGCCTCGGCGCCGGGCTGTTTTTTGTCGGCTATATCCTCTTCGAAGTCCCGAGCAATCTGATCCTGGAAAAGGTCGGTGCGAAGATCTGGATCGCCCGCATCATGATCACCTGGGGCCTGCTTTCGGCCTGCACCATGCTGGTCACCTCCACCACCCAGTTCTACATCCTGCGGTTCCTGCTGGGCGCCGCCGAAGCCGGGTTCCTGCCGGGCGTGCTGTATTACCTGACCACCTGGTTTCCCACCCATCGCCGGGGGCGGATCATCGCCCTGTTCATGATCGGCCTGCCGTTGTCCAGCGTGATCGGCGGTCCGTTGTCCGGCTGGATCATGGGCCACTTCGACAACATGGGTGGCCTGCGCGGCTGGCAGTGGCTGTTCCTGATCGAAGCGGTGCCCAGCGTATTGCTCGGTGTGTGGACCTTCTGGGCCCTGCCCAATACCTATCAGCAAGCAAAGTGGTTGTCGCCGGAAGAAAAGACCCTGCTGGAAAGCGAACTGCGCAAGGATGACGCCGACGGTGCCGACAGCAAGCACAGCTTCCGCGACGGGTTCTTCAACCTCAAGGTATGGATGCTCGGCGGTATCGACTTCTCGATCCTGCTCAGCGCCTACGCCATGGGCTTCTGGATGCCGACGTTCATCCGCAACGCGGGCATCACCGACACCTTCCACATCGGCATCCTCACCGCGTTGCCCAGCGTGGCCGCACTGCTGGGCATGCTGCTGATCGGCGCCAGCTCCGACAAACACCGCGAACGCCGGTGGCACATCATCGTGCCGTTTTTCATCGGCGCGGCGGCGATGGCCACCAGCACCTTCTTCACCCATAACGTGGTCGCCACCGTAGCCCTGTTTGCGATTGCCTCCGCGGCAATCATCGGTGCGGTGCCGGTGTTTTTCAGCCTGCCGGCGACCTTTCTCAAGGGCACCGCCGCCGCCACCGGGTTTGCCCTGGCCTGCTCGCTGGCAAACATCGCGGGCCTGGTGAGCAATTCGTTGATGGGCGTGGCGATCGACGTCACCGGCAGCAGTGCCGGGGCTTTATGGTTTTTCGCCGGCTGCCTGATTCTCAGCAGCTTCCTGGTCATCGCGTTGCCGGCGAAACTGGTAAACCGTTAACAACAATTCCTGGGGTGAGTCTCCATGCAAGGTTTCATCAAGCGCTGTGCCCTGCTTGTCGCCGTCGGCCTGTGTGCCGGTACGGCGCAGGCCGCAGAAAAGGTGATCTTCGATACCGACTTCAACGTGCTCAACGATGACGGCCAGGCCTTTATCATGCTTGCCCAGCTGCATGGGCAAAAACGCATCGACCTGCTGGGCATGACCCTGGTCAGCGGCAACGCCTGGGTCGACCAGGAACAGGTGGACGCCCTCAAGGCCGTGGAGCGCATGGGCGTGGAAAAGGAAATCGGCGTCTATTCCGGCGCCGCCTACCCGCTGCTGCATGACTACACCACCTATGAGGCGGAAAAAGCCCTGTTCGGTTCCGGCTGGCCGGGCGCATTCAAGAACCCGCGTCCAACCAGCGCATCCCAACTGGTAACCCCGCCGGATGGGCTGGCCACTCACACCCAACTGCGCAAGGAAACCGCCGTCCAGTTCATCGTCGACAGCGTGCGGGCGAACCCCCACGAGGTGACGATTCTGGCGGTCGGCCCACTGACCAACATTGCCCTGGCGATTCGTTCGGCGCCGGACATCGTGCCGTTGATCAAGCGCATCGTATACATGGGCGGCGCCCTGGAAATTCCGGGCAATACTACGCCGGCGGCGGAGTTCAACTGGTGGTTCGACCCGGAGGCCGCGAAGATCGTGTTGCGCTCGCCGATCGAACACGTGATTTTCCCCAACGATGTCTGTGAGAAAGTCACCTTCGACAAGTCGGTGTACCAGCGGGTGATTGCCCACAAAGGCGCAATTGCCGACCTGTATAAACACGAGTTCGGGCCGCTGTTCGACAAGGACCCGGCCTACCACAGCTTCACCTGGGACAGCCTGCCGGCGCTGTTTCTCGTCAGCCCCGAGATCGTCACCGAATCCCGCGAACTGTGGGTGGATGTAGACGCCACCTTCGGCGCCGATTACGGTCGGGCACTGGGCTACCAGAAAGGCGCGCCGGTGGGCACGCAGAAGGCCAAGGTGGTGTTTGCCGTGGACCAGAAGAAGTTCTGGGATGGCTACGTCAACCTGGTGACGTTGCCCACGCCGGTCAACATCTCCCGCTGACTGCGCTGTAACTTGAAGGGCTGTGGTTTAATTGCGCGTTTTGCCCAGCCCTTCAAGGAATCCGTTGTCGATGAATCAGCCCGCCACCAAAGTCCTGGTCATTGGTTACGTCTGGCCAGAGCCCCGCTCCTCGGCAGCCGGCGGGCACATGATGCAGATTCTCGAGAGTTTCCTGGCCCAGGGTTGGGACATTACCTTCAGCAGCCCCGCCACCTCGGGTGAGCACAAGGCCGACTTGCCCGCCCTGGGCGTTCGCGAATGTGCGATCGAGCTGAATAACAGCAGTTTCGACGAATTCATTCAGCAACTTGCCCCGGATATCGTGCTGTTCGACCGTTTCATGATGGAAGAACAGTTCGGCTGGCGCGTAGAGAAATGCTGCCCGAATGCGCTCCGCGTACTCGAAAGCTCCGACCTGCAAAGCCTGCGGGATGCCCGGCACCAGCGCCTCAAGGACTTCCTGAAGACGCAACCCGAGGCTGACGACTTCAGCCCTTTGTTCAGCCAGGACCTGGCCGCCGAATTCACTTACATGGCCGATACCGACCTGGCCAAGCGCGAGATCGCCGCGATCTACCGCTGCGACATCAGCCTGATGATCTCCGATGTGGAAATCCAGTTGCTGACCGAACACTTCAACGTGCCCGCCGCCCTGCTCCACTGGTGCCCGCTGATGGTGATACCGCCCACCGAGGACTTCGCGCCGTTTGAAGACCGCGCGCACTTCCTGAGCATCGGCAACTTTCGCCATGCGCCGAACTGGGATGCGGTGTTGTGGATGAAGAACAGCGTGTGGCCGCTGATCCGCAAGCAACTGCCGGGTGTTCAACTCCACGTGTATGGCGCCTACACGCCGCCCAAGGCCACTGCCCTGCACAACCCGGCCCAAGGCTTCCATGTGATGAACTGGGCCGAAGACGCGTTGCAGGTCATGACTGCCGCGCGCATCTGCCTCGCGCCTCTGCGGTTTGGTGCCGGGATCAAGGGCAAGCTGGCCGACGCGATGCTCTGTGGCACACCGAGCGTCACCACACCAGTGGGTGCCGAAGCCATGGGTGAACCGTGGCCCGGCGTGGTCGAGCACAGCGCCAGTGCGCTGGCGGCGCAAGCGGTTGCGTTGTATCAGGACCAGGAGCGCTGGGCCCAGGCCCAGGAAGACGGTAGGCAATTACTCGCCCGCCGGTACGCTCAGGATCTTCACGGCCCGGCCCTGGTGGCGCGCCTGGAGCAGTGCCGCAGCGAGCTGGCCGAGCACCGCCGCAACAACTTCACCGGCAGCATGCTGCGCCATCACCTGCACAAAAGTACCCAATACATGGCGCAGTGGATCGAGGCGAAAAACCGCAGCCTGTAAACACAGACGCTGGCGAGGTGGCGCGCAAGGGGGCATTATCCTTTTTGCGCCCCCACAATAAAGCGACTGCAGCATGACCCGAGCAGCGAGAATCACCGATCCTTCCTATGAGCTGATGGACGATCACAACGGTCTGTCCATCATCTACCGCCAACACGGCTTCCCGTGCCCGTTGGTGCGCTGGCATTTCCACAAGGAATATGAGCTGCACCTGATCGTCGCCAGCTCCGGCAAGGTGTTTATCGGCGACTACATCGGCAACTTCTACCCGGAAAGCCTGTTCCTCACCGGCCCCAATCTGCCCCACAACTGGATCAGCCAGGTGGCCGAGGACGAAGTGGTGCCCAAGCGAGACATGCTGGTGAACTTCACCGACGAGCTGTTCGACGGCGGCAGCCATATCTTTGCCGAGCTCAAGACCCTGGCGCCGCTGCTGGAACGGGCGCAATACGGCATCGAATTTCGTTGCAAGAAGACCATCGCCCAGGCCATGACCCTGATGCAGCGCATCGAAGACGCCCAGGGCATGGCGCGCCTGGGGCATTTCTTCATCCTGATGGAGGTGCTCAGTGCCTGCGAGGATTACCAACTGCTCTCTGGCGTGACCACCCCGCAACTGGCAGACGAACACAGCATCGACCGCACCAACCGCGCGGTGGACTACATATTTGCCCACTACGCGCGTGAGTTGTCCCTGGAAGAAGTGGCCGAATACCTCGGAATGAAGCCCACCTACTTCTCCCGCGTATTCAAACAAGCCACCGGGCGCACCTTCATCGAATTCGTCAATCGGCTGCGCATCAGCAAGTCCTGTGAGCTGTTGGCCGATGGTGACAAGGCCGTGACCGATGTGTGCTTCGAGTCAGGCTTCAACAACATCTCCAATTTCAACCGCCGCTTCCAGCAGCTCAAGGGCATGACACCGTCCCACTACCGGCGTTTGGCGGTGCAGCGGTTAACCGAGCAGAACCTGGCCTGAAAACCGCAACGCAGGGCTGCTTTACTGTGGGGAGCTGGCTTGCCTGCGATAGCGGCGGATCAGCAATGGCTGAGTTGACTGGCACACCGCGATCGCAGGCAAGTCAGCTCCCACATTGAACCGTGTTCCCGGGAAACCCTACCCGCCTGGTAAACCGTTTCAGTAATTTTCCGATGCAGTGCAAAAAAGTATCAGTAAAAGTGCTCCCAAGGATTTGTCAGCACGTCAATTGAAGGCTGTAATCAACGCACACTCTTCCAGCTGTCGTGGAAGACACAACAACAATAACTGTCCTTCTGCAGCCCCTGGGCGCAGAAATGGAGTGCGCGATGAAGTTCACAGCTAAAGCTCTGCTTGCCTGTACCTGCATGACCCTCAGCGCCGTCAGTCTTGGCGCGCAAACCCTGACCATTGCCACCGTCAACAACAGCGACATGATCCGCATGCAAAAGCTCTCGAAAACCTTCGAGACCGAGCATCCGGAGATCAAGCTGAACTGGGTGGTACTCGAAGAAAACGTCCTGCGCCAACGCCTCACCACCGACATCGCCACCCAGGGCGGACAGTTCGACGTGCTGACCATCGGCATGTACGAAGCTGCACTCTGGGGCGCAAAAGGCTGGCTGGAACCGATGAAGGACCTGCCTGCGTCCTACGACCTGGATGATGTTTTCCCGTCCGTGCGTGACGGCCTTTCCGTCAAGGGTTCGCTGTACGCCCTGCCGTTCTACGCCGAAAGCTCCATCACCTATTACCGCACCGACCTGTTCAAGGACGCCGGGCTGACCATGCCTGAGCACCCCACCTGGACGCAGATCGGCGAGTTCGCCGCCAAACTCACCAACAAGGACAAGGAACAGTACGGCCTGTGCCTGCGGGGCAAAGCCGGTTGGGGCGAGAACATGGCGCTGATCACCACCCTCGCCAACGGCTACGGTGCACGCTGGTTCGATGAGAAGTGGCAGCCGGAATTCAACGGGCCTGAGTGGAAGGACGCGCTGAACTTCTACGTCGACAACATGAAGAAGTCCGGCCCGCCAGGTGCTTCCAGCAACGGTTTCAACGAAAACCTGGCGCTGTTCAACAGCGGCAAGTGCGCGATCTGGGTCGACGCCAGCGTCGCCGGCTCGTTCGTCACCGACAAGACCCAAAGCAAGGTGGCTGACCACGTCGGCTTCACCTTTGCACCCCACGAGAAGACCGACAAAGGGACTTCTTGGCTGTACTCCTGGTCCCTGGGGATTCCAACCAGCTCCAAAGCCAAGGACGCAGCCAAGGTCTTCACCACCTGGGCCACTTCCAAGGAATACAGCCAGTTGGTCGCCAAGACCGACGGGATTGCCAACGTACCGCCAGGTACCCGCACGTCGACCTACAGCGACGAATACATGAAGGCTGCGCCGTTTGCCAAGGTGACGCTGGAATCGCTGAAAGTCGCGAACCCGAAAGATCCGTCGGCCAAGCCGGTGCCGTATGTGGGTATCCAGTTGGTGACCATTCCTGAATTCCAGGCGATTGGTACCCAGGTCGGCAAGTTCTTCTCCAGCGCACTGACCGGTGGCTCCACTGCCGAAAAAGCCCTGGCGGACGCACAGACCTTCACCGAACGCGAAATGAAGCGGGCCGGTTATCCCAAGTAAAGCGGGCACACCCCACTGAATGTGGGAACCCGCTTTTGTGTGAGAGGCTCTTGGTGGGAGCTGGCTTGCCTGCGATGCACACACCTCGGTCTGTCAGTTAAACCGAGGGGATGCCATCGCAGGCAAACCAGCTCCCACACAAGCCAGCTCCCACATCGACCGCGCTCGACGCTCGCTCTGCATGTACCTGACTGGTCCTGATCACCATGAATACCACCACTGCCCAAGTGCAAACCGCTTCGCCGGACAAGCCGCGTAAAAGCCGCCTGATCAATCCAGGCTGGTTCCTCGTCAGCCCCTCGGTGGCCTTGTTGCTGCTGTGGATGATCGTGCCGCTGGGCATGACCCTGTACTTCTCGCTGATTCGCTACAACCTGCTCTACCCCGGCGAAAACCAATTCGTGGGGCTGGAGAACTTCACCTACTTCATCACCGACTCGGGCTTCTTGCCCGGCGCCACCAACACCCTGTTGCTGGTGGGCAGCGTCTTGCTGATCAGCGTGGTGTTTGGCGTACTGATCAGTGCCCTGCTGGAAGCCAGCGAGTTCTTCGGTCGCGGGCTGGTGCGGGTGTTGCTGATTTCACCGTTCTTCATCATGCCCACCGTCGGTGCGCTGATCTGGAAGAACCTGATTTTCCATCCAGTGTCGGGGATCCTCGCCTACGTGTGGAAACTGTTCGGCGCCCAGCCGGTGGACTGGCTGGCCCATTACCCGTTGCTGTCGATCATTATCATTGTGTCCTGGCAGTGGTTGCCCTTCGCGATCCTGTTGCTGATGACCGCCATGCAGTCCCTCGACCAGGAACAGAAGGAAGCCGCCCGCCTCGACGGTGCCGGCGCCATCGCGATCTTCTGGCACCTGACCCTGCCGCACCTGGCGCGCCCGATTGCCGTGGTGGTGATGATCGAAACCATCTTCCTGCTCTCGGTGTTCGCCGAAATCTTCACCACCACCAACGGCGGCCCCGGCTACGCCTCGACCAACCTCGCCTACCTGATCTACAACCAGGCGCTGGTGCAGTTCGACGTGGGCATGGCCTCGGCCGGCGGCTTGATTGCCGTGGTCATCGCCAACATCGCGGCGATCATCCTGGTGCGGATGATCGGCAAAAACCTGACTGACAAGCCTTGAGGGCCGCGCCATGACGCTTCAACAATCCCGCCGCCTGCAAAGCGTGCTGCTCGGCACCCTGGCCTGGGCCATTGCGATCCTGATTTTCTTCCCGATCTTCTGGATGGTGCTGACCAGCTTCAAGACCGAAATCGACGCGTTCGCCACGCCGCCGCAGTTCATCTTCACGCCGACGCTGGAGAACTACCTGCACATCAACGAGCGCAGCAACTACTTCAGCTACGCCTGGAACTCGGTGCTGATCTCCTTCAGCGCCACCGCCCTGTGCCTGCTGATCTCGGTACCGGCCGCCTACTCCATGGCGTTCTACGAGACCAAGCGCACCAAGGGCACGCTGCTGTGGATGCTCTCCACCAAGATGCTGCCGCCGGTGGGCGTGCTGATGCCGATCTACCTGCTGGCCAAAAGCTTCGGCCTGCTGGACACGCGCATCGCGCTGATCATCATCTACACCCTGATCAACCTGCCGATTGTGGTCTGGATGGTTTACACCTACTTCAAGGACATCCCCAAGGACATCCTCGAAGCCGCCCGCCTGGACGGCGCCACCCTGTGGCAGGAAATGGTCCGGGTGCTGCTGCCGATCGCCAAGGGCGGCCTGGCTTCCACGGTGTTGCTGTCGCTGATCCTGTGCTGGAACGAGGCGTTCTGGTCGCTGAACCTGACCTCGTCTAACGCTGCGCCGCTCACCGCGCTGATCGCCTCCTACTCCAGCCCCGAAGGCTTGTTCTGGGCGAAATTGTCTGCCGTGTCGACCCTGGCCTGTGCGCCGATCCTGATCTTTGGCTGGATCAGCCAGAAACAGCTGGTCCGCGGTTTGTCCTTCGGCGCCGTGAAGTAACGGTTCCTTTAAAAATATTTAGAAGCGGAGGCCCATCATGGCCAACCTGAAAATCAAGAATCTGCAAAAAGGCTTCGAAGGTTTCTCCATCATCAAGGGCATCGACCTTGAGGTGAACGATAAGGAATTCGTGGTGTTCGTCGGGCCGTCGGGCTGCGGTAAATC
Source organism: Pseudomonas yamanorum (assembly GCF_900105735.1). NCBI lineage: Bacteria > Pseudomonadati > Pseudomonadota > Gammaproteobacteria > Pseudomonadales > Pseudomonadaceae > Pseudomonas > Pseudomonas yamanorum. The sequence goes on along the minus strand of NZ_LT629793.1, from coordinate 6,728,019 downwards.
CACCTTGTTGCGCCTGATTGCCGGCCTGGAAGAAGTCACCGAAGGCACCATCGAACTGGATGGCCGCGACATCACTGAGGTCACTCCGGCCAAGCGCGACCTGGCGATGGTGTTCCAGACTTACGCCCTGTACCCGCACATGAGCGTGCGCAAGAACATGTCGTTTGCCCTGGACCTGGCCGGCGTCGACAAGAAGATTGTCGAGAGCAAGGTCAACGAAGCGGCGCGTATCCTGGAGCTGGGCCCTTTGCTGGAGCGCAAGCCGAAGCAGTTGTCCGGTGGCCAGCGTCAGCGTGTCGCCATCGGCCGTGCGATTGTGCGTAACCCGAAGATCTTCCTGTTCGATGAACCCCTGTCCAACCTCGATGCCGCCTTGCGCGTGCAGATGCGCCTGGAGCTTTCGCGCCTGCATAAAGAACTGCAAGCCACCATGATCTACGTGACCCACGACCAGGTCGAAGCCATGACCCTGGCCGACAAGGTGGTGGTGCTCAACAGCGGCCGCGTGGAACAGGTGGGCTCGCCGCTGGAGCTGTATCACCAGCCGGCCAACCTGTTTGTCGCGGGCTTCCTGGGTACGCCGAAAATGGGCTTCCTCAAAGGCAAGATCAACCGCGTGGATGCCCAGAGCTGCGAAGTCGAACTGGACGCCGGCGGCCGCATCAGCCTGCCCCTGAGCAGCGCCACCTTGAGCGTTGGCAGCGCGGTAACCCTGGGCATTCGTCCGGAACACCTGGAAATCGCCACCCCTGGCCAGGCCACCCTGACCGTTACCGCCGATGTCGGCGAGCGCCTGGGCAGCGACACTTTCTGCCACGTCATCACCGCCAGCAAGGAGCCGTTGACCTTGCGGATCCGTGGCGACATGGCCAGCCAGTATGGCGAAACCTTGCAGCTGTACCTGGACCCGACTCAATGCCATCTGTTCGACGCTGACGGTGTTGCCGTGGCCCGTCCACTGCGCGCCGCCGCCTGATTTCGCGAGAATTTCCTGATGAAACTGAACAAGCAAAACCTCACGCAACTGGCGCCTGAAGTGCAACTGCCAGCCTATGCGATTGCCAACACCCGTCAGGGCATCGCGCACATTGGCGTCGGCGGCTTCCACCGCGCGCACCAGGCGTATTACACCGACGCCTTGATGAATACCGGCGTGGGCCTGGACTGGAGCATTTGCGGCGTGGGCCTGCGGACTGAAGACCGCAAGGCCCGAGACGACCTGGCCGGCCAGGACTATCTGTTTACCCTGTATGAACTGGGGGACACCGACGACACCGAAGTGCGTGTGATCGGTTCCATCAGCGACATGCTGCTGGCCGAAGACGGTGCCCAGGCGCTGATCGACAAGCTGGCCAGCCCAGAGATTCGGATTGTCTCGCTGACCATCACCGAAGGCGGCTACTGCATCGACGACAGCAACGGCGAGTTCATGGCCCACCTGCCGCAGATCCAGCACGACCTGGCCAACCCGGGCTCGCCGAAAACCGTGTTCGGCTTTATCTGCGCTGCGTTGACCCAGCGCCGGGCGGCGGGGGTTCCGGCGTTTACCGTGATGTCCTGCGATAACCTGCCCCACAACGGCGCCGTGACCCGCAAGGCGTTGCTGGCCTTTGCCGCGCTGCATGACGCTGAGCTGCATGAGTGGATCAAGGCCAACGTCAGCTTCCCGAACGCCATGGTCGACCGCATCACGCCGATGACCAGCACTGCGCACCGCCTGCAACTGCATGACGAGCACGGCATTGACGACGCCTGGCCGGTGGTCTGCGAACCGTTTGTGCAGTGGGTACTGGAGGACAAGTTCGTCAACGGCCGCCCGGCGTGGGAAACCGTAGGCGTGCAGTTCACCGATGACGTGACGCCGTATGAAGAGATGAAGATCGGCCTGCTCAACGGCAGCCACCTGGCGCTGACGTACCTGGGTTTCCTGAAGGGTTACCGCTTCGTCCACGAAACCATGAACGACCCGTTGTTCGTGGCCTATATGCGCGCCTACATGGACCTGGACGTCACGCCCAACCTGGCACCGGTGCCGGGGATCGACCTGACCGAATACAAGCAGACCCTGGTGGATCGCTTTTCCAACCAGGCGATTGCCGACCAGTTGGAGCGCGTGTGTTCCGATGGTTCGTCGAAGTTTCCCAAGTTCACTGTACCGACCATCAACCGCCTGATTGCCGATGGCCGCGAGACCGAGCGTGCCGCACTGGTGGTGGCCGCGTGGGCGCTGTACTTGAAAGGTGTGGATGAGAATGGCGTGATCTATCGCATCCCGGATCCTCGCGCCGAGTTTTGCCAGGGGCTGGTGACGGAAGATGCGTTGATCAGCAGGCGGCTGCTGGGTGTGGAGGAGATTTTTGGTACAGCTATTCCCAACTCGCCCGAGTTTGTGGCAGCGTTTGAGCGGTGTTTCGAGAGCCTGCAGGATGTGGGTGTGAGCAAAACGCTGGAGCGGCTGCTCGCCAATCTCAACTGACGGAGCCGAATCAAACTGTGGGAGCTGGCTTGCCTGCGATAGCGGTGTATCAGTCACACCATTACTGACTGAACAGGCGCCATCGCAGGCAAGCCAGCTCCCACATTGATCGCATTCCACATCCCTAATGTGCTGAGCGACCTACCATGACCCAGCAAAACCTCTATCTCGGCATCGACTGCGGCACCCAGGGCACCAAGGCCATCGTACTGGACGCCAGCAGCGGCAAAGTCCTGGGCCTGGGCGCCGCCAGCCACACGCTGATCAGCGGTGCCAATGGCCGCCGCGAACAGCACACCCAGGAGTGGCTGGACGCCTTTACCGAAGCCACTCACCGCGCCTTGCAACAGGCTGGCGTGGACGGCCAGGACATCCTCGCCATCGGCGTTTCCGGCCAGCAACACGGCCTGGTACTGCTCGACGACCAGGGCCAGGTGCTGCGCCCCGCCAAACTCTGGTGCGACACCGAAACCGCACCGGAAAACGATCGTCTGTTGCAGCACCTCGGCGGTGAAAGCGGCTCCCTGGAACGCCTCGGCGTGGCCATCGCGCCGGGCTACACCGTGTCCAAGCTGCTGTGGACCCGCGAGCAACACCCGGACGTGTTCGTGCGCATCGCGCATATCCTGCTGCCCCACGACTACCTCAACTACTGGCTCACCGGCCGCGCCTGCGCGGAATACGGCGATGCTTCCGGCACCGGTTATTTCAACGTACGCACCCGGGCATGGGACCTCGCACTGCTGCGCCACATTGATCCCGACGGGCGACTGGAAGCGGCACTGCCCGAATTGATCGAAGCGAATCAAGCCGTGGGCACCATCCTGCCCGCCATCGCCGAACGCCTGGGCATCAACCCGAATGCGCAAGTCTCCAGCGGCGGCGGCGACAACATGATGGGCGCCATCGGCACCGGCAATATCGCCCCCGGCGTGATCACCATGAGCCTGGGTTCATCCGGCACCGTGTATGCCTTTGCCGATCAGGCCAACGTCAGCCCGCAGGCATCGGTCGCGACCTTCTGTTCCTCCAGCGGCGGCTGGCTGCCGTTGATCTGCACCATGAACCTGACCAACGCCACCGGGGTCATCCGCGAGCTGTTCGACCTGGACTTGGCGGCGTTCAACGCGCTGGTGGCCGAGGCGCCGATTGGCGCCGACGGCGTGAGCATGCTGCCGTTCCTCAACGGCGAGCGGGTGCCCGCCCTGCCCCACGCCACCGGCAGCCTGCACGGCTTGACCATGACCAACCTGACCCGCGCCAACCTGTGCCGCGCCGTGGTCGAAGGCACCACCTTCGGCTTGCGCTACGGCCTGGACCTGTTGCGCCAGACCGGTCTGCAAAGCCAGAGCATCCGCCTGATCGGTGGCGGCTCGAAAAGCCCGGTGTGGCGTCAGATGGTCGCGGATATCATGAACACCGAAGTGGTCTGCACCGAACAAAGCGAAGCCGCGGCCCTCGGCGCGGCGATCCAGGCCGCGTGGTGCCAGTCCGGTGAGAGCCTGGCGCAGTTGTGCCAGCGTTGCGTCAGCGTCGACGCGACCAGCCGCACGGTGCCGAATGCCGGCAGCGTCAGTGCCTACCAGCAGGCTTATGAGCGTTATCAACAGCACGTGGCATCCCTTTAAGAGCGAACGAATATGTATTTGGTATGTGGCGAAGCGCTGTTTGATTTTTTCAGCGAGGACGATGCCAGCGGCAAGGCATCCAGGGTCAATTACAAGGCGATTGCCGGCGGCTCGCCGTTTAACGTCGCAGTAGGTTTGCGTCGACTGGGAATCGATGCGGGCTTTTTCGCCGGGATCTCCGACGACTACCTGGGTCGACGCCTGTTGCAGGTGCTCAAGGACGAAGGCGTGGGCGAGGAGTACCTCGTGGAGTTCGCCGCGCCGACCACCCTGGCAATGGTCGCCGTGGGTGCCAACGGTTCACCGCAATACAGCTTTCGCGGTGAAGGTTGCGCCGACCGCCAGTTGCGACTTGAGCATCTACCGGCGTTGGGCGACGAAGTGCGTGGTGTACACATCGGCTCGTTCTCACTGGTGGTGCAGCCGATTGCCGACACGTTGCTGGCCCTGGTGCGCCGGGAAAGTGGCAAGCGCCTGATCAGCCTCGACCCCAACGTACGCCTGAACCCCGAGCCGAACATCGAGCTGTGGCGCGCCCGCGTGGCCGAGCTGGTCAAGCATGCCGACCTGATCAAGGTCAGTGACGAAGACCTGCACCTGCTCTACCCCGGCCAAGCCCCGGAAAGCGTCCTGCAAGGCTGGTTGCAGCACCGTTGCCAACTGGTATTCCTGACCCGTGGCGGCGATGGCGCGACGGTGTTCAGCCGCCAGCACGGCAGCTGGTCGGCGCCAGCGGTCAAGGTCGTCATGGCGGACACGGTAGGGGCTGGCGATACGTTCCAGGCCGCGTTGATTGCCTGGCTGACCGAGCAGCAACTGGACTCGGTGGAAGGCCTGCAACAGCTGACCCGGGAGCAGATCAACAGCATGCTTGCCTTTGCCATCCGTGCTGCGGCACTCACCTGCAGCAAGACCGGGCCGGACCTGCCCTATCGTCGTCAGCTGGACTGACAAATACGCGGCAAAAAAATCAATATGCCACTATGTAAGCCACGTATCACGTGGCTTACAGCCCTGCGGTTATCTGTCCGAAAATTCTGCATTGTGTAAAAAACTGTACTAAACCCAAAAAACATGTGCAGTTTTTATAACAAAAACAGGGCAGATCAATGCGTAATAAACGGACTTTTCAGCCTCGCGCCGTGTTGGCTGTCGGCATCCTCTCACTGCATTACCTGGCCCCCAACAAGCCCTGGCGGCTTGCGTACTCACCCCGGGCCCGGGCAACGATACCTATACCTGCGACAGCGGCAGCAGCCCCACCGGCCTGACCGACCTTACGGGCAATAACACCCTGACCCTGCCTGCAGGCGGCACCGGCACTATCAACGGCAATATCACCTTCGGCGCCGGCACGGATTTCGTCGATATGAACTCCGGGCGCATCGTGGGCAGCATCACCCAGGGCGACGGTGCCGATCGCTTCCAGATCAGCGCGGGGACCGTGACCGGCGCCGTTTCCCAGGGCAACGGCATCGATGATTTCGTGATGAGCGGCGGGCAGATCCAGTCCCTGGCCCAAGGCGATGGCCGCGACACGTTCCTGATGACCGGTGGCACCATCGTCGGTGCTTTTGAGGATGGCGACGTGGCCCGGCAAACCGGTGGCACCATCGGCCGGGTCGACATGAAGCTGGACAACAATATCTATGACATGTCCGGCGGGGCAATCCTCGGTAATCTGGTGACCGCCTTCGGTACAGATACCATCATCGTCTCCGGCGGCAGCATCGGTGGCAATATCAGCACCAGTGGCGGCAACGACAGTATTACCGTGAGTGGCGGCGTCATCAGTGGCGAGATCCGCGCCAGTGTCGGTAATGACACCTTCAACTGGATCAATGGTGGCCAGATCAAGTCCGCCGTGCTGATGGGCGACGGCGACGACACCGCACTGATCAGCGGCCTCAATGAAACCCTGCTCGGCACTACGCCTTCGATTGACGGCGGCCTGGGCAATGACCAACTGACCTTCGACAACACCACTTCCAGCACCGCCGCCCGGTATATCGGGTGGGAAACAGTCAACCTCAACAACAACTCGCGTTTCGACCTGGCCGGCGACTTTTTCCTCGGCGACAGTGCCAGCAATACCGGCACCTTCAACATCGATGGCAGCAGCACCCTGGGCGTGACGCAAGGCAGTATCCGCCCCTACACCGCAGGCGCACTGGCCACCCTGAATAATGCCGGCACCCTCGACATGACCAGCCGCAGCAACAGCGCCACCGATACGTTGACGGTGTACGGCAACTACGTGGGCAACAATGGGCAGCTTTGGTTGCAAACCGTGCTGGGCGACGAGAACTCGGCTACCGACAAACTGGTTGTGTCTGACGGGACCATCAGCGGGCACACACAAATGACCGTGAGCAATCTCGGCGGCCTGGGCGGTCTCACGCAAAACAGCGGGATCGAAGTGGTGCAAGCCCTCAACGGTGCCACCAGCAGCGCCGATGCGTTTGCCCTGAAAGGCTCGGTATCCGCCGGAGCTTATGAGTATCTGCTGTTCAAAGGTGGTGTCACCGCCGGCACGGAAAATAACTGGTACTTGCGTTCGTCGGTGGTCGCCGTGCAGCCACCGGTGGTTCCACCTGTCCCGCCGACGCCACCGGTGGTGGTGCCCGTGCCGCCGATCCCGCCAGTGCCGCCTGTGGTAGCACCGGATGAACCGCCCGTGGAGCCACCGACCTCGCAACCCGTCGCGCCGGTGGAGCCCCCTGCTCCGCCACCCAGCCAGGTCGCGGCCGCCAACTCGCCGGAGTCGGCAGCGAGCAACCCGGTGTTGCCTACCGCCATCGCCGGGGCCGAGCCGATTCCGTTGTATCGCCTGGAGGTGCCGGTGTACTCGGTGGTCGTCCCTGCCGCGCAGTTGATGACGCTTCAGGCCCTGGGCACCTTCCACGACCGCCAGGGCGAACAAAGCCTGCTCAGCGAAACCGGGCCGGTCCCGGCGGGATGGGGCCGTGCCTATGGCAGTGGCTTCAACAAGAGCTGGTCGGGCACGGTATCGCCGAGTTTCGACGGTTCCATCAAGGGCTATCAGGTCGGCCACGACCTCTATGCCTCCGAGACCAGTGGCGGGCAGATCCAGCGTTTCGGCCTGTTTATCGGTCAAAGCCGCCTGCAAGGTGACATCAAGGGCTTTTCAATGGGCTTCCAGGACAACCGCTCCGGGCGGGTGAAGCTGGATGGCGATAACTTCGGCGCCTACTGGACCCTCACCGACCCCAAGGGCTGGTACGTGGACCTGGTAGCCATGGGCACACGCTTGGACGGTGACAGCAAGTCCGACCGTGACGTGAAGATCGACAACAAGGGCCACGCCCTGGCCCTGTCGGCAGAAGCGGGTTACCCGATTACCGTCTCCGAACATTGGGTGGTGGAACCTCAGGTGCAGGTGATCAACCAGCAGATTGACATGGACCACCAGAACGATGGCATCTCGAAGGTTTCATTCGATTCCCAGGACTACTGGACCGGCCGCCTGGGCGCACGCCTGAAGGGGCGTTACCTGGTGCAGAACACCCCGATCGAGCCCTATGTGCGGGCCAACGCCTGGCGTACCTTCGGTGGCAGCGACACGGTGACCTACGACGACGTGGACCGGATTAAAACCGATCACAAGTCATCCACCGCCGACCTCGGCGTGGGCGTTGTCGCCAAGCTGTCGTCCACCGTCAGCGTGTACCTGGCGGCGGACTACAACACCCAACTGGACAGCAATACGCTGGAGGGTTTCAGCGGTAACGCGGGGCTACGCGTGAGCTGGTAGGCTCACGCCTCCCTTGGGCAGGTGACCCCTCGCGCAACGATGGCGCCGATCACCGCGCCCACTGTCGGCGCCACCCAGAACAGCCACAATTGCATCACGTACTCCCCCCCGGCAAATAACGCCGGCCCCGTGCTGCGGGCCGGGTTGACCGAGGTATTGGTGACCGGCATGGTCACCAGGTGAATGAGGGTCAGCGCCAGGCCGATCGCGATGGGCGCGAACCCCGTTGCCGAACCAGGGCCGGTGACGCGCATGATGATGAACACCAAAAAGAACGTCGCTACGGCTTCAACCACCAATGCCGCCAGCAGGCTGTATTGCCCCGGGCTCAACTGACCATAGCCATTGGCGGCGAAAGCGTCGATCTCGAAATCCGGGCGGCCGCTGGCGATCAGCGCCAACACGGCGGCAGCGACTATCGCACCGGCCACCTGGGCGATGATGTAGGGCACTACATCGATGCCGGCCACCCGACGGCCGACCCACAGGCCGATGGTCACCGCCGGATTGAAGTGCGCACCTGAAATGCCGCCCACCGCGTAAGCCATGGTCAACACTGCCAAGCCAGCGGCCAGGGCTACACCGGCAAAGCCAATACCCAACTCCGGGAATGCCGCGGCCAGTATCGCACTGCCACACCCCCCGAAGGTCAGCCAGAACGCTCCGAGAAACTCTGCTGCGATTTTCTTTTGCACACTCAACTCCGCCCTTTTACATGCACCATCCGATGGATGGATCCACAGGCGACGGTAGCAAGCACGAATACCTGGCCCGTATCGGACTATTCCGGATGATGTGAGCGATCTTGCGGATACGCTGAAGATGAAGCTTTTGTCAGTAAAGCCTCACTTAATCGATGGTTAATCCCCCGGGAAGACAGTTGATTCGACCGCACTCGCACGGCTCCAGCCGTTGCCCAGGGCGGCCGCGGCTCATCACGTTGATGCGCCTGCGAACGACTTGCGGAGAAACACCATGAAACTGCGTACGTTAATGCTCGGTGCTGCACTGGCCCTGACGGCTGTAACGGGGATGGCGCAGGCTGACACCGCCCCCGTCGTCACGCCTTATCACTACGGCGAGAAGATGGATGTGCAAAAGGTACTTGCCATGCACGAACCCGACACCAATGTCTGCAAAGTGATCAACGCCGATATCAAGTTCGTGGACAGTCAAGGGAAAGTCCAGGACGTGGGTTATCGCAAACTGTCGGAAGCCTGCGATTGGCAGAACTGATCCCGTGCACTTTGTGGTAGGAGCGAGCTTGCTCGCCAGCGAAACGCGGGAGTTCTGAATTGACGCCGTGACTTTGCGTTCTTCGCGAGCAAGCTCGCTCCTACATGGGTATCCTTGAGCGCTCGTTACGGCTGAAAGGATTCGCCATGCAATTGCACTTCCGTCCCCTCGCTACCTTCACTGCCCTGCTGTGCTTTGCCCTCGCGCTGATCTGGGGTTTGCGCCCGGACCTGCTCCTGTGGGTGTGGAGTGTTGAATACTCCAGTGCCACCGGCCTGGTCGCCCGTCGCAATGCCGCGCTGTTCCTGGCCATCGGCATCATGTTTTACCGCGCCCGCCACTCCCCCCCTGATGCGACACGGCACGCCATGACCTCCGGCTTTGTGATCGGCTGTTTTGTGCTGGCGATGTTGGGGATCAGCGAATGGATCAGCGGCCACGCGGGCCCGGGAATTTTGCTGGCGGTAATCACGGAAACGGCGTTGGGCCTGGCGTTTATCCAGGCCCGCAAGTCTTCACTGATTGAAGCTCAACCGTCCGTTTAATAGAAAGGACGCGCACCGGCTCGTTTGAGGGCCGGGGCATGGGTGTGGGTGTTCTTGAGGTCTTCACGCAACTCGGTAATCAAGTTGCAGATCGCCCGACTGCTGTCGAGCTTGTTCGCGCAAATGCCGGTGACCACCAAGTCGACCCGGTCATGGTCGATCTCGTGATAAACCTTCACCGTCAGCGAGGCGTCTGGCGCCTTGGTGACTTCACAGCGCTTAGGCAGAAAACTTCCTTCAATAATGCCGCGTAGTTCCAGATCCGAAAGCATGGCCGACCTCTCCTTTTATGAGATTGCCAATCGATATTTATCAAAATTCGTACCGCTGGCGACCGCGATGTCACGCTCACCTTTTGCGCCTTGCCAGCCCTGGCAGACGGCTTCACGTAACCAGCCTACTAGGCCCTTTGAAGTTGCGTTGGAACCTTTCCTCATAAGCGACCACATTACTTATATAAGTTACGTGGCAGACCGCTATTACCCCATCCGTTCGGGGTGTTAACCGCTATATTTGTTGCTCATTCAGAGTTGTAACAGGATCTTATAAAGCATTAAACGTGCCGGCAGACGCACAGCTGTGCGCCCTAGAAAAATCGGGGCTTTCGGAAAAAAATACGCCCGCTGGTTCATGCGTCTTGCAACGAGCCTCCATTGGCGTCATGCAAATTGAAAGACAGCTCGTTATAAGTGCCCGCAAAAACTTTTTCCCACCTTAATAGCGGCTATCCAAACGGGTGAATGTAACTAAATTAAACATTCGTTAGATTAAACGTTTAACCTGCCTGGGCGGCCACTCGTTCAGCAACATGCCGCAAACTATCGAAGTTGATATTGGCCCCAGAGTTGATCGCCACCCATGTTTGGCCCTGGATGCCGGTCTTCGCCACATGCTTGCGGATACCGGCCACCGCCAGGGCACCTGAAGGCTCAGTAATCGATCGCGTATCGTCGTAGATCAGCTTGATGGCACTGCACAGCTCGTCATTGCTGACGGTGATCACCTCATCTACGTGGTGCCGACAGATTTCAAAGCCGTAGGCGCCGATCTGGGCCACTGCGGTCCCATCGGCAAAGCTGTCGACACTCGGCAGCACCACCCGACTCCCCGCACGCAAGGCTGCCAGCAGGCAACTGGAGCCTTCGGGCTCGACGCCGATGATGCGCACTTCGGGGCGCAGGTATTTCACGTAGGCCGCGATACCGGCGATCAACCCGCCGCCGCCCACCGGGACGAAGATCGCGTCCAGCGGGCCCTGCTGCTGACGCAGTACTTCCATCCCCACTGTGCCCTGCCCTGCGATCACGTCCGGGTCGTCGAACGGCGAGACAAAGGTGCTGCCCGTAGCCTCGGCCAGTTGCAACGCATGGGCCAGGGCAAACGGAAAGCTCTCCCCTTGCAACACCGCCTCGCCGCCTCGGGAGCGCACCCCCAACACCTTCAGTTCAGGGGTGCTGCAGGGCATGACGATCGTCGCCTTGATCCCCAATTCCCGCGCCGCCAATGCCACGCCCTGGGCATGATTGCCCGCCGACGCGGTGATCACGCCCCGGGCCTTTTGCGCGGCACTGAGCTGCACCAACTTGTTGTAGGCACCACGGATCTTGAAGGAAAAGGTCGGTTGCAGGTCCTCGCGCTTGAGCAGGATCTGATTGCCCAGCAAGGCCGACAGCGCCGGCGCCACCTGCAACGGCGTGCGCACCGCCAGGTCGTAGACCGGGGCGGCCAGGATCTTCTTCACGTAGTGCTCAAGCAATCCCGAATCTTGGGGCTGGCTCGCCGGGCGAGTACTCATGGATGTCTCCTGGGTGTTTACAAGGCCCTGGAGACGGAAAAACAAAACCCGCCTCTAGGGCGGGTTTGGGTGCAGCCGTGCGCTATCCCGCCAAATGAGGAATGGCGGTAATAATGCTTGGCTGGCAACGAAAGGTTTGAAATGTCATGAATCAAAATTAACCGGCGCCATCGGGCAAGTCAATGGCGAAACGCCAGGCTTTACGCGAAGCATACGAAACGTATACGCTTTGTATATCAACCCTGTACAGTGAAGCTCATGGGCATCGTCAAGATCACCGACCAATTGCACGAACAACTCCGTCTGGCCAGCGCCACCATGGACCGTTCCATCAACGCCCAGGCCGAGTTCTGGATCAAGATCGGCCTGCTGGCCGAGCTCAATCCACACCTGGCCTATAACGACCTGATCAACAAGCTGTTGCTGGACAAACCCGACCTGATCCGGGGGCGCGCGCAATGATCAAGACGGCGGAACAACTCGCGGTGATGCGCGAATCCGGCTGTCTGTTGGCCCAGGTGTTTACCATGCTTGACGGCTTTGTCGCCGCCGGCCAGTCGACCCTGGAGATCGACAGCGCCGTCGAAGCCTTCATCCGCAACGACCTGCAATCACGGCCTGCGAGCCTGGGGCAGTACGACTACCCCTTCTGCATCAACACCTCGATCAACGAGGTGGTGTGCCATGGCATGCCGAGCGCCAAGGACGTGCTCAAGGACGGCGACATCGTCAACATCGACATCACTCTGGAAAAAGGCGGCTATATCGCCGACTCCAGCAAAATGTACATGATCGGCAACGTCGCGCCCAAGGCCCGGCGCCTGGTGGAAATGACCTTTGAAGCCATGTGGGCCGGCATCCGCCAGGTCAAGCCCGGCGCGCGCCTGGGGGATATCGGCTACGCCATCCAGAGCCATGCCCAGAGCAACGGCTACAGCGTGGTGCGTGAGTATTGCGGACATGGCATTGGCCGCGAGATGCACGAAGAGCCGCAGATCCTGCACTTCGGCCGCCCCGGTACCGGCCTGGAACTGCGTGAAGGCATGGTGTTTACCATTGAGCCGATGCTCAACCAGGGCAGCGCCAAGGTGCGCAGCTTGAAGGATGGCTGGACGGTGGTGACGCGGGATAACAGCTTGTCGGCGCAGTGGGAACATACCGTGGCGGTGACGCGGGATGGGTTTGAGGTGTTGACGTTACAGCCGGACGTCTGAATGGCGCAAATCCCCTGTGGGAGCGGGCTTGCTCGCGAAAGCGGTGTGACAGTCGCCATCTACAGCGACTGATCCAACGCTTTCGCGAGCAAGCCCGCTCCCACATTTAGACCTCAGTGATATTCAAGATCTTAGTCAAACTGCCTTGTCGCCACTCCCCGCAATCCGCTTCAACCCCAACACCATCAACCCCGCTCCCAGCCCCATCGCCGTCATGAACAATGGGTACGAAATCCACCACGGCGTGCCCGCCGTCATCATGCTGAACTCCGACATCCCGCCTACGCTGGCGATCAGGTTCAACGGCAGGAACACCACGTTGATCAGCGTCAGCTTGCGCAGCAGGTTGTTCATGCTGTTGTTCATCAGGTTGCCCCGGGCATCGATCAGCCCGGAGAACACGTTGGAGTAAATCTCCGCCTGCTTGTAGCACTGGTTGTTCTCGATGATCAGGTCATCGATCAGGCCCAGGGTCTCAGCACTGAAATGCTCCTTTTCCCCATGGTTGCGCAGGCGCGTCAGCACCGCGCCGTTGCTGTGCAGGGCGTTGATGTAATAGATCAGGCTTTCGCTGAGGTTGAACATCTGCATCAGGTGGCGATTGCTCATCGATGCATTGAACTGCTGCTGCAACTCCCGGGCGACCATCTTGATCACCTTCAGGTGGCCCAGGTAGTGGTGGATGTTGTTGAGCAGCAAGTCCAGCAACACATCCAATGGCGTGCGTAATGGCCGGCGGGCGCCCAGCCCGGAAAGCTGGCTGTCGTCGGTGGCGATCACCAGCAACTGGTCCCCGGAAAACAGCAAGCCGCAGGACGCCACTTCAAACACCAGGTTGCCGCCGCCGGAATAGTTCTCCGGGCGCTTCCAGATCAGGAACAGGTTATCGGGGTGGAACTCGATGCGCGACACTTCGTCCGGGTCCAGCGCCGAGGCCAGGGCGTGTTCATCGAGCTTGTAGCAGTCGCGCAGGTACTTGCGCTCGTGGGGGTCAGGATTGCTGAACAGCAAGACATCCCCGCCGTCCCCCAGGCTGTTATACAACTTGCCATCGGCTAATTCAAAGCGCTGGATCATCGCGCGTCACCACACCTGGCCTTGACGCTTCAACTCCAGGCGTCGTACGAACTCCTCCAGTACCAGGGAATACAAGTCGTCTTGCAGGTAGGCATCTTCGATACCGGCGTCCATGTTGGGGTTGTCGTTGACCTCGATCACCACCACCTTGTCGCCGGATTGCTTGAGGTCCACGCCGTACAGGCCGTCGCCGATCAGGTTGGCGGTTTTTACCGCCAGTTCCACTACCGCCTTGGGCGCTTCGTGGACCGCCAGGGTGCGGCACTCGCCGTTGATGTCCTGGCCGATGGCCTTGTGGTTATAGATCTGCCAATGCCCCTTGGACATGAAGTACTGGCAGGCAAAGATCGGTTTGCGGTTGAGGACGCCGATGCGCCAGTCGTACTCGGTGTAGAAAAATTCCTGGGCCAGCAGCAACACAGAATGCTCGAACAATTCGGCGGTGGCCGTCAGCAGCGCTTGCTGGCTTTCGACCTTGATCACGCCGCGGGAGAAACACCCGTCGGGAATCTTCAGCACCAGCGGGAAGCCAAGGCGCTCCCCCACCCGTTCAAAATCTTCGGGTCGCTCCTTGTAGAGAATTTCGGTGGCGGGCATGCCCAGTTGATGGCTTTTCAGCAGGTCGGTGAGGTAGACCTTGTTGGTACAGCGAAGGATCGACGCCGGGTCGTCCATCACCACCAGACCTTCGCTCTCGGCTTTTTTGGCGAAGCGGTAGGTGTGGTTATCGACGCTGGTGGTCTCGCGGATCAGCAAGGCGTCGTATTCGGCCAGGCGGGCGTAGTCCTTGCGTTCGATCAGCTCCACATCGATGCCCAGGCCCTTGCCCACCCGGACGAAATTGTCCAAGGCACGGGCGTTGGATGGCGGCAATTGTTCCTGGGGATCGTGCAGGATCGCCAGGTCGTAGCGGGCCAACCGTCGGGAGCGTGGTTGACGCCAGATCTTGCGGCTGAAGTTATCCAGCGCATTGGCAAATTGATCTTCCTGGTCATCGCGCAACTTGTGCAATACGCCAGACTTGATGCCTTCGATGTGCCAGCCGTTATTCTTGCGAAACTCAACTAACAGGATTGGACAAGGGAAGGCTTCAAACAACTGACGAGCCAAATCCTGCAAGGGTTCAATATTGGTTCGACCAAAATAAAGTGTCAGGGTAAAGCCTTCGGTGTTGCTGTAGAGATGATGACTCAAGGCTTTGTCGAGGGTTTTATCCAGGTCATCCAGGGCCAGGCCGTACAGAGACTTTTTCGTCAGTTCGCTGATGGTGCGCACCGACGGAATTACCTTGTGGCCCCGCGCCTCGGCCAACAGCGAGCAGTAGTAGCCGTGCCCCAGGTACTTGTAGCTGCGGCACAGGTTGATCACCTGCACACGCTTGCCCGTCTCGTTTTCCCGGGTTTGCTCAAGGTATTCCTGGGCGGTGACGATGTCTTCGCTGGGGAAGTACGACGCCCAGTCTTCCTTGCGCTCGACAATAATCACGACTTGACTTGCACTCTTGGGAGGGCTGGAAAAATAACCGCTGGAAGTTATTGTCGCCGCCACTGTTTGCTCGGATACTTCACGCCAATGACCTTGTACCGCTGACATATTGATTGATCCGCTTTAGAGAACTAGACCTTTTCTATTAAGCACGATCTTTTAGAGAAGTCCCGTTTCGTTACGCAACTTTTACGGCGGTCACATGGCTCTTTCCTTTCGCGTTGCAACACCCGATGACGTGCCTGCATTGGTGGCATTGGAACAGCACTGTTTCACCACGGACCGGCTCTCCACCCGCAGCTTCCAGTGGATGGTCAGCCGCGCCCACGGGCAACTGCTGGTGGCGGAAAAAGGCAACGATTTGCTGGGCTACGCCCTGGTGCTGTTCCACCGTGGCACCTCCTTGGCGCGCCTGTATTCCATCGCCATCGCCGAGTCCTCCCGGGGCCTGGGTTTGGGCAAGCAACTGCTGACGCGCATCGAAGCCTGTGCGGTGGAACATGACTGCGCCTACCTGCGCCTGGAAGTGCGCACCGACAACCCCGGCGCCATCGCCCTGTACGAGCGCAACGGCTATCGACGCTTTGCCCTGGTCAACGACTACTACGAAGACCATGCCCCCGCCCTGCGCCTGGAGAAACGCATCCTCCAGCACCAGGACGCGCGAGCCTTGAGCGTGCCCTATTACCAACAGACCACCGACTTCACCTGTGGCGCCGCCAGCCTGCTGATGGCCATGGGCGCCCTGGAACCTGCACGGGTGGCCCAGCGCCGCGAAGAACTGCAGATCTGGCGCGAAGCAACCACCGTGTTCATGACCGCCGGCCACGGCGGTTGCAGCCCCCAGGGCCTGGCACTCGCCGCCTGGCGCCGGGGCTTTCGGGTGCGTATGCAGGTCAATGTCAGTGGGCCGTTGTTTCTCGACGGGGTGCGTGATCAGCATAAAAAAGACGTCATGCGTTTGGTGCACGACGCCTTCGAGGAAGAGTTGGCCTTGAGCGACGTTGAGCAAGTGCTCGGCGGCCCGCTGGATTTACCCCAGGTGCTGCGCGACGGCGGGCAGCCGCTGGTGTTGATCAGCAGCTACCGGCTGACCCGCTCCAAGTCGCCCCATTGGGTGATCGTCACCGACTGCGACGAAGACTTCGTGTACCTGCACGACCCGGACGTGGATCACAGCCAGCATCGCCAACCCATGGACTGCCAGCACCTGCCGGTCAGCCACGGGGAGTTCGAGCGAATGTGCCGGTTCGGCAACAACAAATTGCGGGCGGCGGTGGTGGTGTTCAGGCGACTTGCTTGATCCCGGCCTTGGCTTCCAGCTCGCGCACCAGCGGCAACACGCGCTGGCCGAAGTACTCGACTTCTTCCTGGAAATGCAGGAAGCCAGCCAGCACCAGGTCCACGCCGACCGCCTTCAACGCCACGATGCGCTCGGCGATCTGTTGCGGGGTGCCAATCAGGTTGGTCTTGAAGCCGTCGTTGTATTGCACCAGATCCTCAAAGGTCGACTTGGCCCAGTTGCCCTCGCCTTCCGGCGATGCCTTGCCCGCCTGCTTTGCCGCATCGCCAAATGCGTTGACGGCTTCCGGGTCGGCCTGCTCGATGATTTGCGCGAGCACGGCGCGGGCTTCTTCCTCGGTGTCGCGGGCAATCACAAACGCATTGACCCCGACTTTCACCGAGTGGTTGTTGGCAGCGGCCTTGGCGCGAATGTCGTCCACCTGAGCCTTGATGCCTTCCGGCGTGTTGCCGTTGGTGAAGTACCAGTCCGACACCCGAGCGGCCATGTCCCGCGCGGCCCGTGAACTGCCGCCCTGGAAGATTTCCGGGTGCGGTTCGCCCAGTGGCTTGGGCTTGAGGCTGTAATTGTCGAAGCGGTAGAAATCGCCGCGGAAGGTGAAGTTGTCCTGGGTCCAGATGCCTTTCAAAGCGCGGATAAATTCCTCGGAGCGGCGATAACGCTCGTCGTGCTCCAGCCAGTGTTCGCCGATGGCCTGGAACTCACCCTTGAACCAGCCGCTGACGATATTCACGGCGACGCGGCCGTTGGTGAGTTGGTCGATGGTTGCCAGTTGCTTGGCCGCCAGCGCAGGTTGCCAAGGGCCGGGCAAGATCGCCGCAATTACCTTGAGCTTGGTGGTGGCCGCCAGCAACGCGTGGCTGAACGCGACGGACTCATGCTGGTATTCGGCGCCATAGCCGGCGGTGAAGCGAATCTGCGTCAGAGCGTATTCGAAGCCGGCTTCCTCGGCCAACTGCGCCAGCTTGCGGTTGTAGTCGATGCCCCAGTGGGTGCGCTGTTCGATCTTGCTGACCACCAGGCCCCCGCTGACGTTGGGCACCCAGTAGGCAAATTTAACGGCTTGCTGACTCATCGGACTGTACCTCGTGGATTGGCATGTACAGCGTAGGGAGCAGCAACTGTGCCAGGCACCGTGAGAGGCCCGTCCCAAGTGGCCTGGCGCGCTGAAAAGGGCGAAAAACGACCTGCGGGAAGGTGTCATGGATTGCGGTGGTTTGTCGTTTTGCTGTTGCCGCAGCAACAGTTGGATTCGCCCCGCCCCCGCAAACAGGGCCGTTGGCACCCGGCATGGACCGTGCAACAGCTCCACTGTCCAACTGCCCAGGAGCCGTCCCCATGACCGAACATCACGTGATCAATCCACTGTCCACTGGCGTCGACTATCACGCCCTGGCCGAACGCTTCCGGCCGATTTTCCAGCGCATCGCCGAAGGTGCCGTAGAACGCGAACAAACCCGCGCCCTGCCCTACGAGCCGATCCAGTGGCTCAAGCAAGCCGGCTTTGGCGCGGTGCGGGTGCCCGTGGAGTACGGCGGTGGTGGCGCCTCCCTGCCCCAGCTATTCGAACTGCTGATCGAGCTCGCCGAAGCCGACTCCAACGTGCCCCAGGCCCTGCGCGGGCACTTTGCGTTTGCCGAAGACCGCCTGAATGCCGCACCCGGTGCGGCGCGGGACCTCTGGTTCAAGCGCTTTGTCGACGGCGACATCGTGGGCTGCGCCTGGACCGAAATCGGCAGCGTGGCCATCGGCGATGTTGTCACTAAAGTCAGCCCCGACGGCGATACATGGAAACTCAACGGTGAGAAGTTCTACAGCACCGGCAGTCTGTTTTCCGATTGGATCGATGTCTACGCCCAACGCAGCGACACCGGCGGCGATGTGATTGCCGCCACTCGCACCCGCCAGCCCGGCGTGGTGCAAAGCGATGACTGGGACGGCTTTGGCCAGCGCACCACCGGCAGCGGCACCTCGCGCTTTACCGACGCGGTGGTGGAGGCAGAAAACGTCATCGACTTTGCCACCCGTTTCAAATACCAGACCGCGTTCTACCAGTTGGTACTGCTCGCCACCCTCGCGGGCATCGGTCGCGCGGCCCTCAAGGATGTGGCGCATCAGGTGCGCAGCCGCAAGCGGATCTACAGCCACGGCAATGCGGCCCATGTGAGCCAGGATTCGCAGATTCAGCAAGTAGTGGGCGAAGTCGCGGCGCTGGTGTATGCCGCCGAAGCCAGCGCACTGAAGGCTACCGTCCCTGCGCAGCGGGCTTATGTGGCAAGGTTCGGTGGGGATGATGCGGTGGAGCGCGAAGCCAACGTCGCCGCTGAAATCGAATCAGCCAAGGCGCAGGTGGTGGTCTCGGAACTGATCCAGCGCGCCACCACCGAACTGTTCAACGCGCTGGGGGCGTCGGATGTGCGCCAGGGCAAAGCCCTCGATCGGCACTGGCGCAATGCACGCACGGTGTCGTCCCACAATCCGGTGATCTACAAGGCGCGGATTGTCGGCGACTGGGTGATCAATGGCACCGAGCCGCCGTTTGTATGGCAGATCGGCAATGGGTCGGCGCGTTAAAGTGCCAGCTTGAAGCCGATCATCACCAGCATGAACGCCAGGCAAGGCCGCAATATCCCGTCCGGGACCTTGCCGGCCATGTGGCTGCCGACATAAATCCCCGGCAGCGAGCCCAGCAACAGGAAGCCCAGCAGGGTCCAGTCCATGTTGCCCATGCTCGCGTGGCCGAGGCCTGCCACCAGGGTCAATGGCACGGCATGGGCGATTTCCGTGCCCACCAGGCGCTTGGTGGCCAGGAACGGATACAGGATAAACAGTGCCACGGTGCCCAGGGCGCCGGCGCCGATGGAGGTCAGGGCCACCATGGTGCCGAGGATCGCGCCGGTGACGACGGTCAGCCCATTGAGGTTGCGCGGCGCCATCTTGTAGTCGTCGCCGGCGTGCCGCTGGGCGAAGGCCAACAGCTTGTTCTTGAACAGGATCGCCGTGGCCGTCAGCAGCAACACCACGCCCAGGGACTGCTTGATCACCGCGTTCAAAGCGGCGGGATCAGTGTCCAGGCTCTTGAGGAACCACAAGGTCAGCAACACTGCAGGCACGCTGCCCAGGGTCAACCAGCCAGTGATGGTCCAGTCGATGTTGCGATTCTTGCTGTGAACCAGCACCCCACCCGACTTGGTGATGGCGGCATACAACAGATCGGTGCCCACGGCGGTGGCCGGGTTGATGCCGAACCAGAGCAAGATCGGCGTCATCAACGAGCCACCGCCTACACCGGTCATTCCCACGATAAATCCAACAATCAGGCCAGCAATCGAGAAACCAAAATTACCTACATCCATTACCACTACCTGCGGCCTTATAAAATTCTGGCCGCAGCATAGCGATTTTTCTTATAACGACTTATATCAATACGATCTGACTTTATGCTTTTTTCGTCAGTCGCTGGCTGCAATAGGCCTGGGTCTGGTACGGGAACGCGACGGTCTCACGGCCACGCAAGGCCGGGTGGGTGTTGATCAGAGACTGCAACTGCTCGGTGACCAGCGCCTTTTCCGCCTCCGGCAACGCCGCGATAAAGCTCACGGAGAGGAAGCGATCCATGATCACTTCCTGAGGGCTGCCCACGTGGCTGTAGGGGAAGCAGGTCATTTCGGGGGCGGAAAAATACTCGCCGGTAAACGCCTCGCGCCAACGTCCGGTGTGAAAGCGCGGGGTGTCACCCTCGTAAGGCGTGATGATTTCGGTGATCGCTGCGACCCAGTCAACCGACTCGTCCCGCACGTTCCAGATCAACCCCAGGCGGCCGTCCGGCTTGAGCACCCGGTGAATTTCCGCCAGGGCCGCTTCCGTGGAGAACCAGTGGAACGCTTGGGCACACACCAGCGCATCGGCGGTTGCCGCCTCAAGCGGAATGGCTTCGGCGATGCCCGACAGCAGGCGCACGTTCGGCAGCAGCTTTTTCAACTGCGCGCCCATCGCCTCCACCGGCTCGACCGCAATCAACGTCGGCGCCACGGTATTGAGCAAACGGGTGAACTTGCCGGTGCCCGCGCCCAAGTCGATGACTGTGGAGTGGGAATTGATGTGCAGGGCGTCGGTCAGCCAGCCCGTGAGTTGCCGTGGATAGTCCGGTCGGCCTTGGGCGTAGGTGACGGCCTGAGTAGAGAAACCCTGTTGAGCAGACGTGTGAACACCGGTCATTGCCAATCTCTCCTCTGGTAGTGCGGGGGGCCACAGTGTGCGCCCTTACCGATTTATTTTCTAATCGCTGCATCCGTTTGCGCGTGCCGTGGGTAGTACCGGTAGCAGCGCCTTGCTGCCCTTAAGGAGAGACACCGATGAACGCCAAAGCCCTGTTCTGCGTGACCTGCCTGTTTGCCGCTGCACCGACCGCCTTTGCCCAGACCGGTTTACCCGACAGCATCAAAGTGCCGGACGGTCACAAGGTAGCGATGGAAACCACTGGAGTCGGCGAAATCACTTATGAATGCCGGGACAAGGCCAACGCTGCCGGCCAGACCGAATGGTTTTTCGTCGGGCCCAAGGCCGTGCTCAATGACCGCAGTGGCCAGCAGGTCGGCAGCTACTTCGGCCCGCCGGCCACCTGGCAGGCCAAGGACGGCTCGAAAGTCACCGGCACCCAGTTGGCGGTGGCACCGTCCAGCCCCGGCAACCTGCCCTATCAACTGGTCAAGGCCAACCCAGCCGAAGGCAAGGGGGCGATGAGTGGCGTCGCGTACATTCAACGGGTTGCCCTCAAAGGTGGCGTAGCACCAAGCACCGAATGCACCGCGGCCAACAAGGGCCAGCAGGCAGTGGTGAAGTACCAGGCTGACTACATCTTCTGGGCGGCCAATTAATCAAACTCGTCTACGCTGCTGCGAAAGCGCCCCGGGCTCACCGCCGGGGCCTCCACCTGGAAACCTGTCTTTGCCTGAAACCGATTTTGACTATGAAGCCTGCCTGCTGGCCTGCGCCCGTGGCGAACAACTGGCCTTGCGCGGGCTGTATCAACAGGAAAGCTTCCGGCTGTTGGGAGTTGCCTTGCGCATCGTGCGCGACAAGGCCGTGGCCGAAGACATCGTGCATGACGCCTTTATCAAGATCTGGAAGGGTGCCGCCAGCTTTGACCCGCACAAGGGCTCGGCCCGCGGCTGGGTGTACAGCGTGACTCGGCATTTGGCGCTGAATGCTGTGCGCAGTAGTGGCCGCGAAGTGCCCCTCAGCGAAGAACATGAAAGCGCAGCGCCCACCGACACCTTCGACTATCAAGCGCGCTCGGGGCGGATCTACAGTTGCCTCGAACAACTCGACCCGGCCCGCCGCAATTGCATCCTGCATGCGTATGTAGACGGTTATTCTCACAGCGAAATCGCGCACAAACTCGGCACCCCATTGGGCACCGTGAAAGCGTGGATCAAACGCAGCCTCGCGGCATTGCGTGAGTGCATGGCATGAACAGCATCGAAGAACTGGCCAGCGAATATGTGCTGGGCACCTTGCCCGCCGAACAGCGTGCCGAGGTGGAACAGCGCCTGGCAACCGACACCGCGTTGCGCGCAGCGGTGGACGCCTGGGAGCAGCGCCTGCTGCCATTGACCGAACAGGCTGCGCCCGCAACGCCGTCGGTGTATTTATGGCGACGCATCGAGCGCAGCCTGGGGCATTCGACCAATCACGATTCGCCCGTCTCGTGGTGGAACCGGCTGGCCCTGTGGCGCGGGCTGGCCGGTGCGGGCATCGCGGCAAGCCTGGTATTGGCGACGTTGCTACTGACCCGTACGGCTGCCATCAACCCGACCGCTTATGTGGTGGTGCTGGTCGCCCCGCAAAACCAGGCGCCGGGCTGGGTGATCCAGGCGAGTAATACTCAGGAAATCCAGCTGATTCCACTGGGCGTCATGGAAGTACCGGCAGACAAGACCTTGCAGTTCTGGACCAAGGGCGAAGACTGGCAAGGCCCGGTGTCGCTGGGCTTGGTCAAACCCGGGCAGACGTTATCTGTGCCCCTGGACAAACTCCCGCCACTGGCACCGAACCAGCTGTTTGAGCTGACCCTGGAAAATCCGGGCGGCTCGAAAACCGGCAAGCCGACAGGTCCGATTCAGGCAATCGGCCGGGCGGTTAAAGTAATCTGAACGTAATGCAATGTTGTGGAAGGCCAGTTCGTGCACTGGCATTACATCTCGGGGCTATGGCGTCACCATTGCGCTATAGAATCGGGCTCGAAAACCCGGCTCCCTGGACCCTTCATGCCCTCAAAAACCCGTTCGCTGCTGATTCTCGCCCTCGTCGTCATCTTCACCGGCATCGGCGCCGGCCTGGGCGGCATGCTCCTCGCCTTGCTGCTGCACGGCATCCAGCACCTGGCCTACGGCTACAGCCTCGACAGCCTGATCAGCCATGAAACCTTTCTGCTCGGCGTCACCGCCGCCGCGCCCGAACGCCGGGTGTTGGTACTGATCACCTGCGGCCTGGTGGCCGGTGTGGGTTGGTGGTTGATCTACCGCTATGGCCGCCCGTTGGTGAGCATCAAGCAAGCGGTCTCGGCCGACGCGCCGATCATGCCGCCCAAGACCACCCTCGCCCACGCCGTGCTGCAAATCATCACCGTGGCCCTCGGCTCGCCCTTGGGCCGTGAAGTGGCGCCACGGGAAGTCGGCGCGCTGGCCGCCACCTGGTTGTCACAACGGGCGCGGCTGGCGCCGGACATGCATCGGCTGATCGTCGCCTGCGGCGCGGGTGCCGGGCTGGCGGCGGTGTACAACGTGCCGCTGGGTGGTGCGGTGTTTGTGCTCGAAGTGTTGGTGGGCGTGTTCAGTTGGCCGGCGGCCGTGATTGCCTTGGCCACCTCGGCTATCGGCGCGTCAGTGGCCTGGATCGGCCTGGGGGCAGAGGCGCAATACGTGGTGCCGCACTTTGTGCTCAGCCCTGGCTTGATCGCCTGGGCGCTGGCCTGCGGGCCGGTGTTCGGGTTGGCCGCCTATGGGTTCACCCGCCTGACCGGCGCCGCCCGCAGCAACGCCGCCCGTGGCTGGCGGCTGCCGGTGCTGTCGCTGATCAACTTCACCATCATTGGCGGCCTGGCGATTTTCCTGCCGCAAATCCTCGGCAACGGCAAAGGCCCGGCGCAGTTGGGCTTCGACAACGAGCTGACCATCGCCTTGGCCGCCGTGCTGCTGGTGGTCAAAGTACTGATCACCGCCAGCAGCCTGCGCGCCGGTGCCGAAGGCGGTCTGCTGACCCCGGCGCTGGCCAACGGCGCCCTGCTCGCGATCATCCTCGGTGGCGCCTGGAACCTGCTGTGGCCCGGCGTACCGCTGGGGGCGTTCGCGATCATTGGTGCGGCGGCGTTCCTGGCATCGAGCATGAGCATGCCGTTGACGGCGATTGTGCTGGTGGCGGAATTCACCCGCATCGACCATGACTTCCTGGTGCCGATCATTCTCGCAGTGGCGGGTTCGATGTGCATGAGCAAGCTGTGCGTCCTGTGGGAAAAGCGTTGAAGAAGCTGGATTAAAACCCCGACACGCGCCATCCTCCGCGCTTTAAGCCGCCCCCTCAGCGGCGTTCTACGCACAAAGGATATGCCCATGCACGACCAACCCCTCGCCCCCGCCGATTTCGAGTTCATCGACGAAACCCTGCTCAAGTACGGCGACGACCATTCGGTGCTGAACCTGGCCGAGCTCGACGGCTACTTCACCGCACTGGTTTCAAGCCCCGCGCAGGTGGAGGTTGCCGAATGGTTTCCCGGTATCTTTGGTGGGCAGAACCCGGATTGGGAAAGCCCGGAAGAAGCCGGGCAGTTTCTTGAACTGTGCGTGCGCCATATGAATGCTATTGCCACGCAACTGGCGACCGATGCCCAAGGTTTCAAGGCGCGTTTCGAAGAAACCGAGCACCAGGACCAGCCACTGACCCTGGCGGAAGAATGGTGCTTTGGCTATATCCGTGGCGCCGCCATTGGCAACTGGCCAGAGCTGCCCGCCGAACAGGCCGGGCAACTGGAGAAGATTTCCTGGTGCGCCGAGCAGGACAACTTCGAACTGCCGGCAGACCTGGATGTTGATGCCCATCAGCAACGGGTAGCCGCTATCGAACCGGCCGCCCGCGCGTTGCACGACTACTGGTTGGCCCAGCGCTGATTGAGCGTGTGCTGAACGCAACACCTGTGGCGAGGGAGCTTGCTCCCTCGCCGCATTTATGTTGTTGCTCCAGGTTCAGTTGCCGCTAGTTGAAATCGACGTCAAACGCCTGGTAGAACGCATTGCCAGTGTTGGCTACGATCCACATCAACACCAGCACATGCCGGCCCTTCTTGCCCTTGGGCAATGTCACTTGATGCTCGACCTTGGCCTTCAATTCTGCCGAGTGCTGGTAATACGGCACCTGGGTGTAGAAATCCTCAAAGAAAGGCTTGGCCTCCAGTTGAGCACGGCTGATGCGCTGCTTGGGGTCCCAACCGTCCTTGGTGATCAACCAGCGATAGCCACGGGTCACGTGCGCGGCGGTGTAAGCCCACTGCACCTTGAATACCTGGCCGGCTTCAACATTCAACAACGGCCAGTTAAACGGGGTGTTGAGCTTCTTACCCATTTCTTCGTCGGTGAAGTTCACGCAGTCGCGGGCATCGGTCTTGCCGCCGCTGAGGATGTGCCCGTCGGCGGGGGGCGTGACGCTCTGATCGTCAGTTTCGTAAGGTGCCGGAAACGGGCCGGCGTTGAGGGCCGGGAAGTTCTTGCCGCCTTCCATTTCGTTGACTTGCCAGCTTTCCAGCAGCCCGCGTTCTACCGCCACCGAGCCACGGCTGGCGGGGGTCACGACGCGACCATGCCTGAGTTGAGTCTGGGGTTTGTTCATTTCAGTCACTCCTTGATTGAAGACTTCCCCTCATGGGAAGCGCCTTGAACTTAGCCCACCCCGCCGGGTTGTCTACCCGACGGTTCTGTCAGACAAATCGCGTCATGTCTTTGTTTTGCGGAGTTTTCGTAGCGGTCCTGCATCGGTTCTGTCGTCGGTCCTACCCTGCAACAGGCGATCGGACTACAGCGGCCGTCCGTGAACACCTGGCCTCAGGTGTTCAGGATCATCTCAAATCCGCCATAGATCATCCGCTGCCCATCAAACGGCATCGGATTGGCGTCCGCCTTCAGGCGCGGGTCTTCCATCACCTTGCTCATCCCGGCATCACGCATCTCGCGTGATGGCCACAGGATCCAGGAAAACACCACGGTTTCATCTTCCTTGAGCTTGACCGCCATGGGGAACGAGGTCACCTGCCCTTGGGGCACATCGTCGCCCCAACACTCGACAATATTCAGCGCCCCGTGCTCCTTGAACACCACGGCTGCGGCCTTGGCGTGCCGGATGAATTGTTCGCGGTTTGCGGTGGGCACCGCGATCACACAGCCATCTACGTAAGACATGATCATTCTCCTGACTCGACGGGTTGTTGTGCCTGTAGTCGATCCATCAGGCGCTTAATCGACATCAACGTGGCAAATGTCGACCAGTGGTGTGTTATCGATTGCGATGCCGGGTCGATTCTTGATATGACAGGCGCCTTCAACAACAAAGCCCACCCAAAGGACTGACCCGCCATGACCGCCCACGCTACCGCCTTCCACGCCCTGCACCATGCTCAACTGTTGATCCTGCCCAACGTCGCCGATGCCGGCGGTGCGCGCCTGGTGGCGCAACTGGGCAGCCAGGCCGTCGCCACCAGCAGCGCGGCCGTTGCCTGGACCCACGGCTATAAGGACGGCAATCAGCTGCCGCTGCCGCTGCTGGTCAGCACCGTGCAATCCATCGCCCGGGTGATTGACGTGCCGCTGAGCGTGGACATCGAGGCCGGTTATTCCGACGACCCGGAGCACGTGGGCCGGGTGATCAAGGCCGTAATCGACGCGGGCGCCGTCGGCGTCAATATCGAGGACGGTGCCGGCACCCCTGAACTGCTGGCGCGCAAGATTGAGGTTGCCCGTCGTGTGGCGGACAGCTGTGGCGTGAAGCTGTTTATCAATGCCCGTAGCGACGTGTATTTGAAAGGATTGGCCCCAGAGCCACAGCGCCTTGAAGAACTCCTCAAGCGCGCGGCGTTGTACCAGGGCGCAGGCGCCGACGGGCTGTTTGCCGCCGGCATCCATCTGGAACACGAAATCCGTCAGCTCTGCCAGGCGACCAACTTGCCGGTCAACGTGCTGGCCTGGGCCGGCCTGCCCGCGCCCGAGACGCTGCAAGCCTTGGGCGTACGCCGCCTCACGGCCGGCTCGAGCATCGCCGAATTCCTGTATGGCGCCATGCACAGCCTGGCCGAAGGTTTCCTGCGAACCGGGAAGCTCGATACCCATGAGCTGAAGGCGTTCACCTACGGCGACTTGAATGGCCGCATGCCGGGTTAAGACGTCCCACGTACCAACGGCATATTGGCGACAATAAATTCGATAAACACCCGCAGCTTGGGCGGCACCTGCCGCCCCGACGGCCAGAGCAGGTTGAACTGGCCACCCTCCCAGGTGTAATCCCCAAGCACCTCCACCAGATGCCCGGCCGCCAGCGCCTCGCGCACCACGAAGTCGGCCGCATAAGTCAGGCCTTGGCCTTGCACCGCCAGCTCCATGCGCCCTTCCACCGAATTGCAGATCATCGAGCGCGGCAGCTCAAGCTCCAGCGCTCGCTCGTCGCGGCGCATCTGCCAGGCCTGGAGTTTGCCGGAGGCGGGAAAGCGGAAATGGATGCAGCGATGTGCGTGCAGGTCTTCCGGGCAACGCGGCGTTCCGTTCCGAGCCAGATAATCCGGGGAGCCAACGACCAACATTCGATAAGTGCCCAGCGGACGCGCCGACAGCCCGGAATCCTTCGGCGCACCGCTGCGGATGACCGCGTCGAAACCTTCGGCAATCACGTCTGCCAGACGGTCGTTGAAATCCAGGTCCAGCTGGATCTGCGGGTACAACGCCTGGAACTCGCCGAACATCCTCAGGAACGGCCGGGCAATCATCGGCAGGCCAACCCGCAGCGGTCCCTGGGGCGCGGCAAGGGTTTGCGACAGCTCTTCACCCGCCACTTCCAGCTCCGCCAACACCCGCCGGCAGCGCTCGACAAACTGCGTGCCCTGGGCCGTGAGGGTGATGCTGCGGGTGCTGCGATGGAACAGCCGCACACCAAACTTTGCCTCCAGCCGGGCAATGCTCTTGCTCACCGCCGACGCCGAGATGCCCAGCGCCCTGCCCGCGCCGACAAAACTGCGGGCTTCAGCCGCCGCGACAAACACGCCGATGGCATTCAGGCTTTCCATACGCTCCCCCATTAAGGACTCTGGAGTCCATTCTAAACAGAGCTGAGGCCTGTTTTTCCGCTAATTGTTCACGCCTATGGTGGTGGCTCGTTCCCCAGCCACAGGCTTTTACCCATGAAGATTTTCCTTACCGGTGCCAATGGTTTCGTCGGCGGCAGCGTCGCCCATCACTTGATTGCCCAAGGGCACAGCGTGCGCGGCCTGCTGCGGGACCCGCAGAAAGCCGCACGCCTGCAAGCCCAGGGCATCACTCCAGTGATTGGCAGCCTGGATGATCGCCAATTACTGATCGACGAAGCTCGCCAAGCCGATGCCGTGATCGATGCCGCCAACAGCGACCACGCCGGCGCCGTCGACGCGTTTATCGAGGCGCTGCGGGGCTCCGGCAAACTGCTGATCCACACCAGCGGCTCCAGCATCATCGGCGATGATGCGTTGGGTAATACGCTGTCCGAACACATCTTCGACGAAGACACTCCGTTCATCATCGAGGCCCCCAAGCAAGCCCGTTACGACATCGACCTGCGCATGATGGCTGCCGCCGACCTGGGCATCCGCAGCGTGGTGATCTGTCCGAGCAATATCTATGGCGTAGGCCATGGCCTGACCAATCACAGCTTCCAGCTGCCATTCCTGATGGCCCGCGCCCGGGAAACCGGAGTGATGCGTATTGTTGGGCGTGGGGTTAATCGCTGGTCCAACGTGCACATTGATGACGTTGCGCAATTGTTCCTGCTGGCCGTGGAAAAAGCCCCGGCTGGCGCGTTCTATTTTCTGGAGAACGGTGAAGCATCGTTTATCGATATGGCCGCCGCGCTGGCCAAGCGCATGAACCTGGGCGCGGTGCAGTCATGGCCGGCGGAAGAAGCCGAGCAACATTGGGACGCGATGCACGTGCATTACACCTTCGGCACCAATAGCCGGGTCAAGGCCAAGCGTGCTCGCGCCGAGCTGGGTTGGGCGCCGCGTCACGCTTCGATACTCGACTGGATCGGCAGCGAGATGCCGCTATGAGCCGCGTCTGGATGATTACCGGCAGCGCTGGCGGCCTGGGTGCCGGCATCGCCCGCGCGGCGCTGGTTAACGGCGACCAGGTGGTAGCCACCGACCTTGACGTGGCCCGTCTGGACCAGTCCTACAGCAGCGACCAGGTGATGACCGCCGCGCTGGACATCCGCGATGAGCAACAGGCCCAAACGGTGGTGGCCGCCGCCATCGCACGATTCGGACGCATCGATGTGCTGGTCAATAACGCCGGCTACGGACAGTTCGGGCCTTTCGAGGAAGTCGAACCCGAGGCCATCGAGCGCCAGTTCGCCACCAACGTGTTCGGCACCTTCAATGTCACCCGCGCGGTGCTGCCGGTGATGCGCCGCCAGCGCAGCGGCCACCTGGTGATGATGTCGTCCAATGGCGGCTTCAAGGGCGTGCGTGGGGCCTCGATGTATTCGGCGTCGAAGTTTGCGATTGAAGGGTTCTCCGAAGCCCTCGCCGAGGAAGTCGCCGAGTTCGGCATCCGCCTGACGCTGCTGGAGCCCGGGGCGTTTCGTACTGACTTTCTCGACAGCCGGATGCTCAAGCTTGGCACCCGGGGACTTGAGGATTACGCCGAATTTCGCGCCCGCACGCTGGCGGTCTTCGAGGCTCGTAATCACCGGCAAATCGGCGACCCGGATCGGCTAGGCCTGGCGGTTGTGCAATTGGCGGCTCTGGCAGCACCGCCCTTGCGCTTCGTCGCTGGCAGCGATGCGCTCAGTGTCGTCGAAGCCAAGCTGGACCAGGTTCGCGCCGATCTTGAACGCTGGCGCTCGCTGTCCACCTCCACCGATTTCCCTCAATAAAGGCCTCTGTCATGACCGACCTCATCACCCGCGTAGAACAGCTGGAAACCCGCTTCGCTCTGGAGCGCCTGATCAGTGAGTACGCCCACGCCTTCGACGACCGCGACGAAACGCTGCTGCGCAGCATCTGGCACGACGACGCACGGCTGGACCTCGGTGCCGCGTTTGGCTGCCATGACGGCGTTGCAGCGATCATCGCTTCAGCCCACCTCAACTGGGCAGCCATGCCGCATATGCATCACTGGATGGCCAACCCGCTGATCGACATCAGCGGCGACACCGCCAGCGCGAGGGTTGCGGTGGATTGCCTGTGCACCCATAACGAACTGGGGCAGGTGCAGATCAGCGGTCTTTATCACGACCGGTTCGAACGCCGGCAAGGGCGCTGGGCGTTCAGCGAGCGGCGCTTTGAGCTGCACTTTCTGACGCCGCTGGCAGGCTGGAAGCCGGTGGCGGGGCTTGAGGCGTAGATCCATGCTCGACAAGGGTGGCGTGTTTGGCCGATTATTCGTGTCCGCCAAACGCCACCCGCCTTGAAGCAGGAGCCTTGTACCTTGAGTTCGCAGAAAACCGTGACCGTTACACCGCCCAACTTTCCACTGAACGGCAAGGTAGCGCCCCCCGGCTCCAAATCCATTACCAACCGTGCCCTGCTGCTGGCGGCCCTGGCCAAGGGCACCAGCCGTTTGAGCGGCGCGCTGAAAAGCGATGACACCCGCCACATGTCGGTGGCCCTGCGGCAGATGGGCGTGGTGATCGATGAACCGGACGACACCACGTTCGTCGTCACCAGCGTTGGCAAGCTGCAATTGCCGGCGCAACCGCTGTTCCTCGGCAACGCCGGCACCGCGATGCGCTTTCTCACCGCCGCCGTGGCCACCGTGCAAGGCACCGTGGTGCTGGACGGCGACGCCTACATGCAAAAACGCCCGATCGGCCCGCTGCTGGCGACCCTCGGCCAGAATGGCATCCAGGTCGATAGCCCTACCGGTTGCCCACCCGTGACCGTCCATGGCACTGGCCGCGTGCAAGCCAAGCGTTTCGAGATCGACGGCGGCCTGTCGAGCCAGTATGTATCAGCACTGTTGATGCTGGCGGCGTGCGGCGAAGCCCCCATTGAAGTGGCCCTGACCGGCAAGGACATTGGCGCCCGTGGCTACGTCGACCTGACTCTGGACTGCATGCGCGCCTTCGGTGCCCAGGTGGACATCGTTGATGAAAGCACCTGGCGCGTGGCCCCGACCGGCTACACCGCCCACGATTACCTGATCGAACCTGACGCTTCCGCCGCCACCTACTTGTGGGCTGCCGAAGTGTTGACCGGCGGCCGCATCGACCTCGGTGTCGCCCCGCAGGATTTCACCCAGCCCGATGCCAAGGCCCAGGCAGTGATCGCACAGTTCCCGCAGATGCAGCCGGTAGTCATCGGCTCGCAGATGCAGGACGCAATCCCCACCCTCGCCGTACTGGCCGCGTTCAACAACACGCCGGTACGTTTCACGGAACTGGCCAACCTGCGGGTCAAGGAATGTGATCGGGTGCAGGCACTGCATGACGGCCTGAATGAAATCCGTCCGGGCCTGGCGACCATTGAAGGTGATGACTTGCTGGTGGCCAGCGATCCGGCCCTGGCGGGCACCACGTGCAACGCGCTGATCGACACCCACGCCGACCACCGCATCGCCATGTGCTTTGCCTTGGCGGGCTTGAAGGTCTCGGGGATCAGGATTCAGGACCCGGACTGCGTCGGCAAGACCTATCCTGAGTACTGGAAAGAGCTGGAAAGCCTTGGGGTCCATCTGACGTATTAAGCCGCCGGCGCCGGTAACGGGAGGGAGACTGCATGACGATTCGCCAACCCTGCCCACCCGGCGTCTGCGACTGCAATCGTGAGCAACTGCTCGACGTTCCCGGCGCCGATCCGCGCATCCTGCACCTGACGCGCCAGGAAGAAAAACGCCTGCTCGAACGCCTCGAAAACCTGCAAAGCCTGCCCGACCTGGAGCGCATGCAACAGCTGATGCACCAGCAACTGGGGATTCGCGTGCATGTCGCGCCGGGCCATACGGAAGTGAAGACGATGCGCGGGATTCAGATCGTTATCGATGACTTGCCGGGGTTGTGTCGCAAGACCCGGCAGTCGATTCCGGCAGCGATTCGCAAGGGCATGGAGAAACGGCCGGAGATTGCGTATCGGTTGCTGGATGCTCATGACTTGTTTCGCGAAAGTTGATCAGTTCCCTCTGCCACCTGCAAACGACCACTCATCCGCCGCCGTCGTCGTAATCACCACCATCACATCCTCGGGGCTCAGCCCAATCGCAGCCTCCAGCCGCTCTACCAATACTTGGTAAAACCGCCGTTTTGTCTCGGTATCACGAGGTTTACCGCCCGTGATCGCGATGAGTACATAGTCGTGGCTGCGGGGGCCGCCCAGGTAGTTGGGGTCGATGATCATCTCGCCAATTTCGTGCTGGTGGATCACGTGGAAGCGATCCGCGTCAGGAATCTTGAAGCTTTCAACCAGGGCGTCATGCAATCCCTTTGAAAGCGCTTGCAGATACTCAGGGGATTTCCCACGGTGCAGTGAGATTCGGGCGTAAGGCATGGTGGTTACTCCGCAGGAGGGATGGCTGCCAACAGGTTCAGCGCCGCCACGGTGATCAGGCTGCGCTCCCTGGGCGACAGGCCCTCGCGCTCCCAGATATCGGCAAACAGCACGTCGCGGGTCAGCTCGGTAAATTTGTTGCTCATGGGCTCTCGCTCCGACAATTCAGTTGACGGGCAAAAACTAGCAAGCCAGGATCATTCCGAATATCAGATTTAATGGCACCCACCATCCCGTTTTAATGGACCATTCAATGCGCCGCCCCACCTTCGACCTTGATGTACTGCGCACCTTCGTCACGGGCGTGGAGCTGAACAGCTTTGCCAAAGCGGCGGACCGCCTGGGCCGTTCGACCTCAGCCGTCAGCGCGCAATTAAAGAAACTCGAAGAACAGGTCGGCACGCCGGTGCTGAGCAAATCCGGGCGCGGGCTGGTGCTGACGCCGGTGGGTGAAGCGCTGCTCGGCCACGCCAGGCGGTTGCTGGACCTCAATGACACTGTTTTTAGCAGCCTTAACGAAACCCAAACCGCCGGCACTTTGCGCCTCGGCTTGCAGGAGGATTTTGGCGAGCACGTGCTCAGTGACATCCTTCGACGCTTCGCCAGGTTGTATCCGATGATCAGTCTTGAAGTGCGGATAGGCCGCAATGCCGAGCTGCTGACCCTGATCGACAGCGCGAGCCTGGACCTGGCGCTGACCTGGGAAATCGGTCAGACATCGTCCTGCCGCACCCGCCTGGGGCAGACACCCATGCACTGGATCGGGCCCCGGGACAACCCCCTACTACCGCGCGCCGAAGATGCGCCGCTGCCGCTGGTGATGTTCGAGGCGCCCTGCGTATTGCGCAGCGCGGCCACTGAAGCCCTGGACCGCGCCGGCATTGCCTGGCGCATTGCCTTGACCAGCCCCAGCGTGGGCGGGATCTGGGCGGCGGTCGATGCCGGGCTGGGCGTGACCTTGCGCACCCGCATCGGTTTGCCTGCGCACCTGCGGGTGCTCGACGGCCTGCCGCCGGTGCCGTCCCTTGGCTATGAATTGCATTGCAGCCATCCAGCGCCAGGCGCTGCGGTAGCACAGCTGGCAGCGCTCATACAGAGCAGCCTGGTTTAGGCGGTTTCGCAAGGTTCAAGGGTCACGAACAGTTGTCGCCCCAACTTCGCCACCGTTTCCAGGTGCTGTTCGGCAGCGCCACTTTCCGAGTCCAGTAGCAGCTCGGATGTCAGCACTTTCGCACCGCAGTAATCAAAGATCCCGTGGTCGATTTGCGTACGCATGGCGTTGGCATAGCCGTGGCGTTCAAACACACCTTCGTCCGCCCCGCCGACGCCCAGCAAGTGAACCTGCAAGTGGCCGAGCTTTTTCACCACCTTCGTCTCAAGGCTGTAGTCGATCGCCCAACCGTTGACGAATACCCGGTCGATCCAGCCCTTGAGCAAGGCCGGCATCGACCACCAGAATATCGGGAACACCAGCACCAAGGCGTCGGCGCGGTCCAGACGGGCCTGTTCGGCCAGTACGTCGGCCGGCGGCGTGGCGCGGGTGCGATGCACTTTATGGTCGGCGGCGTTGTAACGCGGGTCGAAACCTTCAGCGGCGAGGTCGGCGATTTCAAAGGTGTGGCCGGCGGCGGTTATGCCGGCGGCGGTCTGTTTGGCGAGGCTGTGGTTCAGGGAGTGTGAGTCATGATGAGCAACAACGATCAGCGCGTGCATAGCGGTGACTCCTTCGGGGTGGCGATGAGAAGGCAAATTGAGTAGGCTTGAGCTAAGTTACCGCTGGTAAGTTACTTTTGGTATATAAGCATGTCAAGCGATCAATCCCCTGCCCCTCGCCGTCGCCTGTCCCGGGATGACCGGTTGCGCCAGTTGCTCGACGTGGCCTGGCAACTGGTGCGAGAAGAAGGCACCGATGCCCTGACCCTGGGGCACCTGGCTGAGTTGGCCGGTGTTACAAAGCCGGTGGTGTATGGCCATTTTGGCGATCGCGCGGGGCTGTTGGCCGCGCTGTATGAAGATTTCGACGCCCGTCAGAACCAAGTGTTTGCCGCCGCGATCGAAGCCAGCGAACCCACCCTGGACGACCGCGCGTGGGTCATCGCCTCGTGCTATGTCGACTGTGTGTTGCTGCAGGGACGTGAAATTCCGGGCGTGATTTCCGCCTTGGCTGGCAGTCCGGAACTGGAGAGCATCAAGCGTGAGTACGACGTGATATTCCTCGGCAAGTGCCGCGATGCCCTCGCCCCTTTTGCCATGGACGGTGTGATAACCCAGGCCGGTTTGAGGGGGATGCTGGGTGCAGCGGAAGCCTTGTCCCATGCCGCAGCGAGCGGGGAAATCAGCGCGCTGGAGGCACAGGAGGAGCTGTTTGCAAGCATCAAGTCGATGGTGAGTCGAGGAGCGCGTTAGCCCAGCCTTGCGTGCACAAACATCCGGGCCTTGTGGGTCATTTGGTCGAAGTGACGATCACGTTGTTTTTCCGCATCGATCATCGCCCGCTTACCGTGTTTTTGCAGGAGATAAGTGTGGATCTGTCGCACCTCCAGCGAGCTGTAGATCGACGCCACATCCAGCAAACCCATCAGACCGTCAGTGCTGTAGTCGCGGGTGTTCATCAGCACCTGGGTACCGCGCACGCCGCGCAGTTGAAAGCCCATGGACTCGAACGCCGGTACCTTCTCTACCGCGCAGGTCAGTTCGGCATGGGGGTAGCGGGCCAGCATGTCCTGCATCATCGCCCGCGCCACGCCTTTGCGCCGATGGCTGGCGTGCACCGCCATGTACGCCACGCCGCACGCCTCGGGATCGTCTTTCACCGGCAGGTACAGCAGGAAGCCGATCACCTGCTCCTGCGCGTCCAGTGCGACGATCAATTCAACCGCAATGCCTTTGGAGCCGCCCAGCGCTTCGAGGTACAGGTGCACTTCGTAGCCGATCGCGTACTGGTAGACGTTGTACAGCAGGTTGCTCGGCGGGATGGCGACCATGCTGATGTCCGTCAGGTTGTCGACCACCATCTGCAGGATCTGCGCGTTGATCGGCTCGGCGCATGGGGTTTCATAATGGGTAAGGCTGAACATTCGAATTCCTGGTGTTTCATTTTAAGGCCCGGCGGATTGTACCTGCTGAAGGGCCGCCGTGGACCCGGAAACACCCATTGTGGCGCTTTCCAAAGGGGTGTCCAGGCTCGGCTCATTGCGCACACACTTCCCGCAGGCAACCGCGCAGCCAGCGATGGGCCAGGTCGGCGTCCAGGCGCGGGTGCCAGAGCATCGACACGGTGAAGTCCGGGAAGGCAAACGGTAGCGCAAAGCGATGGAGGTCGCTGTGCAGGTTGGCGGTATGGCGCTCCGGCACGCTGGCGATCAGGTCGGTGCTGCGGGCTAACGCCAGGGCGGTGGAGAAGCCGGCGACGATGGTTACCACGTCCCGGGTCAGCCCCAGCGCTTCAAGGGTTTGATGGATCTGGCCCTGATCACGACCGCGCCGGGACACGTAGATGTGCTGGCCCTCGGCGAAGCGTTGCGGTGTGACGATGCCTTCGCTCAGCGGGTGCCCTTTGCGCACCACGCCGATAAACCGGTCGCGAAACAGCGCCTGGGTCAGCACCTCGGGGCTGGCGCTGCTGTCGACCACGCCGGTTTCCAAGTCGACGCTGCCGTCGCGCAGCGGCGTACTGCCTTTGTCCGGCTTCTGCACGAAGCGCAACCTCACGCCCGGCGCCTCCCGGGCGATCCGCGTCAACAGCGCCGGGCCGAAGTTTTCAACAAATCCGTCGCTGGTGCGCAAGGTGAAGGTGCGTACCAGTTGACTTAGGTCCAGCGTCGCCGCCGGTCGCAAGACTGCTTCGGCGTCCTGCACCAACTGACTGACCTGTTCGCGCAACGCCAACGCCCGCGGCGTGGGTACCAGGCCGCGTCCAGCACGCACCAGTAACGGATCGCCCGTGGTTTCCCGCAGTCGCGCCAACGCCCGACTCATCGCCGACGGGCTCAGGCGCAAGCGTTGAGCGGCACGGGCGACGCTGCCTTCGGCGAGCAACACATCCAGGGTGACCAGCAGATTGAAATCAGGTGTCGACACGGCAGACCTCACAGGGCGTTTGGCGCACGTATAAAGTGCAAATGCTGCGCCTTCCGCCATGTTAGGTGACGGCGTAGATTTCCGACAGCGGTCAAATCCAGGAGCCTCTTGATGAAATCACCTGCACCCCGTGGCGCCCTCGCCGCCCTGTCGCTGTCCATGTTGCTGGCGTCTTTGGGCACCAGCATCGCCAACGTTGGCCTGCCAAGCCTGGTACAAGCGTTTGACGCATCCTTTCAGGCGGCGCAGTGGGTGGTGCTCGCATACTTGCTGGCGATCACCGCCGTGATCGTCAGCGTCGGGCGACTGGGCGACCTGATGGGCCGCAGCCGCTTGCTACTGGCGGGGTTACTGCTCTTCACCGTGGCCTCGGCCTTGTGCGGCATGGCCCCGTCCCTCGGGCTGTTGATTGCCGCCCGCGCCCTGCAAGGCCTGGGCGCGGCGATCATGATGGCGATGACCATGGCGCTGGTGGGTGAGACCGTCGCCCAGGAGCGTACCGGCCGTGCCATGGGTTTGCTGGGCACGATGTCGGCCATGGGCACCGCGCTGGGGCCAAGCCTTGGCGGGATGTTGATCGCCGGGTTTGGCTGGCGCGCGCTGTTCTTCATCACCGTGCCGCTGGGGTTGCTGACCTTTGCCCTCGCCCGGCGTTATCTGCGCGTCGACCGCCGCGAGCGACAGCCTGCTCAATCCAGGTTCAGTTTCCTGTCGACGCTACGGGATTCGACCCTGAGCGCCGGCCTGGCCATGAGCGCGCTGGTATCGGCGGTGATGATGGCGACACTCGTCGTCGGGCCGTTCTACCTGACCCACGGTGCGGGTCTCGACCCCGCCTGGATGGGCCTGACCATGGCAGTCGGGCCCTGCGTTTCCGCATTGATGGGCGTACCTGCGGGGCGTTTGACCGACCGTTTCGGCAGCGGGCCGATGACGATTGTCGGGCTACTGGCGATGCTGACCGGCTGCCTGTTGCTCGCACTGACGCCACCGAACCTCGGCATTGCCGGGTACATCGGCCCGCTGATTATCCTCACCCTCGGCTACGCCCAGTTTCAGGCCGCCAACAACACCGCAGTGATGAGCGACGTAAAGGCGGACCGCCGTGGCGTGGTCGCTGGCTTGCTCAACCTGTCGCGCAATCTGGGACTGATCGCCGGCGCTTCGGCCTTGGGCGCGGTGTTTGCGCGGGTTTCAGGTAACCTCGCCACGGCCACTCCCGTCGACGTGGGAAGTGGGATGCGAGCCACGTTCGGCGTGGCATTGGCACTGATTGGTGTAGGCCTTTTCCTGGCCCTACGCGCCCGGTTCCGCGTGACGCCTGTCTTGACAAGGTAAAATCGTAACGACTATTGTCTGACAACCTGATTACCAAGGTTTTGCCATGCTTGAGCTCCAGCGCCCTGATTCGCTCGTTATGCGCGTTGTCAGCGCCATTCGTGCAGAAATCGACTCCGGCCAACTGGCGCCCGAAGCGCGCCTGCCCACCGAACAGCAATTGGCTGAACAGCTCAATGTCAGCCGCTCGGTGGTGCGCGAAGCGATTGCCCAGCTCAAGGCTGATGGCGTACTGACTGCGCGGCGTGGCCTGGGCTCATTTATTTCCCAGACCCCGGCCGGCACCGTGTTCCGCTTTCCGGAAAAAAACGGCCGCCGCCCGGACCTCGCGCAAATGTTCGAAGTACGCCTGTGGATCGAAACCCAGGCCGCCTCGATTGCCGCCCAGCGCCGTGATGCCGCTGACCTGCACCGCATGAAAACCGCCCTGCAGGAAATGCACGACAAACGCGCCGACTTTGAAGCCGCCGCCCTGGCCGATGTGGAATTTCATCGCGCCATCGCCGAGGCCAGCAAGAACGACTATTTCGTAGCCTTCCATGACTTCCTCCGAAGCCAACTGGCCAGTGCGCGCAAGACCGCCTGGGAAAACTCTGCCACCCGCTTTGTCAGCGGTTCGGCCGACGCCACCCAGGAACACACCGCGCTGTACCAGGCCATCGTCGACGGCGACGCCCAAGGCGCCGCAGCCTGTGCCGAGGCCCACTTGCGCGCGGCAGCACGGCGTTTGCACCTGGAATTGCCCGCCATCAATTAAACGATCCAAACCCTTTTGAAGCGTGCCTTCGGGCACGCCGTTTTTTTAACAAAACCATTAGTCTGACAACCTGATAAGCAGACTGAAATGCGTAGGTACCTAAAACAATGATTTATGACTTTTGCATCATCGGCGGCGGCATCGTCGGCCTGGCCACCGCGATGGAGTTGCTCAAGCGCCAGCCCAACGCTTCCCTGGTGATCCTGGAAAAGGAAACCCTCCTGGCCAAGCACCAGACCGGCCACAACAGCGGCGTGATCCATGCCGGCATCTACTACGCGCCGGGCAGCCTCAAGGCCGACTTGTGCAAACGGGGCGCCGAAGCCACCAAGCAGTTCTGCACCGAGCACGGGATCAAGTTCGAGGTGTGCGGCAAGTTGCTGGTGGCCTCGACCCCGCTGGAAGTGCAGCGAATGGAAGCCCTGTACGCCCGCTCGCAGCTCAACGGCATGAAGGTCGAACGCCTGGACGCCGACCAGTTGCGCCAGCGCGAACCAAACATCGTCGGGCTGGGCGGGTTGTTTCTCGACGCCACCGGCATCGTCGATTACCGCGAAGTCTGCGAAACCATGGCCCGGGTGATTCGCCGCGCCGGCGGGGAAATCTGCCTGGAGCGCACCGTGACCTCCATCGTCGAAGACACCGACAAAGTCACCGTCAGCACCCGAGGTGAAAGCTGGCAGGCCAAGCACCTGGTGGTGTGTGCAGGTTTGCAATCGGACCGTCTGGCGGTAATGGCCGGGGTCAAGATCGACCACCAGATCATCCCGTTTCGCGGCGAATACTTCCGCCTGCCGGAATCGAAGAACAACATCGTCAACCACCTGATCTATCCGATTCCAGACCCGGAGCTGCCCTTCCTCGGCGTGCACCTGACCCGCATGATCGACGGCAGCGTCACGGTCGGCCCGAATGCGGTACTGGGCCTTGGCCGCGAGAACTACCGCAAGTTCTCAATCAACTGGCGCGATGTGGCGCAGTACGCGAGCTTCCCCGGCTTCTGGAAAACCCTCTGGCAGAACCTCGGTTCAGGCAGCGTCGAGATGAAGAACTCGCTGTTCAAGTCCGGCTACCTGGAGCAATGCCGCAAGTACTGTCCGTCGCTGAACATCGAAGACCTGTTGCCCTACGAAGCCGGCATCCGCGCCCAGGCCGTGATGCGCGACGGCACCCTGGTGCACGACTTTCTGTTCGCCCAGACCCCGCGAATGCTCCACGTGTGCAATGCGCCCTCACCCGCTGCCACCTCCGCAATCCCCATCGGCGCGATGATCGCCGACCGCATGTTCAAGCCCGACTGACACCCGCGACACGCCTCACTTTGACAATAAATATAATGACTCATAAGGAAGTACAGAATGACGGCAACAGCCCGCACCCCGGACGTTGAAACCCCCGAGCAAACCAAGAAACGCCTGCGCAAAGTCGCGGCCGCGACGATCTTCGGCTCGATGCTGGAGTGGTATGACTTTTACCTGTACGCCACCATGGCGGCGATTGTGTTCTCGAAGATCTTCTTCGATAACAGCGACCCGAAGGCCGCCACGCTGATGGCGTTTTCTACCTTTGCCATCGGCTTTATCGCCCGCCCGTTCGGCGGCATTCTGTTTGGCTACCTGGGCGACAAGTTCGGGCGTAAACAAGTGCTGGTGCTGACGTTCTGCATGATGGGCGTGTGCACCACGCTGATCGGCCTGATCCCCAGCTACGCCTCCATCGGCATCTGGGCGCCGATCGTGCTGGTGTTTATCCGCATCATCCAGGGCCTGGGCGCCGGTGCCGAATTGTCCGGCGCGGCGGTCACTTCCTATGAGCACGCCTCGGAAGGCAAGCGCGGCAGCCAGGGTGCGTGGCCGGCGCTGGGCTTGAACCTGGGTTTGCTGCTGTCGTCGCTGACCGTGTACCTGCTGACCATCAACGGCAACGAATTCCTGCTGGCCGGCGGCTGGCGGATTCCGTTCATTTGCAGCATCGCGCTGGTGGGTGTGGGCCTGTGGGTGCGCAACAGCATCCCGGAAACCCCGGAGTTCAAAGAACTGAGCAAGGAAACCGCGAAGGCCAAGGCCTCGCCGCTCAAGGCGCTGTTCAAGAATGACCTCAAGGGTTTGGCCGTGGTGTTCTTCGTGGCGATTGGCTACAACGCCCTGAGCTACATCTTCAAGACCTTTTCCCTGGCGTACCTGACCCAGTTCAAGGGCGTAGATGTGCACGTGACGTCGCTGTCGGTGACCATCGCCAGCCTGATCGCCATCGTCGCCGTGCCGTGCTTCGGCTGGTTGTGCGACAAGTGGAGCAGCAAGACCGTGCTGATGCTCGGCGGCCTGCTGTCGCTGCTGTTTGCCTACCCGTTCCTGGCGCTGCTCAATACCGGTGAGAGCCTGATGATCTACATCGCCATCGGCGTGGGCACCGGCATCCTCGCCCCGATGATGTTCGCGCCCCAGGGTTCGTTCCTGAGCCGGCAGTTCCCGACCCAGACCCGCTCTTCAGGCTTTGGCACCGGGCGTGAAATCGGCACCGCGATCGCAGGTGGCCTCGCGCCATTAGGCGCCTTGTCGATGGTTGCGGCGTCGGCCACCCACTCCACTGATGGCGTTGTGATAATCCTCGCCATCTCATCGCTGCTGGTGGTGGTGTTCGCCCTGTGCGATCAGGGCCGTAAACACTCGGCATTCAAGAACTGAGGCAAAAAGTTCGGACCAACGGGTGCATGGATGCCCCTTCATCGCGCATCATGGGCACTTTCAAGCTCAAGGGAAACGTCCATGCGCGTTCTGTCATTGATGATGGGTCTTACGACGCTGGCCGCCAGTCTGGTGTTTAGCGCCCAGGCGCAGGCGGGTGAAGAAAGCCTGTTGGTCGACTCGATCAATCAATACCGCAGCCAGGTTCAGCGCTGCGGCACTCAGGGTTCCCAGGAATTGCCTCCGCTGGCCAGCGACACGCGTCTGGTGCTGCCGGTCAACAGCGTCGGCGATCTGCAGCAGGCGTTGGCGCGGGCGGCGTACCCGATGGTCAACGTCCAGGCCATCAGCCTGTCGGGGCCCAAGAACGCCGAAGCCGCGATGAAAGCCGTGCGTGAAAGTTTTTGCCGGGTGGTGCTCGACCCGCAATTCATTGATATCGGCGTGAGCAACAGCGGCCAGGACTGGCGCATCGTGCTGGCCCGTCCGCTGTTGACCAGTGGCCTGGGCGAGACCCAGACCGAAGGCAGGAAGGTCCTCGACCTCATCAACGCCGCCCGCCAGCTACCCCACCAGTGTGGCGGCCAGGCCTTTGCCGCCACCACACCCCTGAGCTGGAACGAAGAACTGGCCACCGCCGCCGCCGGCCACGCCCGCAACATGGCCAATGGCAACTTCTTCGATCACCTCGACCACGACGGCCGCACGCCGGGGGACCGGGCTGAACTGGCGGGCTACATCGGCCAGCAGATCGGCGAGAACATCGCCGCCGGCATGGACACCCCGCGCAAAGTGGTCGACGGCTGGCTCGCCAGCCCCGGGCATTGCGCCAACCTGATGAACCCGCAGTTCCGCGAGATGGGCGCCGCCTACGCCATGGACCCGAAAAGTGATGCCGGCATCTACTGGACGGGCTTGTTTGGCGTGCAGCAGTAGCGGTTTGTATCCCAACGTATCTTCGCGCCGAGGCGACACACTGCGAGACGCGGCGCCACTGGCGATGACACATTGCGGATACGCCAGCGCGGTTTCCTGTGCACACCGGCCCGCCCCGGGCCACTCACAAGGAAACCGTCATGTCCCAGAACAGCACCGTGCTCTACACCGGCAAAACCCACACCACTGGCGGCCGTGAAGGCGCGTCCCACAGCGATGACCTGCAACTGGACATCAAGCTGTCGCCGCCCGGTTCCAAGGCAGCTGGCACCAACCCCGAGCAACTGTTTGGTGCCGGCTGGTCCGCCTGCTTCATCGGCGCAATGGGCAAAGCTGCACAAACCCTGCAAATCCGCCTGCCGGCCGACACTGCGGTGAGCGCCGAAGTGGACCTGGTGAACAGCCCGGAAAACGGCTATTACCTGCAAGCCCGCCTGCGGGTCAGCTTGCCGGGTATTGAACATTCGACCGCCCAGGCACTGGTAGACCTTGCCCACCAGACGTGCCCGTACTCCAAGGCCACTCGCGGCAATATCGAGGTTGCGATCAGCGTGGTCTGAAGGCGGTTTGGCGGGTCATTGTCCAGCGCAGGCATTAAAGTGCCATCTAGTGGATAATCCCGCTGAACTGGCTGGGTCCAGGGGTGTCTGTTGCTTGGCATCCCTGCTCAGCAAACCGTGGCAAAGAAGGCGTTCACCGAATGACAAACTGGCTGCAAGGCGGCGGCGAAATGGCCGAACGGGTCCGGCATCACGATTGGGCCAATACCCCACTGGGGCCGCTGGACCAATGGCCAGACGTATTGAAGACCACCGTCGCGCTATGCCTTGCCTCCAGTTTTCCCCAGGCGATCGTCTGGGGGCCTTCGCTGATCACGCTGTACAACGATGGGTTTATCCCGATCCTTGGCGACAAACCCGATGCCCTCGGGCGGCCTTTCAGCCACATCTGGCAGGAAGCCTGGCCCCAAATCAGTCCGTTTGCCGACGCAGCCTTCGCCGGTAAAGCCACTTTTATCGAAAATTACCCGTTGACGATCGAACGGGGCGGCGCGCCGGAGCAGGCGTACTTCACCTTCTGCTACAGCCCGATCCGCGACGTGCAGGGCAAGGTGGTCGGCATGCTCGACACCGTCACCGAAACCACCGCCACCGTTGTCCTGTCGCGACGATTGACCGAGTTGAATGCGAGCCTGGAGCAGCGTGTCAACGAAAGAACTGCCCTGCTGACCCAGACCGAAGCCGCATTACGCCAATCGCAAAAGCTCGAAGCCATCGGC
Source organism: Pseudomonas yamanorum (assembly GCF_900105735.1). Lineage (NCBI taxonomy): Bacteria > Pseudomonadati > Pseudomonadota > Gammaproteobacteria > Pseudomonadales > Pseudomonadaceae > Pseudomonas > Pseudomonas yamanorum. Next base: position 6,684,645 of record NZ_LT629793.1, on the reverse strand, counting down.
CAGTTGACCGGAGGCGTGGCCCATGACTTCAACAACCTGCTGACCATCATTCGTTCATCCGTCGATTTCCTGCGCCTGCCGAGCCTGTCTGAAGAACGTCGCCAGCGCTACATGAGCGCCGTCACCGACACCGTGGAACGGGCCGGGAAATTGACCAGCCAGTTGCTCGCGTTCGCCCGCCGCCAGCCGCTCAACCCGGAAGTGTTCGATGCGGCCCAGCGGGTCAAGAACATCGGCGAGATGCTCGAGACGGTCACTGGCGCACGGATTCAGGTGCGCGTCGAAATGCCGGGGCAGCCGTGCTACATCCGCGCCGACTCCAGCCAGTTTGAAACCGCACTGATCAATATCGCCCTCAACGCCCGGGACGCCATGAACGGCCAGGGCACCCTGACCCTGCGCCTGGATGCCGAGCAGACACTGCCGAGCATCCGCGGTGACGCCGGCTCACGTCAGGCGTTTATTGCGATCTCCCTCACTGACACCGGCAGCGGGATTCCCGGTGAGACGTTCGAGCGCATCTTCGAACCGTTTTTCACTACCAAGGAAGTCGGCAAGGGCACCGGCCTTGGGCTGTCCCAGGTGTTCGGCTTCGCCAAGCAGTCAGGCGGCAACGTCGATGTGGCCAGCGAGGTCGGCCAAGGCACGGTGTTTACCCTGTACCTGCCGCAAGTGGTGCCCGAAGAGGGCTTCGAGCGCTGCGTCCCCGAGCGGTGTGGCCTGATCGCGGACTGCGCCCAGCGCCATATTCTGGTGGTGGAAGACAACCTGGAAGTGGGCCGTTTTGCCAATCAGATCCTCCAGGACCTGGGCTACCAGACCACCTGGGCCACCAATGCCGAACAGGCCCTGGAGCTGGCCGGTACAGAGGTAAAGGGCTTCGATGCGGTGTTTTCCGATGTGGTGATGCCCGGCATCACCGGCGTGGCGCTGGCCAGGGAACTGCGGCGGCGCAGGCCTGGCTTGCCGGTGGTGCTGACCTCGGGCTACAGCGAGGAGCTGGCAGAAAGCGGCTACGAAGGCCTGGCCTTCCTGCCCAAGCCCTACTCCGCCGACCAGGTCTCACAGGTATTGGCCAAGGCATTGCTCAAAGGCTGAGCCCTATTCGGCCACGGCCACCTGGTTGCGCCCGAGGGCCTTGGCGCGGTACAGCGCCTTGTCTGCGGTGTTCATCAAGCCGTGCAGGTCCTGGTCCACCGCCCGAGCCCAGGCCACGCCGAGGCTCGCGGTCAACCCATGGACCGGCTCGCTGGCCAGCCCTGCGATGGCCTTGATCAACTGTTCGGCGATGTGCCGCCCGGTCTCCAGCGACGTATCCGGCAGCAGCACCGCAAACTCCTCGCCCCCCAGCCGTCCGTAGACATCGGCCTGGCGAAACGACGCGCTGATCACCCCGCCGATCTGCCGCAGCACCTGGTCCCCGGCCTGGTGGCCGTAGGTGTCATTGATGTTTTTGAAGTGATCCATGTCCATCATCAGCGCGCACAACGGCTGCTGGTTATGCCGGCACTGTTCGTAGAGCAACTGCGCATGCTCGAAGAACGCCCGGCGGTTCATCAGCCCGGTAAGCTCGTCGGTTTGTGCGGCGCGGGTGGAGATATTGTGGGCACGTTCCATTTGCCGAGTCAGGCGAAAGGCTTTCTCCAAAGCATCCGACAACTTGCGCGTGGCGCCGCCAACAAACGAAGAGAACACCAGCACCGCCAGCGCCATGCCGACTTGCATCGAGGACGGTTGAAACAGCAGCCACAGGGTGCATGGCAGCAGAACCAGGCCCATAGAGACCAGGGTCATGTAGCGATAGGCCGAATAACAAGAAACGGCGCTGACCGACATGCCCACAGTGAACAACATCACCAGGGCCTGGGAGAGTCGGTCGTCGGTGGGCATCAGCGCGAGTGCACCGATCCCCCAGACCCCGGCTGACAACATCAGCGTCACCCAGTAACGCCGTTCCCAGCGTGCGGGGGTGCGATCACTGTTGGGGCAGCGAAACCAGGCCATGAACATCGACACTCGCAGCAGCGACGTGCCCGCCAGCACCACCAGCCAGACCAGCATTACCGAGTGATCAAAACGTTCCCAGCACAGCCAGCAGAGCATTGCGGCGGCCATATAACTGCCGAACACCGCAGAAAATGATTGGCGAAACAGCTGGTGCAATCGATCTGTTCGTACCTGCTCCTCGATGAAGCAATCCTGGTCCTGCCCACGCCCAAGGCCATTCATTTGGTCCGCCTGATCTTACTGCCGCGACAAAGTGCCATTGTGGCATCCTGCCAGTAGCCCTAACAACTGAATCAAGCGTGCTAGAGCGCCGAAAGCAGGATAAATATAGGTGAACACCTTCTCTCTCGCTCCAAGGACCAGAGCCCATCCATGAATACTCGCCCGATAACCACCTCACGCCTGATTCTCAGGGCCCCGACGGTCGACGATGCGGCCAGTGTATTCGCCATTTATGGCGATCCCGAGACCAACCGCTACAACCCGGCGGGCCCCTTGACCGACCTGGGTCAAGCCGAGGCCGCCCTGGCTCGCTGGCTGAAGCACTGGGCAGAACATGGCTTCGGCCAATGGGCGATTGCGACCCGGGAGGCGCCGGAGTGTGTGATCGGTTTCGGCGGCATCACGTTGTACAAGTACAACGACGTTGAGCGAATCAACCTGGGCTACCGCTTCGCGGTCAGCGCCTGGGGCCAAGGCTACGCGACGGAGCTTGCCAGGGCAGCGTTGCAGTTTGGCTTTGTCGAACTGGACCAGCCGCAGGTGTACGGCGTGGTGCGTCCGGCCCATACAGCCTCGATCAAGGTGCTGGAGAAAATCGGTATGCGGCCCATCGATGAGCTGGACGATGTGCCCGGGCAGGCGCCGAGCCTGGTGTTCGTGGCCACGCGCGCGGATTAATCCAGCGGCGGAATGACCCCGTCAGCCAGGGTTTTAAGCAACCGTGCGCGCCGCAGCTCAAGGTCGGCAATCTGCCGCTCGATCGAGGCCAGTCGTTCCCGCTGGGCAGCGGACGTCTGCGAACACGCGGCAGCCCCTTCGATCATGCGCATGCAGTCAGGGAAACTGCGGATCTCGGCCAGGCTGAAGCCCGTCGCGATCATCCGCTGGATCTGCCGGACCTGCGCCACGGCCGCAGCGGGAAACGTGCGATAGCCATTACTGGCACGGCTGGACGTGAGCAAACCATGCTCATCGTAATGGCGGATCGAACGCACACTCGCGCCGCTCTGCCGCGCAAGTTCGCCGATGCTCAAGGCGCTGGAGGCTTGGGTATTTTTCATCGAAAAAACATAACACGATTTTCCCCCTTGACCCTCACACCAGTGTGAGGGCTGACGCTAGGGCACCGACCCTGAACCGGAGCACCGTTCATGCCCTTTCGTACCCTCACCCGTCGCCTGTGCGCACTGTTGCTGGCAGGCGTGCTGCTTGCCGTATCCGCGGCCGCCCTTGCCCAGACCAACACCTATACCGTTACCGCGCCGGACGGCGTCACCCTGACGGTCCAGGAATCAGGAAACCCCGACGGCCCCACCCTGCTCTTCATTCACGGCTTGCTGGGCAGTCACTTGAACTGGGAAGCGCAGGTAAACAGCCCGCAACTACAACGTTTTCGCATGATCACCTACGACCTGCGCGGCCATGGCCTTTCGAGCAAACCCACCGAAGACGCGGCCTACATCGAAGGCCGTCGCTGGGCGGATGATCTCAATGCGGTGATAACCGCCTCCCATGCCGACAAACCCTTACTGGTCGGCTGGTCGCTTGGCGGCGCAGTGATTTCCAACTACCTGTCCCGGTACGGCGATAGCCAGATTGCGGGCGCGGTGTATGTCGACGGCGTCATTGAGCTTAAGGCGGACCAAATCGTGGCGCATCCCGAGGTGTACCGCGACTTGAACTCGCCAAACCTGAAGACTCATCTGGACACCGTGCGCGAGTTCCTGGCCCTGTGTTTTCACACCCAACCCGACAGCCGCACATTCGAACGCCTGCTGGCCAACGCAGCCATGGCTTCCTGGGACATGCAGCGCGCCGTGCAATCCATGACGGTCGACGCCGCCAAAGGCCTGGGCGGCGCGAAAGTGCCGGTGTTGCTGCTGTATGGCGCCCGCGATGCCCTGGTCCAGGCGGGGCCGGCCATCGCCCGGGCGAAACAGCTCAATCCACAGGTGCACAGTAGGTTGTATGCAAACGCCGGCCATGCACCGTTCGCCGAAGAGCCCGACCGATTCAATCACGACCTGGCAGGTTTCTTCGACGCGCTCCAGGCCAACGCCAATCATTAACCTGCCTTGTATCGCAGTGTGTCCAAACCACTCTGCGATACAAAAGCTTTAACCCAAGGGTTTTCCCGAAACAGGCGGGATACACAACTGCGTTCAACTGTGAGCCAGGCACATCACCCGCCGCTGGAGACTCACCATGCACACACAGTTGAACACCCCGCCCGGTTTCAAACCCCGCCGCCTGATGGGCGCGTCGTTGCTGGCCTTTGCGCTGTTGCAGTTCGGTGCCGTCGGCGTAGCCAGTGCACAGGACACACAAGCACCTGCGGTTGCCAGCGCAAGTGCCCACACCGCGCTTGGCCCGTTGAAGCATGTAAAGGCCGGCTTGCTGGATGTGGCCTACGCCGAAGTCGGCCCGGCCGATGGACCGGTGGTGATCCTGCTGCATGGCTGGCCCTACGACATTGACAGCTACTCCGAAGTAGCGCCGCTGCTGGGCGCCCAGGGCTACCGGGTGTTGGTGCCTTACGCCCGCGGCTATGGCGACACACATTTCCTGTCGGCGAAGACCCTGCGCAACGGCCAGCCGGCCGCACTCGCGGTCGATCTGATCGACTTCATGGATGCACTGAAAGTCAAACACGCGGTGCTCGGCGGCTACGACTGGGGCGCACGCACCGCCGACATCGTCTCCGCGCTGTGGCCGGAGCGGGTCAAGGCGCTGGTGTCGGTCAGCGGCTACCTGATCGGCAACCAGGCTGCCGGCAAGAACCCGCTGCCGCCCAAGGCCGAGCTGCAATGGTGGTACCAGTTCTACTTCGCCACCGACCGCGGCGCCGCCGGCTATGCAAAAAACACCCACGACTTCGCCAAGCTGATCTGGCAGATCGCCTCGCCGAAATGGGCGTTTGACGACGCCACCTTCGACCGCAGCGCCAAAGGCCTGGACAACCCCGACCATGTCGCCGTGTCGATCTTCAACTACCGCTGGCGCCTCGGGCTGGTGCAGGGTGAAAAGAAATACGCAGCGCTGGAGCAAAAACTCGCCACTGCCCCGTCCATCGGCGTGCCCACCATCACCCTGGAAGGCGACGCCAACGGCGCACCGCATCCGGCAGCGGAAGACTACGCCAAGCACTTTACCGGCAAATACGAGTACCGGTTGATCAGCGGCGGCATCGGCCACAACCTGCCGCAGGAAGCACCGCAAGCTTTTGCCAAGGCTGTAATTGATGCGGATCACCTGTGATGAAGCGCCTGCACCTTGCTGCACTCGTCGCTGCAACCGCCGCCGTGGTGGCCACGGCGACCGGGTTCGCCTTTGGCGGCTCTACCACCAGCGAGCCATCGCCGATCTACGGCGTGACGATTCCCGACGGCTACCGCCAATGGGAACTCGTCGCGCCGGCCCAGGAAGCCGACCCGTTGAATGAACTGCGCGTGGTACTGGGCAACAAGGTCGCGCTCAAGGCCTACCGCGACGGTACGCTGCCCTTCCCCGACGGCACCGTGCTGGCCAAGCTGGCGTGGAAACATGTGCAGTCGCCCGAGTTCAAGACCGCGTCGATTCCCGGCGCGGCCACCACCGTGCAGTTCATGGTCAAGGATTCGAAGAAATACGCAGCGACGGGAGGCTGGGGTTTTGGGCGGTTCATCAATGGCAAACCGGTGGACCAGGCGCAGCATGAGACGTGCTTTGCCTGCCACCAGGCGCTGGTGAAGAACCATGATTATGTGTTCACCCGGCTGGCGCCTTAGCGCAATAGCCCTCTCCCACAACAAACGCCGCGGCAACCGGACATCCCGTAGCAGCTGTCGAGCCCGAGCGAGGCTGCGTCGGCGGTGTGTCAGATACACCGCAAACGCAGCCTCGCTCGGGCTCGACAGCTGCTACGTTGTGTGGGGTGTTATCAGGCCGGCACACCCAGGATGATATGGGACGCCTTGATCACCGCCGTGGCACTCACGCCCGGCTTCAAACCCAACTCGGTTACCGCATCGCGGGTCACGATGGAAAACACCTTCGAACCGCCCGCCAATTCGATTACCACCTCAGCATTCACCGCACCGTCATTCACGCTCAGCACCTTGCCTTCCAGGCAGTTGCGGGCCGACAGGCGGATGTCGCTGGATTCAGTCATCAGCATCACCCACGGCGCCTTGATCAGCGCGACCGCTTCCTTGCCTACGGCAATGCCCAGGTTGCGGATGCTTTCCATGGTCACCACCGCCACCAACTGTTCGCCGCCGGGCAGGGTCAACACCACTTCAGCGTTGACCGCGCCGTCCTGGACCTGGCTGACCTGGCCTTTGAATACGTTGCGTGCACTGACTTTCATGGGAACGGTCCTTTTCTTGACTTATAGGTTAGGAATTGCCGCGCATGATCAAACGTAGCGTTGTGTAAAAACAACTATAGCGCCCTGCTCTGCCGGGAATCCCACGCAAAAAAAAGGCCGCCCAATGGGCGGCCTTCAGGTGGAGCGTTTACCGACGACTCATTAAAACAGCGCGTAGGTGTAGTTGAAGATCAGGCGGGTTTGATCCTGGTCGGCAGTGCCGGTGTTGTGGCCGTGGTAGCTACCAGTACGGAAGGTGGTACCGAAGCCTTTCAGCGGGCCTTCCTGCACGACGTAATCAAGACGGAAATCGGTTTCGCGTTCCGACTGATCGCTGCCACCGGCAACCTTGGCCTTGATGTCGCTGCCGTTGAGGTAAGCAATGGACGCTTTCAGGCCAGGCACCAGGGTTCTGAAGTCATACAGATACTGGCCGAAATTGACCTGCTCGCCCGCGCGGGAGAACTGCCCAACCACTGCGTCCGTAAACAGGTAGAAGTCGGAGCCCGCCGCGCCTTGTGCGGTTGGGTCGGCGATGCTGCCCTGGTTGACCCAGACGAAGCCGCCGTCATCGCTCACGCCAATGTGGCCGAGCATCAACTGACTGCCGCCCAACTGGTACGTGAATGCAGCACTGTAGGTTTTGTTGTCGACTTCACCAGCGTGCTTGGCATAGCCGCCGTTGTTGTTGAACGCATAGCCGGCCGAACCGTTTTTACCGTCGCTGGTGCTGTCGAAATAGCGCAGGTCGGTTTTGAACGATTGGTCATTGCCCAACGGCAGTACGTGCACCAGGCCGAAATAGTTCTGTTTGTAGAAGTCTTCCAGGTTGGCGTAGTAGTACTGCAACGTCAGGTTTTTAGCGATGACGTTGTCAGAAGAACCAAACGGCTGGTAGTCAACGCCGCCAAAACGGAAGCTGTCGCTGTCGCGAGTGGCACCGGCAACGCTCAAGCCTGTGGAGTTACTCGATGCACGACCTTCAGCCTTGTTCAGCTCGCCACCGGTGAAGGTGACGTTAGGGATGTCCTTGGAGGTCAGGATACCGCCATCGAACGTTTGCGGCGCTGCGCGGCTATCGTTGGACACCAGGATCGGCAGGATCGGCGCCAAACCACCGCCCACGTGCAATTCAGTCTGGGAAATACGGAATTTAACGTTGCCGGCTGCACGACCGAAGCTGTCAGCAGGCTCGGTGCCGTTGTTCTTCACCGGGAAGAAGCTGTTGCCGTTACCCGACAGGCCATTGCCCGCTGCGTGGCCATCGCCACCGTCGAGACGCAAGGCGCCGAACGCCATCACGTCAAAACCTACCCCGATGGTGCCTTGGGTGTAGCCGGATTTGTAGTCGAAACGCAGTACTTGAGCCGCTTCACGCAGGTCGTTCGCGGTGCCGGAGTGAACGTCGGCGTTGTAGTACATGGTGCGCGAACTGATCGACGAGTGGCTGTCTTCGAGGAAGCCGCTATGGCCGTCACCCGTGCCGAGTGAACCAAGACCAAAACCATCTGCGCTGGCTTGTTGTGCAAGGACAGCCGCCGTGATGGCCAACGCTAATGTAGAGAGTTTCATTTACTGCGCCCCTGTGAACATTATTTTTTTACTGTCCTTCGAGCGAATACCGTTGCGGCCCTGCAAACGCTGCGGATTGTGGCATGGGGTCTATGGCGCAGATTGTGAAATCTTTGTCATGTTGGAATGAAAAAACCGTCATGAAAAGGCCGTAAAAGCCGGCCTTTTCCGAGGGTTGAATGCCGTTGAGTTGTATGACGACCGCTAACGTGCGGTGTGCTGATCAGGCTGGAGTCGGTGGCGAAAATGCGAGAAATGGTAGGCAACCGCCAGCCACATAAACCAGGCAGGCATCACGCAAAGGGCCAGGCGGGTATCTGGGCGAAGTGCCAGCAAGCAAAGTACGAACGCCAGGAAGCCAAGTGAAACCCACGCCAACGGCACGCCACCGGGCATTTTGTAGAGGGATTTTTCATGTAGCTCCGGGCACTTTTTCCGATAGGCAATGTAGGACGCCAGGATAGTCGACCAGGTAAAGATCACCAGAATCGCCGAAACGGTGGAGACGATGGTAAAGGCCGTCATCACTTCCGGGACTATAAACAGCAGCAGCAAGCCAAGCAGCATCAGGAAGGTGGTAAACGCCAGGCTGATAAACGGCACGCTGCTTTTTGATAGCCGTCGGAATATCCCCGGTGCGTCCCCCAGATCCGCCAAACCAAACAACATGCGACTGGCCGAAAACACTCCACTGTTGGCCGAGGAAGCCGCTGACGTCAGCACCACAAAATTCACAATCCCCGCGGCGGCAGGAAAGCCGGCCACCAGGAACAGCTCGACAAACGGACTCTTGCTCGGTGACACCTGCTCCCAGGACGTCACTGCGATGATGCACGCCAGGGCCAGCACATAGAACAGGATGATCCGCAGCGGAATCGAGTTGATCGCCTTGGGCAGCGTCTTCTCCGGCGAGCGGGTTTCCGCCGCCGCCGTGCCAATCAACTCAGTGCCGGCAAACGAAAAGATCGCCATCTGGAATCCGGCAAAGAACCCGAACAAGCCATTGGGAAACGCCGCCTGCTTATCCAGCAAATGATTGAGGGAAGCCGTGACACCGGTGGGTGACACAAACGAGCTGACGATCAATACCACGCTCACGCTGATCAAGGTCACCACGGCGATGATCTTGATGATCGCAAACCAGAACTCCACCTCGCCGAATAACCTCACCGTCAGCACATTCAAGGCAAACAGGGTCAGCAACATCGCTATCGCCGGGATCCAGGCCGGCACGTCCGGGAACCAATACTGGAAAAAGCCCCCGACCACCACCGCATCCCCCACCACCGCCACGCTCCAGCTCAGCCAATACGACCAGCCGAGAAAAAACGCCGCACGCGGCCCCAGGTAGGCACCGGCAAAGTCGGCGAAGCTTTTGAAGTTGAGGTTGGATAACAGCAGCTCGCCCATGGCGCGCATCACAAAATACACAAACAGCCCGATGATCATGTAGATCAGGATGATCGAGGTGCCGGACAGCGCGATGATCTTGCCCGAGCCCATGAACAGGCCGGTGCCAATCGCACCGCCCATGGCCATCAGCTGGATATGCCGGTTGTTGAGGGTGCGTTGCAAAGCAGGCTTTTCAATCAGCCCGGGCGCAGTTGTTTTCATCACAAAACCTCTTGTTATGTTTTTGAGTTTTGGCAGAAAAAAGTCAGGCGGTTTTTATTGTTGGAATGGGGTCGGGATCAGGCGTGTTTGTTCTCGAAACCATGCAGCACGTTGACGGCATTGATGCCGATTTCATCGACCATGTAACCGCCTTCCATCACAAACAGGGTGGGCACGCCGACGCTGGCGATGATCTCGCCAATGCCCAGAAAGTCGCGGCTTTCGAGGAGGAAATGGCTGATGGGATCGTCCTTGAAGGTGTCGACGCCGAGGGAGATCACCAGCACTTCAGGTGAGAACTTTCGCAGTTGGATGCAGGCGTCGAGCAACGCGTCTCTATAGGTGCTCCAACCGGTGTTTTTTGCCAGCGGGTAGTTGAGGTTGAAGCCCTCGCCTGCCCCTGTGCCGCGCTCGGTACTGAAGCCCGAATAGTACGGATACGACACGGACGGTTCGCCATGCAGCGAGACGAACATCACGTCACTGCGGTCGTAGAAAATGTTCTGCGTGCCGTTACCGTGGTGGAAATCCACGTCCAGCACCGCAACACGCTTGGCGCCTTGAGTGATCGCCTGCTGCGCTGCGATGGCCGCGTTATTCAGGTAGCAATAACCGCCCATGTATTCCCGCGCCGCATGGTGGCCCGGTGGACGGCACAAGGCGAAGGCGCTGTTGTGGCCTTCATCGATCAACGCCAGGCCGGTGAGCGCGATATCGGCGCTGGTCTTCACCGCTTCCCAGGTGGCACTGGTGATGGGTGAACCGGCATCCATCGCGAAGAAGCCGAGCTTGCCGTCGATGAATTCCGGCACCTGCTCATTGGCCAGGTCACGCACCGGCCACACCAGCGGCAAGGCGTCGTGGGCACGGCCGATGGCGGTCCATTCAGCCCAGGCGGTTTCCAGGAAAGACACGTAGCGTTCACTGTGGGCGTTGACGTAACAGGCCCGGTCAAACTTGCGCGGGACGATGATATCGCCCAGGCCCACATGCTTGACCCGGTCACGCACGGTGTCGGCCCGGCTGGGTTGTTCGAAGGACGGTTTGAGCACGCCATCCTTGAGTTCGGTGCCATGGTGCAAACGATGAGAATCACTAAAAACAGTCAACATGAAAGACATCCACCCGTGAAAGACAGGTGATTATTTTGTTCTGGCTACGGTGGGCTTTCTTTGCTTTTATGTGCGCCGATGCTAGCGTAATCGGGCATTTTTACCCCAATGAGCCGCCATGAAGAAAAATAAAACCAAACAGGTCGCACTTGACGACACCGATCTCGCCATCCTCGCGTTGCTGCAGGAAGACGCGAGTATCTCCAACGCCGAACTCAGCGAACGCCTGTCCCTTAGCCTCACGCCGTGCTGGAGACGGCGTAAGCGGCTGGAGGAAGAAGGCGTGATCAAGGACTACCAGGCCAACCTCGATCGCAAGATGCTGGGCCTGGAAATCATGGCGTTTGTGCACGTGCGGTTTGCGGTGCATTCCGACCATACGCCGGAAGATTTTGAAGCAGTGATCAAGGAACTGCCGCAGGTGCAGGCGTGCCACAAGATCACTGGGGATGCGGATTATCTGTTGCAGGTGCTGGCGGAGGATCTGGATGCGTACAGCGATTTTGTGGAGAGCGTGTTGCGGCGGCAGTTGGGGATTGCGTCGATTCAGTCGAGTTTGGCGTTGAAGGAGGTGAAGGCGACGAGTCGGGTGGCGATTCCGGCGGCAGACCGGAATCGAACATAACGCCTCGACGCAAAGGCAGCTAACGGCTAGCGCAGGGACTGCTGCAGGAACTCACTGATCAAGCTGATTACCTGCTGCTGAATCTGCGGCTTGGGACGAGCCCCCTTGGCATCCAGGCAGATAAAGCCTTCACCGGGGTCGCTCTGTTCAATCCGCTCCACCGCGCCCGGCTTGCAGAGGGGCAGGAAGCTGAAGTGCGTGGCGTCGCTGATTTCCACGTAGCGCGACGTGGCCTGCGGCAAGCGCTTGGCCAAGTCGGCCGACTCCAGCGCGGCGGGCAATTCCGGGGACGGCGTACCCGCCGCAATCACCAGTGTGGGCCGGTTCAGCGCCGCCAGACTTTCGTCGCTGAAGCCGCGGGCAAAGCCCAGGTCCAGCGAAACGATGGCCTCCACGCGCTTGTCGCTCAAGTCCTCGGCCAGGCGCTGTTTGGCCTGCTCCGTGCGACCCACCTCGATCAGGTCGTACGCCTTGCAAGGGGCGATCTCGGAATGCACCTTGCAGTCCTCGGTAAAGCGCTGTGGGTCGAAGCGTGCGCCGCCAACTTCCATCGCGGTCCAGCCGCCGAGCGAGTGCCCCACCACGGCGATCTTGTGCTCGGCCACCGCGCCAAAGCGTTTTGGCTGTGCGATCACGGCATCAATCACCCGATGGATATCAAGGGGACGTTTCCATAGTTCGGAGGCCGCGGGCTGGGTGCGGTCCTTGCTGGTAGTGCCGGGGTGGTTGGGCGAGGCAACGATGTAACCCTGCCCGGCCAACGCACTGGCGAGCCACGACTGGTTGATCCAGTTGCCGAAAATGCCGTGGGAGATCACCACCAGCGGGTGTTCGCCAGCAGCCGGCGTGGCCTCCTTCAAGGCGGGTGCGCCGACAAACACCGGATTGTCAGCAATCAGTTCTGGTGTGCCGGAAGCATGGGTCGGGTACCACACCGCCACCTGCAACGGCCTGCCGTGCTCAGCGTCGGGAATCACTATTTCCTGGAAGCCGATCCGAACCTCATTGGCCTGGACCAGGGTGGTTACAACCGTCAACAACAGCGCAGCACACAGCGTTTTCATCCTTGAGTTCCCTAAGTGGCTAAGCGCCATATTCTTGCACAGTATCGACAGCCCTGCGTCCATGACAGTAACCTGCTTCACCAATAAGGAAAGCCGCGTATACAGGGAGGCAGCATGGGCATTTGGGATCGTCTGTTTGGCGGGCGCTTTACCATGCCACCGCCCGAGGAAACCGACGCCAGCCATGCCGCCATCATGCGAGAGATGCGCCCTCCCGAATTCGCGCAGCAGAAGCAGATGACGATTTCCAGGGCTTTATCCAGGTAAATATCCATGTCCATCACCGATAACCTGCTGGCCTTTACCTTCGCCGCCACACTGCTGACGCTGACCCCAGGGCTGGACACGGCCCTGGTGCTGCGCACCGCCACCGTCGAGGGCAAGCAACAAGCGCTGCGCGCCACCCTGGGCATCAACGCCGGCTGTTTGTTATGGGGTGCCGCGGTTGCCTTTGGGCTGGGCGCGTTGATTGCCGTGTCCGAGGTGGCCTTCAACGTCTTGAAGTATTGCGGCGCGGCTTACCTGGCCTGGCTGGGCCTGAACATGCTGTTGCGCCCGCGCAGCTCGCTGGCACCCGTCGAGGCCGATGGGAAACCCGGCGCCAACTGGTTTTTGAAGGGCATGATGGGCAACGTGCTCAACCCCAAGATCGGGATTTTCTACGTTTCCTTCCTGCCGCAGTTCATTCCCCAGGGGCATTCCATGGTGGTATGGACGTTCGGCCTGGTCAGCATCCATGTAGTGATCAGCCTGATCTGGTCACTGATACTGATTGGCGCCACGCAGCCTTTGGCCGGTGTGCTGCGACGCGAAAAGGTGATCAAGTGGATGGACCGCACCACCGGCATGATCTTTGTGCTGTTCGCAGCCCGGCTGGCGTTCAGCAAGCGCTGAGGTCAGTGCCGGCCCCGGTGCCGTACCAGGCCTTCGAGGGTGAACCGCGCCTGCATCAGCACCACCTCCCGCACCAACTCCATTTCCTTCTGGTTCACTTCAGTCCAGTTCAAAGCTGATAGCAGCTTGGGTTTCTGCACCCGAAACGCCAGGCCCTGGGTGAACAGCGCCATGGAGTGAATCACCGTGCGCTCGTCGTCAACGGCAAGGCCCGCCAGGCGCGCGATCAGCAGGCGGATCACGTTGGCGATGCGCGCCTTGAAGCGTTCCTCGAAAGCCATGGTCGCGCTTTCGGGGCACAGTCCAGCCTGATGACGATCAAGAAACGCTCGCCACGCAGTAGTCTGGGGACTGTCCTGGATCGTGGAAACCACTGCGCCCAGGATGCCCAATGAGGCTTCGATCAACCCTTGATCATTAGCGCCGTCTTCCGCCAATGCGCTTTCGGCCGCTTCAACAGTGGGCGCCATTTTCCGCCATAACAGCGTGATCAAATGCTCGACGCATTCCAGGTAGACGCCTTCCTTGCCGTCGAAGTAGTACTGGATCGCTGGCGCATTGACCCCGGCGGCATTCGCGATGTCCCGGGTGGACGCACCGTCGTAGCCGCGCTCGCCAAAGACCACGACGGCAGCCTCGACAATACGTGCACGGGTTTCTTCACCCCGCTGATAACCCCCTTCGGCGGCCGGTTTGTGTCGTGCCATGGGTAACTCCATTTTTTTAACGTAACCAAAATATACCAGTTGACAAATTTTCGCGAAAAAACGAATTTATTCCAACTGATATAAAACTGGAGTGACTTGATGTCCGCTGCACCTCCCTCTTCTCAGGTCATTCCTGAAACCACCGTCAACGGCCAACGCGGCAAAGCCCGACGGATTCTGCTGAGTCTCGCCGGCGTGGCGCTGTTGGCCGGGCTGGCGTGGGGCGCCTGGTGGTGGCTCACCGGGCGCTTTATCGAGACCACCGACGACGCTTACCTGCAAGCCGACAGCATCAGCGTCGCCCCCAAAATCAACGGCTACGTAGCCGAGGTGTTGGTGGCGGATAACCAGAACGTGAAGCGCGGCGACGTGCTGGTGCGCCTGGACGCCCGTAAATACCAGGCGGTGAGTGACGAAGCCTCGGCGACGATTGCCGCCCGCGAGGCCGACTTTGCCAAGGCCCAGGCCGACCTGGTGCAACAGGACTCGACCATCGCCGAAGCGCGCGCCCAACTCCAAGGCGCCCAAGCCGACGCCCAGCACGCCCAAACCGAAGTCGCGCGTTATGCCCCCTTGGCGCGTTCCGGTGCCGAGCCGGAAGAGCGCCTGGCGCAGCTCAATAACCAACTCGCCCAAGCCCGCAGCACCGTGGCCGCCAAGCAGGCCGCATTGCGCTCCAGCCAAACCCGCTACGGCACCCTCGAAGCCCAGCTGAAGCAAGCCCAGGCACAACTCGGCGTGGCCAAGGCCAGTGAAGCGCAAAGCCAGCTGGATGTGGACGACGCGGTGATCCGCAGCCCCCTCGACGGTCGCGTGGCTGACCGTGGTGTGCGTGTCGGCCAATACGTGCAGCCGGGCACGCGCCTGTTGACGGTGGTGCCGGTCAGCGCGATCTACCTGACCGCCAACTACAAGGAAACCCAGATCGGCGAGATGCGCGCCGGGCAGACCGTCACCGTGCATGTAGACGCACTGCCCGGCCATGCCATCCAGGGCCATATCGACAGCCTCTCCCCCGGCACCGGCGCGCAGTTCGCGTTGCTGCCGCCGTCGAACGCCACCGGCAACTTCACCAAGATCGTGCAGCGGGTGCCCGTGCGGATTTCCCTGGATGTACCGGATGACGACGTTCGCCAGGCACTGGTACCCGGCTTGTCCGCCACCGTAGAGGTCGACACTCGCACCCACACGGCAGACACCAACCATGGCTGAAGCCATCTTGACCGAGGTGCCCGCGGACAAACCGCGCAACGCCTCGCTGACGGACTGGATCGCGGTCGCCGCCGGCTCGCTGGGGGCGTTGCTGGCGACCCTGGACATCTCGATCACCAACTCGGCACTCCCGCAAATCCAGGGCCAGATCGGCGCAACTGGAACTGAAGGCACGTGGATCGCCACGGGTTACCTGATGTCGGAAATCGTCATGATCCCCCTCGCAGCCTGGCTGACGCGGGTATTCGGCCTGCGCCGATTCCTGATCGGCACCGCGTTGATGTTCACTTTTTTCTCGATGTTCTGTGGCCTGTCTTCAAGCCTCGGCGCGATGATTGCCGGGCGCATCGGCCAGGGCTTTGCCGGCGGCGCAATGATCCCGACTGCGCAGACCATCGTGCGCACCCGCCTCCCCGCCCACCAGTTGGCAATCGGCACCACAATGTTTGGCATGACCGTGATCCTCGGCCCACTGTTGGGCCCGGTGATTGGCGGATGGCTCACGGAAAACATCAACTGGCGCTGGTGCTTCTTCATCAACCTGCCTGTCAGCATCACCTTGATCACCCTGCTGATCACCGGCCTGCCCAGCGAGCGCATGAACCTTCAGCAATTCATCAAGGCCGACTGGCTGGGCATCATTGGCCTGGCCATGGGCTTGAGCTCACTCACCGTGGTGCTGGAAGAAGGCCAGCGTGAACACTGGTTCGACTCGCAGTTGATCATCGGGTTAAGCATCACGATGGTGATCGGTTTCTTCCTGATCGCCGTCGGGCAAGTCCGCTCGAGCACGCCGATCCTGCGCCTGCAACTGGTGCTCAACCGCAGCTTTGGCAGCGTGCTGCTGATTGCCACGGCGGTCGGCGCCGGGTTGTATGGCACGGCGTATCTGGTGCCGCAGTTCCTCGGGATCTTGTCCGGCTACAACGCGCAACAGTCAGGTTCAATCATGCTGCTGTCGGGGATTCCGGCGTTTTTGCTGATGCCGATTCTGCCGAGAATGCTTGGCCGCCTGGACCTCAGGATGATGGTCGGCGTGGGTCTGTTGATGTACTGGGCCAGCTGTTTTCTCGACACCCAGCTCACCGCCCAGAGCGTCGGCCATGATTTTTACTGGTCGCAGATACTGCGGGGCTTCGGGCAGATCCTGGTGATGATGCCCCTCAGTCAGCTGTCCATGCGCTCGGTGGAAACCCGCGATGCGGGCGATGCCGCCGGGCTCTACAACATGTCGCGCAACCTCGGCGGCACATTGGGGCTGGCGCTGCTCGGCGTACTGATGGACCGGCGCAGCCACTTCCATGACGACATGCTGCGCGAAGGCATCCAGGCCAACACCCAGTTGACCCAGGACCAGATGGCGAGCAACACCGCCAGCTACCTGGCGCAAAGCGGCGACCCGTCCACCGCCTCGCTGCAAGCCCTCAGCCACCTGGCCAACGACATCGCCCAACAAGCGGCGGTGATGGCCTATAACGACGCGTTCTACGTGCTGGGACTCGCCATGCTGGCGTGCCTTCCCCTGATCTTCATCCTGAAAAAGCGCGCGGCGCAGGCAGGCCAACGAACATGATTTATCGCTCACTTCCCCTGCTCTTCACCGTCGGGCTGCTGGCAGCCTGTACTGTGGGGCCGGACTACCATGGCGCACCGGATGCCGCGCCAAAAACCCTGGCGGCCGGGCGCTTGCCTCACGCAGGCAGCGAGTCGAGTACGCCGGGTGTCGCCCAATGGTGGCAAGCCCTCGGCGATCCGCAACTCAATCAACTGGTGGCCCAAGCGCTGCAAAACAGCCCCGACATGGCGACCGCCCAGGCCCGACTCAAGCAATCGCGGGCCAGCCTGAGTGGCGCCAATGCCAACGCCCTGCCCAAGGTCACCGGCGATGCGGCGATGCTCAAGCTGCGCTCCCCCGACACCTCGGCGCTGGGTGGCAGCAGTGGCGGCGGTCGCGGGCCATTGAGCCTTTACCTCGCCGGCTTTGATGCCAGCTGGGAAGCCGACCTGTTTGGCGGCACCCGGCGTGCCATCGAGGCGGCCCAGGCGGAAAACGACGCTTCGCAGGCGCAACTGGCCGATGCCCAGGTGCAGTTGGCGGCCGAGGTGGTGCAGACCTACGCCGACCTGCGCGACCAACAGGCACGCCTCGCCCTGGTGGACGCCAGTGTCGACATCGAGCAGCAGGCGCTGGACTTGACCCAGCAACGGCGCAGCCGTGGTGTGGCCTCACAGTTGCAACTGGAGCAGGTACTGACCCAGGCAGAAAATACCCGGGCCCAGCGACTGCCGTTGCAAGCCTCCATTGTCGAGGCCGTGGATCAACTGAACCTGCTCTGCGGCCTGGAACCGGGCGAGCTGGACGCACAGCTCAGCACGCCCCGCGCCCTGCCCGCCATCCCGAGCCAGGTGCCGTTTGCCGACCCGGCGGCGATCCTGAAAGCACGGCCTGACATCCGCGTCGCCGAGCGCCAGCTGGCCTCCAGCAACGCGCAGATCGGCGAGAAAACCGCCGACTGGTTTCCCAAGCTCAGCCTGATGGGTGACTTGTCGTTCTCGGCGGCCGACCCCGGGCACCTGGCGCGCAAGGACAGCGGCACCTGGCTGCTGTTGCCGCGTTTGACCTGGAACGCACTGGATTTCGGCCGGGTGGCGGCCAATGTCAAAGGCGCCGAAGCCGGGCGCGACGAGGCCCTCGCGCATTACAAAAGCGTGGTGTTGAGTGCGTTGCGTGATGCGGATGTGGCGTTGGCCCGGTATGGCAACCAGCGGCAGAACGTGGTGCTGCTGCGTAATGTGGAGTCTTCGGCGGTACGGGCTGCGGACCTGACGCGCCAGCGTTATAAAGCAGGCACGGCGAGCACGCTGGACTGGCTGGATGCGGAACGTACGCGGTATCAGGCGCAGGAAAGCCGGATTTCCGGGGACGCGGCGTTGCTCAAGGACTTTGCGTCGTTGCACAAGGCGCTGGGGTTGGGTTGGACTCTGTAACGCGTCAGGACAACGCTAAACCCTGTGGGAGCTGGCTTGCCTGCGATGGCATCAACTGGGTGTACCAGATACACCGAGTTGCCTGCATCGCAGGCAAGCCAGCTCCCACAAGGGTTCCCTCACTAGCAGGTTAGCGCGCCGTATTGGCCCGCGCCGCGTGCAGCTTCTTGTAGCTGTCGATCAACCGCAGGTGCCGATCCAGCCCTTCCAGCTTCATGCTCGTCGGCGTCAAACCATAGAACCGCACGCTACCATTCACCGACCCTATCGCCGCATCCATCCGCTCGTTGCCAAACATGCGGCGGAAGTTCACTTCGTAGTCCGCCAGTTCCAGGTCTTCGTCCAGTTCCATCTCCAGCACCGCATTCACGGCCTGGTAGAACAAGCCACGCTCGACCGTGTTGTCGTTGTACTGCTGGAACATTTCCACCAGTTCCTTGGCCTCTTCAAACTGCTGCAAGGCCAGGTAAATCAGCAGCTTCAATTCCAGAATCGTCAGCTGACCCCACGCCGTGTTGTCATCAAATTCGATGCCGATCAAGGTGGTAATGTCGGTGTAGTCGTCCAGCTCGCTTTCCACCAGACGCTCAACCAGACCCTTCAATTCAGCCTCATCAAGGCGATGCAGGTTCAGGATGTCTTCGCGGAAAAACAGCGCCTTGTTGGTGTTGTCCCAGATCAGATCGTCGATCGGATAGATCTCCGAATAATCCGGCACCAGGATGCGGCAGGCGGTCGCGCCGATGTGCTCGTACACCGCCATGTACACTTCCTTGCCCATGCCTTCGAGGATGCCAAACAAGGTTGCCGCCTCTTCGGCGTTGGAGTTTTCACCCTGGCCGGAGAAGTCCCATTCGACGAACTCGTAATCCGACTTGGAGCTGAAGAAGCGCCACGACACCACGCCGCTGGAGTCGATGAAGTGCTCGACGAAGTTGTTCGGCTCGGTCACTGCGTGGCCTTCAAACGTCGGCTGCGGCAAGTCATTCAGGCCTTCGAAGCTTCGGCCTTGCAGCAGTTCCGTCAGGCTGCGTTCCAGCGCCACTTCCAGGCTTGGGTGCGCGCCGAACGAAGCAAATACGCCGCCGGTGCGCGGGTTCATCAAGGTGACGCACATCACTGGGAATTCACCGCCCAGGGACGCATCCTTCACCAGTACCGGAAAGCCTTGGGCTTCCAGGCCCTGAATACCGGCCAGGATGCCCGGGAACTTCGCCAGCACTTCCTGCGGTACATCCGGCAGCGCGAATTCGCCTTCGATGATTTCGCGTTTTACCGCACGCTCGAAGATTTCCGACAGGCACTGCACCTGCGCTTCAGCCAAGGTGTTACCGGCACTCATGCCGTTGCTGAGGTACAGGTTCTCGATCAGGTTGGACGGGAAATACACCACCTCGCCGTCGGACTGGCGCACGAACGGCAGCGAAACAATGCCGCGCTCCTCGTTGCCGGAGTTGGTGTCGTACAGGTGCGAGCCACGCAGCTCGCCATCGCGGTTGTAGATATGCAGGCAATGGGCGTCGAGAATCTCCGGCGGCAGTTCGTCCTTGCGGCCGGGCTTGAACCAGCGCTCATCCGGGTAATGCACGAAGGGCGCATTGGCGATGTCTTCGCCCCAGAACTGGTCGTTGTAGAAGAAGTTGCAGTTCAGCCGCTCGATAAACTCGCCCAACGCCGACGCCAGCGCGCCTTCCTTGGTCGCGCCCTTGCCGTTGGTAAAGCACATTGGCGAGTGCGCATCGCGGATATGCAGCGACCACACGTTGGGCACGATATTGCGCCACGAAGCGATTTCAATCTTCATGCCCAGGCCCGCCAGAATGGCCGACATGTTGGCGATGGTTGTTTCCAGCGGCAGGTCCTTGCCCGCGATGTAGGTGCCCGCATCCGACGCCGCGCTTGGCATCAGCAATGCCTGGGCATCGGCATCCAGGTTTTCCACTTCCTCGATCACAAACTCCGGCCCGGCCTGCACCACTTTCTTCACGGTGCAACGGTCGATGGAACGCAGGATGCCCTGGCGGTCTTTATCAGAGATATCCGCCGGCAGCTCTACCTGGATCTTGAAGATCTGGTTGTAGCGGTTTTCCGGGTCGACAATGTTGTTCTGGGACAGGCGAATGTTGTCGGTGGGGATGTTGCGGGTTTCGCAGTACAACTTCACAAAGTAAGCCGCACACAACGCCGACGAAGCCAGGAAGTAATCGAACGGACCCGGGGCCGAGCCATCGCCTTTGTAGCGAATAGGCTGGTCGGCCACCACGGTGAAGTCGTCGAACTTGGCTTCAAGTCGAAGGTTGTCGAGAAAATTGACCTTGATTTCCATGCGGGTTTACCAGAATAGCGAGCAAAATATGGCCGCCATTATCCGGGTTTCGAGGCGTAAGTCTTGTGCTTTCGGGCCTGTCTGATCGCTGGCGGTTGAGATCAGCTGTGCTGAAAGTCCGCAATCTGCTTCCACATCGCGATCGGGTTGGAGTACATCGGGAAGTGCCCGCACTGCGCAATCGGCGCCAGCCGCACGCCCTGCGCCTGGATATGCGCCAGGTACGACAGGTGTGCATTCTGCTCGCCGTACATGAACAGGCGCGGGCATTCCAGGCCGAGGAACTTGCCCATCAGGTCGGCGTTATCGGACAGCTCGACCATGGACTGGAAAATCCCCCGCACCGCACCGGCACGCACCTTGTGCCTCAGGCTCGCCGAATACAGCGCACTGGCGTAGGCCGGTGCCTGGCGAGTGCGCTCGATAAAGGCGCTGAAAAACGCCTCGGGATCATCTGCCGGGTAGTCGACGATCTGCCGGCTGAGGAAGCAGTCTTCCGGCGCGATATTGCCTTCGATATCGACAAAGCTCAGCACCCTGCCCGGGAACTGGTGCGCCAGCATCAGAGCGGTGAGCCCGCCCATGGAGTGGCCTACTAGATGGAAGCGCTCGATGTTGAAGTGGTCAAGCACTTGCGTGGCGGTTTGCAGCAGGAACGGGATTGAGATCTTCGACAGGTCGCCGCACTGGCTTTCACCGCAACCGGGGGCGTCGTAGGCCACAAACGGGTGACCGTCGAATGCAGGTTGCTGGACGATGTCGGCGTAGTCTTCCTTGGTGGAGCCAAAGCCATGCAGGAACACGATTGGCGCCAGGCCGCCCGCGCGGTGGATCGTTGCGATGCTCAACGGCACACCGTCGACCGTCATGGGGAGCTGTGCATGGGTGAACGGTTCGGGTAGGGACATATGGCTGACTCCTTGAAAAAACGACCGCGCCAATCTCAAGGAGATTCAGGTCTGTGTAAATTCCTGAGTCACTAAGGCACTCATAGCCCAATCGTATGATTCAGCGCGTCATGGTCAAGGACAGCGCATTACTTCTTAACCGGCGCATCCCAGCACTCCGGGTTACGTGCGCACACGTTGTATTGTCGGTCCATCAAGGCCATGCGATTGATATGCGCATCGGCAGCGGCGCGCAGCGATTGCTCGCTGGTCTTTATGTAATGCGACTGTCTATCGGCCATGCGGGCGTTCCACTGACGCCGCGTCGGCTCATCCAGCGTCGTGGGCGCCGTGGCCATGACTTGCAGCGTGCGGTCATCCACTCGGCTCAATTCGTCACGATACGTCTGCTCGTACTGCACACGAGCGGCGTCATGCTGGTGATTGAGGTCGTACTGCATCGCTTCAAGGTTTTGTTTGTAGAGTGCCCAGTAACCGTCAGGCAGTGCGCCGCCGTCTGCTTTGCGTAGTTTGGCGATGCGCGCATCGTTATCAGAAGGCGCGAGAACCGGCTATTGCGATGAGATCACCACCGGGTCCTTGACGATGATCTGGTCGATCAGCGCAGTACGGACGCTGGTCTGCGCCAGCGGCTGGCCCAGGGGTTCAAGATCAAAGGGCGCCGCCGGTGCGACAGCAACCTGAGGGTTTGCGCAGCCTGAAAGCAACAGCGCTAAGGCGAGATGGGTAAAAACGAGGACGTTACGAAATGGCATAAGCTCTCCATGAGCAGGTCAAGTTCAGGGTTGAAACGTGTTTACTCAATCACCGCCACCGCCTCGGCAAACTGCGCATCGCTGACATCAGGGTTACCGCCAGCACCGCGAAAATCCCGCAACGCCTGCTCAAAATACGCACCCCGGATCTGGCCCTCGGACCCTACAAACGCCAACGCGTCATTCTTGGCTGAAAGAAAGCTGCCGGGACGGGTGGTCAGTTCCGAAGTCAGCAAGGTGAAGGTGGAGAACTTCAGGAATGACCACCCAAGCGGATCGTCGCCAAAGGAGACACCGTCTTTAGCCTGGGCAACGCTGCAACCGAGCAACAGGCCTAATCCCGCCAACCCGATCACTCCTTGAAAAATCCTCACGCGCGCTTCCTTCCTTGAAATGGCTAGTTACATCGGGGCGCAAGGCTACCCGTCCCGCACGGTACACACAACTTTAAGGCGCTACCCCGCACTCAACCCCCACAACACATCCAGCACATGTTGCGTTGGCCGCTCGATGTCCCCGGCGCGGTGGGCAATCCCCAGTTGGCGCCACAGCAAGGGCTGGATTGGACGCATCACGATCCGGCTGTCAGGCAAAGGCGTGCTCGCTTCATGGGGCAACAACGTAGCGCCATAACCGGCAGCCACCAGGCTTTTGATTGCGTCGTTATAGTTGAGTTGAATACGCGGCGTGGGCTGATGCCCGTCACTGGCGAACCACTCCGAAGTCAGGCGTGAAAGCCGGGTGGTGGTGTCATTCAGAATCAAGGGCTGGGCGGCCAGCCAAGCAGGTGTCACCACCTCCGGGCATTCCCGGCGCGCCGGCAAAAACGCCATGACCGGATCCCGCCGCCAGGGCTCGATGCGCAAACCCTTCACTGGCGCCTGCGGCAGCGCCACCAGGCCAATTTCGAGTGCGCCTTCGGCAAGTTTCTTCAGCGTGTCCTGCGAGGTGAGCACTGCGACCTGCACATCGATGGCTGGGTGGTGTTGGCTCAAGGTCTCGAGGGCTTGCGGCAGCAACTGTGCGATGGCCCCGGTGGAGGCACCCAGCCGCACACGTCCAGCCAGGCCCTGCACCTGCCGCTCCACGTCTTCAAGCGCCTGTTCCGCATCCGCCAACAACCGGCGTGCACGCTCCACCAGGGTTTCGCCAATCGCCGAAGGCTGAACCCGCCCACGGGTACGCGACAACAGCTTGCCGCCCACTCGCGACTCAAGATCAGCAATGTGCAGGCTGACCGTCGGTGGCGCGAGGTTCAGCATTCGGGCCGCCTCGGCGAACGAACCAAGGTCGGCAATCGCCACGAGTGTGCGCAGGCGGTCCAGGCTGATTTCGCGCATGGGTCAATCCTTATTCAGAAAACCTGAACTTCATCGTTTGGAAATTCAACTTTTCCTATCCTAGCGGCTCGCCGAAGATTGGAACACCTGATTTCCTCTGCGAGTGCATCCCATGGCAAATCCTCTTGTATTTATCGACGGCGACCAAGGCACCACCGGGTTGCAGATCCATCAGCGCCTGCGCGACCGCACCGATCTGCAACTGATCACCCTGAGCCCGGAACACCGCAAGGACCCGCAGCAGCGCGCCGAGATGATCAACGCCTGCGACATTGCGATTCTCTGCCTGCCCGACGACGCCGCACGCGACGCCGTCGCCAGCATCCAGAACCCGGCTGTGCGAGTGATCGACGCGAGTTCGGCCCACCGTACTCACCCTGAATGGACCTACGGTTTCGCCGAAATGAGCCCGCAACAGGCGCAACGCATTGCCACGGCGCAGCGAGTCAGCAATCCCGGTTGCTACCCCACCGGAGCGATCGGACTGTTGCGCCCCTTGCTTGAGGCCGGGCTGCTGCCCAAGGACTACCCGACGACCATTCATGCCGTGTCGGGTTATTCCGGCAAGGGCCGCGCCGGGGTGCAGGAACATGAGGGCGCGGATGCTTCACAAGCGCCCGCCTTCCTGGTGTATGGGCTCGGGCTGGCACACAAGCATGTGCCGGAGATTCAGTTGCAAAGCGGGCTGACGGAAAGGCCCATGTTTGTGCCGGCCTACGGGGCGTTCCGCCAGGGCATCGTACTGACCATTCCGCTGCAACTGCGGCTGTTGACCCCGGGCGTGGACGCGACACGCTTGCATGCCTGCCTGACGCAGCACTACAGCGATACGAATCACGTCCAGGTGCTGTCGATGCAGGCCGCCAAAGAACTGACCTACCTCGATCCTCAAGCGCTGAACGGCACGGACGATGTGCGTTTGATCGTGTGTGAAAACTACGAGACGGGCCAGGTCCTGCTGGCGGCGGTGTTCGACAACCTCGGCAAGGGCGCCGCAGGTGCCGCCGTGCAAAACCTGGACTTGATGATCAAGCACAGACCTTAGCAATGAAGGCTCTCAAGTCCGCCAGCACCAACGCCGGCTGCTCCCAGGCCGCAAAGTGACCGCCGGCGGGCATCTCGCTCCAGTGCACGATGTTGAAGGTCTTTTCGGCAAATGAGCGTGGCGGCGGCACGAACACCGGGTCGCGAAAGGCGGCAAATCCGGTTGGCACCTGGATGCGGGTGCCGGCCGGGAATCTCGATGAGCCCTCCAGGCGTTTGCCGTGATACATCCACGTCGCGGTGACCATGGAAGACGGCGCGAGATACAGCATGATGTTGGTGAGCAGTTGCTCTTCGGTAAAGGTGTGCCAGAGGTCCGGGCTGCCGTCAGCGGTCCTGGGCAGATCGGCCCATGTACCGATTTTTTCGAGAATCCAGCCCGCGGCGCCCACCGGGCTATCAGCCAGCGCGACGCCCAGGGTTTGCGGACGGGTTTCCTGCTGGTGGTTGTAGCCGGTTTCCCAGTCGATCAGCACTTTACGCCGGGCGACGAAAGCCTCCTCCTCAGCCGTGGTTGCAACGGTGCCCTTGGCCAGCAGGTCGGCCATATTCAGGTGAATTCCCAATAACGCCTCAGGCCGGTCATGGGCCATCCAGCCCGCGATGCCTGAACCCCAGTCTCCGCCCTGAACGATGAAGCGGGATGGCCCGAACAAACGAACCATCAGCCCGTGCATCAGTTCGGCAGCCCGGCGCGGACCCATTACGCCGGTGATCGGCTTGGAAAACGCAAACCCCGGAAGCGACGGCACGATCACATCGTGTCCGTCAGCCGCCAGCGGCTCAAGCAACGCCTCGAACTCCAGGTACGAACCTGGCCAGCCGTGGAGCAACAGCACCGGCGGCTTGGAACCGTCCCCCCGCACATGGAGGAAATGCAGATGCTCGCCCTCAATTTCGGTGATGAAGTTGGGTAGTTGATTCAGATGTTTTTCGACCTGGCGCCAGTCGTAGGACTCAAGCCAGTAACGGGTCAGGCGCTTGAGGTCGCTGACGCCTACACCCGACTTCCACCCGCCCAGATCGGGAAGTTGGGTCCAATCGTAGGCGGCGACTTTGTCGCGGATGGCGGCAAGACGTTCGTCGGGGATGTTGATGGTGTAGGGCAAGATCATGGGGGGCTCCTGGTGAGTTTCCATGGACGCTGCCAGCGCACTCCATCACGACTCCGGGACTAGCTCGACATAGCTGGACTCCCCGCCGCCCGTCGCGCCTGACAACCAACCCCATACGAAGGCCAGGGTGGTCCGCCCGGTGTGATCAACGCTTACCGTGCCCCGCGACCAACCGGCCAGAATCTCGCCCTCTGTGGTCAGGCACTGATAAAGCAGCTCAATTGTATCGGGCCCTGTGGCGCGCCCGACCTGATTACCCATACGAATCCGACCACCCTGGTAAGTTCCCCAGATGGCATTGGCGTCAACATGGTAATCAAACACGGTGCCTGTACCGGACAGTCCATGGGTGTTGCCCGCTACGACAAATCGGCGATTGTTCAGGCGTTCGCTGATTTGGGAAAAGGCGGTTGGCATATGAAGGCGCTTCCTTGGTCGACAGGGTCCGTTCCCTGGGTGGTCAACCTACCGCATATGGCTTTAACCGGTCATGCAAAACCTGCACAATTGCGGGCTTTTCCGCGACAGGACGCCCCTCATGCAACGCATCGTGATTCTCGGCAATGCCGGCAGCGGAAAATCCACCCTCGCCCGGGCCCTCGGCGAACGTCTGAGCCTGCCCGTGGTGCACCTCGACACCTTGTTCTGGTCGCCCGGCTGGGTCGAGCCCGATGCCGAGCAGTTCCGAACGCGAGTTCGCAACGCAGTCGCACCCGATGGATGGGTCTGCGAGGGCAACTACGCTCGACGCACGTTCGACCTGCGCCTGCCCCGGGCCGACCTGATCATCTGGCTCGACACGCCACGGCTCACCTGCTTCGGCCGGGTGATCCTGCGCAGTGTGCTGAACCGCCCGCGCCCGGACATTCCCGCTGGCTGTACCGAGAAACTCGACCGGGAGTTCCTGACGTTCCTGAAGTACGTGTGGACGTTTGATCGCAGCTACCGACCCAGTATCGAGGCGGTGCGCCTGGCAGCAGGTCCGTTGGTGCCCGTGGTGCACTTGCGCGGTGGCCAACAGATCGCCGAGTTTCTCGACGGTTTGCCCGCAGCATCTCTGCGTCTGAATAAGCCACTAAGTTGATCTCAAGTACCGATAAAGCGTCTGCCGACTGATCTCAAAATCACGTGCCAATTTAGATTTACTTTCTCCAGCACCGGCCCGGTCAATTAGATTTACAACCTGATTGTCAGACAGTTTCTTCTTGCGGCCCTTATACATCCCCCGGACCTTTGCAGTAGCAATGCCTGCCGCTTGTTTTTCCCTCATCGCCGCGCGCTCGAATTCTGCAATCAGCTCCATCACCGCAATGATGGACTCCACAACTTCAAGGCAGTCATGCCGGAAAATCAGGTTTTCGTTCAAGCACTCAAGCGTGACCTGCTTTTCAATCAGCCGGCGAATGAGGGTGCACAGCTGCTCCGTACTGGAGGTGAGCGAGGCCATGCTGTCCACTACCACGGTATCTCCACACTGTAGGTAGCGAAGTAGCCTTTCCTGGCCCGCGGGATTCGCGGCATTGTCTGCCGGCTCATCGCAAAACACGGCATCAAATACATCATCGCTCGTTATTGTCTCTATAGCGCCCTCGGACGCTTGTAGAGAACGCCGAAAATATTTGATGCGATGCAATCTCATGGTGCCTCCTTGGCAATACTTGTACAGAGTCTTTTTATACTTGTACAAACTGTAACTAAATTATCAAACCCTTACACCGATACTTGTAACACTGACCCCACCCAAAATACACAGTTGCAAAGAGTTGAACTTGCCTTATCATTTTGAAGCTTGGAATTCTAACAAGCTTTTCGCAAAAAAGTCGATTTCATATTTCTTGGATGACGCAAGTAATTCAAGCAGGCGAATATGAATAACTACTGTTTTATAGCTCAAACAATTGACTTGACCGGCTTGACGCGGCTGGTAATTTCCCATGCAATCAGAGGATGAATGGATGAAGGTCTTGGAAAACGCCATCGAAATTGATCACCCAACTACCGATCAGGAAAAGATTGATAAGGTAACTCGGAGCATTACGGACCATGGAAACTACCTGCGAAAGCGTTATCCGATCCTGCAGCACCAGAATGCGCTGGGCGCGGGTGTCATGGCGTTCTCCCTGATAGGGATGGTCATTACGGGAGGGCTCTATATAAAGGGTTTTATCCCCGCATGGATGTGTATTCTGGTCAATGCGCTGCTGACTTCGTTCATTCATGAAATCGAACACGACCTGATTCATCGCCTTTATTTTAGAAAACAACCGCTGGCCCATAATGCCATGATGCTCTTCTGCTGGCTGGCACGCCCGGGTATGCCCAGCCCGTGGCTAAGACGTACTCTGCACTTTCATCACCATAAGGAGTCCGGAACTGATTCTGATGTTGAAGCCTGGATCACCACGAGCGGCAGCCCTTGGGGAATACTGCGATTATTGAAACTGGTGGACGGATTTGTATTTGGTTTTCTAAATGCGATTTTTGCCCCGGGATGGCGGCAAAAGGTAAAATTGTTAGGCAAGATTATTCGGCTCAATACACCATTCGGGCTTCTGTATTGGGGGTGCTGGTATGTGTTCCTCGGCTACCACCTGTATGTCTGGTCAGGGTCAATGATTGGGATGGAGGTTCATAGCTCTGCCACGACGCTGGAATTAATGGATATCGTTAATAGCGCAGTAGTTATTCTTATAGCGCCCAATATGATACGGCAGTTCTGCCTATTTTTTATAAGTTCAAACATGCACTATTACGGCGATGTTGCCCCGCGTAACGCATTACAACAAACCCAGGTGATGAACCCTTGGTGGCTGTGGCCCTTCCAGTTGTTCTGTTTCAACTTTGGCAGCACCCACAGCATCCATCACTTCGTGGTGAGAGACCCGTTTTATCTGCGTCAGATGACGGCACCTTATGCTCATAAAGTCATGGCCCAGGCCGGTGTCAGGTTCAATGACTTCGGCACCTACAAGCGAGCGAACCGCTTCTCCGTGGAGCACTCCCAAACTCGGTCTCGTGGGTGAATTCCCCGACAACCATTATCGGTGTTCGGCAAGTATCAAGGGCCACACTTTAAATACGAGGACGTTGAGGTATGAAAGCGCAAGGGATGTGTGCGAAGCAGTTTGAAGCGGTCAAGCAGGCCTTCGAGGACATGTTTGATGATCCGCAGGAACGTGGGGCCGGCCTATGCGTGCAGGTAGGCGCAGAGACCGTTGTCGACCTCTGGGCGGGCATGGCGGATCTGGCAGGCACGAAGCCCTGGACCCGCGATACGCTGGCCAATACCTTTTGCGTTATAAAACCCTACGTCGCGGTGGCCGTCCTGATGTTGGTCGAGGACGGCAAGTTGGAGCTGGATGCGCTCGTGGCCCGTTACTGGCCTGAATTCGCCCAGGGCGGGAAAGCACGGGTCACCTTGCGCCAGGTGATGAACCACACCGCAGGCCTGCCGGCGCTGCGAGCACCCGACCATAACCCCATGATGTATGACTGGGAACATATGCTGCGGGTGCTGGAGGCCGAGCCGCTTTGGTGGGAAGCGGGAACAGACCTGGGGTACGGCACCACCACGTTTGGCTGGATTCTCGGTGAGTTGATTCGTCGGGTGGACGGACGCGATCCCTGTGTGTTTATCCACGAAGAGATTCTGGATCCCCATGAGTTGGACGTGCACCTTGGCGTGGACGAAGAACACTTTCATCGTATCGCGCGTTTCGACAGTGCCACCGGACGGGTCGGTGATCCTTACTCGCAGGCATTGCGAACCGTGGTGAAAAACGAGCCGTCGCATATCGCGACACTCGCCTTCACCAACCCCGGAATGGTGCCCAGACGAACCAGTGACCCGCGCTGGTGGGCCTACCGGCAACCCGCCGTATGTGGACACGGTTCGGCTCACGGCCTGGCCGGTTTCTACAGTGCATTGATGGCAGGAAACTTTATCGGTCCCGAACTGCTTACTGAATTCAGCCGTGAGCACAGTCATGGCATGGATCGAGTATGGATGCGCCCCATGCGTTATGGATTGGGTTGCATGCTCGAGCAGCAACGCGACCCGACGGCTTCCCATGCAATGGGCCCGAACACCTTTGGCCATATCGGGCTTGGTGGCCCGATCAGTTTCGCTGATCCCGAAAAACAAGTGAGCTTCGGTTTTGTCACCACGACTTCGGGCAGCCATTCGATGATTGATCCACGCCCACGCCGACTTTCACCCCTTGTCTATGCGGCGCTTTGAGAGGCAAGGGGCGGATCTGTTCATCTGAGGCTTTCAAGGGGGCGCAATACTGCCGAATGCAACGCAGCAAGTTTGTGGCAAAACACAAGTTGCTGATGGCAAACCGAAACCTTCCCCTCCCGGCCAACAATGAGTCATTGGCTTATGAACGAAGGCTGGTACAACGACGACATGATTTATTTATAAATAAATTTATACGCCTCGATATAAGAACCTATCTTGTTTGAATGGGCAGTCACCCACACTGCATTCATGCCTTTCTTTCTTTGATCGTTGAATTCCGACTGAGTGGTACAAAGCTCAACCCAGCGTTCAGTCTTTAAATCCTTAATCCGCAGACCCGCCTCACAACGACTGAACTTTCCAACGTAGGGCCCCGGAGTCACCAGCTCGTAAGGTGACGCATACTGAACAATGTCGCCGGGCAACAGGTACGTAACGACGTCATAACTGTGCAAGGACAAAATCAGACCCAGGCAAAAACCACCAAAAAAAGATTCTCCAACACGGTTCGGGTTTCTTACAGCCGGACGATAGTAGGTGGCCCTTGCAGCAAAAAAGAGTCCAACCAGACAACCAATGACTATATAGGTCGTCCACTCGGGAATCGATGGCATTAAAACCGTTCGCGTTACAATGCGACCGGCCCAGAGCATATAAGCAATCCATGCTCCAAATACCAGACACACCACCAACAACAAGGTTCTTTTCTTTGATTTGTTTTCAAATGAAGGATATTCCATTCCCTGCCTACTCTATTTTTAATTCCCGGGAAAAGCGCTTCGTGCTTCACGCCAACTTCCTTTACCCGATTGGCATGCCGGGCATATTAACGAATGAGCGTCATGGTGACCGATCTATTTACCCACGACTCACAGACATGGCCAGAGCACCATCGGTTCTACCCATTAGCGCAAATTGTTCAACCGCCTCACATCCCTTATCCTCGTGGCCTTACCTGCCAGCGCCCGCCGGAGCCCCCCATGGACCTCGCCACCCTCACCCTCTTCCTCCCGGCCTGCTTCGCCCTGAACATGGCGCCAGGCCCGAACAACCTGCTGTCCGTGAGCAACTCCACCCGCTACGGCTACCGCACTTCGTGCCTGGCAGGCGTCGGGCGACTGCTGGCCTTTGCCGGGATGATCGCCCTCGCGTCCGCCGGGCTGGCGGTGGTGCTGCAAACCTCGGAGTTGCTGTTCTACGGGATCAAGATCTTGGGGGCGGCGTATCTATTTTATCTGGCGTATCAACTGTGGCGGTCCAATCCGCACCCGGAGGCTGAGTCGACAGCGCCCAAGGCGGGCTTGTGGGCCTTGGCGCGACAGGAGTTCCTGGTGGCCGCCGGCAATCCCAAGGCAATCCTGATTTTTACCGCCTTCCTGCCGCAATTCGTCGACCCGGCACGTCCGATCACGCCGCAATTTGCCCTGCTGGGAGCGATGTTCCTGGCCCTGGAATGGGTCGCCATCAGCGCCTACGCCTATATGGGTTTGCATATGCGCCGCTGGTTCGCGCAGCCTCGGGGCAAGCGGATTTTCAACCGCTGCTGTGCGGGATTGTTGTCGGCCGCCGCGACGGTATTGCTGATGGCGCGCAGGGCCTGAGCACTGCGAAAAACCGGCCAAACCGCTTACAATCGCCGTCTCACCGCAACTCAGGCAGGCCAGTTCGCCCATGGCGCTCGACCCCATCACCATACTGGTCCTCACCATCGCCCTGGCAGGCGCCGCCGCGCTGTACCTGGCGGTCGAGTGGCGCAACGTTCGCGAACCATCACTGCTGTACTGGACCGCCGGTTTCGCCATCATCAGCGTGGGCAGCACCCTGGCGCTGCTGCGGGCCAGCGGCCTGCTGTTGATCGGCATCTGGTTCGCCAACGGGCTGCTGATCACCGCGCATTGGCTGTTCCTGTTGGGCGTTGCGCGTTTTACTCAGGTGCGCCTGTCTCGCGCCTGGTACCTGATCTTCGTGGCCTGGTTTGCCATGCTCCTACTACCGGAAGGACAGTCGTGGTCCAAGGCCATGCTGCTGGCCAACTCGCTGCTGGTTGCTCTGCCGACCCTGCGGGCCAGTTTCCTGCTGCGCCCCCATGGCCGCTCACTCAGCGTGGGCGCGGTGCAGCTGCGTTATGTGCTGCTGGCCCACGGGCTGTTTTATCTGGCCAAGTCGCTGGTGGCGATCGTGCCGGGTACGCTGATCGACCTGACGGCGTTTCGTGGCGAGATCATTCAGGTGTCGCTGGTGGAAGGCGCCATGGCGATCATGCTGATTGCGTTGTCGATGACCGGCACCGAGCGCTATCGCCGTGAGGAACAGATTGCACGATTGGCCGCCCGCGATCCGTTGACGGCGTTGTACAACCGCCGCGCCCTTGAAGTGCGAGCACCAAGCCTGCTGAGCAAGGTCTCGCAGTCCCGGCCAGGTGCCCTGCTGTTGATCGACATCGACAATTTCAAGCTGATCAACGACCTGTACGGCCATACCGCAGGCGACCGGCTTCTGGTGGCGCTGAGCGAGATGATCCGCGCGCAGTTGCCCGATGATTCGCTGGCGGCGCGGTTGGGCGGCGACGAGTTCGTGATCCTGCTTAATGACACCTCGAACGCGCGCATTGTCGCGCTGGGCAGCGTCCTACGTGAAGAGTTTCATCAAACCGCCTCACAGGCGTTCGCCACGCCCGAGGCGGTGACATTGAGCATCGGCGCCAGCCTGTTCGACGCGCCGCCCGCGAGCCTTGCCGCCTTGATCGAGCAAGGCGACGCAGCGCTTTATGAATCCAAGCGCGGTGGACGCAACCGTATTCGTCTGGTGGACCGGACTGCGGTGAGCGCTGATTGACTCAATCGGCGCGTCAACCTTTAAGCGCCGCCTCAATCCCCGCGACATCAATCTTGGTCATTCCCATCATCGCGTCAAACGCCCGCTTGGCTGCTGCAGGGTCGGGATTAGTGATCGCCGCGCTCAGCACCCTCGGGGTAATCTGCCAACGCACGCCCCATTTATCCTGACACCAGCCGCAGACATTTTCCTGGCCGCCATGGCTGACAATTGCGTGCCACAAGCGATCGGTTTCCGCCTGGTCGTCGGTGGCCACCTGGAACGAGAACGCCTCGTTGTGCTGCACGCCAGAGCCGCCGTTCAGCCCCAGGCAAGGAATGCCCATGACCGTGAAATCCACGGTCAGGACATCGCCCTGCTTGCCGGCGGGATAATCACCGGGCGCATGATGGACTGCGGTCACTGCGCTGTCCGGGAAGGTCTTGGCGTAGAAGTTGGCAGCGTCCAATGCGCTGCCGTCGTACCAAAGGCACACCGTGTTTTTGCTGAGCATGAGTGTTCTCCAGCGTGGAGGTTCGGACTTGCAGTGTAGTACCGCTACCGACAAGAATGCGTTCGCGTCCTGACACGCCCCCGCTTTAACCCCAACGGTGCAGATAATGAGTAACGGTGTAAGGATCGACCCGCGAACAGTCCCGGTCCCGCAATCCATCAGCCCCGAGGCCCAGGCGATGTTGCGTCGCTCGGTGAATGACGAGGGCGTACCGCTGAACAGCCTGTACACCCTGCCCGCCGCCGATGACCACGATGGCTGGCGCCGCATGCAAGCCGCAGTCGCCCAACAGTACGCAGCGTCACAGGTGGGACAGACGGCAGAACACGTTGAGACATTCACCGTGGAAGACGCCACCGTGTACCGGGCGACACCGTCATACGGGGCGGAGTTCGCCTATATCGACCTGCACGGCGGCGCGCTGGTGTTCGGCGGCGGCGAAAACGCCCGCCTCGCCGCCGGCAAGCACGCCGACCTGCACAACCTGACCTGCTACGGCGTGGACTACCGCATGCCACCTGACCACCCATACCCGGCGGCACTCGATGACTGCATGGCCACCTACCGGCACGTACTGGCGCATCACACCCCGGACAAGATTGTGATCGGCGGCCGCTCGGCCGGTGGCAACCTCGCCGCCGCCACGGTGCTGCGGGCCCGCGACGAAGGCTTGCCGCTGCCGGCCGCGCTGGTATTGCTGTCCCCCGAAGTGGACCTGACCGAATCGGGCGACAGCTTCCAGGTCAACCGCACCGTCGACGTGGTGTTGCCCAACCCGCTGATGAGCACCAACCTGCTGTACGCCGCTGGCGCGGACTTGTCTCATCCGTACCTGTCGCCTCTGTTTGGAGATTTCGCTGCGGGCTTCCCGCCGACGTTCGTGCAAAGCGGCACCCGCGATCTGTTCCTCTCCAACGCTGTGCGCCTGCATCGCGCACTGCGACGGGCCGAGGTGCCGGTGGATCTGCATATTTTTGAAGCAATGCCCCACGGCGGTTTCATGGGCGCGCCGGAAGACGCAGAACTGTCGGCGGAACAGGTACGTTTCGTGCGCCACTGGCT
Organism: Pseudomonas yamanorum; assembly: GCF_900105735.1. NCBI lineage: Bacteria > Pseudomonadati > Pseudomonadota > Gammaproteobacteria > Pseudomonadales > Pseudomonadaceae > Pseudomonas > Pseudomonas yamanorum. The sequence goes on along the minus strand of NZ_LT629793.1, from coordinate 6,650,159 downwards.
GAACCGCGCCTGATCGCTGCGAGTTGACACACCCTGTAGTAATCCATAAAGATGAGCGTCTTCTTCAGGGTGTGTCCTCAATGTCTGCAACGACCTTCAACTTTTCCGTCATTGGCTTGATTGCCAAGGCGCAAGGTTGCGTTGCGCACGCCCTCAAATCGAAGAAACAGTCGCTCATGTGACCGGGGCGCGCTGTCCCGTCAGATGAGCTGACAGGACATTGAGCGCGAAGGCCCCCTCCTCTTGCTTACTTCCCTCTGCCCTTCTGACGGTGACGAAATCGGTCAACCATCAGGAGAAAGCGCATGTCATCGTTTCAAGGTATCTGGGTTCCCGTCGTTACACCGTTTCATAACGGCGCCATCGACTTCATTGGCTTGCGCCGCCTGGTCTGCCATCTGCTGGAAAAAGGCGTGGCCGGGATCATGGTCTGCACCACCACCGGCGAAGCCGCCTCGCTGAGCCGCCAGGAGCAGTTGGCGATGCTGGATGCCGTCCTGGAACTCGTACCGCCGCAGCAGGTGGTGATGGGCCTGGCGGGGTATAACCAGATTGAGCTGTTGCAGTTCCAGGCCGAAATCCTGAAGCGCCCGGTGGCCGGTTTGCTGGTGCCGCCGCCGAGCTACATCCGCCCGTCCCAGGCGGGCCTCGAGGCGTTCTTCCGCACTGTGGCCGATGCGTCCAGCGTGCCGATCATTCTGTATGACATCCCCTATCGCACCGGTATAGCCTTCGAACAGGCGACGCTGCTGAACATCGTTGCCCATGAACGAATCGTCGCGATCAAGGATTGCGGCGGCAACCTGGCCAGCACCTTGGCGTTGCTGGCCAGTGGGAAGGTTGATGTGTTGTGTGGCGAGGATGTGCAGATATTCAACGCACTGTGCCTGGGAGCGACCGGGGCGATTGCCGCGTCGGCGCATGTGCGGACCGAGGATTTTGTGACGCTGCATCGGCAGGTTCGCGATCACCAGTTGCTGGCGGCTCGTGAGACGTTTTTCGGCTTGCTGCCGTTGATTCACACAATGTTCGTGGAGCCCAACCCCGCGCCGGTGAAGGCGGCACTGGCGATGGAAGGCTTGATCGGCAGTGAGTTGCGGGCGCCGATGTTGAGGGCGAGTGAGGCGCTGAAAAGCCGGTTGCAACACGTATTAGCCGCGCGGGAATAACCTGTGGCGAGGGCTGCTTATCCTCTCGCCACCGCCAACCGATGCAACGTGATCTTGCGCACCTCCTGCTTGCTCACCTCAATGTGAGTCTTGAGCAGTTGCTGCGCCTGATCGCTTTGCCGTCGCAGGATCGCATCGAGGATGCTTCCGTGCTCCTCATAGGTCGCTGCAATACGCGCTTGCTGAGTGAAATCCAGCCGCCGAATGATGCGGATTTTCTCGGTAATCTCGTAATGCATGCGCGCCATTTCAGCGTTGCCCGTGGCCTGCACCAGCCCGCAGTGGAACGCCTCATCCAGCGCCGAGACGATCTGGGCGTCATCCAGCCGCGCACTTTCGTCGACCTGCCAAATCGCCCCAAGCCCTTCAAGCCCCTGCTCCGCCATGCCACACAAGCGATTGACGGCGGCCAACTCCAGCACGATCCGAACGTCGTAAAGCTCTTCGAAATAGTTGAAGTCGAACGGCCGCACCTGCCAGCCGCTCCTGAAGAACACCTCCAGGTGCCCTTCCCGCTCCAGACGATACAGCGCCTGGCGCACCGGCGTGCGGCTGGCCTGCATGCGTTCGGCCACGTCGCCTTCGCTGAAGCGATCACCCGGTAACAAGCGAAAGTCGAAGATGTCGTCCTTCAACTGCTGGTAGACCCGCTCTGCCAGGCTGTCCGGGCGTTCGCTGGGTTTTCTCGTGGTTGAGAGCTGCATGCCTATTTCCTGCTCGCCATGTAGGCGCGCCAGCCACCGAATTCGGTGATGTCGGTGGCGCCTGCCAGGGCCCAGGGCTCGCAGATAAACCCTTTCACACTGCGCCCGTCCGCCAGGGTCAGGTTGCCGATACCCAGCGGCGCCGGAATCTCCGCGACGAACTCGCCAAAGCGGGCGATCGGCATGTCCCACAGTTCAACGATGATCGAGCGGCCCGAATCATCCTTGACCAGCCCCGGCTTGGGCGGAACCGTGCCAGGCAGCGCATGCAAGCGGTATTGGCTCGCCGTCAGGGTTTGCTCCACCAGCACGGCGTTGCGGCTGGTCAGTTGGAAATTCAGCGGCATCCCGGTGAGGTGCGCGCCCACCACCGCCACCCGCACGCTGCCCGGAGCCTGCCGTGCAGGGGCCGGTTGTGGCAGGTGGCGTTCGGTAGCTCCCAGCGACAGATCGAGGCCGGCCTGCCAACGCTTACCCAGATGCGCCAGGGCGGCGTCGTGCCAGGCAGGCGCAATCAGGGTGATGCCGCACGGCAGGCCATCGCTGCGCAGCCCGGCGGGCACGGCCAGTGCCGAGAGATCGGCCAGGTTGGTGAAGTTGGTGTAGAAACCAAACTGCGAGTTGTAGAGCACCGGCTCCAAGGCCATTTCCGCCAGGGTACGAATCGTCGGCGAGGTCGGCACCAGCAAGGCGTCGAAACCGGCCAGGGTGTCGTTGATGCGGCGGCTCAGTTCGGCGCGCAGGTATTCGGCTTTATAGGCATCGCAGGCGCTGTACTTGTGGCCGTTTTCAACGATGCCACGCACCACCGGGTTGATCGCTTCGGCGTTGCTGGCGAGCATGCCTTCCAATGCCACCGTGCGCTCCGCAACCCAGGAGCCGTAATAGAGCTGCTCGGCGAGTTGCTGGAACGGGCTGAAATCCACCGCCGTGATCTCGGCCCCGAGGGATCGAAACCTGAGCAGCGCCTGTTCGAACACGGCCTGGTTCTGTGCGTCGCCAAAAAACTCCAGGCTGGCCGGCACCGCCAGTTTGATCGTGGCCCCCACCGCTACCGGCGCGGTGTTGGGATTGATGCGTGAATAAGCGTCGTTCCCGTCGTAAGCCGCAGCGACGCCCGCAACCGTCTCGGCATCTTCAACGGTCAGCGCAAACACCGAAATACAGTCCACGGTGCGACAGGCCGGCACCAACCCGGTGTTGGACAGTCGACCTTTGGTCGGTTTCAGCCCGACGATATTGTTGAAGCCCGCCGGTACCCGCCCGGAGCCGGCGGTGTCGGTGCCCAGGGAGAACGCTACCAGGCCACGGGCAACCACCGACGCAGAGCCCGAGCTGGAACCGCCGCTGACATAGTCCGGGTTGAAGCTGTTACCCACCGCGCCGTAGGGCGAGCGTGTACCCACCAGGCCAGTGGCGAACTGATCCAGGTTGGTCTTGCCCATCAAGATCGCCCCGGCCGCCCGCAGCCGGGCCACCACTGATGCATCCGCCTTGGCCGTATAGGCAAACTCAGGACACGCCGCCGTGGTCTCCCAACCTGCCGCATCGATGTTGTCCTTGATGGCAAACGGCACGCCATACAACGGCAACTTGTCGATATCGCCGTCGACCGCCACAAGCCGCTCGGCCAGTTGCGCCAACTGGTCACGCAACTGCTGCGGTTGTACCCGGCTGATCCAGGCGTTGTCGTCGGCGGGAAGCGTGCCCGCCAGGGTCAACAGGATGTCGGGGGTCAGCGCTTGGCTGCGGTAAGCGGCCTGCCATTCGCCAAGGGTCCAGCCAAGTTGTTCGTTGCGCATTGAGGATTCCATCTTGTATCCAAGTTTGGATTTCTTTTAGCAATCGCTGGGCCAATCAGCTGCAAGCCAATGAATACGTGGCGCTGGCAGAAAACCGGCGAATTAGCCGCCCTCAACCGTGCTCCGTGATGAAGCAGCAATGCGCCAAAAAAAGACATTCAGGCGGCCGCCCGGTTGCGAGCGGGTCGATACCGGCCTATGTTCGAAACCATGCTGTAGACGCTGCTGTCCATCCCATACGCCCTTTCCGTAGCAGGTGACGACATGCCCACCGCTTCCCGCCCAGCCGTGCTCGAACTGATCGGCAACACCCCGCTGGTGCGGGTCAGCCGCTTCGATACCGGCCCGTGCACGCTGTTCCTCAAGCTTGAATCCCAGAACCCCGGCGGCTCCATCAAGGACCGCATCGGCCTGGCCATGATCGACGCCGCCGAACGCGACGGCCGCCTTCGCCCCGGTGGCACCATCATCGAAGCCACCGCCGGCAATACCGGCCTCGGCCTGGCGCTGGTGGGCCGCGCCAAAGGTTACCGGGTGGTGTTGGTGGTGCCGGACAAGATGTCCACCGAAAAGGTCTTGCACCTGAAAGCCATGGGCGCCGAGGTGCACATCACCCGCTCCGACGTCGGCAAAGGCCACCCCGAGTATTACCAGGACGTGGCGGCACGGCTGGCCAAGGACATTCCCGATTCGTTCTTCGCCGACCAGTTCAACAACCCGGCCAATCCCCTGGCCCACGAGACCAGCACTGCGCCGGAAATCTGGGCCCAGACCCAGCATGACCTCGACGCCATCGTGGTCGGCGTCGGCTCGGCCGGCACCCTCACCGGCCTGACCCGTTTCTTCAAGCGCGTACAACCCGACCTGGCCATGGTGCTGGCCGACCCGGTCGGCTCGGTGATGGCGGAATACAGCCGCAGCGGTACCATGATCGAACCCGGCTCGTGGGCCGTGGAAGGCATCGGTGAAGACTTCATCCCCTCCATCGCCGACCTCTCCAGCGTGCGCCACGCCTACTCCATCAGCGACGAAGAAAGCTTCGACCACGCCCGCCAGCTGCTGCGGGCCGAAGGCATTCTCGGCGGCTCTTCCACCGGTACCCTGCTCGCCGCCGCCCTGCGCTATTGCCGCGAACAGACCGAGCCCAAGCGCGTCGTCACCTTCGTCTGCGACACCGGCACGCGCTACCTGTCCAAGGTCTACAACGACCAATGGATGAACGATGCCGGCCTGCTCCAATACAAACACTACGGAGACCTGCGCGACCTGATCGCCCGCCGTTTCGAGGACGGCCGGGTGATCAGCGTCGGCCCCGACGACAGCCTGCTCACCGCCTTCCAGCGCATGCGCCTGGCGGACGTGTCGCAATTACCGGTGCTGGTGGACGGCCAAAAACTGGTGGGGGTGCTCGACGAGTCGGACGTATTGCTCGGCCTGCATCAGAACGCCGCGCATTTTTCCATGACCGTGGCCAGCGCCATGACCAATGCTCTTCACACCCTTGCGCCCAGCGCCAGCCTTGCGCAATTGCAGGCCGAACTGGATCGCGGACTGGTGGCAATCATTGCCGACGCCTCGGGCTTTTACGGCCTGATCACCCGCGTCGACCTGCTCAATCACTTACGGAGATCCCTTGCATGACCCAGCACGATAAAAGCGCCTTCGCCACCCGCGTGATCCATGCCGGGCAATCCCCGGACCCGACCACCGGGGCGCTGATGCCGCCGATCTACGCCAACTCCACCTACCTGCAGGAAAGCCCCGGTGTTCACAAAGGCTTCGACTACGGGCGTTCCCACAACCCGACGCGCTTCGCCCTGGAACGCTGCGTGGCCGACCTGGAAGGCGGCACCCAGGCCTTCGCGTTTGCCTCGGGGCTGGCGGCGATTTCCACCGTGCTGGAACTGCTCGACGCCGGTTCCCACGTGGTCTCCGGCAATGACTTGTACGGCGGCACCTTCCGTCTCTTCGACAAAGTGCGCCAACGCAGCGCCGGGCATCGCTTCAGCTTCGTCGACCTGACCGACCTGTCGGCTTTCGAAGCCGCGTTGCAGGACGACACCCGGATGGTCTGGGTCGAAACCCCGAGCAACCCGCTGCTGAGCCTGACCGACCTCAGCGCCATCTCCCGCATCTGCAAGGCCCGGGGCATCCTCTGCGTAGCAGACAACACCTTCGCCAGCCCATGGATCCAGCGCCCGCTGGAGTTGGGTTTCGACATCGTGGTGCACTCCACCACCAAGTACCTCAACGGCCACTCGGATGTGATCGGCGGCATTGCGGTGGTGGGCCAGAATCCTGAACTGGCCGAACGCGTGGGCTTCCTGCAAAACTCCGTGGGTGCGATTGCCGGACCGTTTGATGCGTTCCTGACCCTGCGTGGGGTGAAGACATTGGCGTTGCGCATGGAGCGCCATTGCAGCAATGCGCTGGAACTGGCGACATGGCTGGAGCAACAGCCGCAAGTGGCGCGGGTTTATTACCCAGGCCTGGCATCACACCCGCAGCATGAGCTGGCACGCCGGCAGATGCGTGGGTTTGGCGGGATGATTTCGGTAGACCTGAAAAGCGACCTGGCGGGCGCCACACGCTTCCTGGAAAACGTGAAGATCTTTGCGTTGGCTGAAAGTCTGGGGGGCGTCGAAAGTTTGATTGAGCACCCGGCGATCATGACCCATGCGAGCATCCCGGCAGCGACCCGGGCGCAGCTGGGGATTGGTGATGGGTTGGTGCGGTTATCGGTGGGGGTTGAGGACGTGGAAGACCTGCGGGCGGATCTGGCGCAGGCGTTGGCAAAAATCTAACGCGCAAACTGCCGGAGCGAGCACGCCCGCTCCGGCAACACTTTAAATAGCGTAATTGACCTCAACCATTCGCCCAGTCTTGATGGACTCCAGCGCACAGTCAGCCAAGTGCAACGCATACAGCCCATCGCGCATGTTGGTGGGCAGCGCGCGCCCCGCGCTCAGTGCCTGGATAAACTGCCCCAACTCATTGCGGTAGGCCTCCGCATAACGTTCCAGGAAGAAATGCTGCAACGGCTCCAACGCCTCGGTGTGCTCGTGGTTCCAATGGCGCAAGGTGCTGGGGCGATGGTTATCCGTGAGCAACACCCCATTGGCCCCGGACACCTCAAGTCGCTGGTCATACCCGTAGACCGCCTCCCGACAGCAGTTGATATGGCACTGTTTCCCGGATGCGGTGCGCAGTAGCACCATCACGCTGTCGAAGTCGTCAATCTGCGCCAGGCTCGGGTCTACCAGCCGGCTGGCTATCGCGCTGACTTCGATGGGCTCTTCACCCAGCAGGTGCCGCGCCATGTCGAAGTCATGAATGGTCATGTCCCGCAGGATGCCGCCGGAATGTGCCAGGTAATCCCGTGGCGCCAACCCCGGGTCACGGCTGGTGATGATCACCTGCCGCACAGCACCAATTTGCCCCGCGTCGATGGCCTGGCGCAGGCGCAGCGTGTCGGGATCGAAGCGGCGGTTGAAGCCCAGCATTACTTTGCCGCCCTCGCGCTCCACAGCTTGCGCCGCCGCCCGCGCCTTGGCGAAATTCAGGTCAATGGGCTTCTCGCACAGCACGGCCTTGCCCTGGGACACGGCCGCCAGCAGCAAATCGATATGAGTGTCGGTGGGTGTGCCAATCACCACCGCGTCGATATCGTCCCGACTTAGCACTGCTGCGCAGTCATAGGCCGCCTCGCAACCCAGCTGCGCAGCCAAGCCATCGACGCCCTCCCGCCAGGGGTCGGCGACCACCACCAGAGTGGCATCAGGATGGGCCGCGACATTGGCCGCGTGAATGTTGGCGATGCGCCCTGCACCAAGGACAGCGATACGTAGCATGGTCGAACTCCTGGGATTGTTATTGGGTTTGGAGATTCAGTCCGGCAGGTTGAACGGTGTGACGATCTGTACCTGTGACGGCGCAATCGGCCCAGCCTTCCACAGCCGATGAAATTGCAGGATGTGCAGGAACACATGGCGCGCATCGATCTGCAGGTTGTGATCGATAATCGCGGCGACTTTTTCTTCAGCCAACAGTTGGCGATTCTCTTCGTCGAGGTCGTGAGCAATAAACACGTCCAACGGGCGATCCAGAGCTGCGAAGGCGTCGACAATTGCGCGGTTGCCACCGCCGACGCTGTACACCGCCTTCAGTTCGGGATGCTGCTTCAACGCTTCGGTGACCCGGGCAAACGTTCGGTCATACACGCCGTACCCACCGCTGATATCCAGTACCCGCAGGTGCGTCGCACGGCCGCGCAGCCACATGCGAAAACCCATTTCGCGTTCCTCCTCGCCCCGGAACAATTCGCTGCCAATCACCACCGCCACTTCCTGGGGTTGGGGTGACAGCCAGCGGGAAAGGAGGTACGCGGCGGTTTGTCCGGCGGTGCGGTTATCCATGCCTACGTAGCCGATGCGCTCGCTGTGGGGCAGATCGGTGACCAGGGTCACCACCGGAATACCTGCGGCCGCCAGGTGCTTGACCGCCAGATTCACCGCCGGCTCGTCCGCGGCCTTGAGCACCACACCCTGGCTGCCGGTCTCGAGGCAGCGCAGCAATTGGTCGTGCATCGCCTGAGGCTCGATTTCTTCGAACAAATGAAACCGCGGGGCGATACGAAACGGTGCCAGGCTGCCCAGTTGGGCGGTGATGGCGGCCTGCACCGCCGCACTGAAGCGCTTGGGCGTGTGCATGATCACATCGACATGAAAGGTCCGGCCTACTGCCAGGCCATTTTTTTCCTGGGATTCCAGCTCATCCAGAGCCTGTTCGATACGCCGCCGGGTTTGGGCGTGCACGCTGCCGCGCTCATGCAAGACGCGATCGACCGTCGCCTTGCTGACGCCCGCCTGGGTGGCCAGTTGCTTGATGGAAAAGTGTTTAGCGCGTTCGAGCATGCCGTTGAGCCTGAGGTTTTTTTGAGGTCTTTTTGAGACTCATTGAGGTGACCGCAATGCTAGTCTCAGTTTTGCCCGGCGTCGAGCCCGGCCTTCAAAACAACAAAAACCCAGGAGACCCCGATGCCTTCAACCGACCTCAGCCATACCTTCAAAGGCCAATACTTTGTCGTCACCGGCAGCACCCAGGGGTTGGGTGCTGCCGTCGCCCATACCCTCGCGCGGCGCGGTGCTGCCGGCCTGATCATCTGCGGACGCCGCCCGGACCAGGGCCAGGAGCAAGTACGGCAGTTGGCAGCGCTCGATTGCCGCGCGGTGTTTGTCCAGGCGGACCTGGAACAGATCGGCGACTGCCGCGCCGTGATCGAGGCGGCCCGTGCCCACTTCGGCACCCTCCACGGGCTGATCAACTGCGCCGGGATGTCGGATCGCGGCACCATTCTCGACACCTCCCCCGAACTGTTTGACCGACTGTTTGCGGTCAATGTGAGGGCGCCGTTTTTCCTGATGCAGGAAGCCTTGAAGCTGATGATCAGCCAGAGGGTTGAAGGTGCAGTGGTCAATATCCAGAGTGTCACCGGCCACGGCGGGCAATCGTTCTTGAGTGCCTACGCGGCGTCCAAGGGCGCTCTCGCGATTCTGACCAAAAACGTAGCGTTCAGCGCCCTGCGCAACCGGATTCGGGTCAACGGCTTGAACATCGGCTGGATGGACACACCTCACGAGGATGAAATCCAGCGGCACTACCACGGTGCCGGGGATGGCTGGTTGGAGGCCGCCGAAGCCGCGCAGCCCTTCGGCCGCCTGCTCAAACCTGAAGAGGTGGCCCAGAGCGTGGCATTTCTATTGTCACGCGAGTCGGGAATGATGACCGGCACGGTGATCGACCTGGAGCAAGGCGTCATCGGCTGTGGCGACGGCGGCACCCCACGCCCCGATCAGGCCCTGAGCCTGGTGGAGGGTGCGTGATGCCTGCCTTTGTCAGCGCCGACGCAGTGCAACTGGAAGATTTTCACTCGATCTGTGCCCAGCAGGCGGCTGCCGAGGACTACCCGCACTGCGCCGAAGTGTGCAGCAACATCCCGATCTATCAAGCCCAGGCACTGCGCAACGGCGATCATCACGCCGTGCTGGACGAACTGCATCGCCTGTTCAGCCAGGGGCCGGGAGTGATGGTGGTGCGCCAGGGCTACGCCGACCTGGACGTGGTAGACCGTCACAGCCAGGTATTCGAAGCGATCTTTGCCCAAGAGGCTGCACAAGGTGTGGCCGCCGACCACTTCGCCAAGGCCGGCAGTAACGGACGTATCTGGAACTCATTACAGAAGGCGGCACTACAGTCACCGGCATCCTTTGTCGAATATTACGCCAACCCACTGCTGGGGTTGATCGCACAAGCCTGGCTCGGCCCAGGCTACCAAGTCACGGCCCAGGTCAACGTGGTGCACCCCGGTGGCCAAGCCCAGCAACCGCACCGTGATTATCACCTGGGATTCCAGACCATCGACGTGGTGGAGCGCTTTCCGTTGCCCCTGCACACGCTGTCCCAATACCTCACGCTGCAAGGGGCCGTGGCCCATAGCGACATGCCCCTGGAAACCGGCCCGACCCAACTGCTGCCGTTTTCCCAGCAATACCCGCTGGGCTACCTGGCCTGGAGGCGCACTGAATTCATCGAGTACTTCCAGCAGCATGCAGTGCAATTGCCGCTGAACAAAGGTGACCTGCTGTTCTTCAACCCGGCCCTGTTTCACGCCGCTGGCACCAATCGCACACCGGACCGCCAGCGCATGGCCAACCTGCTGCAAATCTCCTCGGCGTTCGGCAAAACGATGGAGGCTGTGGACCGCGACCGGATGATGCTGGCGCTCTACCCTTGCCTGTTGGAGCGCCTGGCGGACAACGTCATGGATGACGAGGCGCTGCACGCGGTGATCGCCTGCACCGCCGATGGCTATTCCTTTCCCACCAATCTGGATACCGACCCACCCTTACAGGGCCTGGCTCCGCAAACCGGGCAGCAACTGATGTTGCAGGCACTGAACGAACGCTGGCCCTACGAGACCTTTGCCGAACACGTTGCGCAACTACGCGCCAAACGCCAAGGCTGAGGAATGTTTTCAACGTCTTCCAAAACAACAAAAAACGGACTGAAACCATGAAAAAACAGCTGCTGACCTTGCTCCTGACCCTCATCGTTACCCCGCTCGCCCTCGCCGAGACACGCATCGGCGTCAGCATCGCCCAGGTGGACGATGTGTTCCTCGCCCAGATGCGTGACTACATGGCGGCCCACGCCAGGGACCTCACCGACGTGACCCTGCAATTCGAAGACGCCCAAGGCGATGTGGTGCGCCAACTGAACCAGGTGCAGAGCTTTTCTGCCCAAGGCATGGACGCGATTATCGTCAACGCGGTCGACACCGCCGCTACCCAGAAAATGACTGTGAATGCCCAGCAGGCGGGTATCCCGCTGGTGTACGTCAACCGTCGCCCGGACATCCCCGGCTTACCGGCCGGGGTGGGTTATGTCGGCTCGGACGAGATCAAAGCGGGCGAGATTCAGATGCGCTACCTCGCGGAAAAAATGAACGGCAAGGGCAACCTCGCAATCATGCTCGGCTTGCTCTCTAACAACGCCACCCACAACCGCACACAGGGCGTGAAAAACGTACTGAAGGATTACCCCAACATCCATATCGTCGAAGAACAAAGCGCCGACTGGCAGCGCAGCAAGGCCATGGACCTGATGAACAACTGGATCGTCTCGGGCAAGAAAATCGACGCCGTGGCGGCCAATGCCGATGAAATGGCTATCGGTGCCGCGATGGCGATTACCCAGGCCGGTATGCACCCTGGCAAGGACATCCTGGTGGGCGGCAGCGACGGCGGACCCGCCGGCCTGGATGCGATCAAAAAAGATCTATTGGTAGTCACGGCCTATCAGGACAACAAGGGCCAGGCCGTCGGCTCGATTGACCTGGCGCTGAAGATGATCAGGAAGCAGCCCTACACGGCGGAGCTGACCATTCCCTATCAACAGATCACCAAGGACAACTATCAGGCCTTTCTCACCCCTTGATTGTTATCAGCCCAGCGCCAAGCAGACCGGCCAGCCCCGACAAACAGAGCACTCCCACTCCATAAGCGAGGGTGCGCCAGGGCTGGCGGCCGCTCAGATACATCACCGTATGCATCACACGGGCAGCGGTGAACAGACAGAACAACCCCGCGGTAGCGGTGCCTGGCGTTTCCATCGCCAGGCACAGGCCACCCAAAATGAAGAACAACGGAATATTTTCCAGATCATTGGCCCAAGCCTTTTCGGCCCGGGAGACTTGCGGTAACTCCTGGGGATTCGCATCGCGATGGAAGAAAGCTGCATCCTCATGGTTAGTGAATGCACGGTATCTGAGCCGAAAGAAGCCTTGGTAGCAAGAGATCGCCAGCATCTTCAAGAACAGCACCAGTACGCACAGCGCATAAACCTCCATCACCAGCCCCCTGATGGTTCGCGAAACCCGTTGACCACGATATACAGCAGCGGACCGATGGATACGAAAACCGCCGTTACCAGTAAGTAGGGCAACACCGACGCCAGGGATTTGCCCCTGGCCCGCGCATCCCGGTACATCCATACGCCCGCCAAGGCCGCCATCAGATACAAGTCAATCACCACCTGGGCAGTGTCCGGCCTCGATATCAATTCACGTCCGAACGCCATGAGCGATTGATCGGCGATCAGCATCGTGATCAATGTGTACAGGGCAAAAGCCAACAGCCCGGCCAGGGCAATCCAGGGTCTGCGCATGCTCTCCTCCTTGGAGACAACGATTCGGAAAGCTGCACATTAGTGATAACGTCCTCTCCCTCTCAATGACCTCAAAGGTCATCGACACCACCGACCCGCACGGCCAGAGTCAACCCATGAGCAGCCAACCTTTCCCCCGCGCCAACCCCGACACTACCGCCGGCACGCAACTGCGCGTGCTGCGTCGGCACGCCAGATTGAGCCAGCTGGAACTGGCGCTGATCACCGGGGTTTCCCAACGCCACCTGAGCTGCATCGAGACCGGACGCGCCAAGCCGAGCCCGGGCACCTTGCATAATTTGCTGATGGCGCTGGAGGTTCCGCTGGAGCAATGCAACAGCGTGTTCCTCGCCGCCGGCTTCGCCCCGCGTTATGAGGCAACCCCGCTCTCCTCGCCCTCCATGGAGGCCATTCGCGAGGCGATCAGCCATGTGCTCCACGCGAACAATCCTGCGCCGGCGATCGTGCTGGGCAGCCATTGGGAAGTGCTCGCCGCCAACGCCAGTACCCAGGTGCTGTTCGAGCTGGTGGGGATCAAACCGGAGGCGGCTGATGGATTGAATTTGCTGGTCACCCTGCTACAGCCTGGCGGCCTGGGTGATCATTTGATCAACGCTGAAGAAATCCGCACCATCGCCTGGCAACGGGCGACGCGCGAGGCGTTGGGCAACCTCGAACTTGCCAGGCTTCTGGACAGCCTGCCAGCCCCGCAAAGTACCGAAGCCTTGGTTAATGAACCACCGCCACTGGTGCTGACACGCGTCAACTCCCGTGAAGGTGAGCTGAACTTCATGTCGACCTTCACCACCTTCGGCATGCCTCAGGACATCACGGTGACGTCGTTGCGCATCGAGCATTTGATTCCGGCGGATGCGCAGACGTGGCAGGTGATGACCGCGGCGTATGAGCGGTCATTGGTGAGGTAGAAAGCCGCGGCGGGGCCATTAGTTATTTGTCGTATTTTGCCCGCCATAGCTATTGGCGCGGCTCTTGGAGGAGGAGCCGTTGCTGTATTGGGTGTCTTGCCCGCCGTAGCTATTGGAGCGGCTCTTGGCTGAGGTGCCGTCGCTGTATTGAGTGTCTTGCCCACCATAGCTGTTGGAACGGGTCTTGGCCGAGGTGCCGTCGCCGTATTGGATATCCTGCCCGCCATAACTATTGGAGCGGCTCTTGGAGGAAGTACCATCGCTGTATTGGGTGTCTTGCCCACCGTAGCTATTGGCGCGACTCTTGGAAGAGGTGCCATTGTCGTATTCGCAATCGGACCCACCATAACTGTTCGCCCTGCACGTCTCGGCAACCGCTTGGTAAAGCGGCGCAGCCAACAAAACCGTGCCCAGCAAAACGACCTTAAGCTTCATGTTAATTCCTTGTAGAGGTGGCGATACGCTATTACAGACTGGAGATTCTGAACTTAGTTTCCAACGTTCTGAAATGCGCTCGCGCGAGCCGACGTGGCAACCCTTTGCCAGCCCCGGCAACTCCTGGCCTGCGCCCTGCCCCGGCAATACCACCCAGCCCGCGCCGCACAAGGCATGCAGCACATGGCCCGGGTTTTGCTCTGTTGCTGCTACCAATAAGGGAGCGGCACCATGATAGGAAGCACGACAAGTCTGTTAGCGCTGGGACAGAAGGCTTTTACACAATCCATGGAAAACGGCACCCTGCGGGCCGGGAGGATTGAAGTCACCAACGCCACGCCCGAGATCAAGGCCAAGCTGGAAGCCAGCTATCAGGAGCAAGTGCGCTCGACCGCGCAAACCGTTGCCACCGCCAGGGCCAACCCTTCATGGGCGACCTTCGACGATAAAGGCAACGCCGTCGAACTGCCCGATGTCCAGTCACTCAGCAAAAGTGACGCCACCCATGTGGCCAACGGTCTTCAGTACCTGCTCGATATCGGGCGCCTGGACGGCAAGACCGTCACCGCGAAAAATGGCGACCAGTCGACCGATAACATCGCGGTCTACAAGGATTGGCTCCAGGCCCACATCGGCGTGGATGTACAGGCCTGAGACGGCTCACACCATCGGTACGGCAATCAGCAAGATCGCCGTGCCATGGGTGGCCGTCGCCGCCACCACGCCGTAACGCATCCGCACCAGCCCGCAGGCCACGCCTTCAATCAGGGTAAAAGCCAACACTGGCCAGCCCAGTTGCGTCACGCTCAGGGCCAAAAATGAATGGCACGCGGCGAACGCCAGCCCGCTGAGCAACGCCGCACGCAGCGGCCTAACGTGCTGTTCGAGATAGCCCTGCAAGAAGCCGCGAAACAACACCTCTTCCAGCGCATTGGCGCAGTAGGCAAGCACCAGCATGCCCATCAGCCAGGTCCAGTAAGCCGGGATTGCCGCCGGTTCGATGCCTTGATACAGGCGCAATGGCAGGCCAATCAAACTGCCGGCCACCAACCCCACTGCCAGGCCCACAGCGCGATTGCCCTTGAACAGCACCGTCAGTTGCCATAACTCCGGGGCCAAGCGCGCGAGCAGTGCGATCAGCCCAAGGGATAAGCCGCCCAGCGCCGCCAGCACGAAGGGATTGGCCGTGAACTGGATCTGCACCTCGCGGCTCAGCGACCAAATGCCCAACGGCGTCATCGCATCGCGCATCAGCACGAAGGCCAACAGCAGAATAACGATGCGCACGCCCGGCAATGTTTTTGGCGTGAGGCCGAACCACAGGCCGAACAGGATCAGCCCTGGCAGCAGATAAATCCCATAGTGAATCAGCACTGTAAAAGCGTCGGCAATCACTCGGTGTCAGCCCTGTGCTACAGCGATCATGTCGATTTCCACGGCGGCGCCCTTGGGCAGTTGCAGCACGCCCACCGAGGTGCGCGTGTGAGAACCGGCAGTCCCCAGGATCTCGTTCAACAGGTCCGACGCACCGTTGGCCACTTCGCTTTGCTGGTCAAAGTCATCCGCGCTGCGCACGTACACATTGATCTTGAGGATCGCCTTGACCTGATCCAGGGAGCCCAGTGCCTGCTTGAGCAAGCCCAGGCAACGCAATGCGCTGACGCCGGCGGCAATCTGTGCATCGGCCAGGCTTAGGCTTTCGCCGACCTTGCCGGGCAGCACGATCGTGTCACCCACCCGCGGGATCTGGCCGCTGATATAAACGTGATTGCCATCCCTGAGCAGCGGCGTGTAGTTGCCGCCGATCTTGAACTCGTTGAGTTGATAACCCAGGCGCACCATGGCCGCCGCGTACTTTTGATCCGGTGTCATGTTTGTTGTCCCCACTGGCTGTTGCGAATCCACACCATGAAGTCGCCGGCCACAGCATAGCCATGTGCCATTTCCACGGGAAGTGCCGAGCGCTATTTCGCAAGTGATACGACGACCAATACTGACAAACAGCGCTTATATTCTGGCCCACTACAAATTTCACTTTCCTTGATCCCACGAAATACGGCATGGTTGTACGACGACTTAAGCACAACTCCTGAGTCGTCCCAGTACCCACAACAACAAGGAAACACCCATGCAAAACGTCAAGGTTCTGATTGGTTTTCTGTGCCTGTTCAGCGGTTACGCGGCCGCCGCGCCTGCCGCAGCCGACAAGGATGTCGCCGTTGCGGTCGATCACCTGACCCAGGCCATGCTGCACAAGGACATTCCGCAACTGCAGGCCCTCACCGCCAACAACCTCACCTACGGCCATTCCAGCGGCAAGGTCCAGAACAAGCAGGAATTTATCGCCGACATTGAAACCGGCAGAAGCGGCTTCAAGACCCTGGAAATGCAGAAACAGACCATCACCCTCAATGGCGACACCGCCCTGGTGCGCAACCACTTTTCCGCCCAGGCGGTAAACAGTGGCGTCGAGGTGCCTACCGAAATTGAAAACTTCCAGGTCTGGCAGAAGCAGAAAGGCAAATGGCTGCTGATCGGGCGCCAGGCGTACAAATTCTGAGTCCCGCCTGGATCGTTCCCACGCTCTGCGTGGGAATGCATCCGATGACGCTCTGCGTCACTATCGCGCAAATCTACAGCGGGACGCGGAGCGTCCAAGGCGGCATTCCCACGCAGAGCGTGGGAACGATCCGGTAAGCTCGATCTAGTACGCCTCCACCGCCCAGCGCACTTTCAGCAGCGCCTCGCGCAACACCTCCCGGTCCACCGATCCCAGCGCCACTCGCAAGGCATGGGGCACGTGGGCCGAGACGGCAAACGGCTCGGCCGTGGACACCGAGATATTTTCCCGTGCCAGTGCCATGGTGATCTGGTCGGCGCGGGCATCTTCCGGCAAGGGCAGCCACAGAAAATACGAAGACGGATGGCGGATAACGTTCAGCCCCGCCAACACCTCATCGGCCACCGCCTGGCGCGCCTGGGCGTCTTCACGTTTTTGCGCTTCCAGCTGCAGCACCGTGCCGTCGTCGATCCACGCGGCAGCCACCGCAGTCATCACCCCCGGAGTGTTCCAGGTGGTGGCCATGACCGTACGCTCCAGCGCCGCCATCCACGGCTGCGGAGCGGCGACGAAACCCACCCGCAGGCCGGTGGCAACGCTCTTGGACAGCCCCGACACATACACCGTGCGTTCCGGTGCCAGCTCGGCCACAGGCGGCGGCGGGTCCTCAGCTAAAAATGCGTAAGCCGCGTCCTCGATCAGAATCAAATCATGCTGGCGGGCAATCGCCACCAGGTGCTCGCGCTGCTCCCTGCTCATCACCCAGCCCAACGGATTATGCAGGGTCGGCATGCTGTACACGGCGCGTACCGGGCGCCGTGCGCAGAGTTGTTCAAGAAAGGCCAAATCGGGGCCCGTCGCGGTCACCGGGATTGCAACGATTTCCAGGTGCAACGTCTCGGCCAGCACCTTGAACCCCGAATAGGTCAACGCATCCACCGCCACCACATCGCCGGGCTTGAGCAGCGACATCATGGTCACCGCCAGCCCGTGCTGGGCACCGCTGACGATCAATACCTGCTCGGCCTGCACCGTCAACCCATGACTCGCCAGGTGGCGCGCCACCGCCGCCCGTTCGTGCAACCGACCGGCGTGGGGCTGGTAGCGCAGCAGGGCCGACAGGTCGCCGGACAACGCCAACTGACGCAACGCCGTGCGCAGCAGGTCGGTCTGGCCCGGCAGCGACGGGTAGTTGAAGTTGAGATCGATCATGCCCGCCGCTACGGCGATCTGCCCTATGCCCTGCCCCGGCGACAACGCGATTTCCCGCACAAAGGTCCCGCGCCCAGTTTCACCGCTGACCAGGCCCATGGCCTCAAGCTCGGTGTACACCCGGCTGGCCGTGACCAATGCCAGGCCGTGGCTGGCGGCCAACTGGCGGTGGGTCGGCAAACGGGTGCCCGCCGCCAACGTGCCGGAGCGGATATCCCGGGCGAAGGTGTCCACCAATGTCTTGTAGCGGGCGCGGGGCATAAGCGATGTATCCATGACAATTTTTTGATTGTCTCAATGGTGAATCATAGGATGCGGGAGACGCAACTTATCCTTATCGAGCCCGACGCCCATGGAACGCACCACGCACCTCAACACCCAGGAACACAACCCCAGTGGCTGGATCAACGGCTTGATCGGCGTGGTGATCTTCAGCGGCTCGCTGCCCGCCACACGCCTGGCGGTGCTGGAATTTGATCCGGTGTTCCTGACCGTCGCCCGCGCCACCATCGCCGCCCTACTGGGCCTGTGCCTGCTGTGGCTGCTCAAGGAAAAGCGCCCGGCCCGTAGCCAGTTGTTGCCCTTGGCAATCGTCGCGCTGGGCGTGGTGATCGGCTTCCCGCTACTCACCGCCCTGGCGTTGCAGTACGTCACCAGCGCCCACTCCATCGTGTTTGTCGGCTTGCTGCCGCTGGCCACCGCCGTGTTCGGCGTATTGCGTGGCGGCGAGCGGCCCAAGCCGGTGTTCTGGCTGTTTTCGATTCTGGGCAGCCTGCTGGTGGTGGGCTACGCCATCGCCCAGGGCCTGAGCGCCGCGCCTGCCGGAGATTTGCTGATGCTGCTGGCGATACTGGCGTGCGGCCTGGGTTATGCCGAAGGGGCCAAACTTTCGCGCACCCTGGGTGGCTGGCAGGTGATCTGCTGGGCGCTGGTGATCTCGCTGCCGATTGTGGCCCCTCTGACGGCGATCCTCGCGCCAAGCTCTTTCGTTAACATCAGCCTGCCGGCCTGGCTGAGCCTGGCCTATGTGTCGCTGTTCAGCATGCTGATCGGGTTTGTGTTCTGGTACCGCGGGCTGGCCCAGGGCGGCATCGCCGCCGTCGGGCAATTGCAGTTGCTGCAACCGTTTTTCGGCCTGGCACTGGCCGCCACGCTGCTGCATGAACCGGTGAGCCTGGGCATGCTGGTGGTGACGGTCGCGGTGATTGCGTGTGTGGCGGGGGCCAGGAAATTCGCCCGTTAAGGGGCTCTCCTGAGCATCAAGAGCGCGATAAACAGCCCGCCGGCCACACCGACACTGATCATCAAGCCATGGGGGCTGACATAGGACACCGTCGCCCCCGTGGCAATCGGCCCGAGCACACTGCCCAGGGTGTAGAACAGCGCAATCGCAGTCATGGCGGTAGACACCTGATGCTCGGCCACCCGGTCCCCTGCCTCGATCACCGCCAGGGTGTTCATCCCGCCAATCGCGCCGCCCCATACAAAGACGATCAACGTCGACAGCCACGGCAGCCCTTGGCTGAATGGAATCGCCAGGGTGCCCAACAGCACCACCAGGCCACAGATCAGCTGACCGGTCTTGTAGGAGCTTTTGTCGGCCATCCAGCCAATGGGCAGTTGCAGCACGGTGCCGCCAATGCCGAATACCGAAATCAACAACGTCGCCGCCGTGAGTACATAGCCCGCCGAGAGGCTGTAGGCGCCGAGGAAGGACACCGAAGAAGTCTCCGAGAACCCGGCGATAAACGCGCCACACAACGCCACCGGGATCACACTGAACAGTTTCCCGTGACGTTTCTCCACCGGCGTTTTTGGCCGCGAGTCATGCGCCTTCAAGCTCAGTGCCAGCCCGCCAGACAACAGCACGATGGCGGCGCAGGCGTAATAGGGAATCCCACTGTCGACGCCGAACACCACCAGCAGCAATGGCCCGACGGCAATCCCCAGGCCCATCAGGGTTTCGTGCACACCAATGGCCCGACCGCGCTCGCTGTCGGTGGTCACGGAGACGATCCAGGTGTCACAGGCAATCCAGCGCAGAATCAAACCGATACCCAGCACAAAGTTCAGGGCGAACAGCAGCGTCAGTGATTGGGTCAGCGTCATGCCGATCAGCCCCAACACGGTCAGCACAACACTGAGAAGATTGGCCTTGACCAACCCCAGGTGCCCCAACAACCGCGGGACGACCTTGTACAGCAGCAGGATCGCGACCCACGAGGCACTAACAATCACCCCGATTTTCGCCGGGTCCACGCCCTTCTGCTCCAGGGACAGCGACAGCAACGGCGTGATGGTGCCGATTTGCACAATCTGGGACAGCACCGACAGGGTGTTGATGCGGGTCAGGGCCAGCCAGCGTTGCCTGTCGCTGTAAGCAATATCGTCCATGACGTTACCGACCGTTATTCAGAGCCGCCAGAATCTCAGCTCTCAGCGCTCAGGCGCAACCATCTTGAACTTGATGACAATCCCATTGGACACCACGCTGTCCGCCCACTCCCCCGCACCGATCTTGAAGTCGTCGCGCTTGAGCACGAATTCACCGTCGAACACGCCAATGCCGCTCTGCTCCTTGAGCGCCACCTTGACCTCCACCGGCCGGGTCTGGCCCTTGAGGGTCAGGTTGCCGCTGAACAGGTAACGGTTACCGCCCAGGTCAGTGATGTGGGTCGAGGTAAAGGTGCCCACCGGGTAAGTCGTCATGTCGAACCAGCCGGGCTTGGGCAGTTCGGTGTTGGCGTCGTCGCTGCCGGCATTGATGCTCGGCAGTTGGATGGTCAGTACGGTGCTGGCGGCGGCCGGGTTTTGCGTGTCGAAATTCAGGGTCGCCGAATAGCTGCCAAACGTGCCGTACACCTGCTGGCCCATCTGGTCATAGGTGAAGCTGAGGGTGCTGGCCGCCGGATTCACGTCGGTGTATTCCACCGCATACGCGCTGGACAAGGTGCCGAGGGTAAGGAAGGCCGCTAGCAATCGAGGTTTCATGGGATTCTCAACCGGGAATGAACACGCTGTGCACTGCTAACAGCGTAGGTGCTGGATTTATTCACGTGCCTGGCATTAGGCTCGTGCCTCGACGGAACTCAAACAATAAGGAGCCACGATGCCCGCGCTTTCCCTGCAAGACACCACCGCCCCCGAAGGCGTCTGTTATGGCTGCGGCAGCCGCAACCCCCACGGGCTGCACATCAAGAGCCGCTGGGACGCCGACGGCATCCACGTGATCGCCGAGCACCAGCCCGACGCCCAATACTGCGGCTGGCCAGACCTGGTCTACGGCGGCTTGATCGCGATGCTGGTGGACTGTCACTCGAACTGGACCGCCATGGCCTACCACTACCGGGCCGAGCAACGCGAACCCGGCAGCCTGCCGCGTATCGACTGCGTGACCGGCAACCTGGGGATCAAATTCATCAAGCCGACACCGATGGGCGTACCGCTGACCTTGCGCGCGAAAGTCGAAGGTGACGTGGACCGCAAGAGCCGCGTGGTGTGCGAGGTGTACGCCGATGGCGTGCTGACGGCCATTGGCGATTCGGTCTTCGTGCGGGTCGACACCGGGCAATTGGCAGCCGCCGCCCATGGCCGGGAAGCCTGATACTGGTCTACATTCAGTCCCACCGCTAATCGAGGACGCTACCGATGACTCGTCTGACCGCCAAAGATTTCGCCCCTGAACTGCTGGAGCTTTACGACGGCTACGCCCACGGCAAGATCAACCGCCGGGTGTTTCTCGACCGCGCGGCGCTGTTCACCTTTGGCGGGCTGACGGCCTCGGCCCTGCTCGCCGCCCTGAGCCCCAACTACGCGCTGGCCGAGCAGGTGAAATTCACCGACCCGGATATCGTCGCCGACTACATCACCTACCCGTCACCCAAGGGCAACGGCACGGTGCGCGGCTACCTGGTGCGCCCGGCCAAGGCCAGCGGCAAGGTGCCGGCGGTGGTGGTGGTGCATGAGAACCGTGGGCTGAACCCGTATATCGAAGACGTCGCCCGTCGGTTGGCCAAGGCCGGATTCATTGCCCTGGCACCGGATGGCTTGACCTCCGTTGGCGGCTATCCCGGCAACGATGAGAAAGGTGTGGAGCTGCAGCAGAAAGTCGATCCGGAGAAGCTGATGAACGACTTTTTCGCGGCCATCGAATGGTTGATGCACCACGATGCAAGCACTGGCAAGGTGGGGATCACCGGGTTCTGTTATGGCGGCGGCGTGACGAATGCGGCGGCGGTGGCTTATCCGGAGTTGGGTGCGGCGGTGTCGTTTTACGGGCGCCAGCCTGAGGCCAAGGACGTGCCACGGATCAAGGCACCGATCATGTTGCATTACGGTGAGCTGGATACGCGGATCAATGAGGGCTGGCCGGCGTATGAGAAGGCGTTGAAGGCAGCCGGCACGACGTACGAGGCGTTTATCTACAAGGGCGCCAATCACGGTTTTCACAATGATTCGACGCCAAGGTATGACGAGGCGGCGGCGAATCTGGCGTGGGAGCGGACCTTGGGTTGGTTTAAAAAGTATCTGGTCTGAACACACCCTGTCGGGGGGCTGGCACGCCAGCCCCTGCTACTCAGGGCTGCAAACGTCGCACTCTCCAGCCCGTATCACTGCGGTCATACCGCAACCGCTCATGCAGCCGTTCCTGCCCATTCCCCCAAAACTCCAGGGATTCCAGTCGCAACTCAAATACACAATACCCCTCGGGACGCGGCAGCGGGCCTTGAACATCAGCCAGCTCCCTGGCGGCATCGCGCATGGCCTGCACATCTTCCAGCTCTTCACTCTGGCGCGACACCGACGACATCGGATGCGTGGCATACGGGCGCTTGAGCCACGCCTCATCCGCCTTGGCATCCGGCAAGCGCACGGCCTGGCCATTGAGGATGATCTGCTGACTGGTTTCGCGCCAATACAGCACACCCGAAGCCCAGGGGTTGTGGGTCAGTTCACGGCCTTTCTGGCTGCCGGCATGGGTGCTGAACAGCAACCCCGTGTCACTGATCTCACTGATGACCACGATCCGTGTCGAGGGCCGGCCCTGGCTGTCGGCGGTGGCCAGCGCCAGCGCCTTGGGTTCGCGGATGCCCACCCGTCGTGCACGCTCCAGCCAGTTGCGCAGCACGCCCATGGGGTCGGCGGGCAGGGTCTGGTACTCGGGGAACGGGGCATCCAGCGTGCCGGTGAGGGATTCCGACATGCCTTTACCCAACAGCGGTTTGCCTTGTACTGAACTGTTCATAAAACGATGGTCCCCCGTCCGAACGTGACGCCATTCCCCGATACTTCGACGCGTGTCAGTTGATCGGCGCGGCCCTCCGCCCTGGCAAACATCAGTGAAGGGCGGCCGATTTCCACGCCCTGCAAAATCTCCACCTGCTGGCCGAACTCGACCTGGCCATGGCGCGCCAGGTGAATCGCCAGTGGCCCGGCAGCGGAGCCGGTGGCCGCATCCTCGACCACACCATAAGCCGGTGAGAACATCCGGCTGCGCCAGCGCCGTCCCGCGCCGGCAAAACAGTTGATGGCCATGTCGTGGAAGCTGGACAGCGCACGATGGTCTGGGTGCAGGGCCGACAAGGCCTCGATACTCGGCAGACCAACAAACACATGGCGCGGGCCGTTGTGATAGATCTCGATGGGAAAGGTCGATTCACTGATGCCCAAGGCCTTGAGCAATTCGGCGTCGCGGCCCAGGGCCGTCCAGGTCGGTATGGGCTGGTCCATGCTGGCGGCGATCACGCTGCCGTTCTGACGCTCCAGTTCAAAAGCGATGGTGCCCATCTGGGTTTCCAGGTACAGCCGGTGATTATCGGTGTGCGCGCCCAGGGCAATGGCCGTACCCAGTAACGGATGGCCGGCAAAGGGCAGTTCGTTGACCGGGGTGAAAATCCGGATCAGCGCATCACCACCGTTACGTGGCTTGAGCACGAAGGTGGTTTCCGACAGGTTCATCTCTCGGGCGATACGTTGCATTTGCGCGGCCGGCAGATCATCGGCGTCAAAAAACACCGCGACCGGATTGCCTTCCAGCGGGACGCTGGCAAAGGCGTCGATGATGACGTACTTGTGCATGGTTATCTCCCGGCGGCCGAAACGCTGCTGTCGACAGGTGTATGGATGAGCGCGTGCCGCAGCAGGTCGGCGATGATGCGGGGGCCTTCCTGGGTCAGCAGCGACTCGGCATGAAACTGCATGGAGGCAAACGACGGCCCACGCAGGGCATGCACCTCGCCGGTCTCGCTGTCGCGACTGATCTCGACAGTACCGATGCCGTTGATGTCCAGGCGGTCACTTGAACTCTGGGCTGCGAAGGTGTTGTAGAAACCCACCCGCTCGGCGTTGCCGAACAGGTCGATTTGCTTTTGCACGCCCTGGTTGGGTATGGCCTTGCGTTGCAGCTCCAGGCCCAGGCACAGGCTCAACACCTGATGACTCAGGCACACCGCAAGGAACGGCCGCTGCTGGCTGAGCAAGGAGCGGATGGCCACGTGCAAATGGTCGATTTTCGGCAGTTGGACATCGCTCGGGTTGCCAGGGCCAGGGCCCATGATCACCAGGTCGTAGCCGTCGAAACTGTACTCGTCACTGAAGCTGCACACCGTCACCACCAGGCCCAGGGCCCGCAACTGCTTGGCGATCATCGAGGTGAAGGTGTCTTCGGCGTCGACAATCAGCACCCGGCGCCCATTGAAGTCAGCCTGGGTCTGTTGCCGCTGCTGGCTGTCCATCAACCAGAAGTCCGAGACGTAGGCATTGCGGCTGGCCAATGCGGCGCGCACCTGCAGGTGGTTGCCAAAGCGCGAGGGTGCCTGGTTTTTCAGGGCGGCAATCAGGCCGGCGGCCTTGGCCCGGCTTTCAGCAGCTTCGGTCATCGGCTCGGAGTGACGCACGATGGTCGAGCCCACACTGATCCGCACCTGGCCGCGGTTGTCGATGTCGGCGGTGCGAATCAGGATCGCCGAGTCCAGGGAGCGCCCGCCTTTGCCATCGCTGCCGATCAACGCGGCCATGCCGCTGTAGTACGCCCGGCCTTGCGGCTCATAACGCTGGATCACCCGGCAGGCGCTTTCCAGCGGGCTGCCGGTGACGGTCGGGGCGAACAGGGTTTCCCGCAGGATTTCGCGCACATCGCGACGGGTCTTGCCTTCGATGAAGTACTCGGTGTGGGCCAGGTGCGTCATTTCCTTGAGGTAAGGACCGAGGACGTGGCCGCCATCCTCACAAATGCGCGCCATCATTTTCAGCTCTTCGTCGACCACCATGTACAGCTCATCGGCCTCCTTGCGGTCGGCCAGGAAGTCCATGACTTCCGTCAGGCTCGGGCCGGCAGGCGGGTAGCGGTAAGTGCCACTGATGGGGTTCATCACCGCCAGCCCATCCTTGACACTGATGTGGCGCTCGGGAGATGCCCCCACAAAGGTGCGGCTGCCGGTGTGGATGATAAACGTCCAATAGACCCCTTTCTCCCGCACCAGCAGATGACGAAAGAACGACAGCGCACTGGCCGGGCCGTACTCGCTGATCTCCGCCAGAAAGGTGCGTTTGATCACGAAGTTGGCGCCCTCCCCTGAGCCGATTTCATTGGCGATCACCTGGCTGACGATCTCGGCATAGCTTGCGTCGCTGAGGTCGAAGCGTTCGCTGTTCAACTGGATCGGCACGTTGGGCAGCAACTCCAGCAACTGTTCGATGCCGATGGATTGCTGCTCGGTAATGTTCATCGCCAGCAGCGGTGACTGATCGTCCACCGCCTCGAAGCCGCGTTCGGCAATCTGGCGGTAGGGAATCAGCGTCAGTACATCCAGGCGAGGAGCGCCGATCGAGGGCACAGGCAAGTCGATATCGGCCAGGACCTGTGGCTCCGACATCTCGCCAATCAGCACATCCAGCAGCCCGGGGCCGCTGGATTCCGGACGATACAACAGGGCAAACGGCTCGGGCGCCGGTTGCAGGATGCGCTCCATGAGGCGGGCGGCGGCTTGGCTCATAGCACCACCTCGTCGGTGGTGATGACCATGGCACAGCGGCTGGCGGCGTATTCGATGGCCATCCAGTGGTGCTCCTTGCTGAAGTCGGCGATTGCGTCGGCAACGAGGAAGGGCTGGATGTCGTTGGAGTAGGCATCCACCGTGGAAATCAGTACACCGACATGGGCATACACCCCACACAGGATCAACTGGTCGCGCTCGGTGGCGCGCATGCGTTCCAGCAGGTCGGAGTGGAAAAACGCACTGTAGCGCCACTTGGTCAGCAACCAGTCACCGGGCTTGGGCGTCAGGGCGTCGACCACCTCGCGGTCGGTGGGGCTGGCCTTCATGCCGGGGCCCCAGAAGTCTTTGAGCAACCCGCGCTGCTCCTCGCTCATGCTGCCGGGCTGGGCGGTGTAGGCCACCGGCACGCCGTGGTCGACAGCCCACTGACGAATGCGCGCGGAATTACCCACGACGGCTTCACGCAAGGCATCCGGCAAAGGCCGCAGGAAGTAGCGCTGCATGTCATGCACCAACAGCACGGCGCGCTCGGGGTCGATGCGCCATTGCGCGAGGTTGACGGGCAGGTCGCGGGAAGTAGGCAGGGCGTAAGGGACAATCGATGGAATGCCGGTCATGGCGACAAACTCCAGTCAAAGGGAAGCATGGGTGGAGGAAGGCAGGTTTTTCCAGGCCATCACCGCAGTAATGGCTTGCCAGGGGTTCAGGCGTGGGTCGCACAGGCTTTTGTAGTGGCTGGCAACCTGGCTCAGGCCGGCGGCATCGGAGGCGCACTCGCTGACGTCATCGGGGGTGGTTTCCAGGTGCAGGCCGGCAGCCACGCCACCGGCCGAGGTCACGGCATGCTTGAAGGCGGTGATTTCCTCGGTGATGGTCTGCACCATGCGGGTCTTGTTGCCGCAGGGCGCGACGATGGTGTTGCCGTGCATCGGGTCGCTGAGCCAGATGATCTTGTGGCCAGCCAGGCGCACCGCTTCAACCAGCGGCGGCAGGCGATCGGCGACCTTGTGGGCGCCCATGCGGGCAATCAGGGTCAGCCGACCGGGTTCGCGCCTGGGGTCCAGGCGTTCGCACAGGCTCAGTATCTGGTCGTGGGTGATGTCCGGGCCGACCTTGCAGGCCACCGGGTTGAGCACTTCGCTGAGCAGGGCCACGTGAGCGCCGGTCAACTGACGGGTACGCTCGCCGATCCACGGCCAGTGGGTTGAACCGAGAAATACCCGGCCCTGTTCGTCCTGGCGTACTTGCGGCAATTCGTAGTCGAGCACCAGCATCTCATGGCTGGTCCAGGCGGGAGAGCCGCTGAGCTGTTCCTTGCCGGCCGGTTCTTTCCAGCCCAGGTGTTGCATGATGTCCTGCGCGGCGCGATAGCCGCGAACCAGGCGTTGCGCATCATGCTGGCGATGGCCGCAGACCGCCTCGCGGCCGTTGACCATGTCACCGCGATACACCGGCAACTCGACATCGCCGATGCGTTCGCTGTTGTTGGAACGCGGCTTGGCAAACTGCCCGGCAATCCGCCCTACCCGCACCACCGGTTGCTGGGTCACCAGCCGGAACGCTCCGGCGAGGATGTCCAGCACCGCAGCTTTGCGGGCCACATGGCCGGCAGCGCTTTCATCCATGTCCTCAGCGCAGTCACCGGACTGGATGATCATCGCTTCGCCGGCCGCGACCCTGGCCAAGGTGGCACGCAAGACCAGGATGTCTTCGACGCGAATCAGTGACGCGCTGTCCCTGAGGTAGGCCTGCGCGTCATGCAATTGTGAGGGTTCGCTCCATTGAGGCTGCTGGAACGCTTCACAACTTAGAACCCGTTTCAGTAAGTCTTCCATGATGCGATCACTCTCCCAAAGGATTATGTAGGAATGCCTTCACGCTTGATCTGCGGTACTGGAATGCCCAGGGCGCGCAGTTGTTGAAAGACGTTCATGAACTCGCGATTGCGTTTTACCTTGCCGTCTTCCAGCTCGAAAGAATGCAGGAAGTGGTTCTCGTAATACCCTTCCGGGTAACCCGGAAAGAGGATCTTGCCGTGACCATCGCACTCGACCCAAATATGATTGGGGTCATCGGTTTCAAATACTTTTACGTTGTACCACTCCCAATCCGGGAAGCACTTGAGCGACCAAACAGCATGTTCGGCCAACTTGGCTTTGCCACTGATGACAATGGGCGCGCCGGTATCCGTGGTCCATAAACCACCCGAGCCGTCTTCGGTAAACAACTCATGGCGGCGCAGGCGGTCCTGACCTTTGGTACGCATGTATTGCTCGACCGTGGCGCGGTTCTTGCGGCGAAGTTCAGTGGTGTCACTTGCGGTTAGTTGTCGCACGGCATTAGTAGGCATGTTCACTCTCCAATGTTCAGGGGGCTTATGAGGCGGGAATACCTTCACGTTTGATTTTTGGCACGGGAATGCCCAGCGCGCGAAGTTGCTCGAAGGGGTTCATGAACTCACGGTTCTGCGTGATCTTGCCGTTGTCCAGTTCGAAGGAATGGATGTAATGGTTTTCGCAATAACCTTCCGGATAACCGGGCACCCGGGTTTTGCCACGGCCGTCGCTTTCCACCCAGAAGTGGTTGGGATTGTCGGTTTCAAACACCCGGACGTTATGAAACTGCCAGTCTGGAAAGCACTTTTCCAGCCATACCCCAAGGGCGGCGAGTTTGGCATGGCCCTTGAATACAAGGGGTTCGCCGGTTTCTGTGTTCCAGGAGCCGCCACTGCCATTGGGAGTGAACAACTCATGACGCCGCAGGCGATCTTTGCCATGGGTTCGCATGTACTGTTCGACGGTGGCCCGATTTTTTCGGCGAAGTTCAAGCTGATCATTAAAGCCACTAGCGGAAAGCGAAGTAGGCATGGGCAGCGTTCTCCTTAGTTGAATTGATTTTTTGGAAATCAAGTAAATATTTAGTTAATTGCGTACGACGGCATTTACAGATTTTAACTTTTGCGCCTTCGTGGTTGTGTTGCGGGGTGTTGTTTATACACCTGCTTTTCTTGAGGTTGGAACTACCAGATCTTGTAGGGCTCGGGTGAAAGTAAACGGACTGAGATTCGTCGGATGGACTGTTGCATTATTATGAATCGCAAGGCGCATTCGTCGACCGAGCGTCGGCAATGGCCAACCAGCATCGTCAGGCTATCAATGGCCTATGGCTAGTTAGTTGAGTTAGACATAAGAAATCTAGTGCTAGCGCGAAGGCGTCTATGACCGCGCAGTTTTGTGTGTTGACATGAGTTCAGGTTGGTCTAGTCTCACGACTCGTTTCCAACTTTTAAGGTGTTCAAAATGGAATTAGGACAGCTGTTGGGATGGGATGCGTATTTTTACAGTATCTTTGCGCAAACCATGAATATGCAGGAATTTACTGCTGTCGCGTTGCAGGCTTTACGTGAACTACGGTTTGATTTTTTTGCCTATGGCATGTGCAGCGCGACGCCGTTCATGCGCCCCAAGACCTATATGTACAGCAATTATCCCGAGGACTGGATACGGCGATATCAGGCAGCCAACTACGCGACGATCGACCCCACGGTGAAACACAGCAAAGTCTCGTCGGCCCCCATTTTGTGGAGCAATGAGCTATTCCGGAGTTGCCCGCACCTGTGGTCTGAAGCCAACGACTCGAATCTCTGCCACGGCCTGGCACAACCTTCATTCAGCACCCAGGGGCGCGTCGGGGTGTTGAGCCTGGCGCGCAAGGACAACGTCATCAGCCTTCAAGAGTTCGAAGCATTGAAGCCAGTGACCAAAGCGTTTGCCGCCGCAGCCCACGAGAAAATCTCCGAGCTGGAGAGTGACGTTCGTGTGTTCAACACGGATGTGGAATTCAGTGGGCGGGAGTGTGATGTGCTGCGCTGGACCGCAGACGGCAAGACCTCGGAGGAAATTGGCGTGATCATGGGCGTGTGCACCGACACCGTGAATTACCATCACCGCAACATCCAGCGCAAAATCGGCGCCAGCAACCGCGTGCAAGCCGTGTCTTACGCCGTTGCGCTGGGCTATATCTGAGGTTCGTCGATAATCGCCGAGTCGATCAATCGGACGACTCGGCGTGTTTCAAGCGGTCTGTTTCAATAATGCGCCGGACATGAAGGCTGACGGTGGGCAAGCACCGCGGTGGTGTTCACGGTGAGCCGAGAGTTTGATGGCGAGGATTTTTTCGTCTTCGTGCATGGTGACCGGCCCCAGTCGTTCGTAGTTGACCCCGTTGATTTTGTAATAGCGCTCCATCGTGCTGTTGACGATTCCGACGATGGCATCGGCGCCCGCCAGGCTGGCGGTCTTGAGGCTTTTCCAGAACAACGGCATGGCCAATTGCGGTTCGCGGGTGGTGAAGCGTGTCATTTCCCAGATGGCCGGATGCTTGGGCGGTGTCCCTGCGCAGGTATGGCTGAAAACGCCCTCCAGCAGGTTGGGGAGTGTGGTGGGTATCAGGCGGGCGCAGCCGATGATTGCGCAGTGCTCGTTGAACGCCAGCACGTAGCGGGCGTGCTCGGTATCGTATTGATCCCATTCACAACCGGCCTGGTGCGGATGGACAGGCAGTCGCCATCCGAGTTTCTCGACGAATTGTTCGTGCCGAAAGCGGCCTAGCATGAGTTTAAGTTCGTCGCTCATTTCGCTCAGCGTGTGCTCTTCCATGTGCATGGCTGGGAGTTCCTTGGGGCTGGGGGAAGTGCGGTTTTTTATAGAGGACTTGGTCAGCCTTGGCACCTACAAGATCTTGTAGGGTGAGTTGGCATGACCTTCGCCGCTCAACGCCCGCCCGCTGATCAGCGTCTGGCCTGTTCCAGCGCGTACTGCCGGCAGTGGTTGAGATACCCTTCCTCATGGTTCCCCACCAACTGCACCACACTGGTCCATAACCACGACGGCGCATCCAGCTGCTTCGACCGGTTCTCCTGCAACACCGCCATCCAGTCCTTGCGCGTATCCCGGTCCATCTGCCGTGCATGCGCCACGCCGACCACCCGCGCCAGGTACCCGGCCGCGTGCATTGCATCAATCTCGCTCAACTCATCCAGTTCCAGCTTCATGTCCTGGGGCAACAACTCGCGGATAAAAAAACCGTGATCCAGAAACCGCGTCGCCAGCATCCGTTCCCCCAACGCCGGTGACAGGTGCCTGGCGCCCTCCACCACTCGCCGGCCATTATCCCGGGGCATCTTCGCCCGTGCCGCCCGCGGCGCTGCAGCCCCTACCGCTTCCTTGATATCGAGCAGGCAGTATTCCTGATCGTCCTGGTCCCCTACCCCCAACAACACCGCATACCGCAACAACCCGAGGGAGCTGCAACCCTTGACCCAGTACGCCGAGTCCAGCAGCTCAACCTCGTCATCGTTGGATCGGCCTTTGAGCGAAGTCACCAACCGGTGGATTTCATCCGAAGCGCACAACGTCTCAAGCGCTGACTTTTCCGCCCGGGACAACGACCAGAAATGCTTGCCCAACGGAATCGTCGGCCGGGTGTTTTCGATACGTTCGCGGGCCAGGTTCTTCCAGGTGCGCTCCACCGCACTGCGCATCCCGGCCTTGACCTGGGACGGACGCGGTGGTGCCTCGTCGGGCTTGTCCTTAAACGCCTGCGCGTAGCCCACCATCATCTCTTCAAGCATGCGGGCGGTGGTCACCCCCGGCAGGTCCGAACCCCGGGCAGCCGTAGCCAGGGACAGCGCCAGGCGCACCAGGTCATGGGCCGGGTTGCCGATCACTGCCTGGTCAAGGTCGCGGATATGCATGTCGATCCGGCCCTTGGTATCGCCCGTGGGCCCGAGGTTACCGGCGTGGCAGTCGCCGCAGATCCAGATCGCCGGCCCGTGGGGCAAGCGCCGGCCGCGCTGGCTGTGCAGCCACTCATAAAACTGAACCGTACTGCCCCGCACATAAGCGTGGGCGGAGCGCGCCATCTTCAGGTTGCGCAGTTGCGTGAGGTGGGGCATTCGCGAAGAGGGACGCGGAATTTTCATAGAGGTACTCGTCGTGGAGATACGGTAGAGGCTGGCCCGCGACAAATGTTTCATTTTGTTTCAGCGGATTTTATTAATAAGCCACACCAATCAATCCCACTGCAATCGGTCTTTCTATTCCTCCCGTCCCCAGGGCTAGCATCGGGTCAACTCGATGCAGCGAGTCACAACCCTAACTGCACACATCCCCAAACACTGCCGCCCTAACAAAAGAGATAAAGCAGATGAATGAAGTGATGAACACCGCACCCGCCAAGATCAACCTGGTCAAGGCCAGAGGTTCGCTGGTATGGGACGATCAGGGCAAGGAATACATCGACTGTACCGCCCAGGCCTGGTCAAACAACCTGGGGGCCAATGACCCTCGGGTGGTGGAAGCCGCCGTCGCACAATTGCGCGAAATGACCCACATCCGCCCCAATTTTGGTTCACCGGCCCACACCCGGCTGGTGAAGAAGCTGCGGGAAGTCTCCCCAGGTTCCCTCAACCAAATGGGCTTCGCCCTGCATGGCAGCCTCGCCGGTGAAATGGCGATGAAACTGGCCTTCAAGAACCGCCCCGGCGCGCAAAACCTGCTGGTGCTGCAAGACGGCTACCATGGCCGCTCCCTGGCCACCCTCGGTGCCAGTTGGCCGCATCCGAACAACCCGTTCCTGGCAATTCAACCGCGCTTTACTCGCGTGCCGCATCCCAACCCGTACCGCACGCGCCTGGGCATGGATCCGGAAACCGAGTCGCAGCTGTGCCTCGGCCTGCTGGAAGAAACCATCCTCAAAGGCGTCGACGGTGGCGTGGCCGCGGTGATGATGGAACCGATCCAGGGCAATGGCGGGCACATCGAATTTCCCCGTTCCTACTACAAGGGCGTACGCGAGATCTGCGACCGCCTCGGCGTGTTGCTGATTTTTGATGAAGTGCAAACCGGTTTCGGGCGCATGGGCACTATGTTCGCTGCGGACTATTACGACGTGCTGCCGGACATCATCGTGTTCGGCAAAGGTGTCGGCGGCGGCTTCCCGCTGGCCGGGATCCTCGCCGACGACAAGCTCAAATGGTTCGACGAAGGTGAAGAAGCCCTGACCTTCGGCCACTTCCCGGTCTCGCTGGCTGCCGGCTATGCCGCGGTGGAAGCCATCGTCGCCGACAACCTCTGCGAAAAAGCCCGGGACTCCGGCGACTACATCACCGCCCGCCTCAAGGAGATGCAAACCCGCCACCCGCTGATCGGCGACGTGCGCTGCCCAGGGCTGATGGCGTCCATCGAACTGGTCAGGGACCGCACCACCAAGGAACCGGCCTGCCGGGAATCCCAGGAGGTGTATCGTCTTGGGGTGGAGCGCGGCGTATTGTTTGGCGAAAGCCGTTATGCCGGTTTGGGCAACCTGATCAAGGTCAAGCCTGCGCTGGATATCGAACGCCCGTTGCTGGCCAAGGCCCTCGACGTGCTGGACGAGGTGATCGGCATCATCGAGGAGCAACGGCCATGAGCACATTCGTTGAAAACACCGTGACCGCCCCGCCGAATGCCCAGGCCCCGCTGTCCAGCGACGACGCCGACCTCGCCAGCCTCGGCTACGAGCAAAAAATGCACCGCACCATGAGCTCGTTCACCTCGTTTGCCCTGGCCTTTTCCATGGTCTCGATCAACACCGGCGTGGTCACGCTGTTCGCCGACCCGTTCAACCGCGTCGGGGGCATCGGCATCCTCCTGTGGCTGTTGGTGATCCCGCTGGTGTGCTGCATCGTCATGGTCTACTGCCACCTGGCCGGGCGCATTCCGCTCACCGGCTACGCCTACCAATGGTCCAGCCGGTTGGCGGGCAATCACTTCGGCTGGTTTACCGGCTGGGTGGCGTTCACCTCGTTTGTCGCCGGTACAGCCGCCACCTCGGCGGCCATCGGCACGGTGTTCGCACCGGAGATCTGGGCCAACCCGACACAGGGTCAGATCCAGGGCCTGAGCATCGGCGCCACGCTGGTGGTGGGCTTGCTGAATATCTGCGGGATTCGCCTGGCCACCCGGATCAATGACATCGGCGCGATCATCGAAATCATCGGCACGGTACTGCTGGCGATTGCGTTGTTCTTCGGGGTGTTTTTCTTCTTCGAGCACACCCAGGGCGTTGCGATCCTGACCTCCGCGCAACCAGTGAGCGGCGGCACGCTCAGCTTCACCACCATCGCCCTCGCCACCTTGCTGCCCGTCTCGGTACTGCTGGGTTGGGAAGGCGCCGCCGACCTGTCCGAAGAAACCAAGGACCCACGCCGCGCCGCGCCCCGGGCGATGATTCGTGCGGTGCTGGTGTCCAGCGTACTGGGCTTCGTGGTGTTCGCCTTACTGAGCATCGCGATCCCGGGCTCGGTCGGCGAACTGCTCAGCCACAGCGAAAACCCGGTGATCAATATCGTGCGCCTGCAACTGGGCAATGCCGCCGGCGTGGGCATGATCGTGATCGCTTTCGCCTCGATCCTCGCCTGCCTGATCGCCAACATGGCGGTGGCCACGCGCATGACCTTCGCCCTGTCCCGGGACAACATGCTGCCGGGCTCCAAGGTGCTGGCGAAGATCAACCCGCACTTCGGCACGCCGGTCGCCGCCATCGTGCTGATCACCGCCATCGCCGTGCTGCTGAACCTGGCGAGTGGCGGGTTTGTCACGGCGATCTACTCGATGGTCGGCCTGACCTACTACTGCACTTACCTGCTGACGCTGATTGCCGCGTACCTGGCCTATAAAAACGGCCGGATGCCGGGGGCGCCTGCGGGCGTGTTCAGCCTGGGCCGCTGGTTGCTGCCGATGATTATCCTCGGCGGCCTGTGGGCCATCGCGGTGATCCTGACCCTGAGCGTGCCGGAAGAAAGCCACACTGGCGCTATTACTACCGGGGTTACACTCGGCGTGGGCGTGTTGTGGTGGTTGTTTTCACTGCGCACGCGCCTTAACAATGGCACCGCCGGGCCGAGCGGCAAATTGCTCGACCTCTAGCCGCTGATTGCAGCCAAAAGACAAAACCCCGAACACCGGGGTTTTGTCTTGTCACCTCCAAGGAGCTTCCCGATGTTTGAACAGGCCAGCTGGCTCAATCAACCCCAGCATTGGCGCCGAGAAGGCGAGCGACTCAAGGTCCGCACCGATGCCAGTACCGATTTCTGGCGTGAAACCCACTATGGTTTTGTGCGCGACAACGGGCATTTCCTGTTTGTTGAAACCGACGGCGACTTTACCGCCCAAGTCAAAATCCACAGTGAGTTTACCCACCTGTATGACCAGGCCGGGTTGATGGTGCGGGTGGATGAAGCGCATTGGGTGAAGATCGGTGCGGAACTGTCCGACGGTGTGACGCTGTTGAGCAGCGTATTGACTGATGGCGTGTCGGACTGGGCCACCGGGGTGTTCCCAGGGAATCCCGAAGCGTTCTGGATTCGCGTCACGGTGGCCAAGGGCGTGTTGCGTGTGCAGGTGTCGGTGGATGGCGTGAGCTGGCCGTTAGTGCGCCTGGCGCCGTTCCCCGTGGCTGCGTCGTATCAGGTGGGGCCTTATTGCTGCACGCCGGAACGTGGCGGGCTGGAGGTGGAGTTTTCCGAACTGCAGGTGGGTGCACCCAACGGCAAATCCCTGCATGACCTGTCCTGACTAACGCCGGCTGCTCGCCACTTCCATCGCCAACTCGGCAAAGTTGCGCGCCGCCACACTCGGTTGCGGCGGCAACGCCACTGCCACTTCACACATCGGCATATCGCTGATCACCGGGAACGCCAGGCCGGGCCTCGCATAAAAACGTGCAGTGGACAGCGCGGTGATACTGATCCCTCGCTCCGACGCCACCGCCTGCAACTCGGTCTCCACCGTCGAAGCTTCATGGACGATCCGCGCCGGCTGGCCATTGCGGTACGCGTCGGCGGTCCAGAAACTGCGCCACACACCCACCCCCGGCGCGGCAATAATCGGCTCTTCCAACACGTCGTAGATGCTTACGCTGCTCTCCCCGGCCAGCCGATGACTGGACGCCAGGCACGCCACGCAGGGTTCGGTCACCAGGGTGTGCAACTCGATGTCGGCCAGGCCCAGTGGCGGGCGCAGCACCGAGACATCCATGCCCTCGTCGATCCCGGCATGGGGCGAACCGAAGTCATACTCGCGCACCACCAATTCGATCTCCGGGTAGCGCTTGGCGAACACACTGAGGATCTGTGGCATCAGGTCCACACCGGCGCCGATCAGGAAACCAATATTCAAGGAACCGCGCACCCCGCGCGCATGTTCCTGGGCGGTGCGTACCAGGCGGCTTACGCCATTGACGATATCCCGCGCTTCTACCAGCAAGGCCAGGCCCGCCTCGGTCAATGCCACGTTGCGGGTGTTGCGTTGGAACAGTTGTACGTCCAGCAGCGCCTCAAACTGGCGGATAGTCTGGGACAGCGCCGGTTGCGAGACATGCAGGCGGGTCGCGGCACGCACGAAGCTGAGTTCCTCGGCCACCACCACGAAGGCCTTGAGTTGACGGATGTCCACGCCGGAAGTTTGCATTGCAGCCTCTTATGATCAGTGGGCAGACCGAGTGGGAGAATAACCTGTGGCGAGGGACTAGTTCATGGCGATCTCAAGCAACCACGCCTTGAACGCCAGCATTGCCGGTGTCTCGGCCCGGGACTGCAAGCGCGTCAGCCAATAACTGCCGGTGGTGATGCCCACCTCGAACGGCTGCCGGATCACATCCGTCGCCAACTGCCGGCTGAACATCATCGCCGGGGCCAGCGCCACCCCCGCCCCTTGCAGCGCTGCCTCCATCATCGCCAGGGACGAGTCGAAAACGATACTGCGCGGCACCAGCGTGTCAGCCGGCAACCCGGCGGCCTGGAACCACTGCGTCCACTCATCCGCGCGGTAGGACCGCAGCAACGTGTGCTTCAACAGGTCCGCCGGCGTCTGCAATTGCCGAGCGAGTTGCGGCACACACAGTACCGTCAGCGGCGCCTCCAGCAATTGGCACGCCTCGGTGCCGTGCCATGCACCTGCACCAAAGCGAATCGCGTAATCCAGGCCTTCGGCCGCCACATCGACGCGGTTGTTGTTGGTGGACAGGCGCAGGTCGATAAACGGGTAGCGCGCCTGGAAATCCGCAAGCCGCGGCAACAGCCAGCCCACCGCAAAGGTGCCCACCGCGCCCACCGTCAAGACTTCGCGGTAATGCCCGCCTTCAAACTGGCCTAAGGTTTGAGCGATGCGGTCGAAGGATTCCCGCAGCACCGGCAGCAAGGTCTCGCCCTCGCTGGTGAGCATCAGGCCCCGAGGCAGGCGTTTGAACAGCGTGATATTGAGCTGCGCCTCCAGGCTTTTGACCTGGTGACTGACCGCCGCCTGGGTGACGCACAACTCAATCGCCGCCCGGGTAAAACTCAAATGCCGTGCGGAAGCCTCGAAGGCCCGCAGTGCGTTGAGAGGCAAATGGGAACGGAGCATGGCTTGACCCTAATTTTTCTAATGGCTGTTGCGAGATATCATCGTTTGCCGCCGGATCACAAACTGCCTAAATTT
This sequence comes from Pseudomonas yamanorum, assembly GCF_900105735.1. Classification (NCBI taxonomy): domain Bacteria; kingdom Pseudomonadati; phylum Pseudomonadota; class Gammaproteobacteria; order Pseudomonadales; family Pseudomonadaceae; genus Pseudomonas; species Pseudomonas yamanorum. Next base: position 6,613,111 of record NZ_LT629793.1, on the reverse strand, counting down.
GCGGCGCCTGCGCAGGCAACGGTATTCACCCGATCACCTTCATGGAAGTCACGTCATCATGTACACATCCATTTTCCCAACCGTGCGCAAGACCACGATATTCGCCTTATTGCTCGGCGCCGGCAACTGCATGGCCGCCACCGATATTCGCCAGGTGGTCGACAGTACCGTCGAACCCCTGATGCAGCAACAGGACATCGCCGGCCTGTCGGTCGCGGTGATACAGAACGGCAAGGCGCAATACTTTAACTACGGCGTCGCCAACAAGGAGAGCAAGCAGCCCGTCACCGAAAACACCCTGTTTGAAATCGGCTCGGTGAGCAAGACCTTCACCGCCACCCTCGCCGGCTATGCCCTGGCCAACGGCAAGCTGAAACTGTCAGACCCGGCCAGCCAATACCTGCCGGCATTGCGCGGCGACAAGTTTGACCACATCAGCCTTCTCAACCTCGGCACCTACACTGCGGGTGGCTTGCCGCTGCAATTCCCCGAAGAGTCCGACACCACCGGCAAGATGATCAGCTACTACCAGCACTGGAAACCGGATTTCGCCCCCGGCACCCAACGCCTCTACTCCAACCCGAGTATCGGCCTGTTCGGCCACCTGGCAGCACAGAGCCTGGGCAAGCCGTTTGACCGTTTGATGGAGCAGACCCTGCTGCCGAAACTCGGCCTAAAGCACACCTTTATCACCGTGCCCAAGGCGCAAATGAACCTGTACGCCCAAGGTTACGACAAGGCCGGCAAACCAGTGCGCGTCGGCCCTGGCGCCCTGGACGCCGAAGCCTACGGCATCAAGACCAGCACCTCGGACCTGATTCAGTACGTTGAAGTGAACATGCACCCGGCGAAGCTGGAAAAGCCCCTGCAACAGGCGATTGCCGCGACCCACACCGGTTACTACACGGTGGATGGCATGACCCAAGGCCTCGGCTGGGAGATGTACCCCTACCCGATCACGCTGGATGCATTGACTGAAGGCAACTCGGCGCAAATGGCCTTCCAGCCCCACAAGGTCAGCTGGCTGACACCACCGCAAGCGCCCCATGCCGACACGCTGGTGAACAAGACTGGCGCCACCGGTGGCTTTGGCGCCTACGTCGCTTACGTGCCAAGCAAAGGCCTGGGGGTGGTGATCCTGGCGAACAAAAACTACCCAAATGCCGAACGGGTGAAAGTGGCCCATGCGATCCTGAGTGCGATGGATAAATAAGTCCCTGCATAAATCAAATGTGGGAGCCGGGCTTGCCCGCGATGGCGGTGTATCAGTCGGCACCTGTGCTGGCTGACACTCCCTCATCGCGGGCAAGCCCGCTCCCACAGTGTTTTGTGGCGTGATTTGAGTTGTGCTTACATCCCCAACCAGTGCGGCAAGGCCAGGGAGATGAACGGCAGGTAGGTCACCATGATCAGGAACACCAGCAAAATCATCAGCCACGGCAACGCCGCGCGGATGGTCTGCCCCAGCGTCAGCCCGGTCACCGCCGAGGTCACAAACAGGTTCAGCCCCACCGGCGGATGCACCAGGCCAATCTCCATGTTGACCACCATCACAATCCCCAGGTGAATCGGGTCGATCCCCAGCTTCATCGCGATCGGGAAGAAGATCGGCGCCAGGATCAGCACGATCGCCGACGGCTCCATAAAGCTGCCCGCCACCAGCAACACCACGTTGACCATGATCAGGAAACCAATCGGCGTCAGGCCTTCGGAGATCACCCACGCGGTGATTTCCTGGGGGATTTGCTCCGTGGTCAGCACGTGAGCAAAAAGCATGGCGTTGGCGATGATAAACATCAGCATGATCGCCAGGCGCCCGGACTCCAGCAGCACCTTGGGGCAATCCTTGATCTTCATGTCCTTGTAGACAAACAGCGCGACAAACGCCGAGTACACCGCCGCCACCGCCGCCGCTTCGGTCGGGGTGAACATGCCGCTGTAGATACCGCCAAGGATGATCACCAGCAGCAGCAAGCCCCAGAACGCCCGGCGGGCACAGGTCAGCCACTCGCGGAAGGTCGCCCGTGGCTGGGCCGGCAGCTTCTTGATGCGCGCAACGATGTAGATCGCGACCATCAACATCAAGCCCAGCAGCAGGCCCGGAATCACCCCGGCCATGAACAGCTTGCCCACTGAGGTTTCAGTCGCCGCCGAGTACACCACCATCACGATCGACGGCGGAATCAGGATGCCCAGGGTGCCGGCGTTGCAGATGATCCCGGCGCCGAATTCCTTCGGATAACCCGAGCGCACCATGCCCGCCACGGCAATCGACCCCACCGCCGCCACCGTCGCCGGCGATGAGCCCGACAGCGCGGCAAACAGCATGCACGCCAACACCGCCGCAATCGCCAGCCCGCCACGGATATGCCCGACGCAGGCGTTGGCAAAGTCGATCAGCCGTTGCGCCACGCCGCCGGTGGTCATGAACGCACCCGACAACAGGAAGAACGGAATCGCCAGGAAGGTGTAGGCGTCCGAGGTTTCAAACAGCTTGATTGCCAGGGAACTCACCGAGTCCGGGCTGAACATCAGGATCGACACCGCGCCCGACAAACCCAGGGAGATCGCGATGGGCACACCGAGGAACATGAACACGAACAACAGCAAAAACAGACACAGAACGGCCATCAGTGACGCTCCTCATGGCTGCCGGCCAACTTGCTGGCTTCACCGGCTTCGTCGGCCAGGCCCAGCCCGGTTTGGCGGTGGGTGAAGATGCGGTAGAAGATTTCCAGGTAGCGGATGAACACCAGCGCAAAGCCGATGGGCACGATCACCACGATGTCGTCGACATCGATGCCGAACTTGTCGAGGTCTTCGGCGCCGATGTGCGCCGTCGTCACCGCGCTCAGCCACTTGTAGCTGGCGACCATGAACAACCCGGCGTACGCCAGGCAGCACAGGCAAGCGAGCATGCCCAGCAGGCGCTGCACCCGGCGCGGCGTCAGCTTGACCAGGGCATCTACGCCCAAGTGGCCGGCGGTGCGCACGCCGTAGGAGATGCCGAAGAAAATCAGCCAGCCGAACATGGCCTTGGTCAGCGCCACGCTCCAGGTCATGTCCTGGGCCCAGCCCATGGTGTGATCACCCAGGGCGTTGAAGAATCCGCTGCTCCACGCCCACTTATCAGCGAGGGCAAAGAACAGGGTGTAGATGTTGTTGAGCATGACGTAGACAAAAGTCACCAGGGTCATGGCGGCCAGCAGGATGGCGATAAAGCCTTCCTCCAGGTGCTCCCAGACGCGCCTTAGCGTTTGCATGGCAAAACCTCGCGAAACTGGACGGGGATATTCACGACAAGTCACTGACGAAACCGGATCAATGTGGGAGCTGGCTTGCCTGCGATGCGGGCAACTCGGTCTTTCAGGAAGACCGAGGTGATGCCATCGCGGGCAAGCCCGCTCCCACAGGAGTCGGGTTTGTTTCAGCAACCAATTACTGGTTCGACGCGTCGGCCGCCTTGATCAGGTCGGCACCGATTTCACCTTCGAACTTCTGCCACACCGGGCGCATGGCTTCGCGCCACAGCTGGCGTTGCTCGGGGGTCAGTTCGATGATTTCGCTGGTCTTGGCGTCGATGATCTTCTGCTTGGCCGACTGGTTCAGCGCCTCGGCCTGCTTGTTCACCTCGACGGTGACTTCAACCATGATCTGGTCGAGGGTGGTGCGCACATCCGGCGGCAGGCCGTTCCAGAACTTGGCGTTGGTGATCACCATGTAGTCGATCAGGCCATGATTGGACTCGGTGAAGTACTTCTGCACTTCGTTGACCTTCTGGCTTTCATAGTTCGACCAGGTGTTCTCGGTGCCGTTGACGGTGCCGGTCTGCAAGCCCTGGTACACCTCGGCGAAACTCATCTTGCGCGGGTTGGCGCGGATCGCCTTGAACTGCTCTTCCAGCACGCTGGAGGCCTGCACGCGGAACTTCAGGCCACGGGCATCCTTGGGCTCACGCAATGCCTTGTTCGCCGACAACTGCTTGAGGCCGTTGTGCCAATAGGCCAGGCCGAGGATGTTCTTGTCTTGCATGGAGGTCAGCAACGCCTTGCCCTGGGCAGCCTGGAAGCGGTCCACAGCCGCCAGGTCGTTGAACAGGAACGGCAGGTCGTAGATCTGTACTTGCTTGGTGTACTGCTCAAACTTGGCCAGGGATGGCGCCAGCATCTGCACGTCGCCCAGCAGCAGCGCTTCCATTTCCTTGCCGTCGCCGAACAGTGAAGAGTTCGGGTACACCTCGACTTTCACCCGGCCGGGCAAGCGTTCTTCAGCGAGCTTCTTGAACAGCAACGCGCCCTGGCCTTTCGGGGTGTTTTCCGCGACGACGTGGGCGAACTTGATCACAATGGGGTCGGCCGCCTGGGCCAGGCCCGCGGCAAACAAGGTAGCGGCGCAGAACAGCGCCCGAGAAAGCTTGAGCATGGAAAATCACCTTCTTATTGTTGTGTTATAGGGCAAGGTGCCTGATGTCACGCGTATAGAGAATTTCGAATTTTAGATACCTGCGTTCGGCGTGGACGAACGCCGACTTCACAAACAACGGAGATCCAATGTGGGAGCTGGCTTGCCTGCGATGGCGGCGTGTCAGGCAACACATCCTCGGCTGAACTACCGCTATCGCAGGCAAGCCAGCTCCCACACTTTAGAGTTGTGCAGCCAGCAATCTTTGCGCCCGCAGCAACACCGGTGCATCCACCATTTGCCCATCCAGTTGATAGGCCCCGGCCCCATGGGCACCGGCTTCCACCACCCGTTTGGCCCACGCCAAATCTTCGGCGCTGGGGGCCAACGCCTGGTGAATCACCGCCACTTGCTTGGGATGGATACACAGCGCGCCGGCAAAGCCCATTTCATAGGCATGCCGAATCGAGCGGCGCAGGCCTTCGGGGTCGTCGATGGCCGGGTGCACGCCGTCCAGTGGCGCCACCAGCCCGGCGGCGCGGGAATGCACGATCAAGGCAAGGCGGGCCTGGTCCAGGGCAAATTGCGCGGCCGGGGAGCCGCTGCTCAGGTTCAAGTCCAGCGCCAGGTCCAGGCCGCCGAATGACAAGCGCTCCACCAACGGTGCATGGGCGATTTCCGCCACCGCCAGCAAGCCCCGCGCACTCTCGATGATCGGCCAGATGGCTTTGCCCGTTGCCGCCACTACGGCCACCTGGGCCGCGCTTTCAACCTTGGGCAGCAACACCCCCGCCACCCCGGCGTGGGCCTGACAGAACGCTACATCAGCAAAATGCTCGGGGTGCTCCGGCGCATTGATCCGCACCCACACCCGCGCATCCGGCGTCGCCTGCAAAAACACCCCGAGGTTGTCCCGTGCCTGACGCTTGAGCGGCTCTTCCACCGCGTCTTCAAAATCCACAATCACCGCATCGGCGCCACTGGCCAAGGCCTTGGCAAAACGTTCAGGCCGGCTGCCCGGTACAAACAGCGCAGAGCGCACAAGAGAAGTTGGCATCGCTCAATTCCTTATCAGATAACGCCGCGTGCACGCAGGCTGTCGATGGCTTCAGCGGAGTAACCCAACTGGTCGAGAATCCCCTGGCTGTGCTGCCCCAGTCCCGGCACCGCGTCCATGCGCGGGGTAAACGCCGCATTGCGCGCCGGTGGCAGCAACGACGGCAACTTGCCCGCCGGGCTGTCGACTTCGCGCCAACTGTCGCGGGCCTTCAGTTGCGGGTGGTCCCACACGCCTTGCATATCGTTGACCCGGGCGCTGGCGATTTGCGCGTCCTCCAGGCGCTGGATCACGGCTTCGGCACTCATCTGCGCGAAGCGGTCGACGATGATCTGACGCAGCACGTCGCGGTTTTCCGAGCGCTTGAAGTTGGCCGAGAAACGCTCGTCGGTGGCCAGCTCCGGCGTGAGCAGCACCTTGTCGCAAAACGCCGCCCACTCCCGTTCGTTCTGCAAACCGAGCATCACCGTGCCGCCGTCGCCGGTGGGAAACGGCCCATAGGGGTAAATCGTCGAATGCGCCGCACCCGCACGCGGTGGCTGGGGCGCGCCGTCGAAGGCGTAATACATCGGGTAGCCCATCCACTCCACCAGGCTTTCCAGCATGCTGACGTCGATGCGACTGCCCTGCCCGGTTTTGCCCCGCAGCAGCAGCGCCGAGAGGATGCCGCTGTAGGCATACATCCCGGCGGAGATATCGGCGATGGAACAGCCGGCCTTGGCCATCTGGTCCTCACCTGGGCCGCCGGTGACCGAGAGAAAGCCGCCTTCACTCTGGATCAGCAGGTCGTAGGCTTTCTTTTTCTCGTAAGGTCCGCCTTCGCCATAGCCAGAGATGTCGCAGACGATCAGCCGCGGGAAGCGCTCATGCAGCGCCTCGAATGACAAACCCATGCGCGCCGCAGCGCCCGGTGCCAGGTTCTGCACCAGCACGTCGGCGTCGGCCAGCAGGGTTTCCAAGATGTCCCCGGCATCATCGTGTTTGAGGTCCAGGGTCAGGCTTTCCTTGGAGCGGTTGGTCCACACGAAATGCGACGCCAGGCCGCGCACGCGCTCATCGTAGCCTCGGGCAAAGTCACCGGCGCCCGGGCGTTCGATCTTGATCACGCGGGCGCCCAGGTCGGCCAACTGACGGGTGCAGAACGGTGCGGCAATCGCGTGTTCCAGGCTGACGACGGTGATGCCGTCCAACGGTCGTTGATTAGCAGTCATGACGATTCCTTAAAGCCAGTGAGCCAGGGACGTGGCGTTGCGCAGATCCCAGACTTTTTCGATCAGCCCGGTGGTTTGCGCGGGCGTGCGGGCGCCGCTGAATTGGGTCAGGCGCTGGAATTTGTCGGCCAACTCGGCACGGTTCAGGGTGTTGCCGGGATCGCCCTTGGGTTCGTCGATGGCGCCGTGCAAGGTGCGGCCATCGACGGTGGTCACGATGACCCGGCCCAGCCAGCGCTGCGGATAGGCACCGTCGACTTCGGCGTCGAGGGTCATGGAGACCTTGTCGCGAAACGCCGCCACGTCCCCGTCGCTCAGCGCCAGCTCGTGAAACTCGGTCAGCCCGGCCTTGCCATGCACGGCAATCAACCCCAGCACGGTGCCCATGGAAAACTTGGCCTGGTGCACGGTCTGCGGCAGCGTCACCCGGCCCAATACGTCGATGGCGCCTTGGTGAACGCGGGTTTCCACGCGGGTGATGTGCTCATGGCTGATGCCCTCGCGCTGCATCAGGTCCAGCAACGCATCGGCGGCTGGATGGGTGTGGCGGCACGAGGCGTGAAACTTGAACGAGGTTTCCAGCAACGCCCAGCGACTGCCGAGGCGATCCGACAGTTTGCCGGGGTCTGCGTCGGTGGACATGCCCGCCGCCATCCCCTGATCACCTTCCAGAATATTGCGCGCACCGGTCAGCCCGTCCGCCGTCAAATACGCGGCCAACAAACCATCGGCGGCCGCCTTGGCGGTGTGCAGTTGCTTGGAGTCGGCGGCATCCCGCAGGAACTCCCAAAGACCGGCCGCCTGGGTGCCGGCACTGCCCAGCAGGTTGATAAACTGCTCTTGATTGAAGTCGAGCAATTTACCCACCGCGACAGCCGCCGCGAGGGTGCCGACGGTGGCCGTGGTGTGGAAGATCCGGTAGTGGGAACGGCCCATGAATTCACCGATGCGAATCCCGGCTTCGTAACCGGCCACCGAAGCCAACAGCAGTTCGCGACCGGACTTGCCGAGGTCTTGCGCTGCGGCAAATGCAGCAGGAAAGACCACGGTGGCCGGGTGCAAGACGGAGCTGTTGTGCAGGTCGTCCTGCTCCACCAGGTGCGACGACGCACCGTTCACCAGTGCGGCGAAATAGGCACTGCTGCTGCCCCCGTTAACGATGATCTGCGCCGGGCCATTGGCCGGGCCCATCCTGCGGGCATACCGCTCAAACAGCGGAATCGGATGCGCGCCTTGGCTGGCCAGCGCCGAAGCGAGCCAATCGAGGAACAGGTCTTCGGTGCGGGCGAGTACGTCGTCCGGCAACTGCTCGTAATTCAACTCGGCGAGGAACCGGCACAGCGCTTGGGTATGGCTCATGGTCGGGCCCTCAGAAGCTGCGTGGCAGTTCGAGCAAATGCTCGGCCACGTAGGACAGGATCAGGTTGGTAGAAATCGGCGCGACCTGATACAGGCGGGTCTCGCGGAACTTGCGCTCCACGTCGTATTCACAGGCAAACCCGAAGCCGCCGTGGGTTTGCAGGCAGGCGTTGGCGGCTTCCCAGGACGCCTTGGCCGCCAGGTACTTGGCCATGTTCGCGCTGGCCCCGGCGTTGGCGCCGCTGTCGTATTCCTCACAGGCACGCCAGCGCATCAAGTCGGCCGCTTCGATCTCGATATGCGCTTCGGCAATCGGGAACTGCACGCCCTGGTTCTGCCCGATGGGCCGGCCAAACACCACGCGGTCACGGGCATAGGCGCTGGCTTTCTCGATGAACCAGCGGCCGTCACCGATGCACTCGGCAGCAATCAGGGTGCGTTCGGCGTTGAGGCCGTCGAGGATGTAGCGGAAGCCCTTGCCCTCCTCGCCAATCAGGCTGTCCAACGGCAACTCCAGGTTGTCGAAGAACAACTCGTTGGTTTCGTGATTGACCATGTTGGCAATCGGCTGCACGGTCAGACCGTTGCCGATGGCTTCCCGCAGGTCCACCAGGAAGATCGACATGCCTTCGGATTTTTTCTTCACCTCCGCCAGCGGCGTGGTGCGGGCCAGCAGGATCATCAGGTCGGAATGCTGCACCCGCGAGATCCAGACTTTCTGGCCGTTGATCACGTACTTGTCGCCACGCTTGACGGCGGTGGTCTTGATTTTGGTGGTGTCAGTGCCGGTGGTGGGCTCGGTCACCGCCATCGACTGCAGACGCAGTTCGCCGCTGGCGAGCTTGGGCAGGTAGAAGCTTTTCTGCGCTTCGCTGCCGTGGCGCAGCAAGGTGAACATGTTGTACATCTGGCCATGGACGGTGCCGGAGTTGCCGCCACAGCGGTTCACTTCCTCAAGAATCACCGAGGCTTCCGCCAGCCCAAGGCCGGAGCCGCCGTAGGCTTCGGGGATCATTGCCGACAGCCAGCCGGCGTCGGTCAGGGCCTTGACGAAGGCTTCCGGGAAACCTTTTTCCTCATCGACCTTGCGCCAGTAGGCGGCGTCGAATTCGGCGCACAGTGCGCGCACGCCTTCGCGGATGGCATTCAGTTCTTCGTTGTCATTCGGGTTCATTAACGGCTCTCCGCCTGTTGTTCTTGGAGGTTTATTCGAAATGCAGTTCGGCGCGCTGGGCCAGGCCGTCAGCGTTGCCCGCCCACAGTTCGGCCACGCCCGGCGCCGTGATGCGCCCGCCGACTTCAAAGGGTTGCGGGGCAATCAACGGCCGCACGCCGCGATAGGAAAAACGGCGCAACGTGGCCCCAGGGTTCGCCCGACAAAACGCGCGCAGGCTCAAGGTGGCGATCAGCGGACCGTGCACCACCAGCCCCGAATAACCTTCGGTGCCGGTGACATAGGGATAGTCGTAGTGGATGCGGTGGCCGTTGAAGGTCACGGCGCTGTAGCGGAACAGCAGGGTTGGCGTCGGGTCGACCGCTTCGCGCCAGTCACCTTCGGGTAATACGTCACCGCTGCCCTGCTTGGGCGGCGTGGGTTCGCGATAGACGATGTCCTGTTCCTCGCGGATGGCCAGGCGGCCGTCCTGGGAGTAGTCATGGCGCACGGTGACGAACAGCAGCGAGCCGGTGCGGCCGGTTTTTTCTTCCACTTGGGTGATGGTCGAGACACGGGTGGCTGCCTCACCGGCACGCAACCCATGGAAGAACTCGATGCGTCCACCGGCCCACATGCGGTTGCGGTTATCCGCCGGCGGCAGGAACCCGCCACGGGCCGGGTGGCCGTCACCGCCCAGGGCGGATTCGGGCAGCGGGTCCTGGAAAAAGCACCATTGCCACAAGGGCGGAACCGCCTCGCCATCTGCCGGTACCGCTTCGCCGAAGGTCGCGGCGATGCGTTTGAGCAGGTTGTGGCTCAAGTGGTCGTGGGCTGTTTCGCTACGGCCGATCCAGTCTGTGGCGCTCATCAGGTGCATGTCCTCGGGCAGGGAATCTGAGCCGGATCATGCTGGGCCTTGGCCGTTCTGAGAATTTGCATTTCAATAAAGCAGCGTTCGGCTATGCTGAACGCCTTCGCCCATAAAAAGATCTCAAGAACCCGGATGATCAATGTGGGAGCTGGCTTGCCTGCGATAGCGCCCTGTCAGTCAACACTGCTTTGGTTGGCCCACCGCTATCGCAGGCAAGCCAGCTCCCACATGGGTTCTTCGTCGCTGCCCCCGGAGCCTTCCATGCACTTCGATCTGGCTGACTTACGCCTGTTTATCCATATCGCCGAATCCCCCAGCCTGACCCAGGGCGCCAAGCGCGCGTTCCTCTCGCCGGCCGCCGCCAGTGCGCGGATCAAGGCCCTGGAAGGCCAGCTCGACACACGCCTGCTGTACCGCGACAGCCGTGGCGTGGAGATCACCCCGGCGGGCGAACGCCTGTTGCACCATGCGCGGTTGATCATGCGTCAGGTGGATTACCTGAAAAGCGAGTTCACCCAATACGGCATCGATTCGGCCGGGCATATCCGCATTTTTGCCAACACCACCGCCGTGACCGAGTTTCTTCCCGAAGTGCTGGCCGGATTCCTGTCACAGCGTCCCGGCGTGACCGTGGACCTTCAGGAGCGGCTGTCACGGGACATCGTGCGGGGTGTACTCGACGGTACCAGCGACATGGGTATCATTGCCGGCCCAGTGGAAGCGTCGGGGTTGCAGGTGCTGCATTTCAGCACCGACCATCTGGTGCTGACGGTGCCCGTGGGGCATCCGCTGGCGGGCCTGCCTTCGGTGACGCTGGAGCAAACCCTGGCCTACCAACATATCGGGTTGCATGACGGCAGCACGTTGCTGAGTTTCCTGCGTGAGCATGTGGAGCGGTTGGGCAAGCATCTGTCGTTGCGGATCCAGATGTCGAGTTTCGAGGCTATCTGCCGGATGGTTGAGGCTGGCGTCGGGATCGGCATCATTCCAGAGTCGGCGGCGGTGCGGCACAGCCGGACCATGCAGTTGGTGACGGTCAAGCTGGATGAGGTTTGGGCTGTACGCGAGCGCAGTATTCTGGTGCGGGAGCTGGAGGCGTTGCCCGGCACCATTCGTGCGTTGATCGCGACGTTGATGCCCGAGATGGAACCGCCTCGGTTGCCGGGCGCCTAAGCTAACGTTCACCTTTTGCGAAGGAGATCTGGTCATGCAGCTTGAAGGTTCCTGCCATTGCGGCGCGGTTACGTTCAGTCTTGAGAGTGCTCATCCCTACCCCTATCAGCGGTGTTATTGCTCGATTTGTCGCAAGACCCAAGGGGGTGGTGGGTATGCGATCAATCTTGGGGGGGATGCCAAGAGCCTGAGGGTGCGGGGGCGTAAGTTGATTTCGATTTATCACGCGCGGATGAAGGGGCCGGGGGATAGTCGGGCGCATGCGAGTACGGCTGAGCGGCATTTTTGCTCGCAGTGTGGGTCGGGCTTGTGGTTGTTCAGTCCGGAGTGGCCGGAGTTGATTCATCCGTTTGCTTCGGCGATTGATACGCCGCTGCCGGTGCCGCCGGAGCATACGCATTTGATGTTGGGGTCGAAGGCGCCTTGGGTTGAGGTGAGTGTTCGGCCGGGGGATCTGGAGTTTGATGAGTATCCAGAGGAGTCGATTGCCCAGTGGCATGGGCGGTTGGGGCTGGGTTGATGGGTGTATATCCGTTATTTAGGTAACGGCCGCTATTGGTTCCGCCCTTACGGCGGCTCACTTTTGAACAGCGCAAAAGTAAGCAAAACGCTCTTGCCCCACCACTCGGCACCTCGCCCAGGCTCGGTGTGCCCTCACTCCGGCTTTGGACCGTGGGCCGCCGTCATGGGCCATCCCTGGCCCAGGACGGCTAACCTGGCGTCCTGCCAGGTTACCCACGCTCCAAAGCCTGCGTTCGGCCAGCGTGGTTTAACGGGGCGCCTAAGATCAAAATCAAGATCAACAGCAAGAGCACAGCGGCCTACCGGCCGGCTTGAGTGTTAAAAAAAAAATCAAAAGCTAAAGCGGGCACAGTCAAATGTGGGAGCTGGCTTGCCTGCGATGGCATCGCCTCGGTGTGTCTGATGTACCGAGGTGTCTGCATCGCAGGCAAGCCAGCTCCCACAGAAAAACAGAGCTGCTTTCGCTCTGGCTTTTGATCTGGCTTTTAACACTCAAGCCGGCCGGTAGGCCGCTGTGCTCTGCTTTTGATCTGCTTTTGATTTTGATCTGCAGGCCCCGTTAACCACGATGGCCGCAAGTAGGCACGGTGGAGCGGGTAAATCGGCAGGGATGCCGATTTAGCCGCGCCGGGCCATGGATGGCCCGTCGCGGCGGCCCGCGGAAGCGTGCCGGAGTGCGGGCATGCCGAGCCCAAGCGAGGCACCGAGTGGTGGGGCAAAGACCTTTTGGTTACTTTTGGGGCGTTTGCCAAAAGTAACCCGCTGTAAGAGCGGAACCATAAGCGGCCGTTACCGCAGCAATGGATATGTACACAAGCCCCACTCCTCACCCAGCCGCCAAAGAAGGCTCCAACTGCCGCTGAGCCAACCAAATCTCCTCCTGCAACCACTGCGCAAACACCTGCAACTGCGGCGTATCCGTCTGCTCCGGCCGGGTCACCAACCAATACGACTGATGCCCCTCCACATGCACATTCAACACCTGCGTCAACTGCCCACTGGCCAACTCCGAAGCCACCATATGCCAATCCGCAATGGTAATCCCCAACCCATCGATCGCCGCCCGAATCGCCAAATCCAGCAGGTCAAACTCATACCCACCCTCAATATCCACCCCACTGATCCGCGCCGCATCCAGCCAATGCTTCCAGGTCAAATACCGCTGGTCCTCCCGCGCCAGCACATGCAGCAACGTCATGCGATTCAGATCAATCCCGTCACTCCACTCCCGGGCATACAACGACGGCGCACACACCGCGATATGCCGCTCCTGAATCAACAACGAGCTGTCCAACCCATCCCACTCCCCATCGCCAAACCGAATCGCGCAATCGAGGGTGCTGGTCTCCGCCAGGCTGTCCTGCAACCGCGTGGTAATGCTCAGCTCCAGCTCCGGATGCTGCTCACGCAAACGCCCCAACCGCGGCATCAACCAACGATTGGTAAACGTCGGCGGCGCGTTGATGTGCAAGCGATTGGCATGGGACTTCTGCTGGATACTGCGCACCGTCAGCTCGATCTTGTCGAACGATTGGTGCAAGGCCCGTAGCAACACGCGCCCGGCACTGGTCAATTCCAGGTGGTGGTGGCGACGCTCCAGCAGGGCCTCGCCCAACTGTTCTTCAAGCTGGCGCACCTGGCGACTGACCGCACTCTGCGTCACGTTCAACAGCTCGGCAGCCCGGGTAAAACTGCCGGTGCTGCCGGCGACTTCGAAAGCTTTAAGGGCGTTGAGACCGGGCATTTTGCGTTTCATGGACGACACTCGGGAGCACAGGGGAAATAACCCGCACAACATACCTTTTTGTATCGGGTCAGCGGTAGCGCCCTGGGTTGACGGCGCATTAATCGCCCCAGGCACCGAATGTGTCGTTTATCGATGTATCCCGTCGCTCACGCATAAATAGCATGCGAATAACGCATGCACACTAAGACAATTAAGCATTGGTCGCCGCCAAACGATAAACGCTAGTCTGCCGATGTACTTCTTATAACTTCGCCTCTCTCTTTCGCGATTAACTTGTCGAGTCGTGGCCATGTCCAGCGCATCCGTTTCATCCCGGCGAAATATGGGTTTACTGGCCCTTGTCTTTACCGCCTGCAACGCCACCACCCACGGTTTCAGTGTGTTTCTGTATTCGGCGCTGTTGCCGCAGATTCGCCTGGGGTTTGAGCTCAGCTATAGCCAGGCCGCGTTGATCGCCGCGCTGTTGCAGCTGTTCTATATGGGTGCCTCGATTGCCAGCGGCCTCGCGGCGGCGTGGATCAGCCCGCGCAATATGGTGCGCCTGACCATCGTCCTCAGCCCCGCCCTGCTGGCCCTGGCCGTGGCCACGCCGTGGGTATTGCCGTTTGCGCTGTGCCTGGCGCTGGTGTCGGCCTGTGCGGTGTCGAACTGGAACGCGATTTCAGCCCTGGCCCAAGAGGTGATCCCGGCCACTCACCGCAGCCGGGTACTGGGGCTGGCGTCGTCGGGGTCGGCGTTTGCTCTGTGTTTGAACGGCCTATTGATCGCGCTGTTGCAAGGGTTGTCCCTGCGGCAGTTCTGGCTGATCTGCGCCGGTTTGACGCTGGTTGTCACGCTGCTGACCTTATGGACATTGGCCCCGCTCAAGGAACCGGCGCCACGGGAAGTCAAGGCGCCTGCGCTGAGTCAGGTGCTGCACCAGTGGCTGAAGCTGTGTGTGGCGCAACCGGTGGCGATGCAGATCGTCTTGCTCAGCGCGTTTATCGGCGCCATCAGCGGGCCGTTCCTGAACTTCCTTTCGGCGTTTGTCAGCGAGCAGTTGCAGGCCAGCGCCTCGGTCACCGGGTCGATGTGGACGTTGATCGGCATAGGCGGCGTCATCGGTGGCTTGCTGCTGGGTACGCTGGCAGACCGTTGGGGTGCGTTGCGGGTGATGGCCCTGAGTATCGGCGCGTTTGGCCTCGGCATGCTCGGCTTGCTCGGGCATCCCAGCCTGTTGCTGAGCTGGCTGGCGGCCGGGCTGTTCGCGCTGTTTTATTTCCCGTGCTGGGGCCTGATGGCCGCTTACGTCGGCGCCCGCCTCAGCCCGGTGCAGAGCCTGCAGGTGGTGAGCCTGAGCATGGTCAGCTACGGCCTGGCGAGCGCTACCGGCAATGCGCTGTGCGGCTGGCTGCTGCAAGTCACCGGCGAGTTTGCGGTGGTGCACGGCTGGATCGTGGCCTGGGTGCTGGCCAGCCTGTTATTGCTGAAGCGCATGGCCCATCGACAAACTGCCGAGGCGCTGGCTGCCCAGATGCCCTGAGTGGCCCAATTGCCGGCGCAGAATCTCCACCAGCGCATCCACTTCCGGCACCTGGCAACCGGCTGAGCGCCAGAACATCAGGCGTGCCGGCGCAATCGGCGGGAAACCCTGGCGCTCGTCCAGAATCTGCCAGTCGGGTGGCACCAGGCGGCGCGCCATCACACCGACCGACAGCCCCTGCTCGATCGCAATCGCAATGCCCCGCGGACTCTGGCTGGTGTAGACCACCTGCCACGAGCGCCCGGACTGAGCCAGCGCCTGCACCGCATTCGCACGAAACGCACAGCCCTCGGCATACACCGCCAGCGGCACCGACTGGCGCCCCACGCAGCTCCAGCTGGGCGCCGCCACCCACACCAGCGGCTCGTCGCACAGGTATTCCCCAGCCTGCAAACCGGCGTGTTCCACCCCCAACACCAGGTCCAGCTCGCCCCGTTGCAGGCGCCCCACCAAGGCCGTGGACATCTCGCAGCACACGTCGGGCCGTACCTGGGCGAACTGCGCCTGGAAGTCCTTGAGCATCCCGCCCAGGCAATACTCGGCGTAGTCCTCGGGCATGCCGAGGTGGATGCACACCTGTTCATTGGGCAATTGCGCGGCGCTGACGGCTTCGCTGTGCAGCTTGAGGATCTGCCGGGCGTAGATCAAAAAGGTTTCGCCACCAGGGGTCAGGCCCACCGAGCGGCTGGTGCGGCGGATCAGCGGCGTGCCGACGATGTCTTCCAGGCGCTGCAGGCTCTGGCTGACGGTGGATTGAGTCTTGTGCAGGCGCTCGGCGGCGGCCGAGAAACCCTGGCACTCGATAATTGCCACAAACACTTTAAGCAGGGTGCCATCCAGTTCGCCCGACATAACTATCGCCCTCCCCGATGGATTCGATCACAACTTGTAATTTCCACTTTGCACCTCGTTCAGCAACTATCGGGTCAGCCAAAAAACACCAACTGATAGTTCCGGGAGTCTTGCATGAGCCTTCAACTTGCTGACGCTGAAGTGGGCGATATCAGCGACATTATTAATACCGAGCTGTATCCCATACATGATTCGGGCCATGTTCAATTACAGGCCCTGATCGAACACGCCCGGGCCGAACTGGCCGAAGACGGTTGCTGCCTGCTGAAGAACTTCCTGCGCCCCGCCGCGCTGGAACAGGCACGCCTGGAAGGCCTGGCGCTGTCGGGCAAGACGTTCTATTCGGTGCGCAAGGTCAATGCCTACTTCACCGAAGATGACGCTTCCCTGCCCCAGGATGACCCGCGCCGTACGTTCATGGAGCGCACCAGCGGTTTTGTGACCCGCGACATGATTGCCCCGGACGCGATCATCCACCGGCTGTACGTATCGCCGATGATGAAACGCTTTATCGGCGCCTGCCTCGATGAGCCGGAAATCTACGAATACGCCGACCCGTTCGCGGGGCTGGTGATCAACGTGATGCCCGACGGCACCGAGCAGCCCTGGCACTTCGATACCAATGAATTCATCGTCAGCATGATGACCCAGAAGCCCGAGGCCGGCGGCCTGTTCGAGTACGCGCCGATGATTCGCTCACGTTCCCAGGAGAACCTCGGCGCAGTGGGCAAGGTGGTACGCGGCGAAGACCGTTCGCGGGTAAAGGAACTGGAACTCAACCCCGGCGACTTGCAGATCTTCAAGGGGCGTTTTTCGGTGCACCGCGTCACCCGTGTCGAAGGCGCCACCGAGCGCAACACGGCGATCTTCGCCTACTCCGAAAAGCCCGGAATCATCGGCCGCGCCCAGCGCACCAAGCAGCTTTACGGACGCCTGTCCGAAGCCCATCTGCAAGCCGAACGCAACCTGGTCCGCAGCGACCAGTTGCTCGACTGATTCACCCTCTCAAAAAACTAAAAAACCGTCTTTGCCCTGCGAGGAACACCCCATGAGTCTGTCCGGCCCCAACCGCAACCCCGCCGATTGCGAACCTACCTATGACGAGATCCAGCAGATCCAGCTGGACCGCTTGCAACGGGTACGCAACGAACTGAAAAAACGCGACTACGCCGCCTGCGTGCTGTTCGACCCCACCCACATGCGCTACGCCACCGGCTCGCGCAACATGCAGGTGTACTCGGCGCGCAACCCGGCTCGCTATGCGTTTATCCCGGCCGAAGGCCCGGTGGTGGTGTTCGAATTCGGCGGTTGCCTGCACCTGGCCGAAACCCTCAACACCGTCGATGAAGTGCGCCCGGCCAAGGCCATCTCCTATTACTTCTGCGAAAGTTTCCTGGGCAATGTCACCGCCGACTGGGCCGCCGAAATCGACGAACTGGTGCGTCAATGCGGCGGCGGCAAACGCATCGCCATTGAGAGCGCCACCTCGGCCGCGGCCTTCGAACTGCAAAAGCTCGGCTATCACATATTCGATGCCCAGGAACCGCTGGAACGTGCGCGCTGCATCAAGGTGCCGAACGAACTCAAGATGATCCGCGCCAGCCTGCGTGCCACCGAAGCCGGGGTGCGGCTGATGGAAAGCAAGCTCACCCCCGGCATCAGCGAGAACGAACTGTGGTCGCACCTGCACCAGCACGTGATCGCCACCGACGGTGATTATGTCGAGACCCGCCTACTGTCTTCAGGGCCCCGTACCAACCCTTGGTTCCAGGAATGCAGCACACGGCCCATCGAGGCCGGCGACCTGGTGGCGCTGGACACTGACGTGGTCGGGCGTTTCGGCTATTACGCCGACTTTTCACGGACCTTCCTCTGCGGGGAACAGGCCGCCACCGCCAAGCAGCAGGAGCTGTACAAGCTGGCCTACGAACAGGTGCAGACCAATATGGAAATGCTCAAGGCCGGGCGCAGTTTCAAGGAGTACGCGGAACTGGCCTGGAAGATTCCCGAGCATTACAAAAACAACCGTTACTTCGCCCTGGTGCACGGGGTGGGCATGACCGGTGAATACCCCTACGTGGTGCACCGCGAAGACATTGATGCCCTGGGCTACGACGGTGTGTTCGAAGCCGGCATGACCATCTGCGTGGAAAGCTACATCGGCCACGATGACGGCGGCGAAGGGGTCAAGCTGGAAGAGCAGATCTACATCCACGAACACGGCATCGAGTTGCTCTCCGATTACCCGTTCGACCTGCGCTTGTTGCGCTAACCCCCAGGATACAAACACCCCCGTAGCAGCTGTCGAGCCTTGGCGAGGCTGCGCAGCGGTGTATCAGGCAAACCGCAAACGCAGCCTCGCCAAGGCTCGACAGCTGCTACGCATGAGTGAGTTTGGGCCATACGCATGAATGGCCTTAGATCGATGGGTGGGCTTGGGATCGGTGAGTAACATGCGTTTATAGAACGTTCCAACGCAGAATTTGTCGTTTGTCGATCTTTGCGCAAATGACAAAACTGCGGGCATCTCTAATAAAAACAACATGAGAGCTGCCCTATGTCCCGTCCCATTGCCACCCTCCCGACTTCGTTGCGCCTTGTTCTTCTGCCGGCTTCACAGCGGTCACGCTCGCGCCTGCCCGGCGCTCGCCACTGACCCTTGCGGTTCAACAAAAAAACGCACATTCGCAAGTACCGGAGAGGCTTATGAAAGAGTTGACTACCCTGGACGGCACCGCGCCGCATCCAGCCGTAAATGATCTGTGTGCCCAAGTGCGAAGCGGCGAAATCAACCGCCGCCAATTCCTGCGCACCGCCGCGCTGCTGGGCATCACCGTCGCCAGCGCCAGCACCTTTCTCGGCTCCGCACTGCTGGGCAATGACGCCCAGGCCGCCGAGCCGCGCCAGGGCGGCAGCCTGCGGTTTGCCTGCGCGATCCAGGAAATCCAGGACCCGATGCTCATCACCTGGATCGAAGCCTCGAACCTGTTGCGCAACTCGGTGGAATACCTGACCTGGGTCGACGCTGACAACATCACCCACCCGTATCTCGCCGAGAGTTGGAGCCCGTCGGAAGACCTCACCACCTGGACCTTCAACCTGCGCCAGAACGTGAAGTGGAGCAACGGCGACACCTTCAACGTCGACGACGTGCAGCACAATATCGAACGCTGGATTGCCGCCGACTCCAAGTCGGTGAATCGCACCGCATTCCAGGACATCAAGGCCTTCGAGAAAGTCAGCGAATTCCAGTTCCGCCTGGTGCTCAAGCGGCCAATCCTGGCGATCCCGGAAATGCTCAATGCCTTCACCTGCGCCATCGTGCACCGCAGCTTCAAGGCCGGTGACGACTGGGCGAAAAACCCGCTGGGTACCGGGCCGTTCAAGCTGGTGTCGTTCGCGGTGAACAAGCAGGCGACTTTCGCCAAGCGCGCCGATTATTGGGGCAAGCCGGCCAACCTCGACGAACTGCGCTACGTCGACATGGGCACCGACGTATCCACTCACCTCGCCGCCCTGCAAGCCGGGCAAGTGGACGTGCTGTACCGCGTAACCGTGGCCGAGCTGGACCTGGCCAAGCGTTTGCCCGGTGCACAGTTGCTCACCTGCAAATCCGCGCAAACCGTGGTGATGCGCATGGCCTGCGACCAGAAGCCCTTCACCGATCTGCGCATCCGCAAGGCCGTGGTGCTGTGCGCCGACAACGCGCAGATGCTGAAGATCGCTTATCGCGGCATGGGCACCCTTGGCGAAGACCATCATGTGGCGCCCTCCCACCCCGAATATTTCCCGCTGCCCAAGCGCAACCGCGACGTGGCGGCGGCGAAGCAGCTGCTGGCCGAGGCCGGCTTCCCGAACGGCATCGACATCGACCTGATCGTCGGCAATACCCAAGGCCGTTATGAGCAGGACTGCGCGCAGATCCTGCAACAGAACTGCCTGGAAGCCGGGATCCGCATCAATCTCAAAGTGATCCCCGCTGCACAGTACTGGCCGATCTGGGACAAGGCCGCCTTCAGCCTGACCTACTGGGCCCATCGTCCGCTCGGGGTCATGTCCCTTGAGCTGGCCTACCGTGGCGGTGGTGCCTGGAACGAAAGCCATTACAGCGACCCGGCGTTCGATGCCGCGCTGGACAAAGCCATGGGCATCATCGACCCGAAACAGCGCGCCGTGGCGATGGAAGATGTCGAACGCATCCTGCAGGACGCCTGCGTGATCGTGCAGCCGTTCTGGGGTGACAAGTTCACCGCCGTGAGCAAAAAGGTCCAGGGCTTCGAGGTGCACCCTTCCGACTTCTACCCGATGGACAGTGTGTGGATGAGCGCTTGATTCAAGCGCGCCCTGCTTCCTGCCCGCATTCGGGCAGGCATCCCTTGAACAGTCGGAGCATGCACCCATGGCTCATTTTCTGATGCGCAAGTTGCTGGCGCTGGTGGCGACCCTGCTGTCGGTGTCATTGATCGTGTTCCTGGCCCTGGAACTGAACATCGAAGACGTGGCGATCAACGTCCTCGGCCCCTACTCCGCCGCCGACCAGCGCGCGGCGTGGCTGGTGGAACACGGCTACAACCAACCCTTTGTGTGGCGCTACCTGGTGTGGCTCAAGGATTTTGTCAGCGGCGACTGGGGCACCTCGGTGTACTTTCGCGAATCGGTGATCAAGCTGCTGCTGCCGAACCTCGCGCAAACCCTGACCCTGGCCGGCCTGGCCTTGCTGGTGATGGTGCCGGTGGCGTTGACCCTGGGCGTGCTCGCCGGGATTCGCCAGGGCTCGGTACTGGACCGCCTCGTGTCGTTTCTGTCGATTGTCACCACCTCGATTCCCGACTTTGCCAGCGCGGTATTCGTCTCGGCGATCTTTGTGTTCTGGCTCAATTGGCTGCCCGGCGTCAGCAGCATGAGCGAGGGTTTCAGTGCGGTGGAACTGGTGCTGCCCTTGATGGTGCTATGCCTGTTCGGCATCGGCTACCTGGCGCGCATCACCCGCGCTTCGATGGTGGAAGTGATGCAGGCGCCGTACATCCGCACCGCGCGGCTCAAGGGCGCATCGACCTCGCGCATCGTGCTGCGCCATGCCCTGCGCAATGTGCTGATCGCGCCAGTCACGGTGATCATGCTGTACATCCCGTGGCTGCTGTCGAACGTGATCGTGGTGGAGGTGTTCTTCGCCTACAAGGGCTTCGGCTCGCTGCTGTACACCGCCTCGCTTAACCACGACGTGTACCTGATCGAGGCCTGCGCGATGGTCAGTGCCGTGGTGGTGGGCATCACCAAGATCTTCTCGGACCTGGCCTACACCTGGCTCAACCCGCGCATCACCCTGCGTAGCCTTGGCGGAGGTTCCCAATGAATGTCCTGCAATCCTTTAAACATCCCTTGGCGCTGCTCGGCCTGCTGCTGGTGGGCGGCTGGGTACTGATTGCGCTGTTTGCGCCGTGGATCGCGCCCCATGATCCGCTGGAAAGCTTCACGCCCTTGCTCACGCCAATGACCGCAGGCGACAACGGCCAGAGCTTCTTGCTGGGCACCGACATGATCGGCCGCGACATTCTTTCGCGGCTGATCTGGGGCACCCGTACCGTGTTGTTCTGGTCGATTCTCGCCACCCTCACCGCCTTTGCCGTCGGCATCGCAATGGGCCTGTGCGCCGGTTACTTCAATGGCTGGGTCGACAGTGTGCTGTCGTATGTAGCGGACACGGTGCTGTCGTTCCCGGTGCTGGTGTTGTACATCGTGATCATCATCGCCCTCGGTGCTTCGGCGCTGAATATCCTGATTGCGGTGACCTTCACCAGCGCGCCGGCGATCTTCCGGATCATGCGCGCCCTGACCATCGACATCCGCTCGCGAGACTACGTGCTCAGCGCCATCACCCAGGGCGAAGGATCGCTGCGGATCATGCTGGTGGAAATCCTGCCCAACTGCGGCGGGCCGTTGATTGTCGATTTCTGCCTGCGCATCGGCTACACCGCGATCATGATCGGCGCCCTGGGTTTCCTCGGCCTCGGCCTGCCACCACCGACACCGGACTGGGGCGGCATGATCAACGACGGCCGCGCCATGGCCATCGCGTTCCCGCACCTGGTGATCTTCCCGTGCATCGCCATCTCCACCCTGATGCTGGGCCTGAGCCTGTTGGCGGACGGCCTGGATGAACACGCCCAGAAAGGCGCAAGGAGTTGAGCATGAACCCCACACAAGTGCTGCGGGTGCAGAACCTGTCCATCGAACTGCCCGCCGGTGCCGACCGCGGCCATGCGGTGCAGGGCATCAGCCTGGAGGTGCGCAAGGGTGAAACCCTGTGCGTGATCGGTGAGTCCGGCTCGGGCAAGTCCGTGCTGTCGGCGGCGATCATGGGCGACTACGCCAAGGGTTTGCGGCATACCGAAGGCGTGATCGACTTTCTCGGCGATGACATGTGTACCCTCGATGAGGAACGTTTGCGCCAGTTGCGGGGCAACCGCATCGCGATGATTTTCCAGGAGCCGATGGCGGCGCTGAACCCGGCGATCCGCATCGGCAAGCAAGTGGAAGAGATCTTCGATATTCACGCGCCGCAGATGCCTGCCGCTGAACGTCGCGAGCGCATGCTGGCGCTGCTGGAATCGACGCAACTGCCGGACCCGCCACGCATCGCCAACAGCTTTCCCCATCAACTGTCCGGCGGCCAATGCCAGCGGGTGGTGATTGCCATGGCCCTGGCAATGAACCCGGATTTGCTGATCGCCGACGAACCTACCACGGCGCTGGATGTGACCACTCAGGCGCAAGTACTGAAGCTGGTGCGTGAACTGCGCGGTCGCGGGCAACACGGCATTCTGTTTATCACCCATGACTTCGGCGTGGTGGCGCAGATTGCCGACCGTATCGCGGTGCTGGAAGGTGGCCGGCTGGTGGAAATCGGCGAGCGCGACCAGGTGCTGAACGCCCCGGCCCACGCCTACACCCGCAAGCTGATTGCGGCGGTGCCGGCGCTGCATCCAGAGCTGCACAAACCGAGTGCCGACGGCGACCTGGCGTTGCGCATCGAGAACCTGACCAAGACCTACACCGTCGGCGGCAGCTCGGTAGCTGCGTTGCGCAATGTCTCGCTGCAACTGCCTCGGGGCAAGACGCTGGCGATTGTGGGCGAGTCGGGCTCGGGGAAAAGTACATTGGTGAAAGCGGCGATCCGCCTGGTGGACAGCGACAGTGGCCATGTGTGGGTCGGCGACACCGACTTCCTGGCTCTGCGCGGCTCGGCGCTGGCGGCCAATCGGCGGCGGATCCAGATGATTTTCCAGGACCCGTATGGCTCCCTCAATCCTCGGCATCGGGTGGGTGACATCATCGCCCGTGCGGCGCAACTGCGTGGGTTGTCGGCCAAGGATGCGTGGGCCGAAGCCGGTGATTTGCTGGAACAAGTGGGACTCAAGCGCGACGCCCTCAAGCGCAAGCCCCGGCAGTTCTCCGGCGGCCAGCGCCAGCGCATCGGCATCGCCCGCGCCCTGGCGATGCGCCCGGAAGTGTTGATCGCCGACGAGAGCGTGTCGGCCCTGGATGTCTCGGTGCAGAAACAGGTGCTGGAGCTGTTGGCGGAACTGCAACAGCGCCTGAACCTGAGCATCCTGTTCATCACCCACGACCTGCGGGTGGCGGCGCAGATCAGCGACTACATCGCGGTGATGCGCCAGGGTGAAGTCGTGGAATACGGCACTGCCGAGCAAGTGCTGCTGCGCCCCCGGAATACTTACACCCAGACCTTGCTGGCGGCCGCCCCCGGCGCCTCGGAGCTGCCCGCCGCCGGCCCGCCGCTGCGGCTGATTCGCCCGCAAGCGCACTGAGCCAACCCTTTACCCCGCGTCGCAGCGTTCGCTGCGGCAAGGGGCTGCTGTTGCCAAAAAATAACCAATAACGAGAGCAAAACCATGCGACCAACCCTTCGTTACATCGCCCTGGTCCCTGTGCTCGGCGCCCTTGCGGCACCGGCCATGGCCGTGCAAGTCACCGACAACCTGGACCTCGGCGGCGCCATACGCGCCCGTTGGGACTACGACCCGGATCGCGGCATCCAGAAGTTCGGCCTGGATACCGCGTTCCTCAGCGCCAAGTACAACTCCGACACCTGGATCGGCGAGGCGCAGTACCGGTTCTACGGGCGCTCCTACCCGTACCAGTACACCAAGAACTACGGCGATATCCAGTTCGCCAAGTTCGCCTGGGTGGGCTACAAATTCAACCCCGACCAGCAGGTGCAAGTGGGCCTTAACACCGTGCCGTTTGGTTTGCAGCCGTACTTCGGCAGCACTTTCTACGAGACCCTGGGTAACGTCATCGGCCTGGAAGATGTGCAGCAGGTGGGCGCCAAGTACATCCAGCAAAGCGGCGACTGGAACATCCAGGCCGGTTACTACCTGCGCCCCGCGTGGCAAGGCAAAGGCACGAGCAAGGGCGTGACCTATTCCAGCGTGATCTCCGAGGCCGACAGCTACGTGGGCGACGGCAGCAATAACCAGGAACGCAATACCGTGGTGGTGCGGGTGGCCAAGGCCATGGACCTGGGTGGTTGGAAATCGGAAGTGGGGCTTTCCGGCCTGACCTCCACCCTGGAGAACAAGGACACCAACGACGATGGCCGGCGCAACGCGGTGGCGATCCACTACCTGGGCAAGAACGGGCCATGGGGCGTGCAATTGCAGGCGGCACGCCAGCAGATGTCGCCACGCAACCCCGGCACCGACAGTGTGGTGACGTTGGGCGGGTACGACGGCACCTTCAACGTGGCCAGCCGGGGTAATCTGTATGTGGCGGACTTGAGCTACGACGTGGGCGGCAAGTACCTGTTTGACCAGATCAGCGGCGTGAAGCTGTATGCCAACTACAGTGCGTTTGATAAATCCGAGGATCAGTTCAAGACGTCGCAGCGGGTGATTTTGGGAACGTCGTTTTCGGTCAGTAAATTGTGGGTAGCGACGGAGTGGTTGATCGGCAAGAATGATCCGTATATTGGCGGGAGCAGCTATACCGAGAGCCTGGGGGCTGGGGGGAGTAACCAGTGGGAGAATCAGTTATATATGAACATTGGGTACTACTTCTGACTTAAGATCTCCAGCGTTTTAACTGGCCTTATCGCAGGCAAGCCAGCTCCCACATTTGATCGGCGCCGAGGTCAAAATGTGGGAGCTGGCTTGCCTGCGATAGCGTCAGTACTGACACCATAAAAACAACAGGTGTGGAATCCATTTCATGCGCCAACTGCCCGCCCTCAACATGCTCCGCGTCTTCGAAGAAGTCGCCCGCCACCGCAGCTTCAGCCAGGCCGCCGTGGGCCTCAACGTCACCCAAGGCGCCGTCAGCCGCCAGATCAAACAACTGGAAGACTACCTCGGCGTCGCCCTCTTCATCCGCACGCCCCAGGGCCTGTCCCTGACCGAAGCCGGCTTCGCCCTCTCCCCGCACTTGAGCGATGCCTTCGACCATATCGAACGCGCCCTCCACGCCGTACGCGTGCCCAACCTGCGCCAGCGCCTGCGCATTGTCGCCCCGCCGACCTGGGCCACCCGCTGGCTGTCCGCCCACCTGCGCAGGTTTTGCGAGCGCTACCCGGATATCAACCTCAGCGTCACCCACCAGAGCAGCCACGCGAGCCTGGCGGAAATCGACTGCCAGATCCGCTTCGGCCTGGAACCGTCCACGCATTGCAGCAGTGAACTGTTGGTCATGGAACGCCACATCGCCGTCGCCAGCCCGGAACTGTTCAGCGACGGTCAGCCACCTGACCTGCGGCGCTTTCCCCTGCTGCACATCCTGCATGACGGCAAGCGCTTGAAGGTTTGGGAGAACTGGCTGGCGGCCATGGGCCGGGAGGACATCGATGCGGACCAGGGCCTGGAATTCAGCACCCTGGACCAGGTGATCCACACCGCACTGGCCGGCGGTGGGTTGGCGGTGATCGACCGGCAGATGATCGAGCGCGAACTGGCGAATGGCAGCCTGCTGCCGATCACCCCGGTGGAGGTGATCGGCCCCTATGGCTATTGGCTGGATGTGGCGAGTGACAAGCAGGGTTTATCCAAGGTGCGCTTGTTTACGCAGTGGTTGAACCGGGTGAGCAATCCCTGACACCGGTGCTTCGGCCTTGCACGCCTGGCTCAAGGTCAACGCCTTGGTTTCCGGCGCCCAGGCCCAGGAGATGATCGCCCCCAGCACCAGGATAGCGGCGAGGATGCCCATGGTCGGGCTCAGGCCGATCCCGGCCACACTCACCGGCAACAGGAAGGTACTCACCGCCGAACCCAGGCGGCTGACTGCCGTGGCGAGGCCAATCCCGCTGGCCCGCACTTCAGTCGGAAAACTCTCAGCCGGGAACACGCCCACCAGGTTGCTCACGGCCGACAGCACGAGAGTGAACACCCCGAACGTCAGCACCATCAACCACGCCATGCTCCCCGGCAATACCGCCAGCAGGAACAGCGCTGCCGCCAGGATGATGAACGAGTTGATCAGGAACCCGCGCCGGGAGAACTTCACGGTGCACCAGATGCCGATCAAGGCGCCGATAATCAGCAGCAAATTAAGCAGCAACTCGGTGCCAAAGCCTTCAGCGAGGCCCATCTTCTGCAGGATCGACGGCAGGAAGGTGTAGATGGCGAAGTACGGCATCACGATGCACACGAAGAACAGGCAGTTGAACGCGGTGCGCTTGCGGTATTCGCGGCTGAACAGCACGCCGTAGCCGGAGCGGGTTTGCGTCGACGGTTCTTCATCGAGTACCACGTGTTCGCCGAGGTGTTTTTTGACGATAGCCCGAGCTTCGGCAATCCGGCCTTTGTTGACCAGCCAGCGCGGCGACTCGGGGGTGCCGATGCGGGCGATCAGGATCAGCCCGGCGGGGATCGCCGACGAGGCCAGCATCCAGCGCCAGGCGTCATCGCCCAGGCTGAGCATGGCGGTGCCGACAAAGGTCGCGGCCACGTAGCCAACGGTCCAGACCACGCTGAAGGAGCCGAGCAGCACACCGCGATGCTTCTTCGGCGAGAACTCGGCGAGCATCGCGTGACCGACGCTGAAATCGCCGCCCAGGCCGATGCCGATCAACACGCGGCAGAGGAGCAGCCCCATGGCGGTTTCGGCATAGAACTGCATCACCGAGGCCACGGTGATCAGGACGAAGCTGACCAGGAAGATTTTCTGCCGGCCGAGGGTGTCGGAGATCCAGCCAAAAAACAGGCTGCCCATAAACAGCCCGATCAGGGCCGAAGCGCCGATCAAGCCTTGCCAGAAGGCGTCCAAGTGCATCTGTGGGCTGAGCAAGGTGAAGGCAATGCCGATCAGGCCGAGGATATAGCCGTCGGTGAAGTGGGCGCCGAAGGTCAGGCCGGCGATTTTAAGGTGGAAGCGACCGATGGGCAGGTCGTCGATCTTGATGGATGGGGTGGACATGGTGTTCTCCATATTTTTGTTCTTGACGGAGTAACAGCGGGCAAGCCGATGGTGATGTGTGGGCTTTTTTGTGGGAGCTGGCTTGCCTGCGATGGCGGTGGGTCAGTTGGATCATGGGGGGCTGGCAGACCGCTATCGCAGGCAAGCCAGCTCCCACATTGGATCGGTGTTGTTTGGATGAATGGGGTCAGAGGCCGCCCATCAACAGGTATTTGATCTCCAGGTAATCCTCCAGGCCGTACTTGGAACCTTCACGCCCCAGCCCCGACTCCTTGATCCCGCCAAACGGCGCAACTTCGGTGGAGATGATCCCTTCGTTGATCCCGACCATACCCGCTTCCAGACCTTCGGCCATGCGCCATACGCGGCCGATGTCGCGGCTGTAGAAGTAGGCCGACAAGCCAAACGGCGTGTCATTCGCCCGTTGCAGCACTTCGGCTTCATCTGTAAAGCGGAAGCAGGCCGCCACCGGGCCGAAGGTTTCTTCCTGGGCAATCAGCATCTCGCCGTGGGCTTCGGTGAGGATGGTCGGTTCGAAGAACGTCCCACCCAACGCATGCCGACGGCCGCCGCACAGCAGCTTGGCGCCTTTCTCCAGGGCATCGCCAACGTGAGCTTCGACCTTGGCCAGGGCCGCGGCGTTGATCAGCGGGCCTTGTTCGGTTTCGCCCTCCAGGGCGCTGCCGACGCGCATCGCGGAGACCGCTTCGGCCAGCTTGCGGGTGAACGCATCGTACACACCGTCCTGGATGAAGAAGCGGTTGACGCAGACGCAGGTCTGACCGGTGTTGCGGAATTTGGAAGCCATGGCGCCTTTGACGGCGGCGTCCAGGTCGGCATCGTCAAACACGATAAACGGCGCGTTGCCGCCCAATTCCAAGGAGACCTTTTTCAGGGTGTCGGCCGCCTGGCGCATCAGCAGCTTGCCGGTGCGGGTGGAGCCAGTGAAGGACAGCTTGCGCACAATGCTGGAGGCTTGCAGTGCGCCACCGATGGCCACGGCATCGCCGGACACGATGTTGAACACGCCGGCGGGAATCCCGGCCTGTTCCGCCAACACCGCCAGGGCAAAGGCCGACAACGGGGTTTCTTCCGACGGTTTGAGAATCATCGTGCACCCCGCCGCCAGCGCCGGGCCGACCTTGCGGGTGACCATGGCCAGCGGGAAGTTCCACGGGGTGATCGCCGCGACCACGCCAATCGCTTCCTTGGTCACGATGATCCGCGCATCGGCCTTGTGGCTCGGGATCACGTCGCCATAGGCGCGCTTGGCTTCTTCGGCGAACCACTCCAGGAAGCTCGCGGCGTAGACCACTTCGCCCATGGCTTCGGCCAGCGGCTTGCCCTGTTCGAGGCTGAGCAGGTGGGCCAGGTCTTTCTGGTTGCTCAGCATCAAGTCGCTCCAGCGCTTGAGGCGCTGGCTGCGTTCCTTGGCGGTGAGCTTGCGCCAGGCCGGCAACGCACGGTTGGCGGCGGCGATGGCCAGGTTGGTTTCCTCGGCTCCGGCGCGTTGCACCTCGGCGATCTGCGCGCCATTGGCCGGGTTGAGCACCGGGTAAACCGGCCCACCGCTGGACCATTGGCCATCGATGAAATTGCCTGTGCGAATCAGCGGGTTCATGCCACGGCCTCTATCAGGTTAAAGCGGTCCAGGCCCGGACGGGCGCTGCGCAGGATGCGTTTGCCGGCGGTGTAGTCGTTGATCACATCGCACGGCGTGTAGTTGCGTTCCAGCTCGTGCAGTTCTTCGGCATCCAATTGGGTGTCGAGGGCTGCAAGCGCGCTATCAAATTGCGCGGTGGTGTCGGCGCCCACCAGCATCACGTCCACACCCGGGTGGTTGGCTACCCACGCCTGGGCGATCTGCGCGTTGGACACGCCACGGGCACGGGCCACGCGTTGCACCGAGTGGGCGATATCGAACGACGCCTGGTCGCTGTACATCTGCTGGGTAAAGAAGTCGGTCTGGTTGCGGGTCGACTGCACTTCACCGGTGAGCAAGCCACGGGCCAGCGGGCTGAACACCGAGACGCCCAGGCCCTGGTCGCGGCAGAACGGGATCATCTCGCGCTCTTCTTCGCGGTAGGCACAGTTCAGTTGCAGTTGCATGTTGATCGGCTTGACCCAGCCATTGCGTTCGCAAGCCATGAGGATTTTTGCCAGTTGCCCGGTGAGCATGGTGGATACGCCGATGTAGCGCGCCTTGCCGGAACGCACGATGTCGTTGAGGGCGCCCATGGTTTCTTCCACCGGGGTGTTCACGTCGAAGTAATGCAGCATGAACACGTCGACGTAATCCATGCCCAGGCGACTCAGGGAGGCGTCGATGCTGTCCATGATGTGCTTGCGCGAATGGCCGCTGGCGTTGATGCCGCTGCGGGTGCCGTAGCCGACCTTGGTGGTGACCACGATGTCTTCACGGCGCGCAACGCGCTTGAGGATGCGCCCTACCACTTCTTCGCCGACGCCTGCGGAATAGAAGTCTGCCAGGTCGATGAAGTTGACGCCGTTGTCCAGGGCGTGGGCGACGATGGGTTCGCTTTGCTTCTCATCGAAGATCCACGGTTTCCAGTCCGGGGTGCCCATGTTCATGGTGCCCAGGCACAGGCGCGAGACTTGCAGGCCGGAGTTGCCCAAACGAATGTATTGCATGGGGGTGTCCTCAGGCTTTTGGCGCGTAGAAAGGGTTGCTGATGTGGTTGACCACGTCTGCCAGTTGCGCGGTGTGGGGCAAGCCTGTGAGGGCGGCGCGGATCGCGGTGCGGCAGGCGTTGTAGTTGTTCAGGTAGACCGCATCCAGGTCATCGCAGGCCGAGTTGACCCAATTGGCGGTGACGATGGCCCACTCGTCCTCGGCTTCCGGCGGCAGGGTGCCGTCGAGCAAGGCTTCGAGCACCGCCTTGGCGATCCCGGCCTGGGACGCGCCCCAGGTGGCATTGCCGTGCAAGTCGCTGCCGATGGCGGCCTTGTTGACGTAGAGGGTCATGGGTTTGACCGGCATGTTCGGCTGGGCAATCACCATGAACGGGCAATGGCCCTGGCTTGGCGATGCGAGGCTGGTGGCGAACGCCTGGCCGGCCGGGCCGTTGCGTGGGCCGATCAGGATGTTGATGTGGGCAGCATTGACGCCTGGGCCTTCGAAGCCTTCGCCGATGTACAGATCAAGTGCTTTCATTTCGCAAACGCTCTTTTTTGTTATGGGGAGCTGGTTGGCGAATTTTTAGCACTGGCCCGGGTGGCGGCCGTAACCATTAAAAGTCATGGGGGTGTGAGTTTTTCTCATGCCCCCTGGAAAGCACGCTCCATCTTGATGATCTCAATGGAGACCGGACTGTTGCCCCGGCTGAAGGTGCCCTCGCCAATCTTGCGAAAGCCGAAAGCAGCGTAGAATTTTTCGGCGGTGAGGGTTGCTTCGAGGTACGCCTTGGGATGGCCGGCGGCTTCAATATGCTGAAGGGCCTCGCGCAGCAATCGGGCACCAACGCCCTGCCCCGCGGCTTCACCCCGGACAAACAGTTTGCTGACTTCATGGCCGTCGATTTCCACGAAGCCCTGAAGCGTATCGGTGCAGGCCAGCCAGAAGTTGCCGGCGATGATCGCTTCGCGATAGGTCTCGGGCGAGCGGCCGTCGAGCCACATGTTGATCTGGTCCGGGCCGTAATCGGCGTTGCAGAGGTTTTCGACGGAGTTTTTATGCACCTGGAAAATGCCCTCGGCGTCTTCCAGACGGGCGGCGCGGATCAGCAGATTGTTCATTCCCTTGAGGTCCTGATTGGAGTCAATGATCCCGGCCTTTATAGCTGACCCACGTCATGCCAGCCACTCAAGACCGTACATCTTGTGCGTTGACCATCGTTGTTACACCCCATATAGTGTGCCCACAAACACAGACAACCACTACATAGTGTGCAAGAACGCTGAATGCCGACCACACTGTGAGCTGTATTTCAATGCCTTGAAGCCTGCAAAACGCACATTTTTGAACACGCTGGGTGAATCGAAGCCCACGCCGTCAAACGGACCACGAAGGAGCAATTCAATGCTGAGTTGGGATGAAGCAGATCAACCAGACACCGGTGACGTAGTCATCCGAGGCGCCAACGCCGGCCACGCCACCGAAGCCAACATGGATCGCCTCGACGGTGCCGGCGCTGCCGCTGCCCTTGAAGCACGTAACGTGACCGCCAGCGACTCCGCCGCGATCATCCGCGCCAAGGCCGCCCTCGACAAACTCGACGTCGCCGAAGGCCTCGCCGAGCTGGAAGGTTCCGCCGCCCGCGTCGCCGTTGACGAAAAGCGCATGATCAACTGCCGCGCCGACCTCAACCAACTCGTGCCGTTCAAGTACGACTGGGCCTGGCAGAAGTACCTCGACGGCTGCGCCAACCACTGGATGCCGCAAGAGGTCAACATGACCGCCGACATCGCGCTGTGGAAAAACCCTGAAGGCCTGACCGACGACGAACGCCGCATCGTGATGCGCAACCTCGGCTTCTTCTCCACCGCTGACTCCCTGGTTGCCAACAACCTGGTACTGGCTGTTTACCGCCTGATCACCAACCCGGAGTGCCGCCAGTACATCCTGCGCCAGGCCTTCGAAGAAGCGATCCACACCCACGCCTACCAGTACTGCATCGAATCGCTGGCCATGGATGAAGGCGAGATCTTCAACATGTACCACGAGATTCCATCGGTCGCGAAGAAAGCGGCTTGGGGCTTGAAGTACACCCGTTCGATCTCCGATCCGAAGTTCGAAACCGGCACCGTCGAGACCGACAAAGAATTGCTGCGTAACCTGGTCGCGTACTACTGCGTCCTGGAAGGCATCTTCTTCTACTGCGGCTTCACCCAGATTTTGTCCATGGGCCGTCGCAACAAAATGACCGGCGTGGCCGAACAGTTCCAGTACATCCTGCGGGATGAGTCGATGCACCTGAACTTCGGCATCGATGTGATCAACCAGATCAAAATCGAAAACCCGCATTTGTGGGATGCCGAGATGAAGGAAG
The DNA here is from genome assembly GCF_900105735.1 of Pseudomonas yamanorum. Classification (NCBI taxonomy): domain Bacteria; kingdom Pseudomonadati; phylum Pseudomonadota; class Gammaproteobacteria; order Pseudomonadales; family Pseudomonadaceae; genus Pseudomonas; species Pseudomonas yamanorum. The sequence continues at coordinate 6,580,807 of NZ_LT629793.1, read as the reverse complement.
AAGCGACCCAGATGATCCTGCAAGGGACTCAGCTGGAAATCGAATACGCGCGTGACACCATGCCACGTGGGGTGTTGGGGATGAATGCGGCGATGATGGAGGACTACCTCAAGTTCATCGCCAACCGTCGTCTGTCGCAGATTGGTTTGAAAGAAGAATACCCAGGCACCACCAACCCGTTCCCGTGGATGAGCGAAATCATGGACTTGAAGAAAGAGAAGAATTTCTTTGAGACCCGTGTGATCGAGTACCAGACCGGCGGCGCGCTGAGCTGGGACTGACAACCTGGCCTCTGGGCCGCTGAACGGCGGCCCAGGGGCAATGTTCAGTGCGAGACTTGCTCAAGAAATATCAGCTTCAATGGCTCGCTGAGCAAATCATCCGCCGTTGCGGCAAACCGCTGAAAGTACGGCGTCGCAAAATGCGCATCGAGTGCCGCCTGGTCCTTGAAGGCTTCGCGCATGTAGAACGTGCCGGGTTCGTCCCGCAGTTCAAACAGCACATAGTCAAGGTTCCCGGGTTCCGTCCGCGTAGGCTCCACCAGCGACAACAAGCCGTCCTTGAGCGCCTGTTGTTTACCGGGTTTGGCCTTGAGGACTGCGATCGATACCAGTGGCGTGTTCATGACGGTAACTCCGTTAGAAGGCGGGCTTGCGGATACGCTGCTCGCGACAGCAATCATCACTGCGCAGAGCCAGTATCCCAGGGGTTTCAGGGTGGTTTTCATGATGGGTACTCCGTGTGGAATGCGACCATCTTTACTCGCTCAGCCACAAAGAAGAACCGACAAAACGCGCTAACACTTTCATCCCCGGATTGAAAATGAACCCACGTTTTCTTGATTAGAAAAGCAGTCGTTATTTATGCCCAATCAAACCATCAAGACACCCTGCGTCGGCCTGTGCTCCACCGTCTACGGAGACCTGGTGTGCCGGGGTTGCAAGCGTTACCACCATGAAGTGATTCAGTGGAACGGCTACAACGCCGAGGAGAAACAGGCGGTGTGGTTGCGCCTGGAACACCTGCTGGTGCAGGTGATGACCAGCAAGCTGCAGGTGCTGGACCCGCAGCGTTTGCGCCAGCAACTGGAAGACCGCAAGATCCGGTTTGTGCCCCACCAGTCGCCGTATTGCTGGGCGTACCAGTTGATTGCCCGGGGCGCGCGGGTGATTTCGAAGCTGGATGCGTATGGGTTGGCGCTGTTGCCGGAGTTTCGCGAGCGAAGTCTGGCAGATTTGCGGGATGCGATTGATCGGGAGTTTTTTCTGTTGTCCGAGGCGCATTACGAGCGGTACATCGCGCCGGGGTTTCTGCGGGAGTCGTTTGGGGCGCCGTTGATAGCCACGCTCTAAGCCGCACCACGAAAAAATGTGGGAGCTGGCTTGCCTGCGATGGCGGTGTATCAGTCACAAAAGATGCAAGCTGACCCGCCGCTATCGCAGGCAAGCCAGCTCCCACATTTGATCTTCTTCGCTCAGGAGGCCCAAGACGGCTCGCGATCGGTCTGCAACGCGTACCGCTCGATCGCCTGCTGACACACTCCCCGCTCCAGACTCCCCTGCTCCACCAACGCTGTCAGTGCCGCCAGCACAATGTGATGCCGGTCCACCTCAAAGAAATCCCGCAATGCCGCCCGGGTATCGCTGCGACCAAAACCATCCGTCCCCAGCACGGTGTACGCCGAATCCACGTACGACCCAATCATCTGCGGCACCGCCCTTACATAGTCAGAAACCGCCACCACCGGCGCGCCCTTTGGCAAACAGGCCGCCAGATGGCTGTGCCGCACCGGCTGTTGCGGATGCAGGCGATTCCAGCGTTCCACTTCCCGGGCGTCTCGGGCCAGTTCGCTGAAGCTGGTGACACTGAAGACTTCAGCTTCAATCTGCCAATCGTCCGCCAGCAATTGCGCCGCTGCCTGGGCTTCACGCACCAGCGTGCCCGAGCCGAGCAAGCGAACCTTGCCATCGGGCTGCCCGCTAAGCCGGTACATGCCTTTGATGATTGCCGCTTCGACACCTTCCGGCAGGCTCGGCTGCGGGTAGTTTTCGTTCATCAGGGTCACGTAGTAGAACTCGTCCACATCGTGCTCCAGCATCTGGCGCATGCCGTGGTCGAGGATCACCGCAAATTCACCGGCAAACGCCGGGTCGTAGGCGCGGCAATTGGGCACGGTGGCAGCGGTCAGGTGGCTGCTGCCATCCTGGTGCTGCAAGCCTTCGCCGCCCAGGGTGGTGCGCCCGGCGGTGGCGCCCAGCAGGAAGCCACGGGCACGCTGGTCGGCGGCGGCCCAGATCAGGTCGCCGACGCGCTGGAAACCGAACATCGAGTAGTAGATGTAAAACGGCAGCATCCGCAGGCCATGCACCGAATAGCTGGTGGCCGCCGCTACCCAGGAGCTGATGGCGCTGGCTTCGCTGATGCCTTCTTCAAGGATCTGCCCGTCGGTGGCCTCGCGGTAGCTGAGGATCGAGCCAATGTCTTCCGGCTCGTAGCGCTGGCCGACACTGGAATAGATGCCGATCTGCTTGAACAGGTTGGCCATGCCGAAGGTGCGCGCCTCATCGGCGACGATGGGCACGATGCGCGGGCCGAGGGCCTTGTCCTTGAGCAGGTTGGTGAGCATGCGCACAAAGGCCATGGTGGTGGACATTTCCTTGCCGTTCGCCTGGGTAGCAAACGCAGCGTAACCCGACACTGGCGGAACGTTCACCGCAGGCGCCTGCTGGCTACGGCTCGGCACATACCCGCCGAGGGTGGCACGGCGCTGGTGCAAGTAGCGCATTTCGAGGCTGTCTTCGGCCGGCTTGTAGAAGCTCAGGGACTCGGTCTGCTCATCCGACAGCGGCAACTGGAAGCGATTGCGGAAGGCGATCAAGGCATCGCGGTCGAGCTTCTTCTGCTGGTGAGTGGTCATCTTGCCCTGCCCGGCCTCGCCCATGCCGAAGCCCTTTTTGGTCTGGGCCAGGATCACCGTCGGCTTGCCAGTGACCCGGCGTGCGGCGTGATAGGCGGCATGGATCTTGACCATGTCATGGCCGCCGCGCTTGAGGCGGTCGATCTGCTCGTCGCTCATGCCTTCAACCAGTTTGGACAGCGCCTCGCTTTGGCCGAAGAAGTGTTCGCGGTTGTACGCGCCGTCCTTGGCGGCGAAGGTCTGGAGCTGTCCGTCCACGGTCTGCGACAACGTACGTACCAGCGAGCCGTCGGTGTCCTTGGCCAGCAAGGCATCCCAGTCCGAGCCCCAGACCAGCTTGATCACGTTCCAGCCGGCACCGGCGAACAAGGCTTCCAACTCGTCGATAATTCGCCCGTTGCCCCGCACCGGGCCGTCGAGCCGTTGCAGGTTGCAGTTGACCACCCAGGTCAGGTTATCCAGGCCTTCACGGGCAGCCAGGGTCAGGGCCGACATGCTTTCCGGCTCGTCCATCTCGCCATCGCCAAATACACCCCATACGTGGCGGTCGGTGGTGTCCTGCAAACCGCGATGCTGCAGGTAGCGCATAAACCGCGCCTGGAAAATCGAACTGATGGGACCAATGCCCATGGAGCCGGTGGGAAATTGCCAGAAGTCCGGCATCAACCACGGATGGGGATAGCTGGACAGGCCACGGGCGCCTGCCTTGCCGGCGCCGATTTCCTGGCGATAGTGGGCCAGGTCAGCCTCGCTCAGGCGGCCTTCAAGGAAGGCGCGGGCATAGATGCCCGGGGCGGAGTGCGGCTGGTAGAACACCAGGTCGCCGCCGAAACTGTCGTTGCGGGCACGGAAAAAGTGGTTGAAGCCCACTTCGAACAAATCGGCCGCGCTGGCGTAGCTGGCGATATGCCCGCCCAGCTCGCCATAGGCCTGGTTGGCGCGTACCACCATGGCCAGCGCGTTCCAGCGCACCACCGAGGCCAGGCGCTCTTCGGTGGCCAGGTCGCCGGAGAACGGCGGTTGCTGCTCCACGGCGATGCTGTTGATATAGGGCGTGCCGTGCCGGGGTTTCCAGGCGATGTGCGGCGCGCCGCCGGCCTCCGCCAGCATGTCGAGGATCTCTCGCGCCCGCTCCGGTCCCGCGTTGGCCACCAGGGAGGCCAGGGCATCGCGCCATTCGGCCAGTTCTTCCTGGTCCATCGCTGTCTGACTCACTGCACTCGCGAAACCGTTCATGGGCACCTCCGGGCTTTTTTTCCAGTTTATGTCGGCGCCAGGGGATTTTTTGACTGTTATACGCAGCCTCTCGCAGCCTTTTGAGCACAAATCACTGCCAATCGACCAATTCAAAGCACGTTGTGCTTGAAGCCCCGAAAACCCCGCAATTGTGTTTAAAATGCCGCCCGCTCAATGACCGACGCTGCCCGATGAACCCAGACGCACTCGCCACCCTGCACACCCATTTGCTGAACGCACTGCAAACTGTCCCTGCCGAAACCCGGCGCCTGTTCCACGGGCGTGGCCGCTGCTGGCCTGGCCTGGAGCAATTGACGGTGGATTGGCTGCAAGGGGTGGTGCTGGTCTCGCTGTTCAAGGAGCCCGGGGCCGCCGAACTTGAGGCCTTGAAGCAGATGCTGGTGCAGATCGACTGGTCGTCCTACGGCGCTCACACCGTGGCACTGCAACACCGTTACCTGCCGCAAAGCACCACCGAGTGGCTGCTGGGCGAGGCCGTTGACGAACTGACCATCACCGAGGGCGGGCTGCGTTACCTGATCGACCTGGGCAAAAAACAGAACAGCGGGCTGTTCCTCGACATGCGTTATGGCCGCAACTGGGTGCGTGAACAGGCTCAAGGCCTGCGGGTGTTGAACCTGTTCGCCTACACCTGCGGGTTTTCCGTGGCCGCCATCGAAGGCGGCGCCGAGCATGTGGTGAACCTGGACATGGCCCGTGGCGCACTGAGCCGTGGTCGCGACAATCACCGCCTGAACGGCCATGACCTGAGCAAGGTGACCTTCCTCGGCCACGACCTGTTCAAGTCCTGGGCCAAGGTCACCAACTGTGGCCCGTACGACCTGGTAATCATCGACCCGCCCTCGTTCCAGAAAGGCAGTTTCCTGCTGACCAAAGACTACCAGCGCGTACTGCGCCGCCTGCCGGATTTGCTCACGGCTCAAGGCACAGTACTGGCGTGCATGAACGACCCGGCGTTCGGCGAAGACTTCCTGATCGACGGCGTAACCCGCGAAGCGCCTGGCCTGCGCTTTGAGCAGCGGCTGGAAAACCCGCCGGAATTTCCCGATATCGACCCGCAAAGCGGCTTAAAAGCGTTGGTGTTTCGCCAAGGCTGATGCCGAAACGTCCTACGCTTGCTACGCTTACCATTACGCCGGGTGGTGAACCTTATCCCACCCTTCCCGGTCGATACCTGCACACTCTGGCCAGATTCGACGGTGTTACCCCGTCGGCTGCCCTGTTTCACCATTTTGGAGAACGCCCCTGTGATATCGACCCTGCATGTAGCCCGTCTCAAGGCCTGGGGCGCCCACGGTTTTACCGCGACCGGCGTAGTACTGGCCTTCCTGGCCACCCTGGCACTGCTCGACAACCAGCCCAAGGCCTGCCTGTTGTGGCTGGGCCTGGCCCTGATCGTGGACGGGGTGGACGGCTCCCTCGCGCGACGAGTGAACGTGCAAACGGTGCTGCCAAGCTTCGACGGCTCGGTATTGGACCTGGTGATTGATTACCTGACGTACGTGTTTATTCCGGCGTTGTTTATCTATCGCTATATCGCCCTGCCGGACTTCACCCCGTTGTTTACGGTGTCGGTGATTCTGGTGTCGTCGCTGTTCTGCTTCTGCAACGTCAACATGAAGAGCAAGGACAATTACTTCCAGGGCTTCCCCGCCGCCTGGAACGTGGTCGCGCTGTGCGTCTACATCATCCAGCCGGATGCCTGGATCACCTTGCTCACCGTGATCGTCCTGGCGCTGTTGACCGTCACGCCGATGAAGTTCCTGCACCCGTTCCGGGTCAAGCGCTTCATGCCGCTCAATATCGCAGTGACCACTATCTGGTTGCTGTGCAGCCTGCTGCTGGTGATCGATTTCCCGTACACCAATCGCCTGACCCTGGGCCTGTGGTTGCTGATGTCGGCGTACTTCCTGGGGATTTGCATCTGGCGTACCGCACTGGAGTGGGTCGAAACACATAAATAGCCAAGCGGGCACGGTTGAAATGTGGGAGCGGGCTTGCTCGCGAATGCGCAGTGTCAGTCACCGGATAGAGTGGCTGATCCACCGCATTCGCGAGCAAGCCCGCTCCCACATTGGGAATTCATCCCGTGACGCTCTGCGTCACCCTTGCGGCAGCAGGACGCGGAGCGTCCAATACGGCATTCCCACGCAGAGCGTGGGAACGATCATAGTCGCAGGCCCACACGCTAATCGGTAAGATACCGGCCTTTCGCGCAGCCCTTGCTGCGCCTTGCCGACTAAGTCTTGCCCATGCCCTTCGAACTCAGCGTTGACCTCACCACCCTGGCGATCCTCGCCGTGGTTGCCTTTATCGCCGGTTTCATCGACGCCATCGCCGGCGGTGGCGGCCTGCTCACCACGCCTGCCCTGCTGACTGCCGGCATGCCGCCCCACCTGGTGCTGGGCACCAACAAACTCAGCTCCACCTTCGGCTCGGCCACCGCCAGCTTTACCTTCTACCGGCGCAAGCTGTTTCATCCGCGCCAGTGGGTGCATGCCATCGTCGGCACGCTGATCGGCGCACTCACCGGCGCCGTCGTCGCCCATTACCTGCCCGCCGAAACCCTGAACAAGATGCTCCCGGTGATTGTGTTCGGCTGCGGTTTGTATTTGCTGTTCGGCGGCACGCCCAAGGCGGCGCTGGATAACGACGCGCCGATCAAGAAGAAATGGCAATCCACCCAAGGCTTCGGCCTGGGCTTCTACGATGGCGTGGCCGGCCCCGGCACCGGGGCCTTCTGGACCGTGAGCACCATGCTGTTGCACCCCATCGACCTGGTAAAGGCCAGTGGCGTGGCGCGCAGCATGAACTTCGTCAGCAACGCGGCGGCGCTGACGGTGTTCATTTTCAATGGCTCGGTGGACTGGATTGTCGGCCTGTGCATGGGCATATCGGTGATGTGCGGCGCGTTCTTTGGCGCACGCAGCGCCATCAGCGGCGGCGCCAAGTTCATTCGCCCGGTGTTCATCACCGTCGTGCTCGGCCTGACGGTGCGCCTAGCCTGGCAGCACTGGTTCAGCGTGGCCTAAGCGACGGGCCAGGTAGAGGTCGATCAGGTAGCGCGCAATCGAGCGGGACGCCGGCAACGGCGGCAGCTCATGGATATTGAACCACTGCGCGTCTTCGATCTCGTCGGCCTGGGGCACGATGTCGCCGCCGGCGTACTCGGCGTGAAAGCCCAGCATCATCGAGTGCGGGAACGGCCAGCACTGGCTGCCCATGTACTGGATGTTCCTGACCTCCACCTGCACTTCTTCACGCACTTCGCGAATCAGGCAGTCCTCGGCCGACTCACCCGGCTCGGCAAACCCCGCCAGGGTGCTGTAGACGCCTGTGACAAAGCGCGGCGAACGGGCCAGCAGGATCTCGTCGCCACGGGTCACCAGCACGATCATGCTCGGCGAGATACGCGGGTAGCTGCGCAGGTCACAGGCCTGGCAGAACATCGCCCGCTCCCGTGGCACCTGCACCATCGCCTGGCCGCAGCTGCCGCAGAAGCGGTGTTCACGGGCCCAGGTGCCGATTTGCGCGGCGTAGCCGAGAACTTTGTACAGCGTGTGGTCGCCTTGCAGCATGAACGCCCGCAGGCCCTGCCAGCCGCAACCCGGTACATCGGCTGGGCTATTGAGCTCCAGCAGGTACACCGGCTCGCCGTCCAGATGGCCGATGCCGTGCTCGGCAAACACCGAGAGGTCCTGGCGCTTGAGCCATTCCCGGGGAAACAGCGGGCCGTTCTGGTCGTGTAAAAAGCCTTCACGGCTGCGGGCCACGGCCCAGCCGCCCGGGGCGTCGTTGTCCAGCAGCGTTGTGGTAATCCAGCCTGGGGTCATGTTCAGTCAATCCACGAAGTCGGGTTTCTGCTTGCTCATATGGGCCGCGATGGCCACGCGCAGGTCGTTGGATTGCAACATAGCTGAGTTCCAGGTGGCAACGTATTCCAGGCCGTCATTGATCGTGTGGTCGCGCATGTAGCTGATCATCGCCTTGGTGCCGGTGACCGCGATCGGGGATTTGGCAGCAATTTCCCGGGCGATGTCCATCACGCCGGCCAGCAGGCTCTGGTGATCGCTGTACACGCGATTCACCAGGCCGATGCTGCGGGCCTCTTCGGCACCGAACTGGCGGCCGGTGTAGGCCAGCTCGCGCAGCATGCCGTCGCCGACGATGCGCGGCAGGCGTTGCAGGGTGCCGACGTCGGCGGCCATGCCGATATCGATTTCCTTGATGGAGAATTGCGCGTCTTCGGCGGCGTAGCGCATGTCACAGGCGCTGATCAGGTCGATGGCGCCGCCGATGCAGTAGCCGTGGATCGCGGCGAGTACCGGCTTGCGGCAGGTGTCGACGGCGTTGAAGGAAGCTTGCAGTTCGAGGATCTTGCGCCGCAGCAGACGCGCGTTACGGCCTACGTCCTTGCCGAATTCGTTGGCCACCGAGGCCAGCATCATCAGGTCGATGCCGGAGGAGAAATGCTTGCCGGCGCCACTGATGACTACGGCACGCACCGCGTCGGTGTCTTCGACCCATTGGAAGATGTCGATGATCTCGGTCCAGAACGCTGCGTTCATCGCGTTGATCTTTTCCGGGCGGTTGAGCTGCACATGGGCGACGTTGCCGCTGAGTTCGACGACAAAGGCTTGGTATTCGGACATGGCAGTGATCCTTGACTGGCGGCTGGAATAAGGGCCGAACTATATCAAGGGTGTGTGACGGCAGGTAAGGCTGTGCATGCGCCAAAAGCGGGACTGAAGACCGATGAAGCTCCCACAATGGTTTTGTGGTGTTCTTCAGCTCGGCAGCCAGAGCCGGAACCGGGCGCCGCCCAACGGCGAGGCTTCTGCCGTAAGGGTTCCGCCCTGGGCCTCCAGCGCCCGCCGGCTGATGGCCAAGCCCAGTCCAAACCCGCCAGTGGCGCGGTCACGGCTGCGGTCCAGCCGGTAGAACGGCTCGAAGATCCGCTCCCGCTGATCGACCGGAATACCAATGCCGTCATCGTCCACCCAGATCTCACAGCCCTTGGGGCACACCTTCACGCCTACCTGAATCCGCCGCTCGCAATAGCGCATGGCGTTGCGCAGCAGGTTTTGCAGTGCCCGGGCGGTCAGGCGCGGGTCCAGGGTGAAGCGCTCCACCGCGCAATCCAGCACCACATCCATCACGATATCCGGGTTTTCCAGCTCGTCGTCGACGCTGCCCAGGATGCTGTCGATGAACTCATCCAGCACCACTTCCACCTGCTCGGGTGTTTGCGCCGGGTTTTGCAGGCGGCTGTAAGACAGCAGCTCCAGCACCAGCTCGTCCAGCTCACGAATGTGCGCCACCAGCCCTTGCAGGCGCTCGCGGCTGGCCGCAGGTAGGTCGTCGGACAGCGCCAGGGCCAGGCCGAAGTCCAGGCGGGTCAGTGGCGTACGCAGTTCATGGGAGACCGCATTGAGCAAATCACGCTGTTGATTGAGCAACTGTTCGATGTCGTTGGCCATGGTGTCGAACACCGCCGCCAGGCTGCCGATGTTGGAGCTGGGGGGGATTTTTGTGCGGGCCGTAAGGTTGCCTTGCCCCAGTTGCGCGGCGGTGTTTTTCAGGCGTTCCAGGTCGCGCCAGTGGGGCCGTAGCCAGAACAGCAGGCACGCCAGCAGCGCCGCGCCGATCAGCACGTTCATGCTCCAGTACAACAGGTTCATGTCCAGCGGGTCCGGCGGGACCGAGACCTTGACCACCAGCTGGTCGTCCAGGGGTGAACTGACGTCGTCCGCCCAGCCCCACTCCCCCAGGCGCACCACCATCTGGTCCTTTTCGAGCAGGCGCTGCTCTTCCGGGGTGTAGCTGGCGTCCTGGATGCGCAGCAGTTGCACCTTGAGCGGGGCAAAATCCGCCGACAGGCGCACGGTGACATTGGCCCACTGCTCCACCGGCACCCGCTGGTATTCCTTGACGATCAGGCTTTGCATTCCCCGGGACTGCTCGATGTTGTAGCTCATGTAACGGTGTTCAAACAGCTGGATCACCGCCCGCGGAACCAGGTAGATCGCGGCGGCGAAGGTGACGATGGTGATCAGGTACAGCCGAATCAGGACGCGAAACATGGCTCAGCATTCCCACTCGGAACGGCTGAACAGGTAGCCCTTGCCCCATACCGTCTTGATCTTGCGCGCCTCGCCTGCGTGGTCGTCGAACTTGCGCCGCAGCTTGGAGATCGCCACGTCCACCGAGCGGTCGGTGCCGTTGAATTCGATGCCTCGCAAGCGTTGCAGGATCTGGTCGCGGCTGAGCACTTCGCCGGCGTGCCGGGCCAGCACCACCAGCAGGTTGTATTCACCGCTGGACAGCTCAACCGGCTGGTCGCGCCAGGTCACGGTGCGTTCCGACAAGTCGATGCACAGATTGCCCATCAGGATCTGGTCGTTGGCCACCTGGGGTTCGGTGAGGCTGCTGCGGCGCAGCAGGGTCCGTACACGGGCCAGCAATACCCGGGGCTCGCAGGGTTTGGTGACGTAGTCGTCGGCGCCCATTTCCAGGCCGAGCACCTGGTCGTGGCTGTCGTCCCGAGCGGTAAGCATCAGGATCGGCAGCGTGGCCGAGTCGGCCCGCAGCAACCGGCAGACTTGCAGGCCGTCGAGGCCCGGCAGCATCAGGTCGAGGATCACCAGGTCCGGTGGATTGAGCCGCGCGCGCTCACGCACATGGTCGCCACGGCTGAGCACGCTGACGTGATAGCCGTTGCGTTCCAGATAACTGGCGATTAATTCGGAGAGCGCGGCGTCGTCTTCCACCAGAAGAATGTTGGGCATGGTATTTCCAAATAATACAATTTCTGAGTAGTACGCAAATCCAATGTGGGAGCGGGCTTGCTCGCGAAAGCGGTGTGTCAGGCGCCGTATGCGTTAACTGAAACACGGCTTTCGCGAGCAAGCCCGCTCCCACATTTGATCTTCGGTGTCAGGAAGATCGTGTAAGGTTCGGCGGTTATGAAGGATATACGCCCGCGTGCATCTGTGGGCCGCACCTTACATTTCTTCACACACCACCTACAGAGCTTCACAGCACTGTGGCGGGGGCGACCGTAGGATGCGCCAGTCAATATTGGGATATGAGCATGTCGAAGAATCTGTTTGCGCCGTTTTGCCTGTTGGCCCTGACACTGGCGCTGAGCGCGTGTGGCAAGTCGGCGGACGAAGCTGCCGAGGCACCGCTGGCCAAGGTGCGGATCGAAACCCTTGAAGCCAAGCCCCTGTCCATCACCAGCGAACTGAGCGGGCGCATTGCCGCGCCGCGCATCGCCGAAGTGCGCGCCCGGGTGGCCGGCGTGGTGTTGCAGCGGGTGTTCAAGGAAGGTCACGACGTGAAACAGGGCGATGTGCTGTTCCGGATTGATCCGGCGCCGTTCAAGGCCGACCTCGACAGCGCCCAGGCCAGCCTGCGCAAGGCCGAGGCCAATGCGTTCCAGGCACGCCTGCAAGAGCAGCGCTACAGCCAACTGGTGGAAGGCAACGCCATCAGCGGCCAGGAATACGACAACGCCCGCGCCGCCGCCCGGCAAACCGCAGCCGATGTGGCCGCCAACCAGGCCGCCGTACAGCGGGCCAAGTTGAACCTGGGCTATGCCACGGTCACCGCGCCGATTTCCGGGCGCATCGGCCGCGCGCTGGTGACCGAAGGCGCCCTGGTGGGCCAGAACGAAGCCACGCCGATGGCGCTGATCCAGCAACTGGACCCGATCCATGCCGACCTGACCCAATCCACCCGCGAGCTGAACGACCTGCGCCGGGCCTTTCGCGCCGGGCACTTGAAGCAAGTCGGCCAGGACCAGGCCAAGGCCACGCTGATCCAGGATGACGGCAGCCTGTACCCGCTGCCGGGCAAGTTGCTGTTCGCCGAGATCAGCGTCGACCCGGGCACCGGGCAGATCATCTTGCGCAGCGAATTCCCCAATCCGGACCTCGACCTGCTGCCCGGCAGCTTTATTCGCGTACGCCTGGAGCAAGCCGTCGACCAGCAAGGCATCAGCGTGCCGCAGCGGGCGATCACCCGCGACAGCGCCGGGATTCCGATGGTGTTGCTGCTGGACGCCGAGCAAACCGTGAGCCAGCAACCGGTGGAACTGGGCTCGGTGGTCAATGACCGCTGGGTGGTCAACAGCGGCCTCAAGGCTGGTGACCGTATCGTCGTCGAAGGCCTGCAACACGCCCGCCCTGGCGAAAAAGTCCAGGTTGACGACAGCCCCGCGCCCATCGCCCAGGCATCCGGCCAGTAAGAAAGGGATAGTTCACAATGCCGCAGTTCTTTATTGACCGCCCGATCTTCGCCTGGGTGGTCGCCCTGTTTATCCTGCTGGCCGGCGCCCTCGCCATCCCGCAGTTGCCGGTGGCGCAGTACCCCAACGTCGCGCCGCCGAAAGTCGAGATCTACGCCGTGTACCCGGGTGCCTCTGCGCAAACCCTGGACGAAAGCGTGGTCAGCCTGATCGAGCAAGAGCTTAACGGCGCCGATCACCTGCTGTATTTCGAATCCCAGAGCAGCCTCGGTTCGGCCACCATCACCGCGACCTTCCAGCCGGGCACCGACCCGGAGATGGCCCAGGTTGACGTGCAAAACCGTCTCAAGGCCGTGGAGCCGCGTCTGCCCCAAGCCGTGACGCAGCAAGGCTTGCAGGTGGAGAAAGTTTCCGCCGGCTTCCTGCTGCTGGTCACCCTGACCTCCAGCGACGGCAAGCTCGATGACGTGGCGCTCAGCGATTACCTGGCGCGCAACGTGATGAACGAACTCAAGCGCCTGGACGGCGTGGGCAAGGCCCAGCTGTACGGCGCCGAGCGCGCAATGCGAATCTGGATCGACCCGCAGAAGCTGATCGGTTTCAACCTGACCCCCGCGGACGTCAACGCGGCCATCGCGGCGCAGAACGCCCAGGTGTCGGCGGGCAGCATTGGTGATTTGCCGGGTACCAAGACCCAGGAAATCACCGCGTCGATCCTGGTGAAAGGCCAGCTGTCGACCCCGGCTGAATTTGCCTACATCGTGCTCAAGGCCAATCCGGACGGTTCAACCGTGCGCGTCGGTGACGTGGCACGGGTGGAAATCGGCAGCCAGGAATACCAGTTCTCCACCCGCCTGAACGGCAAGCCGTCCACCGCCGTCAGCGTGCAACTGTCGCCCGGTGCCAACGCCTTGAGCACCGCGACCCTGGTGCGGGCGAAGATGGACGAACTGGCGCGCTACTTCCCGGCCAACGTCGAGTACAAGATCCCGTACGACACTTCGCCGTTCGTGAAGGTCTCGATCACCAAGGTGGTGTATACCCTGGGCGAGGCGATGTTGCTGGTGTTTGCGGTGATGTTCCTGTTCCTGCAAAACATCCGCTACACGCTGATCCCGACGCTGGTGGTGCCGATCGCCTTGATGGGTACCTTTGCGACGATGCTGTTGCTGGGCTTCTCGATCAACGTGCTGACCATGTTCGGCATGGTGCTGGCCATCGGTATCCTCGTGGACGATGCGATTGTGGTGGTGGAGAACGTCGAGCGGATCATGGTCACCGAGGGCCTGTCGCCCAAAGAGGCTACGCGCAAGGCCATGGGCCAGATTACCGGGGCGATTGTCGGCATCACGCTGGTGCTGGTGGCGGTGTTCCTGCCGATGGCGTTCATGCCGGGTTCGGTGGGCGTGATCTATCAGCAGTTCTCGTTGTCGATGGCCACCTCGATCCTGTTCTCGGCGTTCCTCGCCCTGACCTTGACCCCGGCCCTGTGCGCCACCTTGCTCAAGCCGATTGCCAAGGGCGAGCACCATGAGAAAGGCGGCTTCTTCGGCTGGTTCAACCGGCGCTTCGAGCAGTTCACCGACCGCTATGAAGGCTGGGTGGCCTACGCCCTCAAGCGCAGTGGCCGCTACCTGCTGATCTATCTGGTGCTGGTGGTGGGTCTTGGGGTGTTGTTCGCCCGCCTGCCCTCCTCCTTCCTGCCGGTGGAAGACCAGGGCTACACCATCACCGACATCCAACTGCCGCCGGGTGCGAGCAAGAACCGCACGGTGCAGGTGGCCGAGCAGATCGAGGCGCATAACGCCGGCGAGCCGGGTGTGGGCGATACCACGATGATCATGGGCTTCAGCTTCTCCGGCTCGGGGCAGAACGCAGCGCTGGCATTTACCACGCTCAAGGATTGGTCGGAACGCAGCAGCAAGGATTCCGCCGCCGCCATTGCAGACCGTGCCAACGCGGCCTTTACCGAGCTGAAGGACGCGATTGCCTATGCGATTTTGCCGCCGCCGGTGGATGGCCTGGGCACCTCGAGTGGTTTCGAGTTCCGCCTGCAAGACCGGGGTGGCGTGGGCCATGCCGCATTGATGGAGGCCCGTACCGAACTGCTGGCCGCCGCCGAGAAAAGCCCGATCCTGGCCAACGTGCGTGAAAGCGCCCTGGCCGAGGCGCCTCAGGTGCAGCTGGAAGTTGACCGCAAGCAAGCCAACGCCCTGGGCATTTCCTTTGCCGACATCGGCAACGTGCTGTCCTCGGCCATCGGCTCGGCGTATATCAACGACTTCCCCAACCAGGGCCGCATGCAGCGGGTGGTGGTGCAGGCCGAAGGTGATCAGCGTAGCCAGGTGGCGGACCTGATGAAAATCCATGTGCGCAACAACGCCGGGAAGATGGTGCCGCTGTCGGCCTTCGTCGAAGCGCGCTGGATCCAGGGCCCTGCCCAGTTGACGCGTTATAACGGCTATCCGGCCATCGCGATTTCCGGTGAATCGGCGCCGGGCCACAGTACGGGCGAGGCGATGGAAGAGATTCAGCGCCTGGTCAGCCAGTTGCCTGCGGGCCTCGGCCAGGAATGGACTGGCCTGTCGTTGCAGGAGCGCTTGTCCGGCTCCCAGGCACCGCTGTTGCTCGGCTTGTCGCTGCTGATCGTGTTCCTGTGCCTGGCGGCCTTGTATGAGAGTTGGTCGATTCCGACCTCGGTGTTGCTGGTGGTGCCCCTCGGCGTGCTCGGCGCGGTATTGGCCGTGAGCTTGCGCGGGATGCCCAACGATGTGTTCTTCAAGGTCGGCCTGATTACCATCATCGGCCTGTCGGCAAAGAACGCGATCCTGATCATCGAGTTCGCCAAGGACCTGTATGACCAGGGCGAAGACCTGATCGATGCCACGCTCAAGGCTGCACGCCTGCGTCTGCGGCCGATCATCATGACGTCCCTGGCGTTCATCCTCGGCGTGGTGCCTCTGGCGATCGCCACCGGTGCCAGCTCGGCGAGCCAGCAGGCGATCGGCACCGGGGTGATCGGCGGGATGGTTACCGCGACGCTGGCAGTGGTGTTTGTGCCGGTGTTCTTCGTGGTGGTGATGAAGCTGGTGAAAAAGCGCCACAAAGACAGCTGAACAAAGGACTCAGGTGGGCTAAGGTAACGCAAACCCTGGCCCATCGAGTTCCCATGCCCTTCCTCGCCCGCACCCACCCTCGCCTGTCCACCGCCGCCGTATTGGGCCTGGCGGTGGGCCTCCTGGCTCCGGCCGATACGATCATCAGCAAAATCCTCATCGGCTGGAACGCAGGCGTCTGGACCTACCTGGTGCTGATGCTCTGGCTGACCAGCCACTCCCGCGCCGACGATGTAAAACGCATCGCCGAGATCGAGGACGAGAACGCCGGCCTGGTGCTGTTCATGGTGTGCATCGCGGCGATTGCCAGCCTGGCGACCATCACCTTGAACCTGGTGGGCACCAAGGACCTGAGCGATAGCCAACGCCTGTTGCACTACGGCTTTACCGGCCTGACGGTGGTGGGCTCATGGTTGCTGATCGGGGTGATTTTCAGCGTGCACTACGCGCGGCTGTATTACACCTGGGACGGCCCGGAGCCGGCGTTGCGTTTTGCCGAGGATTTGCGCACTCCCAATTACTGGGACTTCCTGTACTTCTCGTTCACCATCGGCGTGGCGGTGCAAACCGCGGATGTCGGGGTTGCCACGCGCACCATGCGCAAGGTGGTGCTGGGGCAATCGTTGATCGGATTTCTGTTCAATACGGCGATTCTGGGGTTCTCGATCAACATTGCCGCCGGGCTGTTTGGTTGAGCTGCACAAAACTTCTAGACGAGCGCCCGCCCGGGCGCGCTAACTGGCGACAACGTTTACCTGTCATCGGTGCTTTATGACCGCCCATAACTGGATCGACCTGTCCCAGGACGCCGACACCGGCATCGAGACCCTGCGTGCGCATTTCGAGGGCCATGCCTACGATCCGCACTGGCACGACAGCTACCTGGTGGGCGTCACGGAGCAAGGCGTGCAGCAATTCAATTGCCGCAGCACCCGGCACCAAAGCACCCCCGGCAAGGTATTTCTGCTGGAGCCAGGGGAAATCCATGATGGCCACGCCCCCACCGAAGCCGGGTTTACCTACCGCATGCTGTACCTCGACCCGCAGTGGTTGCAGCGGGAAGTGGCGGCGGTGTTCGAGGAAGCCCCGGCCAACAGTCAGCTGGGGTTTGCCACCACCCTTGCCAGCGATCCTCGCCTGGCGCTTGCCACCAGCCAGGCGTTTCAAAGCCTGCACGACGGCGAGCTGCGCATCGTGCGCCAACACGCCCTCGACTACTTGCTGGAACGCCTGACCGGCCAGTTGCACTGGCGCCAGCGCTATCACCAGGACCCGCGCCTGCCTCTGGTGGCCCATAAGGCCCGCGAGTACCTGCACGCCCATCTGCATCAGGACGTCGGCATGGATGAGTTGGCCCTGGCAACCGGCGTAGACCGCTTCCGCCTGACCCGTGCCTTCAAGAGCGCCTTCGGCCTGCCGCCCCATGCCTATCTGGTGCAACTGCGCCTGGCCCGTGCCCGCCATTTGCTGGCCAAGGGCGAACAACCTGCCGAGGTCGCCAGCAGCCTGGGCTTTGCAGACCAAAGCCATTTGGGCCGCTGGTTTGTGCGGGCCTATGGCATGACACCGGCGGCGTACCGCAAGCGCTGCTCAAATCTTCCAGACAGGTAGCGGGCCGCTTGTGAAGATCGACTCCATTGCCTTGCTGATTGGAGTCACACCACTATGTTCCCTACCCTGCTGCCCTTTCTGTTATTCGCCTTCGTCGCCTCCATCACCCCCGGCCCGACCAATATCCTGGTGTTGAGCAACAGCGCGCGTTATGGGCTCAAGGCTGCATTGCCTATCGTATTGGGTGCTTGTATGGGCGCGGCGGGGATTGTGTTGCTGGTGGGCTCGGGCGTGGGCCAGTCGCTGGCGCAATTGCCCAGAGTGCAGGCCGCGATGCAATGGGTGGGCGTGGCCTGGCTCAGCTATCTGGCCTGGCAGATCTTCCGCGCCCCGGCCGAAGCCATCGACCCGAACACCCCGCAAAAACGCCTGGGCCTGGCGGGTGCCGCCAGCCTGCAATTGATCAACCCCAAGACCTGGATGATGGCCCTGGCGGTGGTCAGTGTGTTTGCTGGCAACGGTGAGGCGCGCCAGAGCCATGTGCTGTACCTGTCGTTGGCGTTTTTTATGATTTCGTTGCCGTGCCTGGGGGTGTGGGCTCTGCTGGGGGTGGGGTCGAGCCGGGTGTTTCGCTCGATCAAGGCCATGCGGCGTTTTAACCAAGGCATGGCGTTGCTGTTGTTCGGCTCCGCCTGGCTGAGCGTTTTAGCGGTGGCATAGAAAAGGCGACGAATGGCGAGCAAACCTGTGAATTCTGACAGTTGTGGGCAAGGCGTTAATGGCGCTGAATAAAGCCACTTGTCAAAAAGCACGGGCCAGGCCGGGTATCAGGACCTGCGGGAGCACGCCATGTCACCACCCGTTCCGTTAAATAAGAACCTGATCCTGAATGGAAACTTTATCGACCATGGAACCCACTGGACAGCCACCGCAACACTTCCCGGCAGGGTGGATTTTTCCCAACGCAGTTGCATCGTCAGAACTCAAGGAACGGCCGAGCAAACGGTGCGGGTGGTTGACGCAACGGCCTATACCCTCAGCCTGTTTACGCTGATTACTTACAGAGGTACCGGCTCCATAACAGTGGTTTTTCAGCCTTCGGGGGTGAATGAGTCAATATCGATGTCCGGCAATCAAGGCTGGTTGCGTCAGTCATTAACGTTCACGCCTCCCACAGGCACTGTCAGCGCAACCGTGCAATTGACAGGAACGTCGGGGGACGTCTGGTTCGATAACGTCAGGCTGGTGGAGGAAGAAGGCACGACCATACCGATTGAGTTGATCCGTAACGGGGACTTCTCACGTAACAGCGATGAATGGACTTCGTCACCGCCGCCCAATTTGGCGACCTTCCACGATCAACGGTGTCAGCTGAATCTCGGCGCTTATATCGAGCAGGACATCAGGGTCGTTCCCGGGCAGGCGCTTGTCTTCTCTATCGATGCGCAAACGCCAACCGGCGGCCATGGGCTTGTAAAGTTTCATATAGCCCCCGATCACGTACCTGAGCTCGAGTTACGCGGAGAGGGAGGCTGGGACACATACACCTACTTATTCACCACCCCCGCCGGGGTTCATGACATGACGCTGCAAATACAGGGCATTACTTTTCTGGTCGTCGACAATATTTCAATAAAAGCAATGGAATGAAAGCGCGTGCAAACGAGGCAAACGTAGACCGTCGTATTTAACAGGCTTGTCCCAAGTGGGTAATGATCCCATCACAGGACATTTATTGACGATAGCGGGAGACTATAACCATGAGTACTGCAACTGCATCTGCGGTAAGTGAAAACAGCCGATCCACTGCCCAAGTTTACTTCCAGGGAACGATCGCGACTCAGGCGTTCAAGGACGACTTCCCCAAACATGAACTCAAATCCGATTATTGGTGGGTTGAGGCCACTCAGCGGGATTTAGGCATTGGCAACCGCCGGCGAATCGTTGTTTTCAAGTATCTGGCGGATCGGGAAACATTGCCCTCCGGCCGGTACACCCTGAGGCCCGACGAACCCGACGAGCGTTTTTCGGTTATTTATATGGAGCTCAATGACGCGCCACCTCCCGCTTATACAGCCGAGCGCGGCACGATCGAGTTTATCCATAACGAGCAAACCAACCATGTCAGTGGTGCCTTGGACGTTTACTACGTTGACGTCGGCGGGCAGGAGCAGCGTATGCAAATCCTGTTCAATGTTTGACCCACAAAAAATGCCCCGGAAACCGGGGCATTTTTTTATCACTTGATCCAGGGCATTGTTGATTACCAGCTATAACGCACGCCCACGTTGGCACCCCAGGGCTGATCAATACGCTTGCCTTTCGCATGTTCAAAGTCGGCATGCAACTGCAGGTTCTGGGACAAGGACACCGCAACCCCCGCACCGAATTCCGCACGGCTGCCCGAGAGATCGTTATTGAACGCCTGGTTATTCACCGACACCTTGTTGTTCTTGGCAAATTCATGAGCGACCGCACCGCGCAAGTAAGGCTGTACAACGCTACCGCTATCGAGCACAAAATCACGGCCGACAGTCACCCCCAATTTACCCAGGACCGAGTGGGTGTGATCGCCCTTGGCCTGCATCCCGTTGTCCAGTTGGTAGCTCTTGCCCTTGGCAGTCATCACCGACGCTTGGGCAAACGGTTCAACGAAGAACCCATCATCCAACCTGATATTACGCCCGACCTCTGCCGAAACACCCAAGGCATTAGTAGCGTAGTCACCCTTAGCCTGTGTGCCATCGCTCAACCCCACCTTGGAGTCATTGCGCAGGTGGTTCACCTTGGCCACACCGTCAAAGTAGTAGCCACTGTCTTCATCCATCCAGGTGGCGTAGGCACCAACGTAGTAACTTTTGATAGTGCCCGACGTTCCACGGCCAACATCCAGATCTGATTCACTATGACCGGCCATGACCCCCAACAGCCATGGACTGTCCGTCACCGGCATATCCGCACCGAGGGAAAAACCGCGTTGCGATTGCGTGTAGCCATTGCCTGCACCGCCTTTCGCCTCGTACTTGTTGCCATAACTGCGGACCCATCCGCCGGACTCGGCACCGTTGTGACGCAATTCACCCATACGGCTACGCAGAGAGGACAGCTCGCCATACCACACAGTCGGTGCGGCATTGAACAGCGCCAGTACCGAGCGGGTGCCAGGGCTGATGACCCGCGACGACGGGTCGAGGAACCAGTCATTGCCGTCTTGCTTGAGCCCATAGGACCACGCCCCCACATCGACCGCACCGCCTACCAGCGAAAACTGCGCATCACCGCCACCGGTATGCACAATACGCACCTCACTCGCACTGACCGGCTCGACGCCGCTGCTGGATAGCAGCAATTGATGGTTGCCGCTGGCGGAACCCGTGATGTTGAGGAAGTCGGTCAAGCCCCGAGCAAAATCGGTGCCCATCACAAACGTGCCGTTACCGGACAGGCTGGCCAGGTCCAACTGGTAAAAGGCGTCACTCGCACCAAACCTGATCATCCCGTCCGACAGGTTCAATGCGCCGACCTGGCTGTTGCCGGTCATGTCCCACAGCGACTGGCTACCGATACTCAACGACGAAACATTTTCCAGGCGACCGGTCAACGCGGCGCGGTTCTGCAAGTCCAGGTGTGTGATACTGCCCGACTCAACAATCACGTTGCCCATCAGTTGGCTGTTGTCGACCCGTACCGTGGCCGAAGACCCATCCTTGACCTCAAGGAGGTTGCCGTTGCCACCGGACAGTGTCGAGCCATTGAGCACCTCAATCGTTGCATTGGCCCCTCTACCCGATAGACCTCTCACCACAATCGCCGCACCGGTTTCGCCGGTCACGTGGGTATTGTCCAGTACCAAGCTATTGGCAAGCACACTACGGGGTTCATTCGTCAGGACTACACCATTGAGGCCGCCTGTGATGACACTTTGGCGGGCATGGGCCTCTGCGCCCTGCAACTGCAAACCGAAACTGCCAGCGTCTATACCCTGCAGGATGCTGCGGTCCAGGTTCAGCACGCTATGGCCTCCGACCACCGCGCCACCGGTAGCCCCGGAAACCACGCTGTCATTGACGGTCGCGCTGGAACCCACGGTGGAGCCTGAGAAACGATTGACCACCAACCCATGGTAGTCGGCACTGGAAATCACGCTGCCATTGATCAACGCATTACTGCTGTACAGCGTGATACCCGAATTGAAATCACCCTGCGCCACAACGCGACTGGAGTCCACATTGACGTTCGAGCCCGCCTGCGCAACAACGGTGCCGAGGACGGTACTCGACTCGCTCAGGTTCAGGTTGGAGCGGGCGGCATAGACGCTCTCGGTGCGTCCCTCTATCACGTTGAGCGTGGCATTTTCCAACGTATAGCTGTCGAGCACGTCGTGAAAGTCAATGGTCTCGGTTCGATTTTCGATCAGCCTTGCCTGAGCGTGCGGGGCGAGAGCCAACAATGATGCAATCGACGCGACTTTAACCACGACGGCCAAAGGATTTAACTTAAAAAGAGACTGGGTAATCATGATCACTCACTCGTTGAACAGGCGTTCCATCACAGAAAAATTCGGCCTGTTTCGAATGCAGTGGAAACTGGCCAGTTACGGCCCGCAAAATTACCGATGAGCGCTAACGATAGATGTAGGAATTATCTGAACACCCTAAGGAAAACCGCGTATCAATGGCGGGAATGGAGAAACGCAACGACGCAAGGAAGCTCATGACAGGTGAAAACCAAAGGGCGCCTAAGCGCCCTTTGGACAACACGTATTACGCGTCATCCTCCCCGAGAACCGGCAGTTCCTCGCAGTACAGCGGCGGCGTAGCCCGGTTTGCGAACAGCGTCCTTGTAAAGCCCTTCTCAGACGGCTCCTCAACGCCATTCACCGTCGCAAAGTATTGAATGGTGACTGAGTTGCGCCCGGCAGGCCTGATGACGGTGGTGTAAGGCTCAATCGTCAGGAAGAAACCATTTGAAACCATATCCGGTGTCAACGGGTCCGAGTCGAACGGTACAGGATCCCCCAATGGCATAGTGCCGGCGTCGTCGCTGCACACCTGCCATTCCAGGCGGACGACAGCGCCATTCTGGAAGTAGGTGGTATTGCCCGGCACTCTGACACGTGCGGAAAAGCTGAACGGATTCAGGTCCGTACAGGCCATACTCGCACCAGCCTTGACGAAAGTCGGCTTCTCCATGACGACTACGTTGGCCTCGACCACGACATTCTGGGAACGAGATCGCTGGAGGTTGTCATTGACGTCCCAGCTCAAGGTATAGAACACCGGAATCGTGCCATTGCCAACCTCCTTGATGATTGACCAAGGCACGGTGAGGGTAACGGTGTCTCCACCGGTTTCGCCATCCAGCTCGGTTGGATCGAAGGGGTGCGCAAAACTGCCCCAATAACCGGTAATGGTGATACCGGGTACCGGCGGAGGAACCTCCCACAGCACGATCTCGACGGTCGCGTCGTTACCGAAATCGCCCGGCAGCAAACGGTTTTCCTCGTCGGGGTCACTGCCGTACACGGTCACCAGGTTGAGCCGAGAGTTTTCCGGGTCTGGCGTCGGGTCGGGGCCGGGGCCGGAAAGATCCACCTTGATGGTTAGCGTGGGCGCGGGGTATTCGTTGCCGTTACGATCAACCACGTAATCGATAACCGTGTCCTCCTCCCCGGTGCCGGCACCATACACGTCGAAGATGATATCGGTATCAACCGGCAGCCTTAGAGGAAACGGCGTGTAATCCCTGACGTTGAAGCGCCCCACGCTTTCGCCGCCCCAGGTGAGGTCAATGACATCCAGCTCCTCTCGCGCATTGGCGTACTGAAGAATTTCCACCGTCACGCCACCGGGCTCGTGAGCATCCGCCAGATCAATCAGCCCGTCAGCCGGCAACAGCGCCAACGGCACCCTCGCCTGCAAAGGATCAGGAACCCCCACCAAGTTCAGCCGGACGGGGCGGGGAACAGATTCCCTGCTTTTGTTACCGGCCAGGTCTGTCAGGATATAAAACAAATAGTAGGCGCCCGCTTCCAGCACTTCGATCCGGTCCCATGGAATAACAAACTCAAGGCTATCTTCCACCGGCACTGTGTCGATCGGTGTAGCAAGCTGCGATGAGGAATACTCCGAGAAATAGACGGTGATCGTGTCACCGTCTGCTCGACCATAGTTCTCGTAATTCGGGTAGGTGCAAACCAATCCCTCATCATGCTCGTCTACATAGAGTTCGTCGATTTCCGGCCCCAGGTCTGTCGGTAATAAAGGAGCAAACGGATGGATATCGTGCTCTTCATCGTCGTCGACATTGAATTTATAGGGTGCCGTCAGATCCACCGCCAATGGCGCGGTGTCTGACTGCGTAGGGAGACTGCCTTCATACAAGATATAGGCAATTTCATACTGCCCCTCATTCAGGCGGGAGGCAGGAATATCCTTTTCAA
Source organism: Pseudomonas yamanorum (assembly GCF_900105735.1). Classification (NCBI taxonomy): domain Bacteria; kingdom Pseudomonadati; phylum Pseudomonadota; class Gammaproteobacteria; order Pseudomonadales; family Pseudomonadaceae; genus Pseudomonas; species Pseudomonas yamanorum. The sequence continues at coordinate 6,557,273 of NZ_LT629793.1, read as the reverse complement.
TAATGTCGCCCACATTGATTGCACCGGCTCCCGAATAGCGAAGCGTATACAGAGGTGCTCCCCAATTTGTCACACCGCTATCACGCATCACCAATTCCAGCCGGGCTTCTATAGCAGGTACTTCAAGCGACGGGGCTACAAACGTAACGGGAAGATTTCTTCTTGAAGCCGCTGCCGAGATCAGCCCGTCTGCGTTTAGCGAGCTGAACGTCGGCGCCTCAAACTCAAAAATACCGCCCCCATACTTGGAGACATACTCTCGATTGAGTTTTCGAGAGGCAAGCGCGGCCTGTTGCTTTTTATTAAAGATAGTCATCTACGTTCTCCATAAGCGAATTATTAACGCCGGTTACCACTTCAATGTCACAGACGAAACGAGAAATCGCTCGCCTTGAACCGAATAGTTGGCCCCGCCTCTAAAACACTTGAGACCACTATCGAAGCTCAACTTTATGACTGGGCTGACTCACAAGCTCGCCAGGCTAGTCCTGCTCCCCATCTTCGTCAGGACCGCAATAACGCCCACTGGAATAGCGCTGATCAATCTTGACTTGCCGCTCTCGTGCCCGGCCTATGATCCTGGTGCCACGGAGCACTTCGTAAGACACCAGTGCCGAACTCCCCACGCTTGCCGGATTGTCCGACCGTATGGGTTTTATCTTTTCTTCATAGTTATCTTGCTTAAATACATAGCCGTTCTCCACTTCTTCCGCCGAAAGGAAATGCAGCAAAGAGTCTTCGGTCCCCTCAATGGGGCCGGTAAAAAACCCCTCATAACCCTGCCAACTCAACGTGACCGCATCGCCCTCCCTGAACTGTGTATTTGCCGCAATTTCCACGGGGATATGGTCCCACATGGGGGGCACAGTCTGACAATTTACCCACACATCTGGAGTTGCACTGGGAAACCGAACTTGTGTAAGACTCAATATAGGAACCACGGCCACTGTTACGATGGTGAAGTTGGCCAATTGTTCATTAACGCCATTAGAGGTTGTGTAATAAACAGGCATTCTGTCGTCATTGCCTGCCCCCATAATCACACTCCACGGAATATCACTGAACTCGACAATACTGCCTTCCTCATCCCCCTTACTTACATCCACCGTATAGTGTGCAACCGGCACAGTGTTAATGGGAAAGTTCCCCCAATACAACGTCAACTCTTCGCCATCCCGAGGCCGGTGGTACAACGGAACACTGGCGTAAATACGCTGATCCTGATCACGTATATCAATATGGTTCTCTGTCGTGGAACCCTCGCCCCAGACCATCACGGCAGGCAGATCGAGATTCAGCAGTTGCGGTGCACCGCTGTGGTCTTGCCCCGCCACCGTGAAGTTCCATTTGATCATCGTCGGTGGGCTGGGAAGGGTGGGGAGCGTTCCACCGGCGCGAGTAATGGAATACGTGGCAACCCCGGAAGCTGGCCCCGCCCCCTGGGCAATCAACGTTTCCCAAGGAATTCGGACATCAAAGGGCAACTCTGTGACCCGCTGTGGCGATAACGTTGTAGAACCCCATGTCACCGTGACATGGTCATCCTCCTGCCAATTGTCGTACAGCACCTTCCCCACAACCCCAAGGCGCGCATCCTGGCGATCAATCAAGCCGTTAACCATCGCCGGAATGACCAGTGGCTGGAGGTCGGAGGGCGACGCGTCCAGGTTCACAACGACCGTTATCTGGTTTGATCGCGGCCCCGCGTTACCGGAACGATCGCGCAACACAATATGCATGTATTGAAGACCGTTTGGATAAAGGCGAAACAAATCCCCAGGGATGGAAAAAACCAACGGTTCAGTTTCAGTAGGAAAGTCAAAAAACCCATCAGGCGTATTCCGGTCGTGTGGTGGTGTCACATTCGAAAGGTAATACTCAACCCGGTCCCACGCGCGACGGCCGGTGTAAAAGGGTACCCGCATGTTCACAGTCGGGTTCTCAGCCAGATAATCCTCATCGATGAGACTCACGGGAAATTCAGGCCCCTGGGGGGAGATATTATTGTTGGGGGGCGTACGGTCCAGCACTAACACGCGCGTTGGTGAGGGGGTGGGCAAGTTGCCCTGTTCAAGCACCTCATAGCTCAGCAACACGGTGCCGTCGTTCTCCAGATACCGTCGCTCGACTGGAATACGCAGTGGAAAAAGATCTGGATCAATCGGGCCATTGAACCGCCGGCGCAAGAGCGGCTCCCCCTCACTACCACTACGCCGCCAATGAACGACCAGGATGTCGAAACTCCCAGCAGGCGCGGACTCTGGCCAAAGCTCCTCGATGACCACCTCCATATCGGAATCAAGGTACTCGCGTGGGATATACCCCTCGAGGATGGGGGGTACGGCATCATCAAGGATAGGCACCTTGATCTCGGAAAATGACAAAATATTGCTTCTAGAGACACGTCTGCGACGAGCGTTGGAAGTGTTCATATAAATGTCCTGCCGACGATGCACTGGGAGATGCCCTTGGCAAGGATTAAGCACCCAAATACCACGCTTGGGTACTGTCAAAACTAACAGGTAGGCATGGCCGCTCGTCGGTTTCGACACCTGTGTCGGCGCCGCATTGGCTTGACGGATCTTCTGAGTTGGTGTTTCCTGAAACCGGTTTCAGACATCCTTGCCGGTGCTTGATGACCTCCAACTCCAATAAGAAAGGCCCTGCACCGTGACCTCTTTTTCCGCCGCCCAACGCAGCCGCGTGACCATGCTTGACGTAGCCGAACGTGCCGGTGTGTCCAAGGCCAGCGTTTCGCGCTTTATCGGCGACGACCGCGCCCTGCTCTCCGACGCCATCGCCCTGCGCATCGAGCAGGCCATCGATGACCTCGGCTACCGCCCCAACCAGATGGCCCGCGGCCTGAAACGCGGGCGCACCCGTCTGATCGGCATGCTGGTGGCCGACATCCGCAACCCCTATTCGATTGCCGTGATGCATGGCGTGGAAACTGCCTGCCGCCAGCACGGCTACAGCCTGGTGGTGTGCAACACCGACCGCGATGACGAGCAGGAGCGCCAGCACCTGGCCGCCCTGCGTGCCTACAACATCGAAGGGTTGATCGTGAACACCCTCGGCCATCACCTCGACCAATTGCTGGAGCTGCAACGGGAAATGCCCCTGGTGCTGGTGGACCGCAAGGTCGAGCCGCTGCACAGCGACCTGGTGGGGCTGGATAACCCGGTGGCGGTGCGCATGGCCGTTGAGCACCTTGAACAGCAAGGCTATCGCGAGCTGCTGTTGGTGACTGAAGCCACCGACGGCACCAGCTCGCGGCTGGAACGCCTGGACAGTTTCAAGGCAGAGATTGCCAGCCGTCCGATGTTGACCGGCGCGGTACTGGAGTTGGACGGCAAACTGGAACAGCGTCTGCGAAAGTTTCTAGCCAAATCCGGCCCCAAGGCGTTGTTCTGCGCCAACGGAATCGCGGCACTGGCGTGTACCCGTGCATTGAAAAATCTAGGCTGCGACCTGTTTGCGGACGTGGGCCTGATCGCCCTGGATGACCTCGACTGGTACCCGCTGGTGGGCAACGGCATCACCGCCCTCGCCCAGCCCACCGAGGCCATCGGCGCCAAGGCCTTCGACTGTTTGCTCAAGCGTTTGCGCGGCGATACCGAGCCGACGCGCACCCTGGATTTCTTGCCGCAACTGATCATTCGAGGCTCCACCAGGCGCCCGTAGCAGCTGTCGAGCCCGGGCGAGGCTGCGTTTGCGATGTGTCAGGTACACCGCCAACGCAGCCTCGCCCGGGCTCGACAGCTGCTACGGCTGGTTCAATTCAACATTTTGCGAATAAAAATGAAACCGGTTTCAGAGGTCCACAACAATGCATAAATACCCCGTCTCCATCAGCCTTTCCAGCTATGGCGCCGACCTGGTCCGCCAGCAGGGCCAGCTGAGTTTCGTCTCGGTGCTGGCCGCCGCTGGCGCGCAACGTATCGAATGGCGCGAAGAACTGCTGACCACCGAACAACCGCTGGAACTGGCGCAAGCCGCGGCCGATCAAGGCCTGGAATGCGTGTTCTCCTCGCCCCTGGAACTCTGGGTGGCCGGCCGCTCGCAACCCAACGCCGAACTGGCCGCCACCCTCGACCGCGCCCAGGCGTTTGGCGCTGGCTGGCTGAAAGTCTCCCTCGGCTATTTCACCGACACCAACGACCTGGACAGCTTGAGCGCCCTGCTCAATCGGCATCCGGTCAAGCTGCTGGTGGAGAACGACCAGACCCTGCACGGCGGGCGCATCGAGCCGATGCAGCGTTTTTTCAACGAAGTCGAACGCCTGGCCGTGCCGGTAAAAATGACCTTCGATATCGGCAACTGGCAGTGGCAGGACCAATCCGCGACCACCGCCGCGCGCCTGCTGGGCCGGCATGTGGACTACCTGCACTGCAAGGCCGTGGCCCGGCGCGCCGACGGCAAGCTGGTGGCCCTGCCGCCGGGCGCCGCCGACCTGCATCTGTGGGAACAACTGCTCAAGCTCATGACTCAAGGTATTACCCGGGCCGTGGAATTTCCGCTGCAAGGTGATGATCTGGTGCAGGTCACCGCGCAGCAGGTCGCCGCCCTCGCCGTCCTTGGCCAGCCCCGCGTGGAGAACGCCCATGTCTGAGATCGATATCCTGTCGTTTGGTGAAACCATGGCGATGTTTGTCGCCGAACAGACCGGCGACCTGGCCCAGGTCGCGCAGTTTCACAAACGCATTGCTGGCGCCGACAGCAACGTCGCCATCGGCCTGTCGCGCCTGGGTTTCAATGTGGCGTGGCTAAGCCGCGTGGGCGCCGACTCCCTCGGGCGCTTTGTGGTGGACACCTTGCAGAACGAAGGCCTGGACTGCGGGCATGTGGCGGTCGACCCGCTGCACCCCACGGGTTTTCAACTCAAGTCCCGCGAAGAGGCCGGCGACGATCCGCAGGTGGAGTACTTCCGCCGTGGCTCAGCCGCCAGTTACCTGTCTGTCGAGGCGATCAAGCCCGAGCTGTTGCAAGCCCGCCACCTGCACGCCACGGGCATCCCGCCGGCACTGTCGGACGCCACTCGCGAGCTGTCGCGCCAGTTGATGACGCAAATGCGCGAGGCTGGCCGCAGCGTGTCCTTCGACCCGAACCTGCGTCCGTCCCTGTGGGCAAACGAGCAACGCATGATCAGCGAAATCAACGCCCTCGCCTGCCTGGCGGATTGGGTGTTGCCGGGATTGAGCGAAGGCCGTTTGCTCACCGGTTTTGAAGACCCGGCCGACATCGCCGCGTTCTACCTCGACCAAGGCGTGGAAGCCGTGGCCATCAAGCTCGGCCCCCACGGCGCGTATTACCGCACACAACTGGACCAGGGTTTCGTCGCCGCCGTACCCGTGGCCAAGGTGGTCGATACGGTCGGCGCCGGCGATGGTTTTGCGGTAGGCATGATCAGCGCGTTGTTGGAAAACCTCAGCTTTGCCGAGGCCGTGCAGCGCGGTAACTGGATCGGTAGCCGCGCGGTACAGAGCCGTGGCGACATGGAAGGCTTGCCGTTCAGGACCGATCTGCCCCACACCCAGAAAGCCGGTTAGTCCGCATCACCCAGTTACCTGTTGCCACAACTACAACAAGCTCAGGAGCAACCTTATGGAACCGTTGAAACTCGCCACCCGCCGTTGGTGGTACATCATGCCCATCGTGTTTATCACCTACAGCCTGGCGTACCTGGATCGCGCCAACTACGGCTTCGCCGCCGCCTCCGGGATGGCCGAAGACCTGATGATCACCCCGGGCATGTCGTCGCTGCTCGGCGCGCTGTTCTTCCTCGGCTACTTTTTCTTCCAGGTGCCGGGGGCGATCTACGCGCAGAAGCGCAGCGTCAAGAAGCTGATTTTCGTCAGCCTGATCCTCTGGGGCGGCCTGGCCACCCTGACCGGCATGGTGTCCAACGCCTACATGCTGATCGTGATCCGCTTCATGCTCGGGGTGGTGGAAGCCGCCGTGATGCCGGCGATGCTGGTGTACCTGTGCCACTGGTTCACCCGCGCGGAACGCTCCCGGGCCAACACCTTCCTGATCCTCGGCAACCCGGTGACCATGATGTGGATGTCGGTGGTCTCGGGCTATCTGGTGCAGCATTTCAGCTGGCGCTGGATGTTTATCATCGAAGGCTTGCCGGCGGTGATCTGGGCGTTTATCTGGTGGAAGTTGGCGGATGAAAAACCGGCCGATGCCAAATGGCTGAGCGCCCAGCATAAAAAAGACCTGGAAACCGCCCTCGCCGAAGAACAGGTGGGTATCAAGGCGGTGAAGAACTACGCCGAAGCCTTTCGCTCGCCCAAGGTGATCATCCTCGCGCTGCAGTTTTTCTGCTGGAGCATTGGCGTGTATGGCTTCGTGCTGTGGCTGCCGTCGATCCTCAAGGCCGGTTTGAAAATGGACATGGTCGAGGCCGGCTGGCTGTCTGCGCTGCCATATCTGGCGGCGGTGATCGGCATGCTGGTGGTGTCCTGGGGCTCGGACAAACTGCAAAAGCGCAAACGCTTTGTGTGGCCGCCGCTGTTGATCGCTTCCATCGCGTTTTATGCGTCCTACGTGCTGGGCGCCGAACACTTCTGGTGGTCATACACCCTGCTGGTAATCGCCGGGGCGTGCATGTATGCGCCGTACGGGCCGTTTTTCGCAATCGTCCCCGAGATCCTTCCGGCCAACGTCGCCGGCGGCGCCATGGCGCTGATCAACAGCATGGGCGCCCTCGGATCGTTCGGCGGTTCGTATCTGGTGGGCTACCTCAACAGCAGCACCGGATCGCCCGGGGCCTCGTACCTGTTGATGAGCGGTGCGCTGCTGGTGTCGGTGGTGTTGACGATCTTTCTCAAGCCAGGCGCCAGTGACCGCGAGCGCGCCCCGCTGCATTCTCTTGAATTGAAGGTAAAGACCTGATGAAAAAGTCTGTCGTGCTCTACAAGAAACTCTCTGCGCCGCTGATGGCCCGCCTGCATGAACAGGCCGAGGTCACGCTGATCGAGGCGCTGGATGAAAGCGGCCTGGCCAAACTGCGTGAGGCCTTGCCTACGGCCCAAGGGTTGCTCGGTGCCAGCCTGCGCCTGGATGCGAAACTGCTGGATCTGGCACCGAAGCTTGAGGCCGTGGCCAGCGTGTCCGTCGGCGTCGACAACTACGACATCGACTACCTGACCGGGCGCGGCATCCTGCTCAGCAACACCCCCGACGTACTGACGGAAACCACCGCTGATACCGGCTTCGCGCTGATCCTCGCCACTGCCCGGCGCGTGGTGGAACTGGCCAATATGGTGCGCGCCGGCAACTGGAACCAGAACATCGGCCCACTGCATTTTGGCAGCGACGTGCACGGCAAGACCCTGGGCATTATCGGCATGGGGCGTATTGGCGAAGCCTTGGCCCAGCGTGGGCACTTCGGGTTTGGCATGCCGGTGATCTACCACAGTCACTCGCCAAAACCTGCAGTGGAGCAACGTTTTGACGCGCAATACCGCAGCCTGCCGGACCTGCTCCGGGAAGCCGACTTTGTGTGCCTGACCTTGCCGCTGACGGCTGAAACCGAAGGTTTGATTGGCGCTGAAGAGTTCGCGCTGATGGGCCCGGAGACGATCTTTATCAACATCTCCCGAGGCAAGGTGGTGGACGAGCCGGCGCTGATCGAGGCGTTGCAACAGCGCACTATTCGCGCGGCGGGACTGGACGTGTTTGTGCGCGAGCCGTTGCAGCATGATTCGCCGTTGCTGCGCTTGAGCAATGTGGTGGCGACACCGCACATCGGTTCAGCGACTTATGAGACGCGGGAGGCGATGGCCAAGTGCGCGGTGGACAATCTGCTGGCGGCGCTGGCGGGTGAGAAGCCGAAGAATCTGGTGAATCCGGCGGCCTGGAAACACTGATTACCGTGGGAGCTGGCTTGCCTGCGATAGCATCACCCCGGTGTACCTGATGTACCGAGGCGTCCGCATCGCAGGCAAGCCAGCTCTCACATTTTTGATCGCATTTCAGATCAGATGACGAACCTGGCCACCATCCCGTTCAAATCCACCGCCAGTCTCGACAGCTCATGGCTGGCAGCTGAAGTCTGGTTGGCACCCGCCGCCGACTGGGTCGCCAGGTCGCGGATGTTCACCAGGTTGCGGTCCACTTCGCGGGACACCTGTGCCTGTTCTTCCGACGCACTGGCGATCACCAGGTTGCGCTCGTTGATCAGGCTGATGGACTGGGTAATCTGCTCCAGGGCCACGCCGGCGGCACGTGCCATTTCCAGGGTGCTTTGGGTGCGCTGGTTGCTCTGCTGCATGGACTGCACGGCTTCACCCGTACCACTCTGAATGCCAGCGACCATTTTTTCGATTTCCTGGGTCGATTGTGCCGTGCGATGGGCCAGGGCTCGCACTTCATCCGCCACCACCGCAAAACCCCGCCCGGCTTCACCGGCACGTGCCGCTTCAATCGCCGCGTTGAGGGCCAACAGGTTGGTCTGCTCGGCAATCGCGCGAATCACGTCCAGTACCTTGCCAATGTCACGGCCTTGAGTAGCCAGGCCCTCGATCAGCACCGAGGTGTTTTGCACGTCCTGGGTCATGGTCTGGATCGCACCCACGGTTTCCACTACCCGGTCGCGCCCTTCCCGTGCAGCCTGGTTGGATTGGCTGGAAGCCTCGGAGGTGGACACCGCGTTGCGCGCCACTTCTTCCACGGCGGCGGTCATTTCGTTGACCGCGGTGGCGGCCTGGTCGATTTCGTTGTTTTGCTGTTGCAAGCCTTTGGAAGCTTCTTCGGTGACGGCGCTGAGTTCTTCCGCGGCGGAGGCCAACTGCGTGGCCGAGCCGGCGATGTGCTGGATGGTCTGGCGCAGGTTGTTCTGCATCGCGGCCAAGGCGCCGAGCAGGCGCGCTGGTTCGTCCTTTCCGTCGACTTCAATGAGTTTGGTCAGGTTGCCACCGGCGATGGTTTCGGCAGCTTCAACGGCTTTTTGCAACGGGGTAACGATGCTGCGGGTCAGCAGCCAGGCCAGCAGCACAGTCATCAGTGCAGCGACCACAGCCACCGCGATGATGCCGGTGATTGCGTTCTGGTAACTGTCGCCCGCTTCAAGCGAAGCGACCTTGGCGCCTGCACTGTTGATGGCAATCAGCTTGTTCAACTGTTCGCCCATCAAGTCGGTACCGTCCTTGATACGCGAGTTGATCAGTTTGAGCATGTCATCGGTTTTGTTCTGGCGCGACAGCTCGATCATTTCCTGCTGGGCCACCAGGTAGGCGTCCAGGGTGCTGGCAAACTGTTTATAAAGTGCCGCCTCTTCGCCTTCGGCCGGCAACGCTGCATAAGCTGTCTGGGCCTGGCGCACCTTGTCGGTCAACACGCCCATGCGTGTCTGGGCCTCTTGCAAGCCGGCGGGGTCACGGTTGACCAGTACACGGAAAGACAGGATGCGCAAACGCAGGACGTTTTCCGTCATCACCCCCAGGAAACCGACGCTGGGCAGCTCATTGGTTTCCATCTCCGTGGTGGCCTGGTGAATCACGGCCATCCGGTTGACCGCAAACACTCCCAGGACAACGACGAGTAACGCAATGAAGGCAAAACCGAGAAAAGCTCGAGGTGCGATATTCAGGTTACGAAGGGACATAGGGGGCGCTCTTAGAAGTAGTGGCTGCGAGCATCCCTGCCGCGACACGGTCAGTGGGCGTCAACGCGCCGCTCTGACCGGCTGGCGCCACTGTTGTAATAGGTATGTGGGCCTATAAACGGTATCGGCCGACTTGAGGATTTAATGGGGGATGTTTCGAAATATTTTTTCACACTTCTGACAACTGGCACTTTCTGGCATCCTGCGCCTCCTTTTTCCTACCCGGGCCCGTATTTTGTCTGACACTCAAACCCCTCGCCCCCGTTATAAATCCGACCTGATCTACGGCCTCGACGACCGCCCCCACTTCAGCGCGGCGATATTCGCCGCCCTGCAGCATGTGCTGGCCAGCTTTGTCGGCATCATCACTCCGACGTTGATCGTCGGCGGCGTGCTGGGCCTGGAAAGCGAAGTGCCGTACTTGGTGAGCATGGCGCTGTTTGTGTCGGGCCTCGGCACCTTTGTGCAAGCCCGCAAGTTCGGCCCGGTGGGTTCGGGCCTGCTGTGCCTGCAAGGCACCAGTTTTTCGTTTATCAGCGTGATCCTGAGCGCCGGTTTCATGGTCAAGGCCCGGGGCGGCGGCACCGATGAGATCCTGTCGACGATCTTCGGCATCTGCTTCTTCGCAGCGTTTATCGAAGTGGTGCTCAGCCAGTTCATCGGCAAGCTGCGCAAGCTGATTACCCCGGTGGTCACCGGCACCATCATCACCTTGATGGGTTTGTCGCTGATCAAGGTGGCGGTCACCGACATGGCCGGCGGCTATGGCGCCAGCGACCTGGGCGCCGCCGGCAACATGGGCCTGGCAGCGCTGGTGTTGCTGACCATCGTAGTGCTCAACCGCTTCAATAACCCGTTCCTGCGCCTGGGTTCGATCGTGATCGGCCTGACCCTCGGCTTTGTGGTGGCCTGGTGGATGGGCCGTGTCGACCTGGCCGCCCTGCCCCAACTGCCGATGATCAGCGTGCCGGTGCCGTTCAAATACGGTTTTTCGTTCGACTGGGTAGCGTTTATCCCGGTGGCGGTGATCTTCCTGATTTCCCCGCTGGAAGCCGCCGGTGACCTGACGGCCAACTCGATGATTTCCCAACAGCCGGTCAAGGGCCCGCTGTACATCAAGCGCATCAAATCCGGCCTGCTGGCCGACGGCCTCAACTCGGTGATGGCGGCCACCTTCAACAGCCTGCCCATGGTGACCTTCGCCCAGAACAACGGCGTGATCCAGTTGACCGGCGTGGCCAGCCGTTACGTAGCGTACTTCATTGCCGGGCTGCTGGTGCTGTTGGGCCTGTTCCCGATGATCGGCGCAGTGTTGCAACTGATGCCCAAGCCGGTGCTGGGCGGCGCCACCCTGATCATGTTCGGCACCGTGGCCGTGGCCGGGATCAAGATCCTTGCCGAAGCCGGCCTGCACCGGCGCAATGTGCTGATCGTGGCAATCTCCCTGGGGATGGGCCTGGGCGTGGCGGCAGTCCCGGAAGTACTGCGCGAGCTGCCCAAGGCCCTGCACAACATCTTCGAGTCGCCGATCACCGTGGGTGCGTTCTGCGCTATCGTGCTGAACATCTTCCTGCCTGAGGAGTTCATAGAACTGGAAGAAGATGAATTTGATCCGGAAGCCTCCACCCTCAAAGTGATGCAGGACCCGGACGTCACGCAATAGGAGAACCCGTTTTATGCGCAAGCTCATGGTTTTGTCACTGCTGCTACTCACCCTGAGCGCGTGCGCGCTGTTCCCCAACCGCGACCCGGTGAACATCAACGTGGTGGGCATCGAGCCGCTGCAAAGCCAGGACCTGGAAGTGCGTTTCGCGGTGAAGCTGCGGGTGCAGAACCCGAATGAAACCGCCATCGACTACAGCGGCGTGGCCCTGGATCTGGAGGTCAATGGCCGGCCGCTGGCGTCCGGGGTGAGTGACCAAGGGGGTTCGATCCAACGTTTTTCGGAGACGGTGCTGACGGTGCCGGTGAGTGTTTCGGCGTTTTCCGTGTTGCGTCAGACCCTTGGCTTGAGCCAGACCCAGAGTTTGAATAACCTGCCCTACGTGTTGCGCGGGAAACTCGCGGGTGGCCTGTTCGGCACCATGCGCTTTGTGGATCGCGGGACCCTGGACTTTCCCAACACTGCCACTTGGTAACGACATGGATGTGCAACCTACGCTGTATACCGAACGCCTGATCCTCAGGCCGCTGACGCTGGAGGATGCCGAGGGTGTCCAGCAGGAGTTTGCGCACTGGGAAGTGGTGCGTTATCTGAATGCTCAGGTGCCTTGGCCGTACCCGGCGGATGGTGCGCGCAGCTATCTGGAGCATGTCGCGTTGCCGGCCATGGCGCGGGGGGAGGAATGGCATTGGTCGATCCGCCTGAAGAGCGCGCCGGAGGTGTTGATTGGTAATGTCAGCCTGATGGATGAGGTGGATAACAACCGGGGCTTTTGGCTGGCGCCGCAGTGGCAGGGCCAGGGGTTGATGGCCGAGGCCAGTGCGGCGGTGACTGAGTATTGGTTTGAGGTGCTGGAGCGGCCCGTGATGCGCGTGCCCAAGGCGGCGCCGAACGTGGCGTCTCGCAGGATTTCCGAGCGGACGGGGATGCGGTTGGTCAGGACGGATGAGGGGCAATTTGTGGCTGGGAGTTTGCCCAAGGATATCTGGGAGATTACTCGGGAGGAGTGGCTGGAGGGGCGGCGGGGCTGAGGTGGGTTTTGGGTGTATATCCGTTATTTAGGTAACGGCCGCCTAGGGTTCCGCTCTTACAGCGGCTCACTTTTGAAAAGCGCAAAAGTAAGCAAAACGCTCTTGCCCCACCACTCGGCACCTCGCCTAGGCTCGGTGTGCCCTCACTCCGGCTTTGGACCGTGGGCCGCCGCGATGGGCCATCCTTGGCCCAGCGCGGCTAACCCGGCGTCCTGCCGGGTTACCCACGCTCCAAAGCCTGCGTTCGGCCAGCGTGGTTTAACGGGGCGCCTAAGATCAAGATCAACAGCAAGAGCACAGCGGCCTCCCGGCCGGCTTGAGTGTTAAAAGCAAAGGCACAAGCCAAATCAAAAGCGGGCACGGTCAAATGTGGGAGCTGGCTTGCCTGCGATGGCATCAACTGGGTGTACCTGATGCACCGAGGTGTCTGCATCGCAGGCAAGCCAGCTCCCACAGAAAAGCAGAGCTGCATCAGCATCAGATTTGGCTTTCGCTCTGGCTTTTGATCTGGCTTTTAACACTCAAGCCGGCCGGTAGGCCGCTGTGCTTTTGCTTTTGATCTTGATCTGACTGCCCCAATAAGCCCGAGGCCGAACGCAGGCAGTGCGGAGCGGGTAAACCGGCAGGACGCCGGTTTAGCCGCGCTGGGCCATGGATGGCCCATCGCGGCGGCCCGCGGAGCAATGCCGGAGTGAGGGAACACCGAGCCTAAGCGAGGTGCCGACAGGCGGGGCAGAGCCCTTTGCTTACTTTGGGGCTTTTCCAAAGTGAGCCGCTGTAAGAGCGGAACCATAAGCCGCCGTTACCGAAGAAACGGATATGTACTCAACCCAAAAACCGCACACCGGGCTTAGCACGCTCATCCACCGTCAATTCGAAAATATCCGGCCGGGCATAGTGCCCAACCACATCATAGTCATACCGCGCCCGCACCAAATCATCCGTATCAATCCGCGCCACCAGCAACCCCGCCCCACCGAGCAATGGCCCGGCAAGAATGTCCCCCATGGGCCCGACAATCACACTGCCCCCCGCGATCAAAGGCCGATCCACCGGCCAGTTCGCAATCTCCACGCCCAACGCTTGGGGTGACGCCTGCACCTGACACGCACTCACCACAAAACACCGCCCCTCGTGCGCAATATGTCGCATGCTCACCTGCCACATTTCCCGCTCATCCACCGTCGGTGCACACCACACTTCCACGCCCTTGGCGTACATCGCCGTACGCAACAACGGCATCATGTTCTCCCAGCACACCGCGCCACCGATGCGCCCTACCGCCGCGTCAATCACCGGCAACGTCGAACCATCACCCTTGCCCCAGATCAGCCGCTCAGTGCCGGTAGGCATCAATTTGCGATGCTTGGCCACCAACCCGCCCGCCGGCTCGAAATACAGCACCGTGCAATACAGCGTGCTGCCACTGCGCTCGATCACGCCCAACACCAGGCTGGCCCCGGTGCGCGCCGACAAACCGGCCAGCGCTTCGGTCTCCACACCCGGCACATCAATCGCATTGGCAAAATAACGGGCAAAGGCTTCACGCCCCTCAGGCAGGCGATAACCCAGTTGGGTGCCGAAACCTTCACCCTTGGGATACCCCCCGAGCAACGCTTCTGGCATCACCACCAGTTGCGCACCGCTGCGCAGGATTTCGTCCTCGTAGGACAGGATCTGTTCCAGGGTCTCAGCCTTGCCACCCGGCAAGGAACCGATTTGCAGCGCAGCCACGGTAGAAACAGGCATCACGATCACTCCGAATCAATGGGGGTTGCCCATTCTCCGGCCAGCGCCAATCATGAATAAAGCCCACTTCGCTGCTAACTGATATGAGCCAGATAAATATCATCACCCTTCAAGTCAGATCTTTCAGGGATCCGATCAGGGTTTCGATAAACAGCTCCAGGGCCACCGGTAAAGCGCGCTTGGGCATGGTCAGGACTTGAATCGACCGGTCCGAAAACTGCGGGTTCGACAGCGCAACGGACGTCAGGTCGTCGCTTCCATTCGCCCGATGACTGATCGCCCCACCAAACGCGATGGTGTCCGTGTGGCGAACGAACTCATGGATGGCGCCCGAATAATTGCAGGTCATCACGTGGTTAAACGACAGCCCTTCCATCTGGCAAACCAGGTCGAACAATTGCCGCTGGGTAGAGCCTTTTGGCGTCAGCGCCAACGGGTAAGGTGACAGCGACCGAAGAGGCACCTGCTTGAGCGTCGCCAATGGATGTCCCACCCGCATTACCGCGCGGATCGGTGAGCGGCTGGAATGCCGGACTTCAACACCGTCGATAGGCTCGGTACTGAATACCAACCCCACATCGGCTTCGCCGCGCCTCACTTTATCCGCGCAGTCGTGGGGCGACATCACTTCCAGCACATACTGGAAAGCGGGATTTTGCTGGTAATGCCGGATCAGCACCTGAGGCAGGAAGTAGCGGGACAGTCCCTCGGTGGACACCAGCCGTACTACTTTCGCCCCGGGATAATCACCCGCCCGTAGCTCCGACAGCAGGCTTTGTTCCTCCAGCGAGGCACGTCGTGCGTGGTCGGCCAAGGCGTTGCCGGCAGCGGTTGGCTGCATGCCCCTTGGCCGGCGCTCAAACAGTGGCACCCCGATGGTTTCTTCCAGCAGCGATATCTGTCGGCTCACAGCACTGGACGCAATGTGCAAGCGTTCGCCGGCAGCGGCCAGCGATCCTGTATCGAACACGGCCAGGAAATAACGATAATCCACAGTTTGATTCCTTCACCAAAGCATCTATTTATTAGAAGGCAAACGTCAAAAAACAGCAATATACAGACCGGTACGTGACTTCTATATTGGATTGAATCTCAGCCCGCACCGGAACGGTCATGTCCAAGCAACAAGCGCTCGCGAATGTTCGTCAGTACCTGGCCGACGGCCATTTTGAAGCCGATTTACGTCGCCGGATCGCCATTCGCAGCGAAAGCCAGAACCCCGGCCAAGCAGACGAACTGACGCGGTATCTGCGACAGGAAATACAACCCGCGCTGATCGCAATGGGCTTCGAATGCCAGTGGCTCGACAACCCCTCGGGCGCAGGGCCGATGCTGTTCGCATCACGCCACGAAGGGGCTGATTTGCCGACGGTTTTGACGTATGGACATGGCGACGTAGTGCTGGGGTATGACGAGCAATGGCGGGCGGGGCTCAGCCCTTGGGCGTTGACCGTAGAAGGTGACCGTTGGTATGGCCGCGGCACCGCGGACAACAAGGGCCAGCACAGCATCAACCTGACTGCCCTCGAACACGTCATCAAGCAACGCGAGGGGCGTTTGGGCTTCAACGTTAAAGTGCTGTTCGAAACCGGCGAAGAATGCGGTTCTCCCGGGCTGCGGGAGGTTTGCACAACGCACCAGGCGCTGTTGCAGGCCGATGTATTCATCGCCTCGGACGGGCCGCGCTTGAACGACAGCCGCCCGACGATATTCCTGGGCTCCAGAGGTTCTGCGCTGTTTTCCCTTGAAGTCAATGCGCGCGACAAGGGCCTTCACTCCGGCAACTGGGGCGGCGTGATGTCCAACCCCGCCGTGGTACTGGCCAATGCCCTGGCCAGCCTGGTGGACAAGAACGGCCGTATTCGCTGCCGAACGCTGGTGCCTGGCGCCATACCCGACTCAGTCCGCGAAGCCATCCGCGACCTGGGTATCGATCAGAATTCCCTGGGCCGTCCTTTGGATGTGCACTGGGGCGAGCCCGACTTGACCCTGGGCGAGCGACTCTTCGGCTGGAATACCGTGGAGATCCTGGCGTTTACCGCAGGCAATCCAGCCAAACCGGTCAACGCCATTCCACCCCGCGCCATTGCGCATTGCCAGTTGCGCTTTGTGGTCGGCACAGACTGGCAAAACCTGCAAACGCTGCTGCGCCAACACTTGGACGCCAAGGGTTTTCAACAGGTCGATATCGTGATTGACCGTTGCACACCCGCCAGCCGACTGGACCCCGATAACCCGTGGGTGCGCTTCGCCAAGCAGTCGATTGCCGACGTCACCCACCGGCCTATCGCCGTGTTACCGAACCTTGCGGGCACCCTGCCCAACGATATATTCGCTGACATCTTGGGTTTGCCCACCTTGTGGATACCCCACTCCTACCCCGGCTGTTCACAACATGCTCCGGATGAGCATCTGCTGGGCTCGGTAGTCCTCGAAGGGCTGCAAATCATGACCTCGCTTTTCTGGGACCTGGGTCACCTCGCCCCCGTCAAACCACAATAAAAAAATCGGGGTCCGCTCGACCCTTTTTATCTGCCGCTCACCCCCTTATAAAATCAGGAGCGTCAAGCATGTCAGCGTTATCGTCCCCCACCGTTTCAGCCACGGTTGCAAAGGCAACTCCCCTTTGGAAACCCGTCGGCGCGGCCTTGATCGGGAATACCCTTGAATGGTTTGATCTGTCGGTGTACGCCTATTTTGCGCTGACCATCAGCAAGGTATTTTTCCCGGCCGCCGACCCGGCCGTCTCGCTGTTTCTTGCCTTTGCGACCTTCGGCCTTTCGTTTCTGATTCGGCCATTGGGTGCGGCCGTGCTCGGTTCCTATGCCGACCGGGAGGGACGCAAGAAAGCGTTGACGCTGTCCATCATGCTGATGCTGATAGGGACTGCGATGATCGCGGTGATGCCCAGCTATGCAGCCATCGGGATAATTGCGCCAATTGGTATTCTGTTGGCCCGTCTGCTCCAAGGCTTCTCGGCAGGTGGTGAATTTGGCAGTTCCACCGCCTTCATGATGGAACACGCACCGCAAAAGACCCGCAATTTTGTCGCAAGCCTGCAGTTTGCAAGCCAGGGCTTCGGCGTGGTCATCGCCTCATTGTTCGGCTACTTTTTGACCACCAACCTGAATGATCAACAGATGTTCGACTGGGGTTGGCGCGTGCCATTTTTCTTCGGCCTGATCCTCGCCCCGGTGGGCCTGTACATACGGCGCACGGTGGATGAGTCGCCCGACTTCAAGGAAAGCCAACCGGGCTCCCGGCCGTTGCGGGAGGTGCTGCTCTCGCAGAAGACCTTGTTGCTTGTGGCGATGGGCGTGCTGATCGTGTCGACGGCGTCCAACTTCATGATCAAGTACATGCCGTCTTATGCCTCGACCACCTTGGACATTCCCCAATCCACAGGCTTTCTGGCCACGCTGTCGGGCGGGCTCATCCTGACCGTGGTGACGCCGGTGGTGGGGTTCATCACCGGTTATGTCAGCCGGATCAAAATCATGTTGTGGGCGTCGAGCATCTACATCCTCGCAATCTTTCCGGCATTCGCCTGGCTCAACAGAGTACCGAGCGCCACCTCGTTGTTATTGGTGGTGTCGATGATGGCGTTGATCAAGGCCGTTTACTTCGCACCGTTGGCATCACTGATGGCCGATGTGTTTCCTGTCCGCACCCGAGTCACTGGGATGTCACTGAGCTACAACTTGGCCGTGACGATCTTCGGTGGCTTTGCTCCGGTGATTGCAACCGGGCTGATCGCGCTGACCGGCTCGCAGCTGGCGCCGAGCTTTTACCTGATAGCGGCGGCAGCCCTCAGCATTGGCGCGCTCGTGGTGGCAAAGAGAACGTTGCGGCTGGTGTAGCACCTGTCGAGACGTTATATATTCGGGACATATCCACGTCACATGATATGAACCCAATGAATATCGCCAACGTTGATCTCAACCTGCTGAAAACCTTCGAGGCCCTGCACGACGAATCCAGCGCCAGCCGCGCCGCCCTGCGCCTTGGCGTCACGCAGTCGGCGATCAGTGCGGCGTTGCGCCGTCTGCGCGAGGTGTATGGCGACCAATTGTTCGTGCGCACCGGTCGAGGCCTGGCGCCGACCTTGCGCGCCAACCAGTTGAAACCGGTGATCAGCGAAGCCCTGGATCGTTGCCGCCAAAGCCTGGCGATGGTCGACCCCCAGGGCAGCCAGTATCAGGGCCGTTCGGTGGTCGTGGGGTTATCGGATGATTTCGAGATCGCCTACGGCCGCCGGCTGATTGAAGAGATCGCCCGGCGTGCGCCAAAGCTGCGGCTGATTTTCCGCCAGACCCACAGCCAGATCGTTGCCAGCGCCCTGCTCGACCGCAGCCTGGACCTGGCGATCACTGCCGGCGGGTTTGCCGAGCGCCGGTTGAGCCGCCAGGTGCTGGGGGAAGGCCATTATGCGTGCCTGGTGGACCCCGCCAGCCTGGCGCCGGGGCAACAGGCTATCGACCTCGACGAGTTCGTCAGGCGTGAACATCTCTTGGTGTCATCCGGCGGGTTCATCGGGATTACCGACGAGGGCCTGGCCGCGCAGGGGCTGAGCCGGCACGTCGGCGCCTCAACCACACACTTCGCGGCGCTGCCGTTTCTGCTCAAGGGCAGCCAGGCGGTGGCAACGATTCCCGGGCATGCGGCCCAGGCCATCGCGCAGATGACCGGGCTGAAGGTACTGCCCTGCCCGCTGGCGTTGCCGCGATACCCGGTGGAGCTGGGCTGGCGCACCCAAGTGCAACTCGATCCGTTGCTGCTTAAGGTGCGCGAGGCGATCGTCGCCTGCTTTGCGCTTATTTCGCCGCCATCAGGCGATTGACTTCACTGCGCACCATGTTCGAGAACTCCGGCGGTGACATGCCGTCCAGTTCCGCACGCACCCATTCGGCCCATTTGCCCTTGCGCTTGGCGCGCTCGCCAAACAGGCGGGCGGCCTCGCCCTTGGCTTTGCCCAGGTTGCTTTGCCACAGGTCGTAGAGACGGGACTTTTCATCTTCCAGCGCGGCGCGCTCGGCAAGGGGCTTGTTGGCCAGATTGAAGCTCATGTTGAATTACCTGCTGCACAAATAGGTGACATCTTACACTGTAGGTCGAAATTTCCTGGCCTGGATTTCACCTAAGCTGACCGTAGGAAAAAAACTGCAACTTTTGCCTGCTTCAAACACTCCATTCTTCATCAAGCGCATTCATTGCCACATTCACCCGCAAGGAGTTAACCCAATGGCCCGCAAATCTGCCGCCCAAGCCGTCGAAGACCAAATCAAGGATCAAGCCTTCAGTGAACTGACCGCGCTGATCGAAGAATCGGACAAGCTGCTCAAAAGCAGCGCGTCACTGGTGGGGGAAGAAGGTGAAACCCTGCGTGAACAGGTCGCCATCAAGCTCAAGCAAGCCTTGGACTCGGTGTCCAACGTGCGCGAGCGCAGCAAGCCGGTGGTGGACGCCACCGAAACCTATATCGGTGGCCATCCATGGCAGACCGTAGCGATTTCCGCCGGGTTTGGCCTGGTGGTCGGCCTGTTGCTGGGCCGCCGCAACTGATCTGATGTAACGGCTGCGCCCTCCCCGGGCGCAGCTCGCTTCAGGCCTGTGCCAACACCCGCAACCGACTCAACTCCTGCGTTTCGATCTCAATCCCGCCTGACAGCGACTTCGCCCGTGTGCGATGGCGCCGATCCCCCGGCAAACGCCGCAACCCTGCCGCATGCATCTGTCGCACCAATTCCTGGCTGCGCTCGGCGAAGCTTTGCCCGGCGGTCTTGCTCGGGTCGATCACGATCAGCAACTGGCCGGTCCACGGTGTACGGGCGCCGGGGTGATCGGACCAGTTGAACTCAAACGAGAAGTTACCGCCCGTGAGGGCTGCCGCCAGCAACTCGACCATCATCGACAGGGCCGAACCCTTGTGCCCGCCAAACGGCAACAGCGCGCCGCCTTCGAGGATCGCCTTGGGGTCCTGGGTCGGCTGGCCGAGGCTGTCCACCCCCATACCGGGTGGCAGGCGTTCGCCCTTGCGTGCGGCAATCTGTACATCGCCGTGGGCAATGGCGCTGGTGGCCAGGTCAAACACGATGGGCAGGCCATCGGCGCGGGGCGCGGCGAAGGCAATGGGGTTGGTGCCGAACAGTGGGCGGTCGGCGCCGTGGGGCACCACGCAGGTCATGCTGTTGACCACGCTCAGGGCCACCAGGCCTTCTTCGGCGAAGGGCTCGACATCCGGCCAAAGTGCCGCGAAGTGGTGGGAGTTATGGATGGCCAACAGGGCAATCCCGGCACTGCGGGCCTTTTCCACCAACAACGGGCGGGCGGCTTGCAGCGCGGGTTGGGCGAAGCCATTACCGGCATCCACCCGTACAAACCCGCTGGCCACATCCTCGACCACCGGCACGGCCTTGCCGTTGACCCAGCCACTGGCGAGGGTCGAGACGTAACCGGGAATACGGAATACACCGTGGCTGTGGGCGCCGTCGCGCTCGGCGCTGGCGCAGTTCTCGGCCAGCACTTGGGCCACTTCGGCCGAGGTGCCATGGCGCACGAATACCTGGCGCAGCAGGTCGGTCAATTGCGCAAAACTGAGTCGCTCTGATGAAGACTCGACATCCAAAGGCGATGCAGACATCTGAAGCTCCCGTTTAATTATTGGAATGGGCAACAGCGTACAAGAATCGGTCCGTCGATTAGACAGGGTTTGCCCCATGGCTGTCGACAGGGAGTGCCAGACATATCTAGCCCCTCGTGGCGTCAGGCCTGGGTAGGTTGCAGACACGCAACTCTTCAAGGATCAGGATGATGAGCCACACCCCACTCCCGTATTTTTTCCCCGAAGCCATGCGTGTGGGCTGGAGGGCACTGGCCCGTGAGCGCCAGCTGAACATCGACAGCAGGGATATCGAGTTCCTCGGCAAGGTGTTTTTTGCCAGCGATGCAGGCCGTCGCCAACAGTCGCCGTCAATGATCGCGCAGCGCATCTGGTTGAATAAAAACACCGTCAATGCCGTCGAACTGGCCGGCAGCTTCATGATGAGTTCCACCAGCGCCTACCCACATGCCTGGCTCTACACCCCGTACGGCGGCCTGGAAAAATTCGACAGCCCCACCCACGTGCTTGCAGCGTTGACCCAGCGCTTGAAAATCCCGGCCGACACCCCGCGACTGCTGTGTTTCCTGCCCTTGCAACAACAGGCATCGCAAGTGCTGGACAACCACCTGGTGCTTACACCGGAGGCGATGCTCGATGACGTGTTTGGTGAACAGGAGAAAACCCTCAAGCGCTATCAGGCGGTCAATCGCCAGGCGCTGCTGGCGGAGTTGAAACAGTTGCCGTCATTGGGCGCCCTGCTTTCAAACCTGCTTGAAAGCATCTGCCGCCCACTCTTCCCCGGACTCGCCCCCAGCGAAGCCCATGTCAGTTTTTTCGCCAGGCAACCCGCCGGGCACACGATGCCGCGCTGGCTAGACTCGCTGCCACTCAATGACGCTGTGCTGTTGTATTACCGTGAGCAAGCCTGGCCAGCCGGGCAAACCCGGGTGTTTTTCCATCCCAAGCGGCCTGAGGACGTCAATGACCCTGAACGCAAGGCCCGCGACACGCAACGCTGGGAAAGCGTGATCAAGCAAGCGGCCGGCCAACTGATCCCGTTCCTGCACAGTGCACTGGAGACGTTCTGGAACACCGAGATCACTCCGGGCGTCTCGCGTCGGGCCTGGTTCGCCCAGGCCATGGCCGCCAACGCGCGCCTGGATCTGCTGTTCAAGCGCCAGCAATCCATCATCAGTCCAGAGCAAAGCCAGGTCTTGGCAGCGCTGTACTCATCTCAAGCGCCTCTAGGCGGCCAGACACTGCACGTGGAGAACGTGAAGATCTGGGAGCAGCCGGCCAACGCCGTCGAGCTGGCCAGCACCTTGATGATCGGTAACTCGCAGACCTTTCTCTACACCCCCGACAAGGGTTTGCAAGTACTCGGAACCTACGACGACCTGATGGACACCCTCAAAGCCATGGTCAAAGCGCCAGGGTACGAAGACGACCTCTACAACCTGATGTCTCTCGAGGAGCGGGCGTTGTTTGTCGGGTTCAAGACGCCGCAGTTTTCCGGCACTCCCATCGCCGGCAATCTGTTTGAGCAAGTGCTCGAAGCCATCATCGGCAAGCAGCAACAGAACCTTCGCTATGCGCTCGATCTGTACCGGCGCACCCGCGCCGGTATTGAACCCTCGGCCTTGCTCGACTACGCGCTGGACGTGCGGTACATGATCGACAGCCACCTCCCGGGCCTGGATACCGCGGGACGCTGGACGCCTCATTCGGTACTGGCCGACCCGACCCGCCCGGTGTCACTGGCCGGCGACCGGGCCGCTCTGCTGCACAAGCAGTTGGCCAACATCCGGGACACACTGGCAGCCCAGGTGCACGCCCAGCCCACGCTGGCCAACACCGTCAATCAGGCACTCACCTTGGAGTTCAACCGCCGGCGCCTGACTGGCCAGGACCCCGAGAAGATCTACGTCAATCGATACGCCGCCGGCGCAAGCGCGACTCAGGCCACTGAGCCCTTGGAAAGCCAGAGCCTGCGCAGTTACTTTCTTGCGCGCCTGATACAGGGGCGCGGGCCAATTCCGCAAACGCCACACTACGGCCTTTACGCCAATCAGGGCAGTGGGCTCGTCACACCGCTGACCGGCCTCGACATCTCGCAAGCCAACGCAGTTCTCGATGCCGCACTGATCAAGTTTCATAACTACAACATTGCTGATATTCCTCGCGAACACCTGGAACAGCTCAAGGCGCCGATGGCCCATGCCATGGCGGTGGCGATCCAGGGCGAAGCCAGGCTCAGGCGCCTCAACAACAGCCTGGACGCCCGTGATGAGTCAATCGTGCAAACGGTGTTTGATCTTCAACACCCTGATCGCCACCGGCGCCAGGGCCTGGGCGGATTCATTCCGGATGCCTATGCGTTGACCGTCGAACCCGAGGGCCTGACGCAACGGGTGCCCCTGGCCCATTGCCTGATGCTCACCGAGCGCGGCGGCCTGGACCCGTCCCACTCAGGCCGGGCCGTGCTGTGGACTCCGGCGCGCGGCCTGGAGAGTTTCGCCAACGTCAGCCAATTGCAGACAGAACTGCAACGGCGACTGGCTGCCCCGGACCTTCGCAGGCAGCTACTGGCCAATCTCGACCCGCGCTATCTCAAGCCGCACCAGGCCTGCCCACTCGGTCAGTTCATGCTGATCAACGGCGCGGTCGCGCAAGACCGCCAGCAGTCCTGGATTGATCACTACAGGGGGCAACGGGCCCACTGCCTCAGCCTGACGTTATCGGGGGACGCCTTGCTGAAGCGTCTCGGCGAGCTGGAAAAGGCCTTGCCGGCCAACGACCTGGGCCATGCCTCACAAATCGCCCAGACCTTCATGGCGCAACAATCACTGCCCGCCTGGTTGGGGATGGCGTCGGTCAGCCAACAGCGTCGCCATGTCGAAATCCTTGAGCAATACCGCCATAGCCTCACGGGCGACAAAGACTACCTGGACGATTTCCTGTCGCTGCCACAGTACGTTGGCAGCAAGCTCGGCGAGCTGTTGCAGGCCTATGACGTACGCCCCCAAGACGTCTACATCCTCCCCAAGCTGGTATTGGCCGGCCAGCGACAGAACCTGGTGGACTACGCCCTCAATCACGTCAGCCAGCAAGCTGCTGCATTCGATGTCGAGTCTGCGGCTGCTGGCCTGACACCTGCTGTGGTGCGCCAGATCCTCGCGCGCCTGCCCCTCAAGCAAGACCACCAGGCTTGCCTGGCCGAAAAGCTTACGCCGGGCAAGCCAGGTGCCGAAGCACGGGAACAGCGATTTATCCGGCAACTGCCCTGGCAGTTGCTGCAAAACGCCCATGCGCTGAGCCTGCAGGAACTGCTGTCACCCGCGGGCTTGAGCCTGGTCGAACAAGTCCTCGACATGCCGGATGCAATCGCCCGTGCAGCGGTCAACGGCGCAACCTCGACGGTCCGTCCCCTGGAGTTGATCGCCACGACGGGCGCTCGCACCATCAAGGCTCTTGGGGTCTACCTGATTAACGCCGCCGAAAAGGCGCCCCTGGTGATGTATGCACCTTACGGTCCGCAGCAGGCGTTCCAGGAATTCGAAAACGAGGCGGCTCTAATCCGTCGGCTTAACCTGCCCGGCCCGTTGCAGGACTGGGTGATCGGCCGCCTGCCAGAGGCTGAGCGAGCCACGTATAAAAACCTTTGGGCCAGCACGGTCGGGAGAACCTCGGAAATCATCCTGGCGGACAATCCGATCAAGGGCCACGCGCTCAAGCAGTTGTACCGCGACAACATTCAGTTGATTTCGAGCCTGTTTGAACAGCAAAACCAGGCCAATGGCCGGTCAGCCTGGGACACCCTCAAGGCATTGTTTACCCATGGCCTGCAACAGGCGCAGGCGTTGCTACCGGGCAAGCTGATGGTGCCGTTGGTGATCTGGCAAAGCTACACACTGTTCAAGGCCTCTGCCGAAGACTTGCAGCAACATCTATGGCGCGACGCGCTGCAACGCTTTATTCGCGGTGTCGCGCAAATGGCCTCAATACGTACATTGATGGATGAACCACCGACACCAGGCACCGCCCCGCCGCAGCCCGCGCCGACACAAACAGCCAGAGCCTGGCAAGACATCGATATCACCGCCCAAGCCCGGACCCGGCTGCAAGCATACGAAGCCAACGACATCAGCCTCGATAACCTGACGGCAGGCAACTCGGGGGTCTACACAGCGACAGACAATCGGCATTACCTGCCTTGCGCAGGCAAGGTCTATCGAGCCAAACCGGTTGATGGCCATTGGCGGCTTTTCAGTGCACGGTCCAAAGGGCCCTATGTGCGCCTGGATGCCGAGCGCAAATGGACTCTGGACCTGGGCGCCTCGGTTCGCCGCCATGGCCCTGGCTGGAGTGCCATGATGGAACGCCGGGAAGTGAGGGCAGAGGTGGACCGGGTGATGAATGTCGAAGCTCGAGGCCTGAGCGAAATTCGGCGTATTTCGCCCCTCAGGGCCCAGGCGATCGTCGAGGCACTGGACCTGGCTACCTTCTACCTGCACAACTGCCAGCAGAACCTGAAACTGCTCGACCATCAGTACCCGCCCGTGACCCGGGTGCATCGCTTCATCAACCGCTTCTTCGGCATCCCGATAGACGCCGACACCGGCCCGGCCAAATTTCCGGCAGTCCTCGCGCAAAAGCTCATGGACACGGTGACCGCCATCCTCGATGAGGCGCTGGAACCGGCACTCTACTCGCTCAACTCCCGGCGTTTCGTCTCCGGCGCGCATATCGCCGAACCCGAACGGCATTGGGCGTTTACCATCGACGGGGACCCGGATCGTCGCATCTATCTCACCGAAAACTTCTTCAACCCGCCCACAGCCGATTTCGAAGGGCACCTGATCAATCACTTCGATCAAAGAGCCCATGCCCGTGCGACTACGTTGATTCATGAGTTGACCCATATCGTGAGCAACACCGCCGACGTCGCCTACCTCAATTCCACATCGCCTTTTTCCGACCTGATCGAAGTACAAACCCAAGCCGGGCGCGATCTTCGGGACTGGCTGCGCAACGTGCAGGAGAATGCGTACTCGATCAGTACGCCTATCGGGCAATTGTTCAAATCATCGGACGCGTGGGGGGCTACCGGGTCTGATCTGGGAACCGATCCGGAAGATGACTACATCAAGCAGCAGATTCTTGCCACGACCGGAGGCGTGGACTTGAGCAATGCACGGGGAATTTTCAAAACCAACCTGACTCGGCGGTTCAACACACAGATGGATAACGCTGACTCATTGACCTTGCTGATCACAACGTTGGGACGACAACTGGACGCCGTGCCCTCGATTGCCGAAGGCACGCCGTAAGCTACGGGTGCAGGCTACACGCCTGCACCCAGTCAGCTCATTCAGTCTTTCTGATCACGCAACACATTGCCCGACTCACCGTCGATGCGGAACTCATAGACGACGCCATCGGCCTTGCGTCCCTCACCTTCCCAGTAGCCGTCGTTATCGGCTTCGATCTTGTAGATCTCGACGTAGCCGGCTTTGGTCTTGGCGGTCTCGATGGCTTTTTCAATGGTGATCCAGCCTGCGCCTGGTTTGTCCGCGAGGGCGGCTCCAGCACTGAACAAGGCGGTGGTTGCGACAATGGCGGCTAAGGTTTTCTTAAGCATTTTCGTGCTCCATTAGGGATTGAGTGTTAGCTGTCCTGATTTTTAGGGCCTTGCAGACGAGAATTAGTTCCAATTGATGTGCATTCGCCATGATGGTTGTTCTCGCCGTCCTGCTGTGGAGGTTAGAATGTGCGAAATCAGGATGAGTTAATGACAGATAAGTCCCTATCAGAAGCCGAATATGACGCCATCACCGATGCCGCTGCGCACTGGTGCATGCGTCTGCATGCCAGCGATTGCACGACGGCCGAGCGTCGGGCCTTCGAACAGTGGCACGATGCGCATCCACTGCATGCCTTCGAATACGCGGCGATGCTGGAAATCTGGGACGTTGCCGATCACCTGCCCCGCAGCGAACCGGCCCCTGCCGTGGTGCGACTCCAGCCTCGCCGCCGTTTAAGCAACTACGCAGTAGCGGCGGCGATATGCCTGGTGGCCTTGCCACTGGCGGCCTTCACCGGCTGGGAAGCCGGTTGGTTGCCCAGCGCCTATAAGCATTACGAAACCGAAAACAGCCTGCGCCAGGTCACCCTCGATGATGGCAGCCAGGTTGAGCTGAACCTGGGTACCGAGCTGGTCTACAGCCATTACAAAGACCAGCGCCGGGTCACCCTGAAAAAGGGTGAGGCTTTTTTCAACGTCAGCCATGACCCGCAACACCCCTTCATTGTCCACGCCGGCGACGGTCAGGTTCGGGTGACCGGCACTCAGTTCAACGTGTGGAAATACGAAGACCATGTGCGGGTCATGCTGCTGGAAGGCTCGGTGCTGGTGAGCAGCGATGACGCCCACAGCGGCCTACGCCTGTCGCCCGGGATGCAGGCCAGCTACAACCGTGGCGACGCCAGCCCCCTGGCCCAGCCAATTGCCCCGGGCGACACGGCCCTGGCCTGGCGTGAAGGCAAGCTGATCCTCGACAACCTGGCCCTGGCCGACGCGTTGCCGTTGATCAACCGCTACCTGAGCAAACCGGTGATGCTGGCCGACGCCGGCACCGGCGCGATCCGTATTGGTGGCATCTACAACATCAACGAGGTGTCCAACCTCGTCCCCTCCCTGCCCAAGGTCCTGCCGGTCTACCTGACCCAGAACCAGGACGGCAACCCCGTACTCAATTCGATTCCGCGTAAAACACCAAAGGGCTGACCCTGGAGACAGGGCGTATGCCCTCCTCCACGGACGTTCTCTGCCTGGAACTGTCCACTTTTGAAACACTTGCACCGGCTGAGCTGACAGCCGGCTGCGGGCTGCCAGGTTTATGGCGGCCGGTGTTTCATTCCTGAGACAGCTGCCGAGCGAGTTGAACGCGGGCCGGGTGTCTCACCGTTGAAACACATCTCGCCGGCCTTTCTTTTTCAGCACCTCCAATCCTTTGAATTAATTAACAAAACAAAAAGCGGCACAGCTCCTGCTCTCTTCCTGACAACGCTGTTTAGGGTCAGCGCCAAGAATAAGGAATGCCGTCGTGAAGACACTTAATCCAGGCTCATTGAGCCTCCTGCTGATCAGCTGTGTACTGAGTACCAGCGTGAGCCTCCCAGTGCTCGCGGCAGGCGACGGCGTGATCGTGATTCAACGCACCGTCCACGGCCACATGGCCGGCCGCTCTGCCGGCGTTGACCCCAACCCCACTACCGTGAACGCCAACCCGGCTCCCCAGATCCTGCGGGCCACCAGCGAGCTGAGCGACAACGACTACGCCAACATCAGCAGCGGCTCCAGCATCACTCGCGCCATCCTGCCTGGCGGCAACCTGCCCGGCCTGACCAACAACGGTGGCGGCGCGGGTCTCGGTGGTGGTGCAGCGGCCGGTCATGGCGGCGGCTCCAGTCTCTCCGGCCAGATCAACGGCTCAATCTCCCGTGGCATGGCGCCCCTGAACAACATCGGCAGCCTGATGGGGGGCCAATGAGATGAAATATTCCTGGTTATTCCTCGCGATCCTGGGCTGCTCGGCCGCCATGGCTGACAACAGCGCAGTGATCGACAACTCCGGCAAGCAATACAACGGCGTCGTCTCGATCAACCAGGCGGCCGGCGATCAGCAGCAACAACTCAACAGCCGCGCCATTTCAACAGGCACTAACACCCAGGCTGGCGGCTCGATCAGCCAGACCCTCGGCGGCGCACCAGCCGACCGCTCCCAGAGCGCCAAAGTAGCGATCCAGGGCAACTCTTTCAGCAATGGCAACGGTGTGCTGGGCGTCAACCAGTCGGCCGGGGCCAACAACCAGATGATCAATGCCGTGCGGATCAGCGTAAACGCTGGCCCGCAAAGCATCGACGACAGCGCCATGTCGCAACAGAACGTGGCGCTATCACCAAACTCAGGGTTCACCTCTACCACTGGCAGCCGCCAGGTCGTCACAAGCGACCAGGCCTTCACCGGCAGCCGTGGAGTGGTACAGGTGAATCAGAGTGCCGGGGTGGGGAACCGCATGGCTAACGCCCTGAACGTACAGATCCAATGATTCATTGGAGCTTGAAGCTGGACCGTACCAACACTTAACCAACTAATTAGAAGCAAGGGGAAATACCATGAAAACTACAATGGCTCTTAAACCACTGGCCTTCGCTCTCGCTGCAATCGTCGCCAGTGCCGCACACGCCGGTGGCTATCACCACCCTCAACCTGCTCCTACCTCGGTAGTGGCAGCGGTTTCCGATGCACAGTCGACCAGCAGCAACAAAGTGCTCAATCTCGGCACTCAGAACAACGCATCGGCCAACAACTCGTTGAACGGCAGCAGCGGCAACGCCCAGGCCAACATCGCCGCCGGCGACGGCAACCAACAAGATAACCAGACAGCCATTGCCGCCGGCGATGCAGCTACCGTGTTTGCCCTGGGCACCATTACCCAAGACAACCACAACAACACCTCGATCCAGGTGGCTACCCACAACAACGCGTCGCTCAACAACTCGGCCAACGGCAGCTCCGGCAACCTGGGTGTGAACGCTGCGTCGGGTAACTTCAACCAACAGAAAAACCAACTGGCAATTGCTACTGCCAGTGGTGCCGCCGCCGCTGCATCGAGCAACACCACTCAAACCAGCGTCGACAACACCTTCCTCAATACCGTGGCTACTCAGTCCGGCCACTGGGGCAGCAGCACCTACCTGCCTGTCGTGAACAACGCCAGCGCCAACAACTCGCTTAATGGCTCTTCGGGCAACCTGGGCGCCAACATTGCTGCAGGCGTGGGCAATCAACAGGGCAACACCACTGTGATTTCCTCCGGCGTACGTTTCTGATGCAACGGGGCCTTGGCAACAAGGCCCCTTTTTATTCCAGTGTCCACCAGGCCATTCGATCATGCGGATCATCGCCCTCACCCTCCTGTTATTGCTCACCGGCCCGACTTGGGCGGGGCAAATGGCGATTGCTGCCATGCCCGGCGGTGGCGTGATCTTCAAGAAGGTCGAGAGCATCCGTGAACGCAAGTTCGCCAACCTGGTGGAACAGAAAACCGATTTCAGCTGCGGTGCCGCCGCCCTGGCCACCATCCTGCGCCAGGCCTACTGGATGGATGTGGATGAAGACCACATCATCAAAGGCATGCTGGTCAACGCCGATCAGGACCTGGTCCGCACCCAGGGTTTCTCCATGCTGGACATGAAGCGTTACCTGGAAAGCATCGGCATGCGCGCCCGGGGTTACCGGATCAACGCCGACACACTGCTCACGGTGAAAATCCCGGTGGTGGTGCTGCTGGAGATCCGTGGCTACAAGCACTTCGTGGTGATGCAGCGTGCCGACAAGGACTGGGTCTACATCGGCGACCCGGTATTGGGTCACAAACGCTATGCCAAGGACGACTTCGTCAAAGGCTGGAATGGCATCGTCTTCGCCGTACTGGGCGAAGGCTATGACAAAACCAACGTGCTGCTTGACCCGCCCACACCGCTGACCGCCAAAAACAGAATCAATGAGTTCAGTCCGGTTCGGGACAGTGAGTTGATGGACTTCGGTTTTATCCAGAGCGACTTCTTCTAGAAGCGCAATAAGGAGCAGGACGCTCCAGGAGCAAACGATGAACACTTACCGTTGGCTGACGGTCATGTGCCTGGCAGCCTCAATGCCCGCTTACGCGTCATCGGTGTTCAAGCCGATTGAAATAAGGGACTCGGAACTGGCCGACTTGCGCGGCCGCTACGTCATGCCGGGGCGGATCATCAGCTTTGGCATCGTGATGAGCAGCACCTGGACCAATGCCGCCGGCGACAGCGTGACCGGCTCGGCCAGCATGAACGTCAACGCGTCGACCGTCACCCCGCAGTTTTATGTGCAGGTAACCGACAGCCCCACCAAAGTCTCGCCCAATCAACCCAATGGCACCGGTACGGTGGTCGGTGGCGCAGGCCTGGGCAGTGGCCAGGGCGTGACCCAAAGCGTGCGCGCCGCTGGCGATGGCAACACCGCCAGCAATAACGTGAATATCCATGTGAACCAGAACGGCTTGT
This sequence comes from Pseudomonas yamanorum, assembly GCF_900105735.1. Taxonomy (NCBI): domain Bacteria; kingdom Pseudomonadati; phylum Pseudomonadota; class Gammaproteobacteria; order Pseudomonadales; family Pseudomonadaceae; genus Pseudomonas; species Pseudomonas yamanorum. The sequence continues at coordinate 6,526,511 of NZ_LT629793.1, read as the reverse complement.
CACCGGCCAATATCGTGCAATCCGGGCAAGCGCTGGTGGCTGGCCAATCGGTCACCGGCAGCACCGGCGCCGGCCAGGTCACGGTATCGGCCGCCAATGGCGGGCTGCAAATGGCGATCCTGGCCAACAACAACCAGGGCAACTCGTTGCAGCAGATCGGCGCTGGCAATGTCTTGCAAGGCACGGTTTTGCAGGGTAACAGCAACTTTGTGAGCAACATGACGCAGCTCAATGTGGTGCTGGGCAACAACGGTTTGAACAATTTGGGTCAGAACCTAAACCTGAATCAGCTCAAGGGCCTTCGCCCTAACGGATATTGAACTACGCTGTGCCTCGACACTTGCGCATTAGAAAGGGACGGCTTATTTCATGCATCGATCGCTATCGCTCCGGGCTGTAATTTGTTTAAGCACGCTCCTGCCCGCATCCATGTTGTATGCAGCGCCGGACGCCGACATCGACACATTGAAAAAGGAATTGCTGGAACTCAAGCAACGCTACGAAGTGCAGCAAAAAGCACTGGCGGTGCTGGAACAACGGGTACGCCAGGTTGAAGAACAGCCGGCGGCCCCGCCGCCGAAACGCCTGGCCAAATCCCCGGCAGATTTCCAGAAAGGCGGCACCACCGTGGCGGGCAACACGCCTGGCGTCGGCGCGGCTGCGGCCTCGGGCGGTGCAGCCGGTGGCGCATCCTACGGCCAGTCCCTCAAGGACGATTCAGCCCCGGCGCAAAGCGTGAGCAACCTGTATAACGAAGCCAGCGGATTCTTTGGCAACGGCAAGTTCAGCTTCGAAACCGGCGTGACCTATTCCCGTTATGACGCGCGCCAGTTGACCCTCAACGGCTTTTTGGCGCTGGACTCGATCTTCCTCGGCAACATCAACCTGGACCGGATCAAGTCCGATAACTGGACCGTCGACCTCACGGGCCGCTATAACCTCGACAACCGTTGGCAGTTCGACGTGAACGTGCCGGTGGTATACCGCGAGTCAACCTACCAGTCCGGCGGTGCCAACGGCGGCAGCGGCACGGCGACCTCGGAACAATCGGTCACGCGTAATCCAACCATTGGTGACGTCAACTTCGGGATTGCCTACAAGTTCCTCGACGAGAGCGTCAACCTGCCGGATGCGGTGGTATCGGTGCGGGTCAAGGCGCCCACCGGCGAAGACCCGTTTGGCATCAAGCTGATCCAGTCGCCGAGCAACACCAACCTTTATGTGCCGGAAAACCTGCCGACCGGCAACGGTGTGTGGTCGATCACGCCGGGGATTTCGCTGGTCAAGACCTTCGACCCTGCCGTGCTGTTTGGCTCGCTGTCGTATACCCATAACATCGAGGACTCGTTCAGCGATATCAGCTCCAACCCTGTCGAGAAAGTCCCCGGCAAGGTACAGCTGGGCGACAGCTTCCAGATCGGCGCAGGCGTGGCGTTTGCGTTGAACGAGAAGATGAGTATGTCGTTCTCGGTGTCCGACCTGGTGCAACGCAAGAGTAAGCTCAAGCCGGATGGCGGCGACTGGCAGTCGGTGGTTTCCAGCGACGCCAACGCGGGTTACTTCAACGTGGGCATGACGATTGCGGCGACCGACAACCTGACGATCGTGCCGAACCTGGCCATCGGGATCACGCCGGATGCGCCTTCGTTCAGCTTCAGCCTGAAGTTCCCGTACTACTTTTAAGGCGTGACAACGGGAAAAGCCCCGCAACGATAAAGGTCGTTGCGGGGCTTTTCGGTTTACCCGCCCTAGCGGATCTGGTGTTTGTGCAGCAACCGGTAGAACGTCGGCCGGGAAACCCCCAGCACACGGGCCGCGACACTCAGGTTGTCGCTATGCCGGTTGAGCACATCGCACAGCGCCTGACGTTCGGCACGGTGCTTGTAATCTTCCAGTGTAGCCATCGGCAGCGCGATTGCCTGCTGGCTTTGCAGTCCCAGATCAACGGCTTCGATTTGCCGCCCTTCAGCCAGTACCAGGCCACGCCGCACGCGGTTGGCCAACTCCCGCACATTGCCCGGCCAACCGTGCTCGCCCATGGCCACCAGCGCGTCTTCACTGAAGCTGCGGGGACGCCGGCCGGTTTCCTGGCTGTAGAAGTGTGAGAAATGGTTGGCCAGCATCGCCACGTCACCATGGCGCTCGCGCAACGGCGCAGTCACCACTTGCAGGACGTTAAGCCGGTAATACAAGTCTTCCCGAAAGGCGCCCTTTGCCACCGCGGCTTCCAGGTCAACGTGGGTGGCTGCCAATACCCGCACATCCACCGGAATCGGTTGGCTGCCGCCGACGCGCTCGATCTGTTTTTCCTGGAGAAAACGCAGCAGGTTGGCTTGCAGCTCCATGGGCAAGTCGCCGATTTCATCGAGAAACAACGTGCCACCATGCGCCGCCTCGATCCGCCCGATCTTGCGCTGATGGGCACCGGTAAAGGCGCCCTTCTCATGGCCAAACAGTTCGGACTGGATCAGGTGCTCGGGGATCGCCCCGCAATTGATCGCCACAAACGGTTTGGCGTGGCGCTGGGATTGGCGATGCAGTGTGCGGGCGACGAGTTCCTTACCGGTGCCGCTGTCGCCGCGAATCAACACCGGGGACTCGGTCGGCGCCAGTTTGGCGAGCAGTTTGCGCAGTTCGCGAATGGGGCGGCTGTCGCCCAGCAATTCATGTTCCGGCTGGCCGGCAGGCGCGTTGTTGCCCTTGCCCCGCAGGCGCGCCATGCCAAAGGCGCGGCCCAGGGTGACCTGCACCCGGGACACATCGAACGGCAAGGTATGGAAGTCGAAGAACCACTCGCAGACAAAATCGCCGACATTCTGCAGGCGCAGCACTTCCTGGTTAAGCACGGCAATCCACTCGGTGCCGCTGCGGCTGATCAGCTCCTTGACCGCTTCAGGCCGCTCCAGATGGAACGGCTGCAGGCGCAACAATCCCACGTCGCAGGAGCGCTCGCCCACCGACTCGAGGGCACAGCTGTCCACGTCCCACCCCGCGGTGCGCAAACCCGGTAATAGCCCGTGGCAGTCATCACAGGGATCGACCACAAGCAGACGGCGCGGCGCAGGTGCAACAATCATGACTATTCCTTGGCGTCAAAATCGTTAAAGTTATTCAAAAACAGTTATTTGGAAAGCCTGCTGGCAACACTAGCAAGATTTTGACGCTACCTTTGTACCCATTCGTTATAAGCCGCACACAAACCTGCCCTTTTCCAACAGTCGGGTGCGGTCAAATGTCGCGGCGTAACTTTCATGAGGCTTTCAACATAGCCCCTTACATGACTTTAATCAGGGAAAGTTAAAAAATCTTCTTCTAACATGTGACCCGTACCCGGTGATCGTGCATCAGTACAAGTAACCAGTCGTTAGGCACGCCCAACCAACGACTTCACTTGAATGGGCATTTAGAGAGAAGACCCCATGAACGCCCCGCTCCGCATCAACGAAGCTCTTTTGATCGCAGACCGTGCTTTCCAGCCCTTTCAATGTGTGGCCTGGCACGACGGCAACGGCGCCCTGAGCCTGAGCGTCATCGACCGCACCAATACCCGTATCGGTAGCAAGCAGCTGTCTTCCAGCACTTATTCCGACCCGGCACAGCTCGAGGACTTGCTGTTGCAGGCCCGCGCTGAACTCGATAAAGATGGCTATCAGTTGCAATCCTGGGCAATGCCCAAGTAACTGAAACTCGTGCGGGGCGGCACCAGAAAGTGTGCCGCTGGGCTGCGCAGTATATTGACCAGTAATAACACGAGTAGATAGTCAGCTATGCAAGTTGCAACTTTGCATAGCTGACTACTTATTAGTGGGGTTGCCAATCAATCGGCCGAGAGAATAAACCGCTCTATGGCTTCCGCCGCACCGTCATCGACATTACTGCCGGTTACGACGCTGGCCTGGCGCTTGACCACTTCTTCGGCCTGGCCCATGGCAATCGACAGCCCCGCCACGTGAAACATAGCCGGGTCGTTGCCGCCATCGCCGATGGCCGCCGTCTGTTCCAGCGGCACACCGAGGTGCGCCGCGAGGGTCTTCAAGGCTTCGCCCTTGTTGGCCTTCATCGCGGTCACATCCAGGAACACCGGCTGCGAGCGGGACACCTGCGCCAGCCCCTCGACTCTCGGCTGCAACTGCGCCTCAAGCTCGACCAACAACTGGGTATTGGTACTGGCCGCCACAATCTTGTCGACCCGATCCAGAAACGGCTCGAAGCTCTCCACGACGATGGCTGGATAGCCCAGGCCATGTTCCTCGCGAACCGCCATCGGCCCGCCAGGATCGCGGCGCAGCCAGTCGCCGTCGGCAAACAGCCAGACTTCTACGTCCGGCTGCGGCGTAAATAAAGCCAATGCCACCAGCGCCGCTTCTGCCGGCAAGTGATGCGCCACCAGAATACTGCCGTCGGGATTGACCAGCGTGCCGCCATTAAAGCCGGCAATGGGCACATCGATGCCCAGTGCTTCGACCTGCTGACGCATGGCCTTGGGCGGTCGCCCGCTGGCCAGGCTGAAAAACACCCCGGCCGCGCGCAAGGCGCGAACCGTATCAATGGTGCGTTGGCTGAGGCTGTGATCCGGATGTAGCAACGTGCCGTCCATATCACTCAACACAAAGCGGATGGGTTGACTCGGCAAGTCACTCATCCGAGGCTGTGCCAGGTACGGCCATCGCGGGCCAAGAGTGCATCGGCTGCCGCCGGACCATCTTCGCCTGCCTTGTAGGCCTGGATCCCGTCATCCTGTTTCCACGCATCGAGGAATGGCTGCACCGCACGCCAGCCGTTTTCGATGTTGTCAGCGCGTTGAAACAAGGTCTGGTCGCCGGTCATGCAGTCGTAGATCAAGGTTTCGTAACCCGTCGACGGCTGCATCTCGAAGAAGTCCTTGTAGGCAAAACCCAGCTCCACATTGGCCATGTCCAGGGCCGGCCCAGGCTTTTTCGCCAGCAGGTCGAACCACATGCCTTCGTTCGGCTGGATCTGGATCTTCAGGTACGTCGGCCTGAGTTCATCGACCTCGGTATCACGGAACTGCGCGTAAGGCGCCGGCTTGAAGCAGATGATGATCTCGGTGTCGCGGATGCTCATGCGCTTGCCGGTGCGCAGGTAAAACGGCACACCCACCCAGCGCCAGTTGTCGATCATCACCTTGAGGGCGACGAAGGTCTCGGTGCTGCTGTCGGGCGCAACGTTGGCCTCTTCACGGTAACCCGGCAGTTGCTTGCCGGCGACTTCACCGGCGGTGTACTGACCGCGCACCGAGTTGGCCCGTGCGTCTTCCAGCGACCAGGGCCGTATGGCTCCGATCACCTTGGCCTTCTCGCCCCGCACCGCATCGGCGCCAAAGGCGGCTGGCGGTTCCATGGCGACCATCGCCAGCAATTGGAACAGGTGATTGGGCACCATGTCCCGCAACGTGCCGGTGTGCTCGAAGAAGCTGCCACGGGTTTCCACGCCGACGGTCTCGGCGGCGGTGATTTGCACGTGGTCAATGTAGTGGTTGTTCCAGAACGCCTCGAACAGCACGTTGGAAAAACGGCTGATCAAGATGTTCTGGACGGTTTCCTTGCCCAGGTAATGGTCGATGCGATAGATCTGCTTTTCGCTCATCACTTTGAGCAGGCAGGCGTTCAGCGCTTCGGCGGTGGCGAGGTCCGAGCCGAAAGGCTTTTCGATCACCACCCGGCGGAACGCCTCCGGGGTTTCTTCGAGCAAGCCGGCAGCGCCGAGGCGCTGCACCACTTCGGCGAAGAAACGCGGCGCAGTCGCCAGGTAGAACACCGCGTTGCCGGTGCCACTGTCAGCGATCTTCTTGCCGATGTCGGCATAGGTGCCGTCGTCGAGGAAGTCACCCTCGACGTAGCTGATGCCCTTGGCCAACTGAGCCCACAATTGCGGGTCCAGGCCGTCATCGCCGTTGCCCTTGACCTTGCTGGCGGCCTCGGTGCGAATGAAGTCCTCGAGTTTCTTGGCGAAATCGGCGTCGCTGATGGCGTTGTGATCAACGCCCACGATGCGCAAGCCGTTACCCAGCAGTCCATCACGACTGAGGTTGTACAGCGCCGGCATCAGCAGGCGCTTGACCAAATCACCATGGGCACCAAACAGAAACAGTGTGGTGGGCGGAGCGGGTTCGGCCTTGGGTTTCTTGCCGTTGGCGGTCATTTTTTGGGAGTCTCCACATGGCCGCCAAAGCCGAAGCGCATGGCAGAAAGCATTTTGTCGCCATAAGTACTTTGCTGGCGGGAGCGGAAGCGCGCGAACAGCGAGTTCGACAGCACCGGTACCGGTACCGATTGCTCCATGGCGGCTTCGATGGTCCAGCGGCCTTCGCCACTGTCGGCGACCGAGCCGGAATAACCGTCGAGCTTCGGATCGGTGGCCAGGGCGTCGGCAGTCAGGTCCAGCAGCCAGGACGACACCACACTGCCACGCCGCCAGACTTCGGCGATGTCGGCAACGTTGAGGTCGAAGCGCTGGTCTTCCGGCAGGTTTTCCGAGTTCTTGGTCTTGAGGATGTCGAACCCTTCGGCGAAGGCCTGCATCATCCCGTACTCGATGCCGTTGTGGATCATCTTGACGAAGTGCCCGGAACCGGCAGGCCCCGCGTGGATGTAGCCGCGCTCGGCACGGCTGTCAGCTGCAGCAGAACGGTCCTTGGTGCGCGGGATGGTACCCAGGCCCGGCGCCAGGCTTTCGAAGATCGGGTCCAGCAGCTTAACGGTCTCGGCATCGCCGCCGATCATCATGCAGTAGCCGCGCTCCAGGCCCCAGACACCGCCGGAGGTGCCGACGTCGACGTAGTGCAGGCCTTTTTCCGACAAGGCCTTGGCCCGGCGGATGTCATCCTTATAGAAGGTGTTGCCGCCGTCGATGATCACATCACCGTCTTCCAACAGATGGCTCAATTCTTCAATGGTGTTTTCGGTCGGGTCGCCTGCCGGCAGCATCACCCAGATCGCCCGAGGCTTTTGCAGCCCGGCCACCAGGCCTGCCAGGTCAGCGACGCCCGTGGCGCCCTCGCCTGCCAGACCTTTTACGAATGCTTCATTGCGGTCGTAAACCACGGTGGTATGCCCATTGAGCATCAGGCGCCGCGCAATGTTGCCACCCATGCGGCCTAGTCCAATAATCCCCAGTTGCATGTGCTGATGCTCCTTACTACGAATAAATGTGTGTCACAGTTTATAGCGCAATGAGGCTAATGAGGGTTAGTCCAGAGCGGATTGGCATAGTTTCATGACAAAAAGTGGCCATCCTTTAGCCTTCAGTGGGTTAAAAGTCACAACGACCATCAAAAATAAAAAAGTTCCCTTCACTTAAAAAAGAATTCAGAATTGCCCCGACTGTTGCCGAGGGCCTCGAATCAAGCGCTCTGGCACCGCGATACACCGGCTATTTGCGAGGTAAGCAATGAGCACTGCACACATGACCCGTCCGCCCCAGACCCTCTATGTCACCATTCGCCGCGATGAATTGCGCCAGTTGAAAGACGAGCGCGATCAACTGCAGCAGGAAGTCATGCGTCTGCGCTCGCACTTGCAGGGCCAGCTCAATCAGCCGTCCGGCACCCAGCCCGCCGTTTGCTGAACGTGAGCTGAACGAACCGTTCAGGAATAACTCACGAAGTTTTCACATCCTCATCCCGATACTCCCGCCGAATCGGGCCGCGCCACGTGCGCTGGCCCTCTGTTGACGTGCATCCCTGCGCGTTGACACTGAAAAATTATCGGGTTGGAGCGCTGGATGGCGATGTTCAAACGCAGCACTACGTCTGCGAAAGGTTTTGATTGGGCCGGCCTCGGCTGGATGTTCCTGTTCTTCTGGTATTTCTCGGGCATTACCCAACTGCTGATCCAACTGACCGGCACCTCCGGCTTCAGCGGTTTCCGCCAGGCATTTTTCATGAGCGCCCTGTGGCTGGCGCCGATGCTGTTGTTCCCGCGGCGCGCGCGCCTGGTGGCAGGCTTGATTGGCGTGGTGCTGTGGGCCTGTTCCATGGCCAGCCTGGGTTATTTCTTCATCTACCAGCAGGAATTCTCCCAAAGCGTCATCTTCATCATGTTCGAGTCGAACATCTCTGAAGCGGGCGAGTACGCCACCCAATACTTTGCCTGGTGGATCGTGCTGGCGTTCATTGCTCACACCGCCATGGCCGTTTTCCTGTGGACCCGCGTACGCCCGGTGTACCTGCCGCGCGGCCAGGCCATGCTGGCGGCTGCCGCAATCGTGATTGCCATCGTCGGTTACCCGCTGGTCAAGCAGATCGCCAAGAGCGAGACCATGGAACTGGCCATCGACCGCTTTGAAACCCGCATCGAGCCGGCAGTGCCATGGCAGATGATCGTCGCCTACCGCCGCTACACCGAACAACTGGATAACATGCAAGGCATGCTCACCAGCGCCAGCAAGATCCCGCCCTTGACCAACCTCAAAGACAGCATGGCCGGCCAGCCGTCGACCCTGGTGCTGGTGATCGGCGAGTCCACCAACCGCCAGCGCATGAGCCTGTATGGCTACCCGCGCAACACCACGCCGGAGCTGGACAAGCTGCGGGACCAACTCGCGGTGTTCGACAACGTCATCACCCCGCGCCCGTACACCATCGAGGCGCTGCAACAGGTGCTGACCTTCGCCGACGAAGAAAACCCGGACCTGTACCTCAAGACGCCGTCCATCGTCAGCGTGATGAAGCAGGCCGGCTACAAGACCTTCTGGATCACCAACCAGCAGACCATGACCAAGCGCAACACCATGCTCACGACCTTTTCCGAACAGGCCGACGAGCAGGTGTACCTGAACAACAACCGTAACCAGAATGCGCGCCAGTACGACGGCGATGTGCTGGAGCCTTTTGCCAAAGCGATGTCCGACACCGCCGAGCGCAAATTCATCGTGGTGCACCTGCTGGGTACCCACATGAGCTACCAGTACCGCTACCCGCCGACCTTCGACAAGTTCACCGACCGCCAAGGCGTGCCCGACGCGATCAGCGACGCGCAGCTGCCGACCTACAACAGCTACGACAACGCAGTGCTGTACAACGACTTCGTGGTGTCGAGCCTGATCAAGGACTATGCCAAGACTGACCCCAACGGCTTCCTGCTGTACCTGTCCGACCACGGTGAAGACGTGTTCGACTCGGCCGGCCACACCACCCTGGGCCGCAACGAAGGCAAGCCGACGGCGCCGATGTACACCATTCCGTTCATGGCCTACGCATCGCCCAAGTGGCGTGAAAGCCATGACTGGAGTTTTGCCGGTGACTTGCAGCGTCCCTACACCAGCTCGCAGCTGATCCATACCTGGGCCGACATGGCAGGGTTGAGCTTCGATGAACTGGACCACAGCAAGAGCCTGGTCAGCGACAGCTTCAAGCCCCGGCCGCGGCTGATTGGCGATCCGTATGCACGCCAGCAAAAACCGCTGATTGATTTCAGCCTGATCAAGCCCAAGCAAACCGACGCCGCCAACGTGGTCGTCAAGTAGCTTGAATCCCTCCGGGTTTCATCCGCGCAATGCGGTGAAACCCGACTTGGCCGCCAGCGCCAAGATAATAATTATTCTCGTTTATCGCTAAAGTTCCCCGCCTCCTTTCGTCTTTGAGCCAATGGCATTTTTCATAGACGACAAGGAGTTCGCCGCGATGTTCGCGCCTATTACCCGTTCCATGACCTTGACCCTGGGCCTCTTCAGCGTGGTGCTGAGCCCGGACCTGCTGGCTGAAAACGACCCCGACCAGGAATCGCAAGCGCCGGCCAAAGCCCTGGAACTGGGCAGCACCCGCATCACCGCCGACAGCCTTGGCGCCAACACCGAACACACCGGTGCCTACACCACAGGCTCAATGAGCACCGCCACCAAGTTGAACCTGTCCATCAAGGAAACCCCACAATCGGTCTCGGTGATCACCCGCCAACAGATGGACGACTTCAACCTCAACACCCTGACCGAAGTGATGCGCCAGACCACCGGCGTGGTGGTGCAGCACCTGGACTCCGACCGGGTGGACTACTCCTCACGCGGCTACGGCATCACCAATTTCCAGATTGACGGCATGCTCAACACCTTCGGCCGCATGAAGTCCGATGCCGACACCATCATCTACGACCGGGTCGAAGTGGTACGCGGCGCCACCGGCCTGACCACCGGCGCCGGTGATCCGTCGGCCACGGTCAACATGGTACGCAAACGCCCGACCGCCCAGTGGCAGGCCAAGACGGGTGTCAGCGGCGCCTCCCATGACAATTACTACAGCTACCTGGACGTTGGCGGCCCCCTGGCATTTGACGGGCGCCTGCGCGGCCGTACGGTGCTTGCCTACCGCGACAGCCAGTCCTATCGCGACAACTACGCGCTGCAACGGGAAGTCGGCTACGGCATCCTCGAAGGCGACCTCACCGACGACACGGTGCTGGCGGTGGGCTTCGATTACCAGAACAAGCACGTGCAGGGCACCGCGTGGGGCACCTTGCCCTACTGGAACAGCGACGGCAGCAAAGCCAAGCTGCCCCGCTCCGCCAACATCGCGGCTCATTGGAGTTCCTGGCCGCTGAAAGACGAAACCACCTTCGCCACCCTCGACCACCGACTGGCCGGTGATTGGCACCTGAAGGCGGCCTACACCCACCGCGAAAGCGACACGGACGGCAAGGTTTACTACGGCGGCTCAGGCTTTCCCAACGCCGACCGCAGCGGCATGACAGCCTGGACCAGCCACATGCTCGGCACGTCGAAAATGGATGTGGTGGACTTGAACCTGGCTGGCTCCTATTCCCTGCTGGGTCGTGAGCACGAATTGATGGTGGGTTACGGCGAGTCCGAACAGCGCGATTCTTCGCCACACCTGCGCGACGGTCCGGTGCCGAAGAATTACACCAGCATCGACGACTGGAAACACATGGGCGGGATCGGCAAATTCCCCGACGCCAATACCGGCCTCAAGGGCGAACAAGGCAGCACTCGGCAAAAGGCCGGCTACCTGGCCACCCGCCTGAGCCTGACTGACCGCTTGCATGCTGTATTGGGCAGCCGTTATGGCAGTTGGGAGATCGAGAGCACCACGTACAACTACGATCAGGACACCGACCAGTTCCTCGGCACCTCAAAATCCAGCCAGACCCACAACGACATGTGGACGCCCTACGCCGGCCTGCTCTACGACTTGACCCCGGAGTACACCGTCTACGCCAGCTACACCGATATCTTCAACCCGCAAGAGCAGCGTGACGCCGGCAAGCAATACCTGGAGCCGGTGGTGGGCAGCAACTATGAAGTGGGCATCAAGGGCAGCCTGCTGGAAGAACGCCTGAACCTGGCGGCCGCGTATTTCTGGAGCAAGCAGGACAACGTCGCGGAACTGGACAGTTCGACGCCACCGGATCCAGATACCGGCGAGCAGTTCTTCGCGTCGGGCGGCAAAGGCAACAAAGTGCAGGGCTTCGAGATAGAGGTTTCCGGAGAGGTTCGCCCCGACTGGAACCTGACCGCCGGCTACACCTACACCCACTCCCTCAACGGCGACAAGCAGCGCAATAACACCCACCTGCCGCTGAACCTGCTGCGGGTGTCCACGGCCTATCGCCTGCCCGGCGAATGGCATGCGCTGACAGTAGGCGGCGCGGTGAATTGGCAGAGTGATTTCTACGACTTTGCCTATCGCCCCGTGGGCAGGGACTCCAGTGGAACGTTGATCAGGGAGCAGGCCCGAATCACTCAGCAGGCCTATACCGTGGTCAACCTGATGTCCCGCTATGAGTTCGATGACCACTTGTCAGCATCAATTAATATCAACAACCTATTTGATAAAAAATATTACGAGCGTGTCGGCTTTTATAACGGCGTGTATTGGGGAGACCCGCGCTCCATCAGCCTTGCATTGGATTGGAAGCTCTGAATTCATCATTGCGAAAGAGTGGAAGTTAACGAAATCGTTAACTTTCGGTCAGCGCGAGGTTAACCCTTACTTAATATCATTGGCTCACAGTCTCCCCATCCCGCCGCTGATGACAACGCGCGGACCCAACACACTTACTGAGACACTGCCATGAAATTTTCGACTGTTATCCTTGCCGGCCTGATGACCATGACTTCCGTAGCCGCCTTTGCAGAAGGCGGATCAGAGCGCTCGAAGGAGTTCTACAACAACTTCACCTTCGTTCAGGAACAGACTCACGGTGCTGCCCAGCAAACCGCAATGGCTGACGGCAAGACTGCAAAACCTGCCACTGCCGATCAAACTACCGCGACCCCTAACACCTGATTTACCCGTAACACCCTGTGCTATTCCGCTCTGATAGCTAAGGTTTATTTGGCGCCACTTGCTGGCGCCTTTTTTCCTTTAATTAAATAAACATTAATTAAAGCGGTTTACTCCAAAACAACATGCGGCCATGCTCTGCATCAAATACCGCATCGCCGAATCCAAACTTTCGATAAGCCGACTGCGCCACGCCATTGCCTTCAAGCACCTCGAGGGTGATCTTGCAGCAGCCGCGCTGACGAGCAATTTCCTCGACCTTTTGCAGCATCTTCTGACTCAACCCCAGGCCGCGAAATTTATCCATCACCACCACGTCGTGCACGTTGACCAGCGGACGGCAAGCAAAGGTGGAAAACCCTTCAAAGCAGTTCACCAGACCCGCCGGCGTGCCGCCGACAAAGGCCAGCACGCTGAACGCATGGGCACGCTTGGCCAACTCCGCCGGCAGTTGCTGCAAACGGTCGGCCGGCAAGCTTTGGCCACCGCCCATGGGATCTTCGGCGTAATGATTGAGCACCAGGCCAATGGCCTCGGCGTGTACCGGATTGGTGTAGCTGGCTTGCAGCACCAGGATGTCTGCGGTGTCCATTTCCTTCCTCGTTAACGGTGCAACAGGGACTCGGTCCCCATAAAAGGGCTCGATTGTAAGCATGGAGCAGGCATTAGATGAAGGAGATTAACTACATTTACCCGCGTGAAAGCGCGCCAGGCTCGCCAAACCGCGCCAGCTGCATCTCCTGCAGGCGGCTCAGAGTGCGGCGAAATGGAAACTCCAGGTAGCCCTCGGTATAGAGGCTTTCCAAGGGTACCTTGGCCTCGATATACAGCGGCACCTTGCGGTCGTAGCACTCGTCCACCAGGGCGATGAACCGCCGGACGCTGTCGTCATGCACCGACAGTTCCGGCAGCTCCCGATCACCGGCGTCCACCCGTTCGGCAGCGTCTTCGGTGCCACGGGCGATTCGTCCCGGACGCTTTTGTGCGCTTAGATTCGGCACCTCGCCGAGCAAAATGGCCTTGAACCGATCACACAGCAGCATGAAATCCATGGCGGCCAACGGCTGTTCGCATAGATCGGCATAACGACACCACAGCACCGTCTCACTGGACTGCACCGCCACGATGGAGCGGTAGCCGACCGCAACCGGCGCGCTGCTCACCGCCTGCCCATGGCTCAACTGGCGAAACACCTCGGCCAACGCCCCAGGCTGATCCACCCAATAACGCTGCAGCGCGGTCCCTGGATGCAGGCGATGATCTTCCCCGCCATCCACTGCCACCACCCGCATATGCCGTTTGATGGCCTCGATTCCCGGCAGGAAACGATCGCGATTGAAGCCATCGGCGTACAGCTGGTCCGGTGGCTGGTTGGACGTGCAGACCATCACCACGCCTTCCTCGAACATCACTTGAAACAGCCGGCCGAGAATGATCGCGTCACCAATGTCATTGACGAACAGCTCATCAAAACACAGCACCCGCACTTCCCGGCTCAGTTCACGGGCCAGGGCCTGCAAGGGGTCGTGGGTGCCCGTCAGTTGGAACGAGCGCTGGTGCACCCAGCCCATGAAGTGATGAAAATGCTGGCGCCGCGCTGGAACTCGCAGGCTTTGGTAGAACTGGTCCATCAGCCAGGTCTTACCCCGACCGACCGGGCCCCACAGGTACACCCCGGTGATAGGCCCATGCCCGTGATGCAGGGCCTGATGGCAGTCTTGCAGGGCTTGCACCGCCTCACGCTGGGCGTCGTCGGGGACGAAACCCTGTTCGGTGATGGCGTGCTGGTAGGCGGCGAGTGGCGAGTCGAAAGTCATGCTCGGCAGTATGCCATGACGGCTACAGGGAAATATCCAATCGGGAAATCTTGCCTTGCTCGTTGAGGCGGAAGGTATAGCGCAGCTCCAGTGGGCTGCCGGGAAAGCTGCCGGTGATCAGGTTGCTGACCAGCACCTTGCCGGTGCGGTGCTGCACATTCAGCACCTGGACCTTGGGCTGGTAGCGGCGCCCGGTGTCTTCCATCCAACGCGCAATGGCGGCGGTACCGACCTGGTGCTCGCCTTCATCGAACACGTTGGCATCTTCGGCAAAACAGTCGGCGACCAAGGATGTGTCGCCGGCATTCGCAGCGGCAATGTAGGTCGCAATCGCCGGGGCCAGCTCGGGGGTGGGTTGGGACATGGTGACAGCTCCTTGTTAGTGATTTATGGAGCCATGCTAAAGCAGCGTTGTGTCAGTTCTTGTCAGGAGTGAACGGCCCGGATTCGTTCTGTTCCATCAGCTTGCGCCAGCCCCGTAGCCAGTCGCTGCGCCGCCCCGGATAACGCTCGCCGTGAAGGCTGGCGGCGGCCACGCGGTCGGTACGGAAGGTGCGATAGGCCCCACGCAATTCGCACCACGCGACGATCACCCGCACTTCGTTGAGAAAGCCCAGGGCAAGGGGCCAGATCAGGCGCTGGCTGGCGGTCTGGCTGGCATCGGCGTAATCGATGTGCAGCTTGGCCTGGCCGCGAATGGCCTCGCGAAACACATTCAACGGCACGCGGTTTTCCGGGTAGCCGAACCCTGGCGGGCCCGGCAGCAAGGTGGGATTGCGCAACGCTTCCTGGGCCGCAGGATCAAGCACGTCAGCAATCTTCGCCAGGGCATTCGCCGCCGCCTGGCTCAGTACGTCATCACCGCGCTGATCGACATACCGCAAGCCCAGCACGATGGCTTCGGTCTCGTCGGCGTTGAGCATCAGCGGCGGCAGGAACAGACCCGCACGCAGCACATAACCCACGCCCGCCTCGCCATAGATCGGCGCGCCCAACGCCGTCAGCTCGGCGATGTCGCGGTACAGCGTACGTTCGGAAATCTCCAATTCCGCCGCCAGCACGGCGGCCGTCACGGGGCGCTTCTTGCCCCGCAGGACTTGCAACAAGGTCAGCAGACGACTGGTACGCGACACGTTGATCACGCTCGAAAAAAGGAAGGTGGCGAAGCTTAGCAGAGGCCTCTGTCAGAAAGTGTCAGGAGCAGACGCCCTGCCCTTCAACGGCAAAAAAAGCCGCTTGACGAAAAATATGACTCACATCATATTAAATAGATGTTGCAAAACATTTAAATCAAACCACAGCGTCAGGAGTTCTCGTATGCGCAATAAAGTCTTTGGCCGTCGCAGCGGCCTGCGGGTTTCAGAGCTGGCCCTGGGTACCGCCAACTTCGGTACAGGCTGGGGCCACGGCGCCGAGCGTGAAGAATCCAAGCGGATTTACGACGGCTACCTTGAGGCCGGCGGTAATTTCCTCGATACCGCCAACGGCTACCAGTTCGGCCAATCGGAAGTGCTGCTCGGCGAGTTCATTGCGTCGGAACGCGACCGCCTGGTGATCGCCAGCAAGTACACCTTGCGCACCCAGCCTCAGGACGAAGGCACCCTCAAGCTCGGCAATAACCGCAAGAACATGGTGCGCGCCGTCGAAGAAAGCCTGAAACGCCTGAACACCGATCACATCGACCTGTTCTGGGCGCATATCAGCGACAACGTCACGCCGATGGAAGAGATCCTGCGGGGGTTTGATGACCTGGTGCGCGCCGGCAAGATCCACTACGCCGGGCTGTCCAACTTCCCTGCCTGGCGCATTGCCCGCGCCGACCTGCTCGCCGAAGTGCGCGGCTTTGCGCCGCTGGTAGCGATCCAGACCGAATACAGCCTGGCCGAGCGCACCGCCGACCGTGAGCTGCTGCCCATGGCTGAAGCCCTGGGTCTGGCCGCCACGTTGTGGTCACCGCTGGGGGGTGGTTTTCTCACTGGAAAATATCGCAACAGCCAGGAGGATACTCGCGCCAGCAAGCTGGGGATTCTGGTTCACGCGGAAAAAAGTGCTCGGGAAACGGCAGTGCTCGACACCTTGCTGGCCGTCGCTGGTGAACTGGACGCCACGCCGACGCACATTGCCATCGCCTGGCTGCGGGAAAAAGCCCGTCGCTCCACCACCGCGCTGATTCCGATTCTGGGCCCGCGCACCCGCGAACAGCTGGATGGCACCCTGGGCGCTTTGAGTGTGCAACTCTCGGCTGAGCAAGTGGCCCGCCTGGACGTTGCCAGCACGATACCGCTGGGGGTGCCCCACGAGATGATCGCGGAGCGTTTCCCGCGCTATACCGACGAAGACGCTCTAGACCTGCGCTGGCCGCCGGTTATCTAAAAACACTTGCTCCCGCTGGACCAGGCTGGCGCTCCAGTGCGTAGCGCTCCCAAGATTTTGGGGCCGCTACGCAGCCCGGCGGGAGCAAGCTCCCTCGCCACATAGACAATGCTCAGCCTTGAGAAAACGGCGGTCTCAGTTACGCAAGGCTCTTGCTCACCACCTCAAACACATCGCTGGACAGCTCGCCCGAAGCGCGAATCCGCTCCAGCTCACCTTTCATCAACGCCTGCCGCGCGCTGTCGTACTTGCGCCAGCGGGTCAACGGCGCCAACTGCCGCGAAGCAATCTGCGGGTTGAAGCCGTTCAACTGGATCACCAGGTCGGCCAGGAACCGATAACCCGAACCATCCGCCGCGTGGAAGTTGATCAGGTTCTGCCCGGCAAACGCGCCCACCAGTGCCCGCACCTTGTTCGGGTTCTTGATGTTGAACGCCGGGTGCTGCATCAACGCCTTGACCCGCTCCAGCGCGCCCGGCAAACCACTGCCCGCCTGCACGCTGAACCACTGGTCCATGACCAGCGGGTTGTCCTTGAAGTTCTCGGCAAACACCGCGAGGGCCTTGGCCTTCTCTTCTTCGAACGGCGAGTTGACCAGAACCGCCAAGGTCGTCAGGCGCTCGGTCATGTTGTCGCACGCGTCGAACTGCTCAAGGGTCGCCGCCAGCACTTCCGGCTTGCCGCTGAGCATCAGGTACGACAGCGCGATGTTCTGCAAGGCGCGACGGGCGAAGTGTTCCGCCTCGGCCACGTACGGGGTTTTCTTCGACAGGTCGCGATTGGCCTGGTAGCGCAGCCACAAACCTTCGAACAGGCGATCCGCCAGTTGCTTGCGGGCGAACTCCCGGGCCACGTGGATGGCCTCGACGTCCGCCACTTCGCTGATTTCAGTCAGGTAGGCTTCGCTCGGCAGCGACAGCATTTCCGCAACCATCGCCTGGTCCAGGCTTTCATCACTCAACACGCTGCGCAGTGCGGTGATCAGGCGTTGATCCAGCACCAGTGCCTTGCCCTGCTGATGTTGGGCGATCAGCTCCTGCAACACCTGCACCGACAGTTGCTGGCCGGCGTCCCAGCGATTGAATCCATCGCTGTCGTGCTGCATCAGGAACATCAACTGGTCGCGGTTGTACGGGAAGCTCAGTTTCACCGGCGCCGAGAAGCCTCGCAGCAGAGACGGCAGCGGGTGTTCGGCAATATCTACAAAGGTAAAGGTCTGTTCGGCTTCGGTCACCGAGATCACCCGGGAGGTGGCGCCCGCAACGGCTTCACCGGCCAGGCGCAAGGCGATACCCGCGCCCTTGTTGTCCAGCAGGCCCAGTTCAACCGGAATCACGAACGGCAGTTTCTCTACTTTGTCCGGGGTTTCCGGGCAGCTTTGACGGAAGGTCAGGCTGTAGGTTTTAGCCGCCGCGTCGTAGGACTCGCTCACTGCCAGGCGTGGTGTACCGGCTTGGCTGTACCAGCGCTTGAACTGGGTCAGGTCGGCGCCGTTGGCGTCTTCCATGGCCTTGATAAAGTCGTCGCAGGTCACAGCCTGACCGTCGTGGCGTTCGAAGTACAGGTCGCTGCCCTTGCGGAAGCCTTCGGCGCCGAGCAAGGTCTGGATCATGCGGACCACTTCCGAGCCCTTTTCGTACACGGTCAGGGTGTAGAAGTTGGAGATTTCGATAAAGCCGTCCGGGCGTACCGCGTGGGCCATCGGCCCAGCATCTTCGGCGAACTGGTGCGTGCGCAGGTAGGCCACGTCCTGGATACGCTTGACGGTGGCCGAGTTCATGTCGGCAGAGAACTGCGAATCACGGAACACCGTGAAACCTTCCTTCAGCGACAGCTGGAACCAGTCGCGGCAGGTCACGCGGTTGCCCGACCAGTTGTGGAAATACTCGTGGGCGACGATCGCCTCGACACGCTGGTGCGCGGCGTCGGTGGCGGTTTCGGCGCGGGCCAGCACCGCGCTGGAGTTGAAGATGTTGAGGCCCTTGTTCTCCATGGCGCCCATGTTGAAGTCGTTGACCGCGACGATCATAAAAATATCGAGGTCGTACTCGCGGCCATAGGCTTCTTCGTCCCAGCGCATGGACTTCTTCAGGCTGTTCATGGCGTGCTGGCACTTGTCGATGTTTTCCGGCTCGACATAGATGCGCAGCGCCACGGTGCGCTCGGTCATGGTGGTGAAGGTGTCTTCGACGCACCACAAATCACCGGCCACCAGTGCGAACAGGTAAGCCGGTTTCTTGAATGGGTCTTCCCAGGTCGCCCAGTGCCGGCCGTCTTCGCCAGGGCCGGAAGCAATCGGGTTGCCGTTGGACAGCAGCACCGGGTAGCTGTGCTGCTCGGCGATCACCGTGGTGGTGAACACGCTCATCACGTCCGGGCGGTCGAGGTAATAAGTGATCTTGCGGAAACCTTCGGCCTCGCACTGGGTGCAGAACATGCCGCCGGATTTGTACAGGCCTTCCAGGGCGGTGTTGGTTTCCGGGTGGATCTTCACCGTGGTGTCGAGGGTGAAGGTTGCGCTGGTGGGGTGCACGGTCAGGTGGCTGTCGCTCAACTGGTAGTCGGCGTCGGTCAGTTCCTGGTCGGAGAGGTTTACCGACAGCAGCTCCAACTGCTGCCCGTCCAGCACCAGCGGGGGCAGGCCGGCGCCGCGCTCGGGGTTGCGGCGCATCACCAGCTGCGCGTGGACCAGGCTATGATCCTCGAACAACTCGAAGGTCAGGTGCGTCTCGTCGATCAGGTAGTCCGGCGCCTGATAGTCCTTCAGGTAAATCATCTTCGGCTGTTCGGTGCGCATGTCTGTCGTCCTTCTACTGATGCACGGCGAGCTGGTAGGCCGTGTATTTACGAATGTTGATCACGCCGGTATCGAAGATCAGGTATTGGCCCTTGATCCCCATCAGCGTGCCTTCGGCAATCGGGTTCTTGTCCAGGTTGAAGCTGACAATCTTGGTCGGATACTGCTCGATCGGGTAGCGGATTTGGATCGGTTCGATGTCGGTCACCGGTTGGATGGCCTGCAAGCCAAAGCGTTCCTGCAAACCGAGCATGCCTTCGGCACAGCTGGCGAACAGTTCGTCGCGCACCTGCGCAAGGTCGACTGCCGGGGCATCGCCCTTGAGCAGCGCGCGCCAGTTGGTCTTGTCAGCCACCTGGCTGCGGAACAGATCTTCGACGAAGCCCGACTGCTGGCGCGTGGCGACCCGCATGATCGGCAGCGCCTGGCTGGCGCCCTGGTCGAGCCAGCGGGTCGGCAACTGGCTGGCGCGAGTGATGCCGACCTTGATCCCCGACGAATTCGCCAGGTACACCACGTGGTCGGTCATGCAGAATTTTTCACCCCAGGCCGGATCGCGGCAGGTGCCGGCGTCGTAATGGCAGCGCTCGGGGCTCATGATGCACAGGTCGCACTGGGCCAGTTTGGTCATGCACGGGTAGCAGTAACCCTGGCTGAAACTGGTCTTGGTCTTGCGACCGCAATGGGTGCAATGGATCGCACCGAGGTATTCCAGGCGCACGGTGGTGCCGATCAACGGGTTGACCGGCACCTCGATGTCCCCCAGACGAAACGCGTATTGAACGGTCGGCTCACCCAACTGCGCCGACATCTTGCTGACTGCACCACGGCCAATCTCAATCAATGGATGGCATCCGACTTGAACAGGATGTTCGGCACCGGCGCCGACTTCGAGGCGCATTCCTGCGGGCCCATGTAGCCGGTGCGCTGGTCTTCCGGCAGGTTCTGCAGTTCCCAGGCGATCACCGCCTGCAACGACAGTTCACGCTGCTCGGCGGTGAGCTTGCGGCCATCGGACCACTTGCCGATTTCCACGGCGAGCTTGAGGCTCTCGTAGATGTCCGGGGTGATGTTTTCGATCATTTCGACAAAAGAGGACATAAGACTCTTCCTTAACTAAATAGGAGACATTTTGCGGCGGCTGTACAAGCCACCCAACAAACCGGTCAGGCAACCCATCACCAGGCCACCCACGTGGGCCGCGTTGGCGATTTCGCCGAAACCGATCATCGAAACCAGGCCCGACAGGCACAGCACCAACCACACCAGCATCATCACCAGCACCCCGCGAGGCAGGCGATACGCCGGGTTCGGCGACAACAACTGATAGATCCAGCAATGCCCGAGCAAGCCGTACAGCACCCCGGACAACCCGCCAAACAGGCCGGGACCACCAAAATAGTATTGAGCGTAGTTCGACACCAGGCTGAACAACAGGGTCAGGCCCAGCAGGTTGATACTGCCCTGGCGCAACTCGATACGCCGTCCCAGTTCCCAGTACCACATGCCGTTCATGGCCAGGTGCAGGATGCCGAAGTGGATCAGCATCGGCGTGACCAGGCGCCACCACTGCCCTGATGCGAGACTGTCGGCCAGCGGCGTGAAGTGCAGGTACTCACCCGACACGCTGAACGGCAGGAACGTCAGCCAGCTCATGGCTTGCAGGTTATCCCCCAGCAACGTAACGGCGCCGACGATGATGCTCAGCAGCAGGATAAGTCCGGTCACCGGGCTGTGGCGCAACTGCTGGACAAAACCGGGACGTTTGGCCGTCGCCGCCTGCTCGGGAATGTCCAGTTGCTGGTCCGGGTCACCGGCCGGAAAGCGTTGGTACAAGACCTTCACATCTTCGCTGATGGAATCGGGCACCCACAGCACCTGTTCCCCGGCTTCTTCGCTGACGCGGTGGGGCACTTGCATGCGTTGCAGAAGCTTGACGAAACCACTCAAATCCACTGCCAGCGGCAGGCGTAATACAGCCACGGTACTCATGTAATAACCTCAGGACGCTCGACATCGACCCAAACAAATTTACGCGGGTCCAGGCGGGTCTCCTGATCCAGCCGGTAAGCCACCAACTTGCCGTAAAGCACCGCGCTGTAGTCCAGGCAGGCCAGGTTCGGACGGATCGGCGCCGGTTTGCCGCTGCGCCAGTAGTGACCGACGAACAGCAACGGCTCGTCGACGCCGTAGCGCAGCAGGGAATTTTTCTCGGTGGACGACAGCGGCGTGGCGGCCACCGGTTCCGGCAGCGCATCAGGCTGGAACACGATGTCGCCGTAGGTTTTCGGGTCGTCTTCCCAGAACTTGGTACGGAAGAACGAGCGCGTCAGGCCGTCGCCGCCGGTCAGGGTCAGGCCATCCGGCAGGCGCATGTCGGTGCCGCGCAGCAGGCGGTCGAAGGCGTTGCTGGCGAAACTGCCGGGCACGGCGGCGGCTTGCAGGAAGTGCTGGTCGATGCAGCCGTCCGGGAAATGCGCGCGCAGGGGTTCGATAAAGCCGTTGTCCCAGCAAGCGTGCACCACGCGGAATCGTCCGGCATCGACAAACAGCGGCATGTCGTAGAACCAGCCGAGGAAGTCGTGCCAATCTGCCGGGTGCTGCTCGAACTGGGTCAGGGTTTCATGGATCAAGCGCGCATGGCGTGGCGTGTGCTCACGCACGAACTGCTTGCCGCTGCCGGGGGGTGCGGGCGTGCTCCAGCCCAGGGCGTTGAACTCATGGTTGCCCATGATGCACAGCGCCTGGCCGGCCTCGGTCATGTCGTGGACGATATGCAGCGCCTCGCGAATGCGCGGGCCACGGTCGATGATATCGCCGAGGAACACGGCCATTCGCGACGGATGCCGCCAGGTGCCGCCCTGCTTGTGGTAACCCAACCGGTCGAGCAAGTGCTCAAGGGTATGAGCGCAACCGTGCACGTCACCAATCAGGTCGTAGCTACGCGCGGGATCGAGCATCAGTCGCCTCCACCCCCCAAGCGGCTGCCCCAGCCCAGCTTGGTGCGGCACACTTCGTAGTAGTTGTGGTCCAGCGGGTGGATCAACCGCAACTTCTGTGCCTTTTTGCTCACGGTGATGGTGTCACCGGGGGCGCAGGTGAAATGGTTCTGCCCGTCGCAGGAGACTTGCGGGTAGATCTGCATGTCTTTGGACACCACGATTTTCAACTCACTGTTGCCGTCGACCACGATAGGTCTGCTGGACAACATATGGGGGTACATCGGCACGATCACAATGGCATCCAGCTTGGGATGCATGATCGGCCCGCCGGCTGACAGCGCGTAGGCCGTGGACCCGGTAGGCGTGGCGACGATCAGGCCGTCGGCCTTCTGGCTGCACACGAACTGGCCGTCGATGTACAGCTCGAACTCGATCATCCGCGTCGACTTGCCGGGGTGCAGCACCACGTCATTGAGGGCGTCACCCTGGCCGATGGCTTCGCCATGGCGGCGCACTTCGGCTTGCAGCAGGAAGCGGTTTTCCACCAGGTAATGGCCGTCCAGCACCTTGGCCACTTCGACTTCCAGCTCGTCGGGGCGAATATCGGTGAGGAAGCCCAGGCTCCCGCGGTTGATCCCCAGCACCGGCACGTTATGCCGCGCCAGCGCACGGGCGGCGCCCAACAGGCTGCCGTCGCCGCCCACCACGATAACCATGTCGCAGACTTCACCGAGCATCTTGCGCGACGAGGTTTGCAGGCCGTGGCCGGGGAGGATTTCAGCGATGGTGTCTTCGAGGATCACATGCAGGTGGCGCTCGAGCAGAAACTTTTTCAGCCGGCGGACGGTGTCCAGCACCTGGGTACTGCCCAGACGACCGATAATGCCGATATTGCGAAATTGCTCCATGGGGCTCCTGCGGGGTTCGGGTTCTGGCAAAAAAGAACGATTATGGGCGAAAGCCGGCGTTACACAAAATCCTTTGTCGCCGCAAACCCCAGACGACAACGGTTCTCAGCCCCCTTCCCGGCTGTAAAAGGCTATGCTCGGACCATGACTCTGTTCCCTGATTTACAGCACCTGCCCCGCCAACTGCGTCACCCCGAGGTGCGCGACCTCGCGTGGGTGATGCTCGCCCCGCCGATGCTTGAGCAGACACCCTGGCCGCAACGCCACCCGCTGACCGGCAGCGACTGGGTGCAGGCCCCGCATTTGCTGGAACACTGGCTGCGCCAGCTGGACCAAGACAGCAGCGCCTTGCTGCATTGGCTGAGCCAGGCACGTACCCGTCGGCTGGGGCTGTATTACGAACGGCTGTGGCAATTCGCCGTGCAGCATGCGCCGGGCGTGGAATTGCTGGCGGCCAACCTGCCGATCCGCCAGGCCGGGCATACCCTGGGCGAGCTGGACATGCTGCTGCGTGACCGTGATGGTGTGCATCACCTGGAACTGGCGATCAAACTTTATCTCGGGCCCCAGGACGGCGACGGCCGGGACACCGCGCAATGGCTGGGCCCGGGCTGTCATGACCGGCTCGACCGCAAGCTGGCCCATCTGGCGCAGCATCAATTGCCGATTTCCGCACGGCCGGAAAGCCGCGAAATACTGGCGGCGCTGGATATCCAGAGATTTGATGCCCATTTGTGGCTGGGCGGGTATTTGCTCTACCCATGGCCTGGCATGGCGCAAGCGCCGGTGGGCGCGCATCCGCAGCACCTGAATGGCCGCTGGCTGCATCAGCGTGATTGGTCGAGGTTTATCGAGCAAAGCCCCGCCGGTCGCTGGCAACCGCTACCCCGCCATGCGTGGCTGGCACCGGCGCACTACCCGGCGGATGAAGCTTGGGATGCGGCCCGGATGCAGCACTGGCTAACCGAACTGGACCCCATGGCGCCCGCGCAATTGCTGGTGCGCCTGGTGGAAAACAGCGAAGGAGAATGGGAAGAAGCCGAACGGCTGTTCCTGGTGGCGGATCTATGGCCGAACGTACCCGGCACCCCCGTGGCCGCTGCCGAGCGCCAGCGAGGCTGCGTCGGCAGCACCGCAATTGCCGAGTCATCCTCCATCACCGAGTCGCGCCCGACGCAGCCTCGCTGACGCTCGACAGCTGCTACGGACGGATTTGCGGGGGGGGGCTTACAGGTGATCGATGTGCCGATAATCCACCTGCAGCCCGGTAGCCAGCGCTTTCGCGCGCCCCAAGCGGATCGGGCCGCGCTCGATGTCCACCAGCAAGCCCGGGCAGTCCAGCTGCGGCAGCCCTGCCACATCTTTCAGCCGTCCATCGGTGATCACCAGCAACCGCTGCTGCTCCACCGGGTAACGCTTGCGACGAGCCGCCAACCAGTGCCCCGCTTCGTTCAGCGCCGCCAACAATGGCGTGCCGCCGCCTGCACCGAGCCCATCAAGCCAATGACCCAGCCCTTTTGCCGCCTTTAATCCCTGCACCTGCCACTTTGGCGATTGACCACTTGCAGTGAGCAACGCCATGCGCGCCCGCTGTCGATAGGCATCGTCGAACAACTGGGCCAGTAACCCCTTGGCATCGCTCAGCGCCTGATGCCGCCGGGTGGACGCCGAAGCATCGACAATCACCAGCCACAGCTCATGGGGCGTGCGGCTGCGCAGTTGATACAGCAGGTCTTCACGGCGTTGCGGCCGCCCGCCGAGCAAGGTACCCGGCCAGTTGATCGAACCTTCGGCCGCGCTGCGCGCCTGGCCTCGCCGGCCCTTGTCCAGTCGACCCGCCTTGGGCCGCGCATCCGCCCCCGCTGGAGGCCTGGGGCGGATGCCTAGGGCTTTTTTGGCCAGGTGGGCACGTCCCGGCGAGCCCCCGTGGTCAGCGCAGGCGCGGGCATGTCGCCCCATTGGCCCTGGCATTCTGTTGAATCATTGGGCTTGGCTGATTGACCGCCTGCAGGCGGAGTAGCAGGCGGTGATTGCTCCCGGCGCCGGTGACGCAGGGCAAACTCCGCAACGGCTTCGATATCTTCCTCGCCGATGGCCGTCGCACCCCGCCAGGCGGCATGGGCACGGGCGCCGCGCAGCCAGACCAGGTCGGCGCGCAGGCCATCGACGCCCGCAGCAAAACAACGTTCGGTGATCTGCGCCAGCGCCTGGTCATCCAGCGGGATGCTATCCAGCAACGCGCGGGCCTGTGTGCAGCGCTCACGCAACGCGGCCTGCTGGTCGGCCCAGTGCCCGTAGAAACCCTGAGGGTCACTGTCGAAATCCAGGCGGCGACGAATGATCTGCCCCCGCTCAGCCGGCTGGGTGTGCCCGCTCAGCGCTACGTTGAAACCAAACCGGTCGAGCAATTGCGGGCGCAACTCGCCCTCTTCCGGGTTCATGGTGCCAATCAGCACGAAGCGCGCCGAATGCCGGTGGGAAATCCCGTCGCGCTCGATCAGGTTGGTGCCGCTGGCGGCCACGTCCAGCAGCAGGTCCACCAGATGATCGGGCAGTAAATTGACTTCATCGACATAGAGCACACCGCCGTCGGCCTTGGCCAGTACGCCGGGGGAAAACTGCGCGCGGCCTTCGCCTAGCGCCGCGTCCAGGTCGAGGGTGCCCACTAGACGCTCTTCGGTAGCGCCCAACGGCAGCGTAACGAACTGGCCGCTGGCGAGCAGGTCCGCCAGGCCACGGGCCAGGGTGGACTTGGCCATGCCGCGCGGGCCTTCAATCAGCACGCCGCCGATTTTCGGGTCGATGGCGGTCAGGCACAGGGCCAGTTTCAAGTCGTCGGCACCGACAACGGCGGACAGCGGGAAATGCGGGAGGTCGGTCATCAACTGCCTTCTTCTATATCCAACAACAGATTTTCCAACGCTTCGCGGTACGCCCCGGGTTCCTGCCACATGCCGCGCTGCTGGGCTTCGAGCATGCGCTCGGTCATGTCCCGCAGGGCATCCGGGTTGTGCTGCTGCACAAAGGCGCGGGTGTCCGGGTCCAGCAAGTAGGCATCCGCCAGCAACGCGTATTGATGATCGTCGATCAACGCCGTGGTGGCGTCGAACGCGAACAGATTGTCCACGGTGGCTGCCATCTCGAAAGCGCCTTTGTAGCCGTGGCGCTTCACCCCTTCAATCCACTTCGGATTGGCCGCCCGGGCACGAATCACCCGGTTCAACTCTTCCTTTAGCGTGCGGATCTTCGGCAGGTCCGGCTGGCTGTGGTCACCATGATAACTGGCGGCCTTGTCGCAGCTCAGGGTTTCCACGGCGGCGAGCATGCCGCCCTGAAATTGGTAGTAGTCATTGGAGTCGAGCAGGTCATGCTCGCGGTTGTCCTGGTTCTGCAACACCGCCTGCACCTGGCTCAAGCGCTGGGCAAACTGTTCACGGGCGGCGGTGCCTTCGTCGGAGCCGCCATAGGCGTAGCCGCCCCAGTTCAGGTAAACCTCGGCCAGGTCTTCGCGGCTCTGCCACAAGCGCCCGTCAATCGCGCCCTGCACGCCGGCGCCGTAGGCCCCGGGCTTGGCGCCGAAGATCCGCCAACCGGCCTGTTTCGCCGCCGCTTCCTCGTCCAGGCCCGACAGGCGCAACGCTTCGCGCTCGCTGCGCACCTTGGCGGCCAGTGGGTTCAGGTCGTCGGGCTCGTCCAGCGCCGCCACGGCTTGCACCGCCGCGTCGAACAGCCGGATCAGGTTGGCGAACGCATCGCGGAAGAAGCCCGACACGCGCAAGGTCACATCGACACGTGGCCGGTCCAGCAGACTGATGGGCAGGATTTCAAAGTCATCCACCCGCTGGCTGCCCGTGGCCCATACCGGGCGCACGCCCATCAGTGCCATGGCCTGGGCAATGTCGTCGCCGCCGGTGCGCATGGTGGCAGTGCCCCACACCGACAGGCCGAGCTGGCGCAAGTGGTCGCCATGATCCTGCAGGTGACGCTCAAGAATCAGGTTCGCCGACTGGAAGCCGATGCGCCAAGCGGTGGTAGTGGGCAGGTTGCGCACATCCACCGAGAAAAAATTGCGACCGGTAGGCAACACGTCCAGGCGGCCCCGGCTCGGCGCACCGCTGGGCCCGGCCGGGACGAACCGCCCGCTCAATGCATCCAGCAACCCGCGCATTTCCGCCGGGCCGCAAGCATCCAGGCGGGGCGCGACGACGATGCGCAGGCTCTCGATCACCGACTTGACGTCTTCCCAGCCGGGCTCTTCAAGCTGTTCCACCGCACCTTCCAGCGCCTGCTCGATCAGGCGCGCGGCATACAGCTCCAAGCGTTCACGGGTGTCGCCGGCGGTACGCCACAATTGCGTGTCGATATCCTGCAACACCAATGGACGACGCCCGGTCCACGGCTCGGCCAAGGCGCAATCCAGCGGATCGAAACCCAGCTCGAAAGCCTTGGCCAATACCCGCAGCAGACTCGATTGCGGCCCGCGCCCATCGCCACGCGGAATACGCAGCAAGGCCAGCAAGGTGTCGATGCGCAACCGGCCCTCGGGCGACTCACCAAAGATGTGCAGGCCATCGCGAATCTGCGACTCCTTCAAGTCACACAGGTAAGTGTCCAGGCGCGGCAGCCAGATCGCCGCGTCGGCGTCGCTGTCGAGGTTCTCGTCCAGGGCCAGTTCCTGGTCGATACGGGTTTCCCGCACCAGCTTGAGGATGTCCTTTTGCAGCTCGCGGGCCCTTCGTGGGTCGAGCAATTGCGCTTCGTAATACTCGTCGGCCAGCAGCTCCAGGTCGCGCAACGGGCCGTAGGTTTCGGCGCGGGTCAGCGGCGGCATCAGATGGTCGATGATCACGGCCTGGGTGCGGCGCTTGGCCTGGGCGCCCTCGCCCGGGTCGTTGACGATAAACGGGTAGATATTCGGCAGCGGCCCCAGCAATGCGTCCGGCCAGCAGTTTTCGGAAAGCCCGACGCCCTTGCCCGGCAGCCACTCCAGGTTGCCGTGCTTGCCGACGTGGATCACGCCGTGGGCGCTGTAGGTCTGGCGCAACCAGAAGTAGAACGCCAAGTAACCGTGGGGCGGCACCAGGTCCGGGTCGTGATAAACGGCACTGGCGTCGACCTGGTAACCCCGGGCCGGCTGGATGCCGACGAAGGTCAGGCCGAAACGCAGGCCGGCAATCATCATGCGGCCGTCGCGGAACATCGGATCGGTATGAGGTGTGCCCCAGCGTGCCAAAACCGCTTGGCGGTTAGACTCGGGCAAGCGGTTGAACATCGCTTCGTAGTCGTCGAGCGCCAGGCTTTGGTGACACGGACGCAGGTCGAGGCTGTCCAGGTCGTTGCTGACACCGCCCAACAGTTCCTGGATCAGCGCGGTACCGCTTTGCGGCAACACGTCCGGCAGCGGATAACCTTCAGTCTTTAATGCACGCAAGATGTTCAGCGCGGCGGCTGGGGTGTCGAGCCCCACGCCATTGCCGATACGCCCATCCCGGGTCGGGTAGTTGGCGAGGATCAGCGCGATGCGCTTTTCGCCATTCGGCACCCGCGCCAGCTCCACCCAACGCCGTGCCAGTTCGGCGACGAAGTCCATGCGCTCCGGCTGTGCGCGATAGCACACCACATCCGACTGGCTGCGCTCGCTGCGCCAGGCCAGGTCTTTGAAGCTGATGGGCCGGCTGATGATGCGCCCGTCCAGTTCCGGCAACGCGATGTGCATCGCCAGGTCCCGGGGGCCGAGGCCTTGCTCGCTGGCCTGCCAGCCGGGCTCGTTGTCCTGGGCGCAAATCGCCTGGATCACCGGAATATTGCGGCGAAACGGCCGCAAGTGCGGGGCTTCGGGGCTGGATTGGGCAAAGCCGGTGGTGTTCAGAATCACCGAGGCGTGCACTTCGTCCAACAAGTCCTCGACCACCGTCAGGCAGCCTGGCTCTTTCAAACTGGCCACCGCCATCGGCAGCGGGTTAAGACCCGCCGCCTGCAAGCGTTGGCAAAAAACATCGATAAAGCCGGTGTTGGCCGCCTGCAAATGGGAGCGGTAGAACAGCACCGCGGCCACCGGAAAATCAGCTTGCCAGTCAGCCTGCCAATCGTTGAGACGGGCATTTGCTTTACGCGGGTGATAAATCGCCGTGCGCGGCAGGGTTTGCGGCTCGCTCCAGGCGTAATCGCGGCCAAGATAGCCCGCAGCCAGGCAGCGATAGAAATCCAGCGCATTACCCAAGCCACCCTGGCGCAGGAAGTGCCAGAGCCGGTCACGCTCCTCGGCACCCACGGTGCTGAGACCGCTGAGTTCCGGGTCCGGGCGATCATCCCCCGGCACCAGAATCAGCTGCACTCCACGCTCGGCCAATTCCACCAAGCGCTCGATACCGTAGCGCCAATAACCGATGCCGCCGTGCAGCGAAATCAGGATGACCTTGGCGTGACGCAGTACCTCATCCACATACAGGTCGACCGAGGCATGGTTCTGCACCTGCATCGGGTTGGCCAGCCGCAGGCTCGGGTAATCCTCGGGCAACTGCTGGGCCGCTTCGGCCAGCAACGCCAGGCTGGAATCACCGCTGCACAGGATTACCAGCTCGGCGGGAGTCTGTCCAAGGTCGGCAATGTTGTCATCCGAAACGAAACCGCCGGGCTGGGTCCTGAGCAGGTGCATGGGTTAAACGCTGAGGGCGGCGCGCAGTTGCGCTTCAAGCAAGGCGGCGTCCAGTTCCTGGCCGATCAGCACCAAGTGCGTGGCGCGGGGCTCATCGGCGCGCCAGGCGCGGTCGAAGTGCTTGTCAAAACGGGTGCCCACGCCCTGGATCAGCAGGCGCAT
This sequence comes from Pseudomonas yamanorum, assembly GCF_900105735.1. Classification (NCBI taxonomy): domain Bacteria; kingdom Pseudomonadati; phylum Pseudomonadota; class Gammaproteobacteria; order Pseudomonadales; family Pseudomonadaceae; genus Pseudomonas; species Pseudomonas yamanorum. Next base: position 6,496,601 of record NZ_LT629793.1, on the reverse strand, counting down.
CGGTTTGTTCGGGATCGCCGCAAAACCCTTGACCCGCAGGATGCCGTGCTTGACCACCAGTTGGGTCAGGGCGTCCAGCAGCAGGCTTTCGTCAGCCTGGGGCAGTTCGATGGAGATGGAATCGAAGGCGTCGTGATCGTGGTCGTCTTCACCTTCGTGATGATGATCGTGATGGCTGTGGCGACCGTCGATATGTTCTTCGGAGCCCGCGCCCAGGCCGATCAACACGTCCAGCGGCAGGCGACCGCTGCTGGCTTCGATGATTTTGACCGCCGGCGGCAGTTCTTCAGCCACTTCCAGGCGCACACGGGCCAGGTCTTCAGGGCTGATCAGGTCGGACTTGTTGAGGATCACCAGGTCGGCGCTGGCCAGTTGGTCGGCGAACAGCTCGTGCAGCGGCGATTCATGGTCCAGGTTCGGGTCGAGCTTGCGCTGGGCGTCGACCTGGTCCGGGAAGGCGGCGAACGTGCCGGCGGCCACGGCCGGGCTGTCGACCACGGTGATCACGGCGTCAACGGTGCAGGCACTGCGGATTTCCGGCCACTGGAACGCCTGGACCAAGGGTTTTGGCAGGGCCAGGCCCGAGGTTTCGATGAGGATATGGTCGAGGTCGCCGCGACGGGCCACCAGTTCGCGCATCACCGGGAAGAACTCTTCCTGGACCGTGCAGCACAGGCAGCCATTGGCCAATTCGTAGACGCGGCCGTTGGCTTCTTCTTCGGTGCAGCCGATGGAGCATTGCTTGAGGATTTCACCGTCAATGCCCAGCTCACCGAACTCGTTGACGATCACCGCGATACGGCGCCCCTGGGCGTTATCCAGCATGTGGCGCAGCAAGGTAGTCTTGCCCGAGCCGAGGAAGCCGGTAACGATGGTGACGGGGAGTTTGGCCAGTGTTTTCATCGGATGCCCTTTGGGGCGGGCATACGGGACGAGTGGCCCTGCGCGGGTGCGCAGAAGCAGAATTCGCCACCGGATCACCCCGCCCGGTTGAAGTAGAAAATCGGTTGCGAGGCAGGTCTCCTGGCTTGGGGCTTGCCGGCGGTGAGGCCGGCGCTGGCTGCGCCTTCCCGCCTTGTTCAGGCAGTGGCGTGGCAGTCAGATAAACCCTTTACAGTTGCGGGGGCAGCCGCGGCATTGACCGCGTTCCCTTCTTAGCTTCGGCCTGGGCCGAAGAACCTCGAAGGTGCAAGGCTACGCAGTGCGCGGGGACGGGTCAATGTCCGAGCGTTTGGCGCGAAGCAGCGCCAGGCGCTCCAGCATGCCCTCGCTGGCAGCAGGCCCGGCTTGAACGCTGCATTGCTCGACGGACACGCGCACACCGTCGGCGTCCACCACCGCCACTTCCACCGGGCGCCGGGTTTCCCGGTCAACCAATTGCAGGCTTTCGCCTTCGTTGGCGAAATGGCGGTTGCCCCAACCGACGAACGCCATAATCACCACCCGGAAATCCTCGCCGACCGGCGTCGGCACGTACTCGAAACGTGGCGGCCGCTCGCTGTATTGCCGGCGCTCCAACAGCCCCGCGTCCACCAGGCTGTTGAGCCGGCGAGTCAGCATGTTCGGAGCGATTCCCAGGCTCTGTGAAAACTCGTCAAAGCGCCGCAAACCTTGCAGCGCGTCGCGCATGATCAGGATGCTCCACCACTCGCCTACCCGTTCCACTCCACGGGCTACCGGGCATTCGGCATTCACCAGCGACTTACGTTGCATTGCAGTTCCTCTATGGGGCGGCCCCGGAAATTTAAGCTATCGAATGTTACTTTCATAATGATAGCTTCGTCTATGCAATGCTACCAACCTGAAATTTGCGGAGCTAAGCGATCATGAGTAAGCGAATTGTTGTGACCGGCATGGGTGCAGTGACCCCGCTGGCAACCGGCGTGGAACAGACCTGGAAACGCCTGCTGGCCGGTGAATCCGGGATTCGCAGGCTACCCGAGGCATTGGTCGGCGACCTGGCAATCAGCATCGGCGGCCAAGTGCTCGACCGCACCCAGGACCCTGAAGCCGGCTTTGACCCCGACACTGTCATCCCGGCCAAGGAACAACGCAAGATGGACCGGTTCATCGTGTTTGCCCTGGCAGCCGCGCAAGAGGCCCTGGCCCAGGCTGGCTGGAGTCCGCAGACGCCATCGCAGCAAGAACGTACCGCGACAATCATCGCCTCCGGCGTGGGTGGTTTTCCCGCGATTGCCGAGGCCGTTCGTACGGCTGACAGCAAAGGGCCACGCCGCCTGTCGCCGTTCACGATCCCGTCATTCCTCGGCAACATGGCAGCCGGGCATGTGTCGATCCAGCACCAACTGAAAGGCCCGCTCGGCTCCCCCGTCACCGCTTGCGCCGCCGGCGTACAGGCGATTGGTGATGCCGCTCGGATGATCCGCGCAGGGGAAATCGATATCGCCGTGTGTGGCGGCGCCGAAGCCTGCATCCACCGGGTCAGCCTCGGCGGTTTTGCCGCAGCACGTGCACTGTCCAGCGATTACAACGACACGCCGGCATTGGCTTCCCGCCCATTTGATCAAGGCCGAGATGGATTTGTGATGGGCGAAGGTGCCGGGATATTGGTGATCGAGGAGCTGGAGCATGCACTGGCTCGCGGGGCCACGCCTATCGCCGAGCTGGTGGGCTACGGTACCAGCGCCGACGCCTATCACATGACTTCAGGGCCGGAAGATGGCTCCGGTGCGCGCCGGGCGATGGAATTGGCGATTGCGCAAGCGGGGATCAGCGCCGCACAGATCCAGCATTTGAACGCCCATGCCACGTCGACACCCGTAGGTGACAACGGCGAACTGGCGGCGATCAATACGCTGTTCGGTGCAAATGCCAGCGTCGCGATCAGCGCCACCAAGTCGGCGACCGGCCATCTGTTGGGCGCAGCGGGCGGGATCGAGGCGATCTTCACTGTGCTCGCCCTGCGCGATCAGATTGCCCCGGCGACCCTCAACCTGGACAACCCGGACCCCGCTGCCGAAGGGCTGGATATGGTCCGAGGTCAAGCCCGGCCGCTGCCGATTGAATACGCGATATCCAATGGATTCGGATTTGGTGGCGTGAATGCCAGTGTGTTGTTCAAACGCTGGAGTTAACGCGGCGATTTGACGTCCATCGCCCGCCCATGCTCTCCTACACATCTTGTTTCGGGTGCCCTTCACAGGGTGAAACGGGAAACCGGTGAGTCATGTTCCTTTACTCAAGGGCGTGACGAGTCCGGTGCTGCCCCCGCAACGGTAAGCGAGTGAAGCGTCAAATCCACTGTGCCTCCAGGGCATGGGAAGGTGATGCTTTCAAGGCCCAGGCCCCTCGCAAGCCCGGAGACCGGCCCGAAAAAATCAGATAACAAACCCGCGGTGGGCGGGCGCTGTTCAGAACCCTGCGTGCCTGGCTCGCGGGGTTTTCATGCGCTCGTGCACCCTGAACCCTGAAGGGACGCGCCATGTCGATCATCAGCAGCACCGCCTCTACCGCCAGCACCACCGCCACCCTGAGCCAACGCCTGACCGCCGCTATCGGCGCGTCGATCCTCGGCGCGTGCCTGGTGTATTTCGCCGGTTTCTCGCACATCGAAGCGGTGCACAACGCCGCCCACGATACCCGCCACAGCGCCGCGTTCCCGTGCCACTGAGACCTGCCGACATGATCAAGCGTATTGCCCAAACCGCAGGTTTCACCGGTCTTCTGGCCGCCTTGCTGCTGACCTTGCTGCAAAGCTTCTGGGTTGCCCCACTGATTCTGCAGGCGGAAACCTTCGAAAAAGCCCCCGTGGCCACCGAAGTGCATGAGCATGCCGGCGCTGCAGCCCACAGCCACGACGCCGAAGCCTGGGAGCCGGAAGATGGCTGGCAGCGCGTGCTGTCGACCACAGGCGGTAACCTGGTGGTTGCCGTGGGCTTTGCCCTGATGCTTGCCGGCCTGTACACCCTGCGTGCACCGACCCGTACGGCTCAAGGCCTGCTGTGGGGTCTGGCCGGTTACGCCACCTTTGTGTTGGCGCCAACCCTGGGTTTGCCGCCTGAATTGCCGGGCACGGCTGCCGCAGACTTGGCACAACGGCAGATCTGGTGGATCGGCACTGCCGGCTCCACCGCTGCCGGTATCGCGCTGATCGTGTTCGGTCGCAACTGGTTGCTGAAAGTCCTGGGCGTGGCGATCCTGACGGTCCCGCATGTGATTGGTGCGCCACAGCCGGAGGTCCACTCGATGCTGGCACCGGAAGCCCTGGAAGCTCAGTTCAAGGTTGCCTCGCAGTTGACCAACATTGCCTTCTGGCTGGCGCTGGGCTTGATCAGTGCGTGGCTGTTTCGCCGTAACCGTGATGGTCAGTATTCGGCATGATCCTGGCGGTGGGCCTGGGTTGCCAGCGGGGTTGTTCTGTCGACGCCCTGCTTGAGCTGTTCAATGCCGCCCTCGCCGAGGGTGGCATTGAACGTCAGCGCATCACTGCGTTGGCCAGTCTTGATCGCAAACAGGATGAGCCGGGGTTGCTGGCGCTGGCTCAGGTTCTGGAGTTGCCGTTGGTGTTTTTCAGTGCGGCGCAATTGGCGTCTTATGAAGATCGATTGAGCCATAAGTCTGAGACGGTTTTTGCTTATACCGGCTGCTACGGCATCGCGGAAAGTGCCGCCCTGGCCCTCGCAGAACACCTGTCCCAAGGCCCTGCTACCCTGCTGGTCACCCGCAAAAAAACCGCCCAGGCCACCTTTGCATTGGCTTGCGCCGGCTGAATTCCCGATAATCGTCAGCTTTGATCATGAGCAATCTTCATCTGGAGGGCTGCTCGCGTGCTTTTTTTCACAGGAATGAATCCATGACTGTCTTTTTCATCGGCGCCGGTCCAGGTGACCCGGAACTGATCACCGTCAAGGGGCAGCGGCTGATTCGCAGTTGCCCGGTGATTATCTATGCCGGTTCGCTGGTGCCGGCGGCGGTGCTTGAGGGGCATCAGGCGGAGCTGGTGGTTAACAGTGCGGAGCTGCATCTGGAGCAGATCATTGGGCTGATCAAGACGGCCCATGAGAAAGGCCAGGATGTGGCGCGGGTGCATTCCGGGGATCCGAGTTTGTACGGGGCGATTGGGGAGCAGATTCGGCTGTTGCGGGAGCTGGGGATTGGGTTTCAGATCATTCCTGGGGTTACGGCAGTGGCGGCGTGTGCGGCGTTGTTGGAGGCTGAGCTGACGTTGCCGGACATTGCGCAGAGTGTGATTTTGACGCGGTATGCGGATAAGACGGCGATGCCTGAGGGTGAGGCGTTCAGTAGTTTGGCGCAGCATGGGACGACCATGGCGATTCATCTGGGGGTGAATCATCTGGAGAGGATCGTGGCTGAGTTGGTGCCTCACTATGGGGAGGATTGTCCGATTGCCGTGGTGCATCGGGCGACCTGGCCGGATCAGGATTGGGCCATTGGTACGCTGGCGGATATTGCCGGGAAGGTGGCGGCCAAGGGGTTTCGGCGTACGGCGTTGATTGTCGTGGGTCGGGTTTTGGCCAGTGACGGTTTTGGTGAGTCGTCGTTGTATCGCGCGGGGCATGCGCATCTGTATCGGCCCTGAGGGGGGTGGTGATGGTGTACATATCCGTTATTTAGGTAACGGCCACCTAGGGTTCCGCTCTTACAGCGGCTCACTTTTGAACAGCGCAAAAGTAAGCAAAACGCTCTTGCCCCACCACTCGGCACCTCGCCTAGGCTCGGTGTGCCCTCACTCCGGCTTTGGACCGTGGGCCGCCGTCATGGGCCATCCTTGGCCCAGGACGGCTAACCCGGCGTCCTGCCGGGTTACCCACGCTCCAAAGCCTGCGTTCGGCCAGCGTGGTTTAACGGGGCGCCTAAGATCAAGATCAAAAGCAGATCAAGGGCACAGCGGCCTACCGGCCGGCTTGAGTGTTGAAGAGCAAAATCAAAAGCTAAAGCGGGCACGGTCAAATGTGGGAGCTGGCTTGCCTGCGATAGCATCAACTGGGTGTACCTGATGCACCGAGTTGTCTGCATCGCAGGCAAGCCAGCTCCCACAGAAAAGCAGCGCCACCCCGCCCGTAGCAGCTGTCGAGCGCCAGCGAAGCTGCGTGCTTTTGATCTGCTTTTGATTTTGATCTGCGGGCCCCGTTAACCACGATGGCCGCAAGTAGGCACGGTGGAGCGGGTAAATCGGCAGGGATGCCGATTTAGCCGCGCCGGGCCATGGATGGCCCGTCGCGGCGACCCGCGGAATCGTGCCGGAGTGCGGGCATGCCGAGCCTAAGCGAGGCACCGAGTGGTGGGGCAAAGACCTTTTGGTTACTTTTGGGGCGTTTGCCAAAAGTGACCCGCTGTAAGAGCGGAACCCTAAGTGGCCGTTACCGCAGCAACGGATATGTACACAAACCCCCAACCTAAAATCTCACAAACACCACGCAACCCGCTGATTCAAAATAAAAAACGGCGCTCACGAGGCGCCGTTTTTCCACATCAGCAGCGAACACCCTTAGTAGTAGGCGTTTTCTTTCTGCGTATGGTCAGTCACATCCCGCACACCCTTAAGCTCCGGAACCCGCTCAAGCAGCGTACGCTCAATCCCCTCACGCAAGGTCACGTCCGCCTGGCCACAGCCCTGGCAACCGCCACCAAACTTCAACACAGCAATACCATCATCCACCACATCAATCAGGCTCACCTGACCACCGTGGCTGGCCAGCCCGGGATTGATCTCGGTCTGCAGGTAATAGTTGATGCGCTCGTTAATCGGGCTATCCGCATTAACGTTCGGCACCTTGGCGTTCGGCGCCTTGATGGTCAGTTGGCCACCCATACGATCAGTGGCGTAGTCAACCACCGCATCGTCAAGGAAAGCTTCGCTGAACGCATCGATATACGCCGTGAAGCTTTTCAGCCCCAACGCCGTATCTTCAGGTTTTTCTTCTCCCGGCTTGCAGTAGGCAATGCACGTCTCTGCGTACTGGGTGCCGGGCTGGGTGATAAAGACGCGGATCCCGATGCCCGGGGTGTTCTGCTTCGACAGCAGATCAGCCAGGTAATCGTGGGCGGCGTCGGTAATGGTAATAGCGGTCATGGAAACTCCTCGCAGGCTTGCCGGCAGTTTACGCCAAATTATTACCGAGGTACAAAGTCCTAGTATTTTTGTCGGAAAAGAACCAACCGTTCGTCGCCATCGAACCAGCCTTTGAGCCGACGATAACTGCCCTTTTCCAACCAGTGATAGCTGGCCAACGACCCAAGGGCGATCAACACCACGCACACGCCGAGCATCACGTAGGCATTGACCCCATAACGCTGGGCGACAAAACCGCCGGCGGACAACACCAGCACGTGCATCAGATAGACCGAATAAGAACAATCCCCCATCACCTTGAGCAGGCGGCTGCGCTCGAAATAGCGTTCCATCGAGATACAGGCCACCACCAGCACCGCACTCGGCAAGCCCCAGGTCAGGGCGCGAGGTGATGCCGGCCAGTGATAAATCGCCAGCAGCGCACCGGCAATACCCGCCAGGGGCAGCCACAGGCCGGGGCGAATCCAGCCCTTGCGGTACAGCATGCCGATGCCAATTCCCAGCAAGAACTCGTACACGATGTCCGAACGATAGAAATCGCTGATCCAGCCAAACGACGTCCACGCCTGGCATACCGCGAACAACAACGCGCCCACCACCAGCACCCGCCACTGCCGGCGGAACAGCAACGCCCAGGCAAACAGCACGTAGAAGAGCATTTCGTAGTTCAGGGTCCAACCGACATTCAACGTCGGATACACCCCATAACCGCCGGGATTTTCGGAGGGTATGAACAGCAAGGACATCAACACATGGGCCGCATCGACACTCTGGTCCGGCAACACCGGCCGCGCAAACACCACCAGCAGCGCCATCAATAGCGTGTAGAACCAGTACGCCGGCACGATCCGCAATAAGCGATACACCAGGAATCGCCAGGGCGGCAGCTGTTTGTTCTCGGTGGAAAGGAAGATCACCAGACCACTAATCACGAAGAACACATCCACGCCCGCCGCGCCCTTGTCGACAAACAGATGCCCCAGCGCCGAATCGGCCTGGAAGCCAAAGAAAATCTGCATGAAGTGATGACCCACCACGGTCCAGGCCGCCAGGGCGCGCAGTGCCTGTACTGAAATCAACATAGTCGACCCGCTCTCCCAACCCTCGACACCGGTTATTCAGGTGTCTCTGGCTTGGGACAGCCGTCGACGGTCAAAGGTCGATCAAAGATTCTCGTAGCGATTCATGTCCAGCACGCCCTCTTCCAGCGGCGTGGTTTCGTGGAGGTACTGCGACAGGTCGTGGAAGTACTGCCAGAACTGCGGATGGCTGCGGCGGATGCCCCAACGGTCGACAATCTTCTCGAAGCGATTGGCGTCCTTGCCATTCTCCATGGCAGCGACAAACTCCGGCACCTGCTCCGCCGGGATGTTGAACATGAAGTTCGGATAGCTGCTCAGCACCCCGGGATAAATGGTCACGGTGTCCAGGCCCGGCTGATACCGATAGGCCTCACCGAGCATAAAGGCGACGTTGCTATGGGCGCGGTTGCGCAACAGGCTGTACATCTCACGTTTGCCGCTGCGGGTTTCGATGCGCAGCATGGTCGCTTCCGGCAACAGGTCGATCACCTTGAGCCCCGCCGCCGGGCGGTTGGTCAGGCGGCTCAGGGCCTGTTCGGCGTCCTGCAGCGCCGGGTCGATGCCGGGACGCGAGCAATAGGCGCTGATGCAACGGTTGATCGGGTCCGGGCTGGCGTTCAGGTCGCCGTAACGGGCCAGCAACTGGTTGGCGAAGTCGCGCTTGGGGTCCTTTTCATCGAGCTTGAGGCCCGTGGGCTTGTCATCGTCGATGGCTTCATAGTCCATCCACAGCTTGACCTTGCCGCTGTTCTGGTACCAATCGTCGAGGAAGTCATCCCGCGAGTCCGCCGGCATCAAGCGCAGGAAGTTCTGTTCGGCGCCGTTGCGGATCAGGTCGAAATACAAGCGCGTCTGGGCTTGATGGGAAACGTTGCCGAACACATCGAAATTCACCGCCAACTGGTAATAGGTGCGCTCCAGCAGCGGATAGTCGAACAACCACATCGTTTGCGGTACTTCGCCAATCAACCCCTTGGTCACCGAGGCGCTGTCAAAGTGGCGGAAGATGCTCAGCAAGGCGTTATCGTTGCCCGCCCACAGGGAAGCCCAGCTCGGCGGCGGCAGGTCGGCATAGCTGTCTCGGCGCAGCGCTTCGTATTCGTTGCGCTTGTCGCGGTATTTAAGCCACAGGCTGAGCACGCTGCCCACATCATCAATCTGCCCCGGCATCGCCAGCAACGGCGTGGCCTGGCCGCGGTAGCGGGCATCGGTGATGTACAGGTCGTGGTCAGGGTCCTGGAACAGGGTCCAGAAGTTGTCGCGGATCACATCCGTGGCGATCTGGCCCCGGCAGACCGGCCCGCGAATAAAGGTACGCACGAAGTATTCGGCGTTATCCAGCATGAACTGGTAGCGCGCCTTGGCCGGAATCGCCTCGAAGGTCTCGAACGGGTTGGCCCGCCGGCCCGGTCCGTAGCCCGGCAACGCGTTCACCTGCCAGTCATCGGTGTAGAACAGCGACTTGATCCGGGCCATTTTCTCGGCGCTGAACGGATAGGTGATGTGGGTCTTGTGCACGATCACCCCCTGCACCGGCCAAAGGCGGTAATACACCTGGGTACCTGGGTCGTCGTTGGGGCGACGGGTGTTGATCAGGTCGATCGGCTGCCCGCTCGGGGTGCGCGAGCGTACCCACTGGAAGAAATGCCCCGGCTCGCCGCCTTCAAAGTAGATGTGGGCGAGGAACAGGTGCTCGAACAACCAGCGCGCCACCAGGCTTTCCCGGGCGCCGGGCTGATTGAACAGGTTTTCCCACTGCTGCACCTGCAAAGCTTCCTTGGCACTTGGGGCCAGGCCTTGTTCGTCGATAGGTGCGCCGGAGGCCAGCCAGCGTTGCAGGGTCTGGTACTGCTGGTCGGTCAGGCCGGTGACGGCCAGGGGCATGCCTTCCTTCGGGTGGTTACCTGCGTAGGCGTTGAACTCCCCCGGCATCGGGCAGGTGTTTTCGCGGTTCAGGCCCAGCACGATGTCGTCGGGCAGCTTGGCGTTGGGCGCAAGCGGCGCGGTATGTCCCAGTTCCAGCATGCGCGCCATCAGTGCGGCCTGGCTGCCCTGGGCATCGAGTACCGAGTAGAAACCCTTCCGCTGCCAGGCGGCCTTGCCGGAGGCGTCATAAAACAAACGCGTCGGTTGGCTGGCCTGGCTGCGTTCGCCGTCATATACCGGCACTTTGGTCGCGCCACGTGCGGCGCCTTCGGCACTGCCGAGGTTGAGCTGGCAGGCCGAGTCATAGCAGGCGTGGCAGGCCACGCACTTCTCGGTGAAGATCGGCTGAATATCACGGGTATAAGAGATCGCCGGGGCGGGACCTTCTGCCTGTGCGGTAATAGCGACCAGCGCAAAAACGGCGCTGACGATGAGGCGAAGTGACATGTTCCCGGTCCCGATTCAATGCGTACGGTGAAAAACCTGGCGATTCTACCGATGTAACACGCCCGACAACATGAGCGATATTCATGCAAACCCGGCACATGCTCTAAAAGCGCACAGGTTTGTTATGATCTTCGCCCTCCGTAATACCTGACCAGAGTAGTCCCATGCCCGATCGTAGCGCTCGTCTGCAAGCCCTCCACCAAGCCCTCAAGGAACGCATCCTGATCCTCGACGGCGGCATGGGCACGATGATCCAGAGCTATAAGCTGGAAGAGCAAGACTACCGTGGCAAACGCTTCGCCGACTGGCCGAGCGACGTCAAGGGCAATAACGACCTGCTGGTGATCACCCGTCCGGACGTGATCGGCGGCATCGAAAAAGCCTACCTGGATGCCGGCGCCGACATCCTGGAAACCAACACCTTCAACGCCACGCGCATTTCCATGGCCGACTACGGCATGGAAGACCTGGCCTACGAATTAAACGTAGAAGGCGCGCGCCTGGCGCGCAAGATCGCCGACGCCAAGACCCTGGAAAACCCGGCCAAGCCGCGTTTCGTCGCCGGCGTGCTCGGTCCGACCAGCCGTACCTGCTCGCTGTCGCCCGATGTGAACAACCCCGGCTACCGCAACGTGACCTTCGATGAGCTGGTGGAAAACTACACCGAAGCCACCAAGGGCCTGATCGAGGGCGGCGCCGACCTGATCCTGATCGAAACCATTTTCGACACCCTCAACGCCAAGGCTGCGATCTTCGCCGTACAGGGCGTGTTCGAGGAACTGAACGTCGAACTGCCGATCATGATCTCCGGCACCATCACCGACGCCTCCGGCCGTACCCTGTCGGGCCAGACCACCGAAGCGTTCTGGAACTCGGTCAGCCACGCCAAGCCGCTGTCCGTGGGCCTGAACTGCGCACTGGGTGCGAGCGAGTTGCGTCCGTACCTGGAAGAGCTGTCGAACAAGGCCAACACCCACGTTTCCGCGCACCCGAACGCCGGCCTGCCCAACGAATTCGGCGAGTATGACGAACTGCCGTCGGAAACCGCGAAGGTCATCGAAGAATTCGCCCAGAGCGGCTTCCTGAACATCGTCGGTGGTTGCTGCGGCACCACGCCGGGCCACATTGAAGCCATCGCCAAGGCCGTGGCCGGTTACGCACCGCGCCCGATCCCGGACATTCCGAAGGCCTGCCGCCTGTCGGGCCTGGAACCGTTCACCATTGATCGCAGCTCGTTGTTCGTCAACGTCGGCGAGCGGACCAACATCACCGGTTCCGCCCGCTTCGCCCGTTTGATCCGTGAAGACAACTACACCGAAGCCCTGGAAGTCGCCCTGCAGCAGGTGGAAGCCGGAGCCCAGGTGATCGACATCAACATGGACGAAGGCATGCTGGATTCGAAGAAGGCCATGGTGACCTTCCTCAATCTGATTGCCGGCGAGCCGGACATCTCCCGCGTACCGATCATGATCGACTCCTCCAAGTGGGAAGTGATCGAAGCCGGCCTGAAATGCATCCAGGGCAAGGGCATCGTCAACTCCATCAGCATGAAGGAAGGCGTGGAACAGTTCATTCATCACGCCAAGCTGTGCAAGCGCTACGGGGCGGCGGTGGTGGTAATGGCGTTCGACGAAGCCGGTCAGGCCGACACCGAAGCGCGCAAGAAAGAAATCTGCAAACGCTCCTACGACATCCTGGTGAATGAGGTCGGCTTCCCGCCGGAAGACATCATCTTCGACCCGAACATCTTCGCGGTCGCCACCGGTATCGAAGAGCACAACAACTACGCCGTCGACTTCATCAATGCCTGTGCCTACATCCGCGACGAGCTGCCGTATGCGCTGACCTCCGGCGGCGTGTCCAACGTGTCGTTCTCGTTCCGTGGCAACAACCCGGTGCGTGAAGCGATCCACTCGGTGTTCCTGCTGTACGCGATCCGTAACGGCCTGACGATGGGTATCGTCAACGCCGGCCAGCTGGAGATCTACGACCAGATCCCGGCCGAGCTGCGTGACGCGGTGGAAGACGTGGTGCTCAACCGCACCCCGGAAGGCACCGACGCCCTCCTCGCCATTGCCGACAAGTACAAAGGCGACGGCAGCGTCAAGGAAGCCGAGACCGAAGAATGGCGCGGCTGGGAAGTCAACAAGCGCCTGGAACACGCGCTGGTCAAGGGCATCACCACTCACATCGTCGAAGACACCGAGGAATCCCGGCAGTCGTTCGCGCGCCCGATCGAGGTGATCGAAGGCCCGCTGATGTCCGGCATGAACATCGTCGGCGACCTGTTCGGCGCCGGCAAAATGTTCCTGCCTCAGGTGGTGAAATCCGCCCGGGTGATGAAGCAAGCCGTGGCCCACTTGATTCCGTTCATCGAGCTGGAAAAAGGCGACAAGCCGGAAGCCAAGGGCAAGATCCTGATGGCCACGGTGAAGGGCGACGTGCACGACATCGGCAAGAACATTGTCGGCGTGGTGCTGGGTTGCAACGGCTATGACATCGTCGACCTGGGCGTGATGGTCCCGGCCGAGAAAATCCTGCAAGTGGCCAAGGAACAGAAGTGCGACATCATCGGCCTGTCGGGTCTGATCACGCCGTCCCTGGACGAGATGGTGCACGTTGCCCGCGAGATGCAGCGCCAGGATTTCCACCTGCCGCTGATGATCGGTGGCGCCACCACTTCCAAGGCCCACACGGCGGTGAAGATCGAGCCGAAGTACAGCAATGACGCGGTGATCTACGTCACCGACGCCTCCCGCGCCGTGGGCGTGGCGACGCAGTTGCTGTCCAAGGAATTGAAGCCGGCGTTCGTTGAAAAAACCCGCCTGGAATACATCGACGTGCGCGAGCGCACCTCCAACCGCAGCGCCCGCACCGAGCGCCTGAGCTACCCGGCCGCCATCGCCAAGAAGCCACAGTTCGACTGGAGCAGCTACACGCCAGTCAAGCCGACGTTTACCGGTGCCCGGGTGCTGGACAATATCGACCTCAACGTCCTGGCCGAGTACATCGACTGGACACCGTTCTTTATTTCCTGGGACCTGGCCGGAAAATTCCCGCGCATCCTCACTGACGAAGTGGTGGGTGAAGCGGCGACGGCGCTGTACGCCGACGCACAGGAAATGCTCAAGAAGCTGATCGATGAAAAACTCATCAGCGCCCGCGCCGTGTTCGGTTTCTGGCCGACCAACCAGGTGCAGGACGATGACCTGGAAGTCTACGGCGACGATGGCCAGCCGATTGCCAAGCTGCACCACCTGCGCCAGCAGATCATCAAGACCGACGGCAAGCCGAACTTCTCCCTGGCCGACTTCGTCGCGCCCAAGGACAGCGGCGTGACTGACTACATCGGTGGCTTTATCACCACCGCCGGCATCGGTGCCGAAGAAGTCGCCAAGGCCTACCAGGACGCCGGCGACGACTACAACTCGATCATGGTCAAGGCCCTGGCCGACCGCCTGGCCGAGGCTTGCGCCGAGTGGCTGCACCAGCAGGTGCGTAAAGAGCACTGGGGCTACGCCAAGGATGAAGTGCTGGATAACGACGCGCTGATCAAGGAGCTGTACAGCGGCATCCGCCCTGCCCCGGGTTACCCGGCGTGCCCGGATCACACCGAGAAAGCCCAGTTGTTCCAACTGCTGGACCCTGAAGCCCGCGAGATGCACGCGGGCCGCAGCGGCGTGTTCCTGACCGAGCACTACGCGATGTTCCCGGCAGCGGCCGTCAGCGGCTGGTACTTCGCTCACCCGCAGGCGCAGTACTTCGCGGTGGGCAAGATCGACAAGGACCAAGTCGCCAGCTACACCGCCCGCAAGGACCAGGACCTGAGCGTGACCGAACGCTGGCTGGCGCCGAACCTGGGTTACGACAACTGATACGCGGCAGGCCCGCTTCCGGGCCTGCCACGCTGCGTCTTATAGCCCCAGCGTCGCTCTCTCCTGTACGGACAGGCGAATCAGCAGGGCCTGGCGTTGCTCAGTCCTTTGCCTGGCCAATACCACGGCTTCTGCCTCGTACTGCGCACCAAACTCCGGATAACGATCCTCAAGGGCTTCAGCCTTGAGGGCCTGGGCTTGTGCCAGCGTCGTAAAGTCGGTCGCGTATTGCTTCTGCAAGTAATCGACCCAGTACTGGCGCGCGATCAGATCGTCGGTGAACGCCTCGGTCACCTCCCTCGCGATGATGCTCGCGTAGGCCTGGTCGATATCGGCCTGTTTCACTTGGGAAAGGTTGCGGTACAGCATGCCGGACGGCTGGCGCGGCAACTCCAGGCGTTGGGCCAGGCCGATGCGATAGGCCAGGCGAATTTCCGCCGGGTCAACACTGGGCTTGAGGCTGATCACGCGGCTGGCGGTGGCTTCAGTCTGTTCCAGGCGGATCATGCTTCTGGCCAGCTTGAACAGCGCCGCGCCTTCTTTCCCGGGCTCCACGGTTTCCAGGGCCTTGAACTCATAGGCACTGACTTCAAGGTCGCTGAACAGCAGGATCCAGCCGTCACCGCAGGTCGCGTTGATCCGCATGCCGCGAGCCTTGCCGAACAGTTGCTCGCGCAACGCCGGACGTTGCTCGGCGGCCTCCAGCACCTCCCATACCCGGCGCGTCAACTCAGGGCGGTCGGTGATGAAGTCCTGGGCGTTTTTCAGCTGGGAAATGATGTAGAAGAAATCCTCACTGTCGTCAGCGCTCTTGAGCGACTCCCAGACCGCGTGCTTGCTGGAATCGGCCGCCACGCCAGCAAACCATTGGGCTTTCTGTGCCTCGGGCGTCAGCAGCTCCGGATGCAGCTCACCGCTCAGCTCCGCTTCCTCGCGACTGGCATTGCGCAGGAAGACATCGAGTTGGTCATTAATTTGCTCCCGGGTATAACCCAGGCCAAAACCCGTTTCATCCAGGAACTCGCTCAACCGCTCGAACGCGCGCTCTTCCAGCCCGTTGTCCGTCAGGTTGGTGTTGCTCATCAGGAGGTTGTGCCGAGGCAACAGGGCATCGTCCGGGATGGTCTCGATCTGGTTATTGCTGAGGTCGAGTGTGCGCAGGCGGGGCAGTTCCAATACCCCCGTCGGCCACTCCTCCAGGACGTTATTGTGCAGGTCCAGGTTTGTCAGCCCGTGCAGGCCGCTGACGTCCAGGTTGGCCAGGGTGTTCTCGCCAAGGTCGAGCCATTCCAGTGCAGTTAACGGACCAAGCAGTGTCTGTAGCTCCACGGCGTCGCGCAAATCATTGTAGGTGGCTTCGAGGTGAGTCAGCGCCGTGTATCGGTTGATCACCTCCGGCAGGTGCGCCAGGCCGTTTTTATTGAGCATAAGCCAACGCAGGTGAGGAAAACTGCCCAGGAACCCATTGGAACCCTGCTCCGTCAGCTTCACCTCAGTGAGGTCGAGCACGCTGACGTGGCTCATTGACGCAGGCAACGCCGGCAGGTCGCCCACATACAGCCCGGACAGGTCCAGTACCTCGCGCCCGTCCACCGGCGGCAACTCGGGCCGGGCACGCAAGTTGTGGCGCCAGCTCTGAAGAATCCTGTCGGCCGCGCGCCGACGGTTGATGGCACTGACCCAGCCACCACTTTCGCGATAACCCTCGATGTCGATCCAACTGTTCAACGCGCTGCTCAGGCGCTGATGTTCGCTGTGTAGCTGCACCAGGCGCGTGTCGATGGCGGTGGCGCCGAGCCCGGCGGCTTGCCATTCCACGATGCGCTCCACCGCCTCGGCACTGTCAAGTGAAGGGTCCAACTGTTGCAGGCGTGCTGCCGGAGTGAGCCGCGCTTGCGCGCCGACGTTCTCGACCTGCAGCGGCAACAGCAACTGGCCGGGGTCGTCCGTCACCCGGACCGGGAAATATTCCGGATCGCCGCCGGTCCTGCCGATGCTCAACTGCGTTTGAGGAATGCCCAATGGCTTGTGCAGGTAGATATTCGGCCCCACCAGCGGCAGTAACTCAACGTCAACCCCCAATGGGTTTTCACGGAACGTGCGTTGCGCAAAGACCTGGATGTCGGCGCAGGTTCTTGGGGTAAGTCGGCAACCCCGCAGGTTGCTCTTGAGCATCAGTGCGTCGTGGCCGGTGAGTGCCTGGGGCGGCACGCGGGTGATTGCGCTGTAGCTCAGGTCAAGGCTTTCCAGCACGGGCAAGTCCAGCACGCCCAGGGGCCAGTCCGTGATACCGGTGTGGCTGAGGTTCAAGCGGCGCAAGGCGTTGAGGCCACGCACATCCAGGCTCATCACGCGATTGTATTGCAAGTCCAGTGTTTCAAGGGTGGTCAGGCGGCTCAAGCGTTGCTGGATGGCCGGGGTGACGTTCAGTTGGTTGTGGGAAAGATCCAACTGACGCAGGGCGGTGAAGTCATCCAGCGCCGAAGGCAACTGCACCAGGTTGCCGCTACTGAGGTTCAACTCTTCAATGGTGCGGAATGCACCGAGAAAGTCGTTCAGCGTCTCAATGGAAACCTGGGTGCCACTCAGGTTTACCTGCTTCACATGGGCGAACGCCGGCGCCGGTAATCTCGGCAAGTCGCCGAGCACGCCACCTGACAGGTTCAGCGTGGTAGTCGAAAGGTTGGAACGGGTCGATCGGCCCGACAGCGCAAAACGCGGCCCCAGGCCTTCGCGCCAACAATCCAGGAGCCGCTCGGCGGCGCGCTGGCGGTAAAAAGCGTCCACCTGTCGCCGGTCAACCCGCAGTTCCCGGGCTGCCCAAGCCTCCAGGTCCTGGCTCAAGGAAAGCTGTTCGTCCAGCAACTGATGGGTGCGGGCCAGCATCTGCTCAACGCTCATGCCCTGCTGCCGTAACTGCAACACGACGTCTACGCCAAATCCCCAGCGCACATTTTTCAGCCGGTCCATCACACCCTCACAGTACCCCTCCGCCAGGGTTTGTTCATTGAGCAGGTGCGCCGGATTACCCCGCACATGTTCGTACACCGCCATAAATTCCCGGCGCTCAAACGCGGCCCACCTGAGGTTCAAACCGCGCCACAGGCGGTCATGCCCGGCGAGCATCGAGGTGGGCACCGAGCGAATGTTTGTTCGCCACAGGTCGAGCCTCTCAAGGTGCTCAAGTGACGTCACCCCCTGTGGCCACTCCTGCACCGAGCCCTCCATGCGCAGCACGCGCAAGTGCGTGAAGGCGCTGACGTCCAGGCTTTGCGAAACGCCCTCGACTGTCAGGTTCTGCAAACGCTCCATTCCCCCCAGGCGCTGCATGAACGCCGCGGGATAGGCCATATCCCGGCCGCTTAATGTCAACTGGGTAAGCCCGGTAAAGCGGTTCAGTCCGCCGACCAACTCAATGCCTGGCGTTGCCTCAAGGAGCACATCAAGGCGTTGCACGCGGGAAAACTGCTCAGCCAGCCTTGCACCCTGCTCACCCGATAACACCTCGGCTCGCACACTCAGCGAGTGCACATGGGAAAAGTCTGCGCTCAGCCGCGGAAGGTCCGTCACGCTGCCCAGCGACAGGGTGCTCAGGGGAGGCAGCTCGCGGTAAATGCCCTGGCGCCAGCAACCGATGATGTCGGCCGCTGCCCGTTGTTGCTGGCTGGCCCCGCCCGCCTGCCCGGCAGCAGCGGCGGTCCACTGATCAAGTTCTTCCTGCAACAGGTCAAACTCACGTTGGCGGTTTCCCAACAGGGTGAAGACCTGCTGGGCGCTTTCACCGGCCTGCAATCGGCTCAGGACGAACTGGCTGGCCTGTCCGCCGTTGAGGTTGGGATAGAGCGCCTGCACCCTCGCCGTCAGCGATGCATCCACTTCAAAGCTTTTGCCCCGACCGCTCAAAGGGTAACCCAGGACGCCCCCCGCCCCCGTCAACACGGGTCGCGAACGCGGTGCGCGCAGGCCGAGCACATTGAACATTTGGCTACGGCGGCGGGTGGCATAACCGGCCACCGCTTGTTGCAGTTCCCGGTCCAGGGTCGGCAAGGGCATCCCCAAGCCAGGTCGTGCCGCAGCGGGGATCGCATGCACGACCGATTGGAAGAAATTGCGCCGTCCAGTGGTCCGGCTGTTCAGCGCGACACCGCGCTCGTCGTAGGCCTGGAAGGTTTCGCCCTGCTTGACCAGGTATCTGCGCAGCGGGGCATCTTGCGGACCAATGCTGTCCAGCAATGGACCTTCGACAGCTTGAAACCGCACTTCCAGGCGCAGGTCAGTCGGCCATCCCGGCAAGTGTTGCAGGCAGTGCAGGGCCAGGCGGTCAGTGTCGACGCCAGCGTCAGCCTGACGATGCAACCCCCTCAGGGCACGGCTCAGGCGACCTTGTTGCACCGCACGGCGAGCGGCGTTATCCAGGCGCGCCGAGGTCCCGCGCTGACTGCGCAGTTGCAGGCGCTCCTGTTCGCTGGCGGTATCAAGGATTTCCCGGATGGCTCGCCTCGACAACCCGGGGAAGCGCCGTTGCAGCACCGCCTCTTCGCCAGCCAGCGGCGCCGTATCCGCCACTGGCTGGCTGCGGAACTGCTCAAGGGTATCGGCCAGCAAGGCGGGCAGCGGCCTGCCTTCGATATACGTCTTGCGTAACACGTGATCCTGGACCCCACTGATATCCCCGATAATACCCAGGGTCGTATCAGAGAATTCTTCAGTGGCAGGCCCCAGTCGTCGTAACAGGGTCAGGCGGTCCCATTTGAAAGGCTGCTCATGCGCATGCCGCCAGGCACCGGCGTTGTTGTGTTCAAGGATCGGTTGATAAGCCTCGGGATTATCCGGGTGTTTGATCCGCCACTTGCGGATTCGGCTGTCGAAGCCTTTTTCATGCAGGTTTTCACCGATACGCACGTAAATCTTGCCGCCTGTCTCGTACTGGCCCTGGGCATTGGGCTTGAGGGCCGGGTCCAGCACGACTTCGCTGCGGTACGGCGCCAGGTCCGGCTTCCAGAGGCGGGCCTCACCGCTGGGCAGTTTGACCGGTACCAGGCCATCCACCCATCGGGACACCTGGATCTTCGGCGCGCGGCTGGCCAGGGCCGTCGATCCGCCGAGGGCGGCCATGAATGCCACGTTCAGCGCCACCGATTCCAAATGCCCCCAGGCGGCATCCATGTCGCCTTCCTTCCACGACTCGATGCCATGGTAGACCTCCAGGCCCAGCTGCACCGCCGTGACCGCCAGCATCACCTCCCCCAGGCCAGGCACGACAAAGGCCGCCACGTTCAACACATTCAAACCAATACTCAGCCAATGTTCGTGGCGTTCCTGGGCAGCCTTGCGATCCGCCTCGGCGGTGGGTACGGCGAGCGTTCTGGCGTTATCTTTCAGACGTTGCAGGTGGTTGTCATAGAGCGCTCCGAACAGCTCGCCACTGATCAAGGTTTCGCGGCGGGTCAGGTCGATGTGCGTGTCGTAGACCTGCTCCTTGTAACCTCTGGAATTCCACTTATAGGTAAACAGCTTGGTTTTCAGCCGCTGCAGGAAAGCAGGCGCCTCGCCTTGCGGCACCAAGCTGGCGAACAGCCGTTGATAGGCTGGCGAGCGCAGTTGGGTTGCCAGGTCCGCCTCGAACGCCTTCATCGACGGGTATTCCTTGAGCGGGTACAACGGCGCACCGGGGATCCAGGCCACCAGCCGCTGGTCGGCCGCGGCAGGGACCAGCAAGTCCCCGAGCGAGGCGCCGGGCAACAATGCGGTGGCCAGGCCCAACTGCTGCCGCGCCTCTGCGATCGCGCCGACGCCCGGCCCGATCAGCACGACTTCACCCACCTTGCAGCCGAGAATCGCCAATTGGCTGCAGGCGACAGGCTTGCCATCCCACTGCGGCCGTTCGGTACCGGCCAGCAAGGCGTTGAGCATGGCATAGGCACTGTCGCTGATTTCGCTCTTCATCCGCGCCGTGTGCAGCCTGACGGCCAGCAGTTTCTTTTGCGCGTCGATCATCTGCTCGCGCACCACGGCCTTGGTGCCCGCGTCCTCGAACACTTGTTGCAAATGCGCCTGGTATTGCTGGCCCAGGTCCAGCTGGCGGCAGAGTGCGGCAAACTGGTCCGGGGTGATGGCGAGCTTTTCACGGTAGCGATAGCGGGCGCGGCGTGAATGGTCGGGCAATATTTCACCGTAATACTCGGTGAACAAAGCCCCTTCGGGGGCCAGTGCGCTGGTTTGCTCAAGGGCAATATCGGCAAAGTCTTCATTGCCTTCAAAGTTGAGCAATGCCGCCTGCAACAGCGAATGCTGTTGCGGCACCTCGCGGTAGCGCAGGTAGTGCAACTGGTGTTGGTGGACGTCCGGTACCTCACCGAACCGGTTGCGCCAGGCCTCTTCCAGCAGCGGCTGGGCGAACTCGGTGATGCCCTTGAGGCCGTCGAGAGTCTTGGCCAGTCGTTCATGGGCGCGTCGACTGGCCAGCTGGCTGTCGGCGAATGCCTGGCGCAGCCCCGCAGGCGCGTTACTGAGCCAGGCAGGTGGTGCATCCTCGGAGACGCGCCCGGGCAGCAGGCCCGGCTTCAAGCGCCGGATGTCCGCAGCCGCGCTGCGGGCAATCCAGCCGGGCAAGCTGTTCTTGATCAATGCGGTGTGTAGCCCCTGTTCTGCCGGGGCGGGTAAGGTAGGCATGCGCTCGTTCCTGATGACTCTGTTAAGGAGTCCCAGTACAGCGAACGGGCCAACCGCCAGGGCGGTAGATAGCTACAGCCGATGTTTTGCGGGAACTTGGCTATCCTCATCCATGGGTTTGATCCCTACCGCGAGGCCTTTATGGACGATTCCAACAACAAGCCGCCGACTTTCTGGCAGATGCTTCACAGCGTGATGGCAGCCGCCTTCGGGGTGCAGAGCGGGAAGAATCGCGCCCGCGACTTTACCCATGGCAAGCCCAGCCACTTTGTCATCCTGGGTATTGTGTTTACCGCTGTGTTTGCCTTGACCCTGTTTGGCATCGTCAAGCTGGTGCTGCACTTGGCCGGTGTTTGAACCCGGTCAAGGCATCAGCAGTTGCAGGCTGAACGGGTAGCGATAGGTGGCGGGCTTGCCCTGGGCTGACAGCGCGCGAAAATCGACGCCGTAGTCCTCGCGCCCCTGCATCTCTAAAAGGCGCGTGGCTTGTGGCGGATCAATCAATCGAAAGAGCCCGAGCTTACGCTCGCGCCCACCGTACTGCGCCATGCCCAGCCCCCGGGCATCGTCATGCAGCACCACCATCGCCCAACCGCCAAGGGTGAAATGCCCAGCCACCAGCACACTCAGGCGTCCCTCAAGGCGCGCCTGCAACGCTTCTGGCGAACTGTTGACCGCGCTGAACAACACGTCCGTGCCCGGCGTGCGGCCACTGCCTGTGAGTGCATCCATTGCCCCCAGCGCCATTTCATCGTTGGCCGACCACACCAGTGCGGTCTGCGGGTAGCGTTTGAATAACTGCGTGGCCTGGTCGAAAGCGCGCTGGCGGCTCCACTCGCCATACACCAACTGGCGCAGGCGCACCTCTGGATGATCCGCCAGGGCGCGCTGCAAACCTTGCTCGCGCAGTTGGGCGGCGGGAGTGGTCTTGGCTCCGGAGAACGCGATCAGGTCGAGGGTTTGGTCGGGGGCGACAGGCCCATGCAGGCGCAACAACTGGGTGAGCATCAAGTAGCCCGCCTGCTCGTCGTCGGCGACCATGCTGCCGATCCAGTTGGGGTATTTGCCCGCGTCCAGCAGTTGAGTCTGGTCCGCGGTCAGCGCGTTGTTGACAATCAGCAGCTTGACCCCGCTGCCTTGGGACAGGCGCAAGATCTGTGGGGCGATGTACTGCTCGTTGACCAGCACCAGGTAGTCCGGACGCTCGCTGCCTTGCAGGGCTTCACGGGCCTGCACCAGCGTGGCCTCAGGGTTGCGCTCGGAATAGCGCACACGCAAATCCAGGCCGAGGTCCCTGGCGGCGGCCTGCATGAATTGCGCGTAGCTGACCCAGAAGGTCTCGGTCGAATTGCCAGGGTTGAGAAACACCACCGACGTCGCCTGGGCGATGGCCCAGAACGGCATGCTCAGCACCAGCAAACACTTGCAGAGAACCTTCAACATTGTTGCCTGAGCCCTTCGGAATGACGACCCATGATAATGGCATGGGGCCGGTCAATCTCGGTTAATTGCCGATTGTCGGACAACTCAGCTCGGGCAACACCCTTTATTGATGGCTGACCCAGAACACGGCAGTGGAAACCACCAGAATAATCAAGAACAGAATGGCCCAGGCATCGACACTGCTGTCACTTTTGCGGGCTTTGGTCGGATTGCTCATAGCATCGCCTCTTGTCGGTTTTATAGGTGATTGCACAAAGACACGAGCACAGTAAAGATCATGATTGCCCGCATGACAAATGTGGGTATCACGATAACCGTTCTCATTAGGCGATTTGGTTATTTGCATATACTCAAACATCACTTTTGCGCATAAACGCAAACTGGTATCGTGCGCCGGCTCCGTTGGGAGTGCGCGGCCGTGCGCGCAGATTTGCCGAGAACAGGACCTATATGTACGTATACGACGAATACGATCAGCGCATCATCGAGGACCGCGTCAAGCAGTTCCGTGATCAGACCCGACGCTATCTGGCAGGTGAACTGAGCGAAGAAGAGTTCCGCCCTCTGCGCCTGCAAAATGGCCTTTATGTTCAGCGCTTTGCGCCGATGCTGCGGGTTGCCGTGCCTTATGGCCAACTGACTTCCCGTCAGACGCGCATGATGGCCAAGATTGCCCGCGACTTCGACAAGGGCTATGCCCACATCAGTACCCGCCAGAACGTGCAGTTCAACTGGCCGGCCCTGGAAGACGTGCCGGACATCCTGGCTGAATTGGCCACCGTGCAGATGCACGCCATTCAGACCAGTGGTAACTGCCTGCGCAACGTGACCACCGACCAATTCGCCGGCGTTGCCGCTGACGAGCTGATCGACCCACGCCCGTGGTGTGAGATCGTCCGTCAATGGACCACCTTCCACCCGGAATTCGCCTACCTGCCGCGCAAGTTCAAGATCGCCATCAATGGCTCGACCTCGGACCGCGCCGCCATCGAAGTGCACGATATCGGCCTGGAGCCGGTGCATAACGCCGCTGGCGAGTTGGGCTTCCGTGTGCTCGTCGGCGGTGGCCTCGGCCGTACGCCGGTGGTCGGCGCGTTCATCAACGAATTTCTGCCGTGGCAGGACCTGTTGAGCTACCTCGACGCGATCCTGCGGGTCTACAACCGCTACGGCCGTCGTGACAACAAGTACAAGGCCCGGATCAAGATCCTGGTAAAAGCGCTGACCCCTGAGGTGTTTGCCCAGAAGGTCGACGCCGAGATGGAACACTTGCGCGGCGGCCAGACCACCCTGACCGAAGCCGAAGTGCACCGCGTCGCCAAACACTTCGTCGATCCGGACTACAAGACCCTGAGCAATCAGGACGCCGCGTTGGCCGAGCTCGACCAGCAGCACCCGGGTTTCGCCCGCTGGCGCACCCGCAACACCCTGGCCCACAAAAAGCCGGGCTATGTGGCCGTGACCCTGTCGCTGAAACCTACCGGTGTTGCTCCGGGCGATATCACCGACAAGCAACTGGACGGTGTCGCCGACCTCGCCGAACGCTACAGCTTCGGCCAACTGCGCACCTCCCACGAGCAGAACATCATCCTCGCCGACGTCGAGCAGTCCCAACTGTTCACCCTATGGGGCGAGCTGCGCGAGCAGGGTTTTGCCACGCCGAACATCGGCCTGCTGACCGACATCATCTGCTGCCCGGGCGGCGATTTCTGCTCCCTGGCCAACGCCAAGTCGATCCCGATTGCCGAATCGATCCAGCGCCGTTTCGACGACCTGGATTACCTGTTCGACATCGGCGAACTGGACCTGAACATCTCCGGTTGCATGAACGCCTGTGGTCACCACCACGTCGGCCACATCGGCATCCTGGGCGTGGACAAGAAAGGCGAAGAATTCTACCAAGTGTCCCTGGGCGGCAGCGCCAGCCGCGATGCGAGCCTGGGCAAGATCCTCGGCCCGTCCTTCGCCCAGGAAGCCATGCCTGACGTGATCGGCAAGCTGATCGACGTATACGTTGAACAGCGCACCGAAGATGAGCGTTTCATCGACACCTACCAGCGCATCGGCATTGACCTGTTCAAGGAGCGCGTCTATGCAGCGAATCATTAAGAACAACGAAGTCGTCGACGAAACCTGGCACCTGCTGCCCAAGGACGCGAGCTTCGATGGCATCTCCAACTGCGACGACCTGATCGTGCCGCTGGCCCTGTGGCGCGAGCACGCTCACGCCCTCAAGGCCCGCGACGGCGGCCTGGGCGTGTGGCTGGACGCCGATGAAGAAGCCGAAGAGATCGGTGAGGACGTGGAGCACTTCCAGGTCATTGCCCTGAACTTCCCGGCCTTCACCGACGGTCGCAACTACTCCAACGCCCGCCTGCTGCGTGACCGTTATGGTTACAAAGGCGAGCTGCGGGCGATTGGCGATGTGCTGCGCGACCAGTTGTTCTACCTGCGCCGCTGCGGGTTCGATGCCTTCGCCTTGCGCGCAGACAAAGACCCGTATGAAGCGCTGGAAAGCCTCAAGGATTTCTCGGTGACGTACCAGGCCGCGACGGATGAACCGTTGCCATTGTTCCGCCGCCGTTAAGCCTCGCGCCAATAAAAAGCCCCGACCCGTCGGGGCTTTTTGCATTCAGGCGGCGGGCTGCAATGCGAGTTGCACCGCACCATCAACACTCAACCCACTGATCAGCACCTGCGGTGCACACGCCTCTGGCAATGTCTGCAACACCTCCTGCGCCTCATGGCGTACGCGGGCCAGCACCAGGCACTTGCCCTCCCCTTGCACTTGTACGAAAAACGCCTGCAATGCCTCGATACTGGTGCCGTCCAGGTCCGGTGATTCTTCCAGGCTGAGCACCACCGTGTGCACCGGTAACGTAGCGTGCCGCATCAGGCTCAACACCGCCCCCAGCACCCGCTCGGCATTCGCGAAGAACAGCGCCTCACTGGGCCGAACGATCAGCACACCGGAAATCCGTTCGGCGCTCGGGTGATGCAGCAAGTCGACAAAATCATGCCCACCGTCAATGCGCCCCAACTCGCGGACATCCGCCGACGACATCTGGCGCAACATCAACACCACGCTGATCCCGACCGCCACCAGCAGGCCATCCAGCACGCCGAGCACCAACACCGCCGCTACCGCGCAAATCACTAGCAACCGGTCGCGCCGCCAGGAGAAATAGCGGCCCAGGGGCTGCAGGCTCAAGCCACGGCCCAAGGCATAAATGACGATGGCGGCAAGCACCGGCTCCGGCGTCAATGCCACCAGGGGCAGCACTGTCAGTACGATCGCCAACACCACCAATGCCGCCACGGCGCCCGCCAGCCGGGAGTTGGCTCCCGCCGCCTCGTTGGCCGACGTCGCGGAATAACCGGCGCCAGTGGGCATGCCCTGGAACAGCCCGGACAACAGGTTGGCCGCCCCCAGCGCCAGCAAGTCACGGTTGGATGACACGCGATCACCGTGCTTGAGGGCGAACGCGCTGATGGAGCCGTAGGACTCGGCGTAAAGAATCATCACCATGGCAAACGCCAATTCCCCCAGGCGCAGCCAGTCGGCGAACGGCAACACCGGAAGGTGCGCGAACTCCAGGCGCAGGTCGATCACACCGATCAACGCCACGCCATGGGCCTGTAAATCCAGCCACTGGCCGGCGGCAATCCCGAGGATCACCACCAGTAGTCCGCCGGGCAGACGCTTGATTCGCGCGCATAGCCAGAGCAGGAGCAACGCGACACCCGCTACGGCAGCGGCGGCCCAGTTCCAGCGCGGCAGTTGCTCCAGGAGTTGGGGCAGAAAGCGAATCAGGTTGTTATCGGTCAGGTGCACCCCCACCACGCTGGCCAACTGCTTGAGGATGATGGTCAGCGCCAGGCCAAAGGCAAAGCCACGCAACACGGGCTTGGCGATAAACGAAGTCAACCCGCCCAGCTTGAGCAACCCGGCCAACAGGAAAAACGCCCCGGTCACCAATACCAGGCCCATTGCCAGGCTCAGCCTGAGTGCCGGGTCGCCCCCGGCCAACGTCGCCGTAGCGGCCGCCAGCACCGCCGCCGAGGATGACGTGGCGGAGACAATCGCGAAGCGGCTGGTGCCGAACAGGCCGTAGCACAGCAACCCGGCGAACAAGGCGATCACCCCTGCCTGGGGCGGCAATGCCGCGATGCTGGAATAGGCCACGGCCTCGGGCAGCAGCAAGCCGGCGATAGACAGGCCGGCCAACAAATCCTGGACGCGGTTCTGTCGGGTTTCAGTGGTCAATCGGGCCTACCCATCCTGGCAAGTAACGGGCTTCCTGGCTGCGGGCCAGGGTCATGGCCTTGCCCATCAACTTGGGGCTCAGGTCGCCGATCAGGTCGCTGCCAATGCGGCTGCGGAAAAAGTCGGCCCAGAGAAACTCGCTGAAAGGCGCGGCGTCCTTGGCGTAGCCGCCAGCGGTACGCAGCAGGCCCGCAAGGCTGCGGTAGGGATCGTCCTGCAGTTCCGTAATCCGTCGGGGAATCGCGTCGTAGGAGCGACGAATACCCCGCGCATCATAAGGATGTACCCATTGGTTGAAGGTCATGACGTTCCAGAACGTAGTGCGCTCGACAAACGACAGGTCCTTGAGCACCAGCAACGACACGCTCTTGACCTCTTCCTGCAACAACGCCAGGCCGAAGTGATGATGGTCGGTGATGTAGTAACGCTCGTCCGGCCCAATCACACAGGGAAACCAGTGCTGGTCGAGTGCAGCCGCGCGCTCCTTGCGCTTGAGCTTTTTCCAGGCCTCGCGCTTGGTCGCGACCTCGGCGAGGCCCACCGTCAATTGGGTGGGGTGCAGCTTTTCCAGCTTGCCGGTGATCAACTGCGGGCGGGCGCGAGCCATGACAACCTCCAGGTAAGAATTCGACGTGCCCTGTCAGACACCCGCGACAAGCTTAGCCGTGATTGCCTGCCTGGCGTTGATACTTATCAGCCCCTTAGGGTTTGCAGGCACAAAAAAGGCCGACTCGCCTGATGGGCGAGTCGGCCTTGCTCACAACGACCTGCGTATCAGGACATCAGCGAGTAAATCAACGCGGTGATCGCCACCAGGCCGACCGCCGTCACAAACACGTTGGACGCCTGGCCACGGTACTTGGCCATCGCCGGCACCTTGCGGATCGCGTACATCGGCATCAGGAACAGGATCGACGCAATGATCGGCCCGCCCAGGGTCTCGATCATGCCGAGGATGCTCGGGTTGAGGGTAGCGACGATCCAGCACACCACCAACATGAAGGCGGCCGTCATGCGGTCCAGGGTCTTGGCAGCCGGGCGGCGACCGCTTTTGAGCACCAGGCCCTTGAGGCCTTCGCTGGCGCCGATGTAGTGGCCCAGGAACGACTTGGCAATCGCCACAAACGCAATCAGCGGCGCGGCGAATTCGATGGTCGGGTTGCTGAAGTGGTTCGCCAGGTACGACAGGATCGACAGGTTCTGCGCCTTGGCTTCGGCCAGTTGGGCCGGCGACAGGGTCAGGACGCAGCTGAACACGAAGAACAGCACCATCACCACCATCAGGATGTGCGCCCGCGACAGGATCTGCGAGCTGCGTTCCTCGGCGTGTTCACCGTACTGGCGCTTCTGGTCCACCGCAAAGGCCGAGATGATCGGCGAGTGGTTGAACGAGAACACCATCACCGGAATCGCCAGCCACAGGGTGTGCAGCAGCGCCGACGGGGCCGGCACGGTACTCGCGGTGCTGAGGATGCCGCCGTTCCAGTGCGGCACCAGGTACACGGCGAGGAACAGCAAGGCAACGATAAACGGATACACCATCAGGCTCATGGCCTTGACGATCACCTGCTCGCCGCAACGCACCACGGCCAGCAGGCCGAGGATCAGCACCAGCGACAGGATCGCCCGCGGCGGCGGCGCGATGTGCAGTTGATGCTCCATGAAGCTGCCGACGGTGTTGGTCAGCGCCACGCTGTAGATCAGCAGGATCGGGAAGATCGCGAAGAAGTACAGCAAGGTGATCGCGGCACCGGCCTTGAGGCCGAAGTGTTCCTCGACCACGTCGGTGATGTCCGAGCCTTCACGGCCCGAGAGTACAAAGCGGGTCAGGCCACGGTGCGCGAAGAACGTCATCGGGAACGCCAGCAGCGCGAGGATCACCAACGGCCAGAAACCGCCAAGGCCCGCGTTGATCGGCAGGAACAAGGTGCCGGCGCCGATGGCCGTACCGAACAGGCCGAGCATCCAGGTGGTGTCCTGGCGGCTCCAGCTTGTGAGGGTTGCAGGTGTCGTTGCGTAGCGTTCGTCGACGCTATTGGCCTGATCATTCATCCGTTCGGATCTCCGCATTCACTCAGTCGGGACGAGTCAGAAAAACCTGACAGGCAGCGCCACGACCGAAACAGGGGCGCGATTGTCCGGGATTCGCTTGAAGAAGCAAAGACTTAGCTGAGGAATGGTTGTGCGCAGCAGATGATTGGAGAGGTTTGATGAGCAGTGTTTTTTAGATTTCGTTAAAAATCTATTTTATAAATTCCGGCTGTCATGTATTTTCAATGCCACGCCCCTCACTGGAATCACCGCCATGCCCATCGTGCGCATCGACCTTCGGAAAAACCCCGACGTCACCTACGCCAAGCGCGTCGGCGTGCTGATCTACAACGCCATGCACACGGCCATTGGCGTGCCTGAACACGACAATTTCCAGATCCTCACCGAGCACGATGAACACCACTTCATCTATGACCCCGAGTACCTGGGCATCCAGCGCAGTGACAACCTGGTGATTATCCAGATCACCCTGAACGAAGGCCGCAGCACCGAGCAGAAAAAGCTGTTGTACAAGACCATCGCCGAGAGCTTGAACCGTGAACTGGCGGTGCGCCTGGAAGACGTGTTTATCAGCCTGGTGGAAGTCAAGAAGGAAAACTGGTCGTTCGGCAACGGGATTGCGCAGTACGCCAGTTAAACGTTTTATGATGCCGTCCCCCCCTGCCACCACCTGATTCAGAGAGCCCTCGATGCCACGCGTGTCCCGCAAACAAGCCGAACTCAATCGCGAAATCATCGTCGAGGCCGCCACGCGGCTGTTTCGCGAGCGGGGCATCCATGGCATCAGCGTGTCGGACGTGATGGCGGCTGCCGGGCTGACCCATGGCGGTTTCTACGGGCACTTCGAGTCCCGCGAGGCGCTGGCCACCGAAGCCTGCAACCGGGCGTTCGAACAGTCGAGCCTGCGCTGGCAGGCCAGGGTCGAGCAAAGTCCGGATCCCGAGACCGCCCGCCTGGCATTGATTGATCCCTACCTCACGGCAGTCAATCGTGATAACCCCGGAGACAGTTGCCCGGTGGCGGCCTTCGCCGGGGAAATGTGCCACGAAGCTGCCGACAGCGCGTTGCAGCGCACTTTCATCCGCGGTCTCGAAGAGTCGATGGGGATCCTGGGCGCCACCCAGGCCACCGGGACCCCCGAAGGTGACCGGCAGGCTGCCATGGCCCAGTACGCAATGATGGTCGGTGCCATGACCCTGGCCCGTGCGACTAAAGGCAGCGGCCTGTCTGATGAATTCCTGGAAGCTGCCAGAAATCTGCTGATCCCGGAAAAAAACCTCGGCTGACGCGTTGACAGCCAAACGCCACCGCCAGCATGATCGGCCCATGAACATTTTTCAGCTGGCCCTCACCCGCACCACCACCACGACCGCTTCCGGCGGGTCGTGTGGTAGCTGTGAGTGGCGCACAATCTAAGCCACCCGGTTTTACCCAAGGCCCCGCCAGTAATGGACGGGGCCTTTTTATTGCTCCGCCCATGGCAACCACAAGGAGCAGTAACATGCCTGACATCAAGCGCCCCGCCCTGCTGGTCATCGATATGCAGACCGGTCTCTACGACGGCCCGGAAAAACCCTACGAGCGCCAGCGCGTACTCGACAGCATCAACCAGTTGATTCAGCGCGCCAGGCACGCTGGCGTGCCGGTTTTCGCTGCACGTCACACCGGCCCTGCGGGCTCGCCCATCGAGTTGGGCAGCCCGCTCTGGCAGCTATGGCCAGCGCTGGAGGTTGATGGGGCTCGCGACACGGTTTTCAACAAAACCCGGCCCAGCTGTTTTCTCGGCACCGAGCTGGCGCAGCAACTGGCGGCGGCGCAGGTGAATGAGCTGGTGATCGTCGGGATGAAAACCCAGTACTGCATCGACACAACCTGCCGGGTGGCCGTCGAACTGGGGTTCTCGGTGCTGCTGCCGGAGGATGCCCATACTTGCATGGACACTCCGGCGTTATCGGCCGCATCGATTATCGAGCACCACAACGCGACCTTGGCCGGGGCATTTGTGCGGCGCGTGAAGGCGGAAGATATCGGCTTTTAACCTCCCACTTGGAACGCCCGCCGGAGTATCAATCCCCGGCGGGCGTCGGATTTTTCTTCGCCTGACGCGGGATTCATTCGGAAAAAATGTCGCATACTGAAGCCATCAAACCCTTCAGGAAGAGCCCTCGCATGCCCGTTACCGTTCTGGTCCTGGTTGAAACCATCAACGACTACCTGCCGATCATCGAAGGCAATGGCTTTCATGTGATTCTCGCGCCGACCCCGGCCGAACGCGCCAAGGCCATCAAGACCCATGGCGGGCAGATCCAGGCGGTGCTGACCCGTGGCCCGCTGGGCCTGTACGCCGAGGAAATCGCCGCGCTGCCGCAACTGGAGATCATCTGCGTGATCGGCGCCGGGTATGAACACGTGGACCTGCAAGCCGCCAGCAACCGTGGAATCGTGGTCACCAATGGCGCCGGGGTGAATGCACCGTCGGTGGCGGACCATGCCATGGCCCTGCTGCTGTCCCTGGTGCGGGACATTCCCCGAGCAGACGCGGCAATACGGCGCAGCGAATGGCCCAAGATCATGCGCCCGTCCCTGGCCGGTAAACAGCTGGGCATTCTTGGCCTGGGGGCCGTCGGCCTGGAGATCGCCAAGCGCGCGGCCCTGGGTTTCGGCATGGAGGTGAGTTACCACAATCGCCAGCCCCGCGATGATGTGGACTACACCTACTGCGCCACCGCCGTGGAACTGGCGCGGGCCTCGGACTTCCTGATCCTCGCAACGCCAGGCGGCGCCAGCACGCGGCATTTGATCGACCGCCAGGCCCTCGACGCGCTGGGGCCCAACGGTTTCCTGGTGAACATCGGCCGTGGCAGCGTGGTGGTCACCACCGACCTGATTGCCGCCCTGGAACAACGGCGCATCGGCGGCGCGGCACTGGATGTGTTCGACGATGAACCCAACGTGCCCGATGCGCTCAAGCGCCTCAGCAACACCGTACTCACGCCCCACGTCGCCGGCCTGTCGCCGGAAGCCGCCCACGACACCGTGCAGCGCGTGGCGGACAACCTGCTGGAATACTTCGCCGGCCGCCCTGTACTGACACCCGTGACATTGCCACCCAAAAAATAGTAGCCAATAGCCAGCAACCATCCAAATCCTGACTACACTGCTTGCGGGGATGCTCAGGACGTCGGCACTGGACCGGCAAAGGAACGCAGGATGGTTTGCCATGGACTCGGCCCGGCCCGGCAACGCGGCGCAATAGGACTGATGGGCGCGATGACTCTCGGCATCGCCCTGCTGTTTATGTTGTTGGTAGTCGATAGCGGCCGGCTGTACCTGGAGAAGCGCAAGCTGCAACGGGTTGCCGACACCGCGGCACTGGAAGTGGTGACCCGCGGCGGCGCCTGCGTCTCCCCGAACACCAACGCCGTGCAATTCGCGATTCAAAGCGCGACCCGCAATGACTTCCCGATCGACGACAACCGCACCCTGGCCACCGCCTGTGGCACCCTGGTCACCGGGGCTGACTTCATACGCACCTTCAGCCCCAACCCCTCCAAGGCCGATGCGATCCAGGTCATCGCCACCCATCGCGTTGTCACCAGTATCGCCAACGGCCTGTTCATGCTGTTCTCCCCTGGCCCTTTCGAACCGACCATCCGGTTGCAGGCCGTGGCCGTGGCCGCCGTCCCCGCACCACCGGTGGCAACGCTGACCATTCGCAGCACGCTCTTGACCGTGGACAGCACCAAGTCCGCAGCGCTCAACGCGCTGATCGGCGGCCTGCTGGGGGGCAAATTGCAACTCAACGCGGTGGGCTGGGAGGGGTTGATCAACACCAACATCAGCCTGCTCAGTTATCTCGACGCCCTGGCCATCCGGCTGAATGTCAGCGCCGGCAATTACGACGAACTGCTCAAGACCGACGCCAGCGTCGGCGACTTGATCCAGGCCGCGATTGACGTACTCAAGCTGGGGAGCGATGCGGTCAAGGTGGTGATCAACAACCTGGAGGCGATCAAGCTGATTGCACCCGGCACCAAGATCCTGCACCTGGGGGACCTGTTGACCATCCAGAACGGCACCGACAAGAGCGCCCTCGACGTTAAGCTGCAACTGTTCAACCTGATCCAGGGGTTTGTGCAACTGTCGAACAAGTACAACGCCGTGGCGGTGGAGCTGCCGGTGGATGTACTGGGGTTACTGAACATCACGGTCAAGACCAAGGTCATTGAACCGGCGCAGATATCCGCCATCGGCAACCCGAAGCTGATCGCCACCCAGCCGATCTACGTCAGGACCGCACAAGTCAGGACCCTGATCTCCGTGAACTTGCCCGTGGTCGGCGTGCTGAACGATGTGGTGGGCGGGGTGACAGGCCTGCTGGGGTTATTGCTCGGCAGCTCCCTGGACGCGAAAATCGGCACCCAACTCGACGTGGCCCTGGAAGCGGCCAGTGGCAGTAGCGAGGTGACCGGCTTTCGCTGCAACGGGCCGACGGACAAATCGTTGTCGGTGGTGGGTACCACTTCGGCCGTGCGGTTGATGGTCGGCCAGATCGATCCGAAAAACCTGTTTTCCTCCACCGCCCCGCTGAGCGTCGACGAGTTTCCATTGCTCGACCTGGGCATACAAACCTGCAGCAAGGGCGCCTGTGACCCTCGGCAACCCTATGCCGTCGGCGGCATCAGCCTGCGAGTCGACAGCAGCGTGGCCAAGACCACCAGGAACCACACCTATATGTCGCCGCCCGAGGTGAAGCAGCCCCCTGACTACTTCAGCTTCAGTTCCAGTAACGTGGTAGGCAGCTTGAGCAACACCCTCAGTGGCATCCAGTTGATCAATCATCCACCCACACAAGGCGGGCTCTTGGGGTTGGTGCTGAATTTGGTGGTCGGCCTGGTGACGGGTGTTCTCAATCTCCTCACCAGCATTATCTCAGGCGTGCTCAGCCCGCTCCTCGACCCATTGGTCAACAACCTGCTGACCGGCCTGGGCGTGGACCTGGCAAAAGTCGAAATCGGTGCCAACCTGTCCTGCAACCCCAGCGGGCGCGCAATTCTGGTGATCTGAGCACATCAAGCCCGCTGATCATCGGCCAACACGCTAACCTATTAAGCCGCCCCAACCTTGTGGCTGGGCGGCCGCGCGCATTAGATTAGCCAATAGTCCAAGGCCTTAAGAATAAGCAGAAGGGATAAGCATGGCGCTTAATGACCAATCGACCCAGATTCGCCCCGGCGAAGAACTTGATGCCAGCCTCATCGATCCCTACCTCAAGGCCCATATCCCGGGCTTGAGCGGCAACGTCAAAATCAGCCAGTTCCCGGGTGGTGCCTCGAACCTGACGTACCTGCTGGAATACCCCGGCCAGGAATTCGTGCTGCGTCGCCCGCCCTTTGGCCACAAGGCCAAGTCCGCCCACGACATGGGCCGCGAATACCGGATTCTCAACCAGCTCAAGGACGGTTTCCCGTATTGCCCCAAGGCCTACGTGCATTGCACCGACGAGTCGGTGATCGGTGCCGAGTTCTACGTGATGGAGCGGGTCAACGGGATCATCCTGCGCTCGGACCTGCCGCCGGAACTGGGCCTGGACGCGACGAAAACCGAAGCCTTGTGCAAAAGCTTTATCGACAAATTCGTCGAGCTGCATCAGGTCGACTACAGCGCCTGCGGCCTGGCCGACCTGGGCAAGCCTGAAGGTTATGTGGAGCGGCAGATTCGCGGCTGGAGCGACCGTTACGAAAAGGCCCTGACCCCTGACGCGCCGAGCTGGGAAGCTGTGCGTGCCTGGCTCAACGACAAGATGCCTGCCGACCACCCCACCTCGAGCATCGTCCACAACGACTACCGCTTCGACAACGTGATCCTCGACCCGCATAACCCGATGCAGATCATCGGCGTGCTGGACTGGGAGCTGACCACCCTCGGCGACCCGCTGATGGACCTGGGCAACACCCTCGCCTACTGGATCGAAGCGGCCGACCCGGCGCCGGTGCAACTGATGCGCCGCCAGCCGAGCAACGCCCCTGGCATGCTCACCCGCCGCCAGTTCGTCGACTACTACGCCGAACGCTCCGGAATCCAGATAGACAATTTCGACTTCTACTACACCTATGGCCTGTTCCGCCTGGCCGGCATCGTGCAGCAGATCTACTACCGCTTCTTCCATGGCCAGACCCAGGACAAACGCTTTGCGCAGTTCATTCACATGAACAAGCTGCTGGAGCAGATGAGCCTGAACGTCATCAAACAGTCTTCCCTCTGACCCTCTTCAAGGAAAAACCATGTCCAAGACCCAACTGTTCGACCTCGACGGCAAGATCGCTTTCGTTTCCGGCGCCAGCCGCGGTATCGGTGAAGCCATCGCCAAGTTGCTGGCCCAGCAAGGCGCCCACGTGATCGTGTCGAGCCGCAAGCTCGACGGCTGCCAGCACGTGGCCGACGCGATCATCGCCGACGGCGGCAAGGCCACCGCCATTGCTTGCCATATCGGCGAAATGGAACAGATCACGAACGTGTTTGCCGCGATCCGCGAACAGTTCGGTCGCCTGGATATCCTGGTCAACAACGCCGCCACCAACCCGCAATTCTGCAACGTGCTGGACACCGACCTGGGCGCGTTCCAGAAGACCGTCGACGTGAACATTCGCGGCTACTTCTTCATGTCCGTGGAAGCCGGCAAGCTGATGCGCGAAAACGGCGGCGGCAGCATCATCAACGTGGCCTCGATCAACGGGATCTCGCCGGGTGTGTTCCAGGGCATCTACTCGGTGACCAAGGCCGCCGTGATCAACATGACCAAAGTCTTCGCCAAGGAATGCGCGCCGTTCGGCATTCGCTGCAACGCGCTGCTGCCGGGCCTGACCGACACCAAATTCGCCTCGGCGCTGGTGAAGAACGACTCGATCCTGAAAATGGCCCTGGCGCAGATCCCCCTCAAGCGCGTGGCCGACCCGAGCGAGATGGCCGGCGCGGTGCTGTACCTGGCCAGCGATGCGTCG
The DNA here is from genome assembly GCF_900105735.1 of Pseudomonas yamanorum. Lineage (NCBI taxonomy): Bacteria > Pseudomonadati > Pseudomonadota > Gammaproteobacteria > Pseudomonadales > Pseudomonadaceae > Pseudomonas > Pseudomonas yamanorum. Next base: position 6,460,782 of record NZ_LT629793.1, on the reverse strand, counting down.
AGCTACACCACCGGTGTGTCGTTGAATGTGGACGGTGGTTTCCTGTCCTGATTCGGCTGGCGGGTGACTTGCGGTAATCTTGCGGGTGATTGCTTGCCTCTGGATGAAACATGGAACTGCACGTCGTTATCAAGGGCCGCAAGGACCTGGCCGAACAGCTTTACCAGCAACTGCGCACGGCCATTGAGTCGGGACAACTGGTGGCCGGGTCGCAATTGCCTCCCAGCCGCCTGCTGGCCCTGCAACTGGGCGTGTCGCGCAAGACAGTCTCAGACACCTACGCGGCGCTGACCTACGAAGGGTTGTTGGTCGGCAAGATCGGCCGTGGCACGTTCGTCAACGCCTGGGCCACGCGCCGCGAACACCTGCAAAGTGCCGCCGACCTGGCCTGCGCCGCCAACCTCGCCAAATGGCAGGCCCTTCCCGCGCCCATGGGTCACCCCAACCGTGAAACCCGCCCGAGCCGGGACTTTATCGGCGGCGCCACGGCCCGCAGCCAGTTCCCCCAGGATGAATGGCGGCGCTGCACCCTCGACGCCTTGCGCCGTATCTCGCAGGACAGCGGCTTCTACAGCCGGCCGGAAGGCTTGCCGGCCCTGCGCAGTGCAATCGCCGGGCATATCGCATTTTCCCGTGGGGTCAGGTGCAGTGAAGACGACATCGTAGTCACCAACGGCGCCCAGCAGGCACTCGACCTGATCGCCCGCGTGGTGCTGGAACCGGGCACCGTCGTCGCCATGGAAGACCCCGGCTACCCCCCGGTGCGACTGATGTTCGACGCCATGGGGGCGACCGTGGTGGGCGTGCCGGTGGACGAGCACGGCCTGCGGGTCGACTTGATTCCCGACGGCACGCGGCTGATCTACGTGACCCCGTCCCATCAATTCCCCCTGGGCATGCCCATGAGCGTGCCGCGCCGTGAGGCGTTGCTGGCACGTGCGCTGGCGCTGGGCGCCATCGTGATCGAGGATGACTACGACAGCGAATTCCGCTATGAGGGCCGCCCCACCGACTCTTTGCAAAGCATGGACACCCGCGGCGTGGTCGCCTACGTCGGGACCTTCTCGAAAACCCTGCTGCCGGAGTTGCGCCTGGGCTACACGGTGTTGCCGCCGGCGATTTTCGGCGCGGTGCTCAAGGCCAAGCAGCTGACCGACCAGCACAGCTCCACCCTGCCGCAATGGGCCCTGGCCAAGTTCATCAGCGAAGGCTACCTGCTCAAGCACATTCGGCGCTGCCATGGGGTGTATACCGGACGCCGGGAACGGATTCTGCAGCGCCTGGCGGGGGACCTCTCGCCGTGGTTCAACGTGGTCCCCACCGTGGCCGGGTTCCATCTGGCCGCACTGTGCAAGGTGCCGGTGAATATTCCACAGCTCATCCAACGGGCGAGGGAGGCCGACGTGGGACTCTATCCGCTGAGCGTGTTTTTCCACGACACACCGGTACGCGAGGGGCTGAAGATCGGGTTTGGCGCGATCGAAACCCTGGACATTGACCCGGCGCTGGACGTGATGCGGGATATCCTGCGACAGATTGGCTGAGGGAATTTCCGCCGGATTGGCTATTGGTCAAATCCGAATCGGGGCCTAGGGTGAACGGGTCTCGACTCACTCGGAGCCTCACCATGAAAGTACTGCTCGGCACCACCCTGCTGCTGGCCTCGTTAAGCGCTTTTGCCCACGACCCGGTGTACAACCAGGAAAAGATCAACGTGTTGCAGGAACACGCCCTGGCCAACGTCCCCGGCAAGAAAACCGTGATGCTCACCGTGGATTATGCGCCGGGCCAGGCCACCGTGCCCCACAGCCACACCGGCACTGCCGTGGCCTACGTGCTGGAAGGTGCAATCACCTCGCGGGTCAACGATGAGAAGGCGATCACCTACAAGGTCGGCCAATCGTTCTACGAACCCGCTGGCTCGCGGCACTTTGAATCGAGCAATGCCAGCCAGACCCAACCGGCCAAATTGCTGGTGGTGATGGTGATGGACGACAAGGCCGACGTACTCACGCCGCTGCCACACTAACCCGCGCCACCGCCCTCTCCTGTGGGAGCTGGTTTGCCTGCTCCCACAGTTTTAACCGCGCACAGTCAGTGGCTCAGGGTCGTTTGAAGTGGTGGCGCAGGTGTTCGATTCGAAGCCGGCAGGCACAGCCTTCAAGATGATCGTTGACCATGCCCATCGCCTGCATGAACGCATACATGGTGGTCGGCCCCACGTAGCTCCAGCCGCGTTTTTTCAGTGCCTTGGACAAGCGTGTTGAAGCGGCCGAGGTCGGGTTGGCCGTCCAGTATGCCAGGTCGACCTGCGCCGGGCGCTCGTCGGCGGACGGTTCAAACGACCACAGCCACGCCGCCAGCGATCCGGTTTCATCCACCAGCTCACAGGCCCGCCGGGCGTTGTTGATGGTGGAGACGATCTTGGCGCGATTACGCACAATGCCCGGGTCGGCCATCAAGCGGTCGATATCCTGTTCGGTGTACTGCGCCACCCGGCGAAAATCAAAGCCCTCGAACGCCCGGCGAAACGCCTCGCGCTTGCGCAGGATGGTGATCCACGCCATGCCCGCCTGAAAACCCTCCAGGCAAATCTTCTCGTACAGCGCAATGTCATCAGCCACCGGCACGCCCCATTCATGGTCGTGGTAATCGGGGTATTCCGCTGCTGCCGTGCGCCATGTGCAGCGCGTCAGGCCGTTCTCATCCGTCGTCAGTCCCGGGATATCCATAGCTCACCTGTTTGCCCAAGCTGCGGATGATAAGCGAAAAAAATTTCCCGCCGCCAACCGCTCAAGCACAGACCTTACATACCCACTGGTCAGACCGGGACCGGCGATCCACGTAATATTTACTTGCGACTTGAAAAAATCCGAGCGTAGACTGGCCCCGCACTGGACATACCGGTCAGACCACAACAATTAAGCCCTGGACCCACCAGGGCACCGAATAGAGATCCTTCCCATGCTCAGATGGTGCTCGCGTTCGATTTTCCTGCAAGTCGTGATTGGCCTGGTGATCGGCATAATCTGCGGCCTCACCCTCCCCGAATTCTCCTCGCAACTCAAACCCCTGGGTGACGGCTTTATCAAGCTGATCAAAATGCTGATTGGCCTGATCGTATTCTGCGTGGTGGTCAGCGGTATTTCCGGCGCCGGCGACTTGAAGAAAGTCGGACGCATCGGCCTCAAGTCGGTGATCTACTTCGAAGCACTGACCACCGTGGCCCTGGTGATCGGCCTGATCATGGCCTTCAGCACCGGGATCGGCACGGGCGCCAATATCCACCTGGAACAACTGTCGTCTGCCGGCTTGAATGAACTGGCCGACAAAGGCCAGCACATCAAGGGCACCAGCCAGTTCCTGATGGACCTGATCCCCAACTCGGTGATCGGCGCCTTCGCGGACAACAACGTGTTGCAAGTGCTGTTGTTCTCCGTGTTGTTCGGCAGCGCACTGAACCTGGTGGGCGAAGCTGCTTCCGGGATCTCACGGTTGATCAACGAGTTGAGCCACGTGATCTTCCGCATCATGGGCATGATCGTGCGCCTCGCACCCATCGGCGTGTTCGGCGCCATCGCCTTCACCACCAGCACTTATGGCCTGGACTCCTTGCAACACCTGGGCAGCCTGGTGGGCCTGTTCTACCTCACCTGCTTCCTGTTCGTCGCGGTGATTCTCGGCCTGGTGATGCGCCTTTCGGGCCTGCGGATGATGCCGCTGCTCAAGTACCTGCGGGAAGAACTGTTGATCGTGATGGGCACTGCCTCCTCCGACGCAGTGTTGCCCCAGATCATGCGTAAACTGGAGCACCTCGGGATTGGCAGCTCCACCGTGGGCCTGGTGATTCCGACGGGGTACTCGTTCAACCTCGACGGTTTCTCGATCTACCTGACCCTGGCCATCGTGTTTATCGCCAACGCCACCGGCACACCGCTGTCGATGACCGACCTGCTGACCATCCTGCTGGTGTCGCTGATCACCTCCAAGGGCGCCCACGGGATTCCGGGCTCGGCACTGGTGATTCTGGCGGCGACACTGACCGCAATCCCGGCCATTCCCGTGGTGGGCCTGGTGCTGGTGTTGGCGGTGGACTGGTTCATGGGCATTGGCCGGGCGCTGACCAACCTGATCGGCAACTGCGTCGCCACCGTGGCCATCGCCCGCTGGGAAAAAGACATCGATATCCAGCGCGCCAACAAGGTGCTGGACGGGCAACAAGGGTATGCCTTCCAGGCCAAGAAGCCGGTCTTGCCGGCGCACCAGGAGTTCTAAGACAACACAAATCCAATGTGGGAGCTGGCTTGCCTGCGATGGCGGTGTATCAGTAAATGATGGGGTGGCTGACACATCGCCATCGCAGGCAAGCCAGCTCCCACAATAGACCTTCGCTGGATTCACTACCGTATTTGCAACTTCAAGGAGACGTAGACGTGATCAGCACCTCAACCGTCGTCAATTCAGTGGTAGAAAAACTGCGCGCCGCCCTGGCGAGGGGTCAGTGGCGGCGCGGCGAGATGCTGCCCGGCCAGCGTGAACTGGCCGAGCAAATGGGCATCAGCCGCCCAAGCCTGCGCGAAGCAGTGATCGTGCTCGAAACCCTCGGCCTGGTGCGCTCCATGCCCGGCAAGGGCGTGGTGGTGCTGGAAACCACCCTCAGCGAATCCCAGGCCCAGGACAGCGGCGTGGCCGATGCCAGCCTCGAAGACATCCTGCAACTGCGATACACCCTCGAGCCGTTTATCGTAGGTTTAGTGGCGCAATCCATCAGCAGCAAGGAAGTCGGGCAACTACGCCTGACCCTGATGGACATGCGCGAAGCCCTCGACGCCGGCGACAGCGAAGCCGGGATGAACGCTTACATCGCGTTCCACGAAGAACTGTTCGCCCTGACCTCCAACCCGATCTTCCAGAACGTGGTGCAACAGACCAGCAACGCCCTCAAGCAAAGCGCCCAGGTGCTGCGCAACTCCCCCGAACACCTGGCGGAACGCTTGCAGGAAAACGACGCCGTGGTGCGCGCGATCCGCAACAAAAACAGCGCCCTGGCCAGCGCCGAAATGCGCCGGCACATCCTGCAGGAAGGCTTGCGCATGGGCATTCGCTTGAACATCCCGGATGACCATCTGGGTAGCTGACTTCCAGGAGACCGCGCATGACCGCTCACGCCCTGCACCCCCCTTTCCCCTTTACGCCGTTGCGCCTGGTGGGCAAGCCGAAACTCTCGGTGGACGACATCTACCCGGCGTTGTTCGACGCCATTCTCGAGCAACGCATCGCCCCCGCCAGCCGTTTTACCGAGGAGAGCCTCGGGCAAAGTTTTGGCGTCAGCCGCAGCGTGATTCGCCGAGTGCTGGCGCGGCTTTCGCACCAGCAAGTGATCATCCTGCGGCCCAACCATCGGGCCCAGGTGGCGGCACCGGATGCACAACGGACCCAGCAGATTCTCGAGGCGCGACGCCTGACGGAAATCACCGTGGTGCAGTTGGCGTGTGCCCAGGCGAAACCGGCGCAGATTCGCCAACTGCGGGAGTTGATCGCACGGGAGCGCGACTGCATCGAGCGTGACGAACGTGGCCCGGCGATTCGCCTTTCCGGGGAATTTCACCTGCAACTGGCGGCGATTGCGGGTAACGCCCCGCTGGCACAATTTCTCAACAGCCTGGTGCCGCTCACCTCATTGGCGATTGCGCAGTTTGAGGCCAAGGCTTGCACGTATTGCGCATGGCAGGAACACATGGCGATTGTGGATGCGGTGGAGCAAGGCGATGCCGGCAAAGCCGTAGCCTTAATGACTCAACATCTGGACCATCTGGAAGCCAAGCTCCTTATCACGTAGCAGCTGTCGAGCCTGTAAATGGCGCACACAAAAAAGCCCGGTATCTTTCGATACCGGGCTTTTTGTTTTAACGCTCAGTCAGACCCATTACAGCACCGACTGGCCGCTCATCGCCAGGTCCAGCAACTCACGGTTGGCTACCGCGTACATGGCGTAGTCCGTACCGACCGCAGCACGAATCTCCACCATCATCGCGCGCCAGCGCTCCACCATGCTCGCGTTCTGCTCAAGCCATAGCGCCACGCGGGCTTCCATGTCTTCTGGCGCATCGGCCATTTGCAGAACCTTGATGGTGATCGCCCGTTGCTGCCAGTCCACGTCGTCGCGGAAGGCTTCGCGGGCCTGGGCCTGCCAGTTGTTGCCCACCGGCAGATCGCTGATCTGCTGCAGGTACCACGGCAAGTCCAGGGCGCTGCCCACGGCAAAGTACGCCTTGGCCACGTCCGCCGCGCTCTGACCGGTCACGTCAGCGGCTTCGATGATCGGCAGCAAGGTGTACAGGTGGGTAGTGCCTGCCACCATGCGCGCCAACAGCTCCGGCACACCGGCTTCGACATAGGCCTGGTAACGGTTCTGCCAGCCTTCGCGGGTCGGACCTTCCAGCAGTTCGTCGAGCTTGAGGCCCAACGCCGCCAGGTGCGGACCGAAGTGCGCGACGTCACGGGCAGCATCCTGCTCGTTGCGACGGCTGCGCAGGAACCAGCGTGTGGCACGGCGGCCCAGGCGCATCAGTTCGTCCATCAACGCCAGTTGCACTTCAGCCGAAACCTGGTGGTCCAGGGCTTCGATCTGACGGAACCAGTGCGGGAGGTGGAAGATGTCACGCACGATCACGTAAGCACCGGCCACGTTCGCCGGGCTCATGCCGGTGGACTCTTTCAACCGCTGAACAAAGGTGATGCCCATGTGGTTGACCAGGTCGTTGGCGATCTGGGTGCTGACGATCTCGCGCTTCAGACGATGGCGACGCATGGCTTCGGAGAACTTCGCCACCAGGCTCGGCGGGAACGCGGTCTCCATGTCGCGGGTCAGGTAGTCGTCATCCGGTACCAGGGACTTGAGCAACGCTTCCTTGAGGTCGATCTTGCTGTAGGAGATCAGTACCGACAGCTCCGGACGGGTCAGGCCCTTGCCGGTGGCGGCACGCTCGGTCAGTTGATCTTCCGAAGGCAGGTACTCGATGGCGCGGTCCAGCTTGCCACGGCTTTCCAGGTCGCTCATCAGGCGCTTGTACTCGGCCGCTCGCTCGAAGGCTTTGCGGGCAGCCAGGGACAGGGCCTGGGTTTGCTTGTAGTTGTTGCCCAACACCAGGCTGCCGACTTCGTCGGTCATGCTCGCCAGCAACTGGTTGCGCTGCTTGTCGGTCATGTCGCCGGCCTGCACCACTTCGTTGAGCAGGATCTTGATGTTCACTTCGTGGTCGGAGCAATCCACACCACCGGCGTTGTCGATGAAGTCGGTGTTGGAACCGCCGCCATTGAGGCCGAATTCCACACGACCCAATTGGGTCATGCCGAGGTTACCGCCCTCGCCCACCACCTTGCAGCGCAACTCGTTGCCGTTGACGCGCAGGGCGTCGTTGGCCTTGTCGCCCACATCGGCGTGGCTTTCGGTGCTGGCCTTGACGTAAGTACCGATACCGCCGTTCCACAACAGGTCCACCGGCGCCTTGAGCAAGGCGTTCAGCAGTTCGGTCGGGGTCAGCTTGTCGGCCTGGATGTCGAAGCGTTCTTTCATCTGCGGCGAGATGGCAATGCTCTTCGCGCTGCGCGAGAAGATACCGCCACCTTCCGACATGATGCTGGTGTCGTAGTCGGTCCAGGCCGAGCGCGGCAGGTCGAACAGGCGCTGACGTTCAGCGAAACTGTTGGCCGGGTTCGGGTTTGGATCGATGAAGATGTGCAGGTGGTTGAAGGCCGCGACCAGTTGCAGCTTGTCGGACATCAACAGGCCGTTGCCGAACACGTCGCCGGCCATGTCGCCCACGCCCACTACGGTGATGCTGTCTTGCTGGACGTTGATGCCGCGCTCACGGAAGTGACGCTGCACACCCACCCAGGCACCCTTGGCGGTGATGCCCATTTTCTTGTGGTCGTAACCGGCAGAACCGCCGGAAGCGAACGCGTCACCCAGCCAGAAGCCGTAATCGATGGCGATGCCGTTGGCGATGTCGGAGAAGGTCGCAGTGCCCTTGTCCGCTGCTACTACCAGGTACGGGTCATCGTTGTCGTGGCGCACCACGTTCAACGGAGGCACCAGGACGCCGTCTTTCAGGTTGTCGGTGATGTCCAGCAGGCCGGAAATGAAGATGCGGTAGCAGGCGATGCCCTCGGCCGCGATCTCGTCCCGGCTGCCGCCCAATGGCAGACGACGCGGCAGGAAGCCGCCCTTGGCGCCCACCGGCACGATCACCGAGTTTTTCACTTGCTGGGCTTTTACCAGGCCCAATACTTCAGTGCGGAAGTCTTCTTCACGGTCGGACCAGCGCAGGCCACCGCGAGCGACGTTACCAAAGCGCAGGTGCACGCCTTCAACCCGTGGCGAGTAAACGAAGATTTCAAACTTCGGCACCGGCTTCGGCAATTCTGGAATGGCGTGCGGGTTGAACTTGAAGCTGAAGTACGACTTGTTCTGACCGTTGGCATCCGCCTGGTAGAAGTTGGTCCGCAAGGTAGCCTTGATCAGGTCCAGGTAGCGACGCAGGATGCGGTCTTCGTTGAGCACCTGAACGTCGTCCAGGGCCGTGAGAATCGCTTGCTCCAGACGTTGCTGCTTGTCTTCCAGGTCTTCGGCCGTCAGCTTGCGCGCCAGGTAGAAGCGGGTCTTGAACAACCGGGTCAACTCGCGGGCGATGTCGGTGTGGTTGTTCAGGGTGCTGGCGATGTAACCCAGGTCGAAGCCCAGGCGAATCTGCTTCAGGTAACGGGCGTAGGCTCGCAGCAGCGCCACATCGCGCCAAGGCAGGCCGGCGGTCAGCACCAGGCGGTTGAACGCATCGTTCTCGGCATCGCCATTGACGATGTGCACGAACGCGTCCTGCAGGGTGTCGTTGAGCTGCTGGATATCGAGGTTCAGGCCTTCGGCGGCGGTGAACGCGAAATCGTGAATCCAGAACTCGCGGCCATTGGCATGACGCAGGCGGTACGGGAACTCACCCAGTACACGCAGGCCGAGGTTTTCCAGGATCGGCAGTACGTCGGACAGTGCCAGCGGGGTGTCGGCGTGATACAGCTTGCAGTGCAACTCGCGCTGACCGGAAACCTGGCCCAATGGCTGGTAGAAGCTCATTACCAACGGGTTGGCTTCGGTGAGGCTGAGCAAGTGCTGCATGTCGACCACGGCCGAATGCGCCGCAAAACGCTCGCGATAGCCGGCCGGGAAGCCTTTCGGGAAGTCCGCCAGCACGTTGGTGCCGTGGGCTTCGCCGAAGCTTTCCACCACCAGGCTGGAGTAGTCGTCCTGCCAGCTGCGGCAGGCCTGCACCACTTCTTTTTCCAGTTGCAGCGGGTCGATGTCCAGGCGGTTCTTCGGGTCTACCCGCAGGATCAGCTGGACGCGAGCCAGTACCGACTCGGAGAAGAAAGTCCAGAACTCGCAGTCCGAGGCTTTCAGGCGATCCATCAGGACTTGCTGGATCTTCTGGCGCACCTCGGTGGAATAGATGTCCCGCGGCACATAAGCCAGGCAGTAGCAGAAGCGACCGTACGGGTCTTTGCGCAGGAACACGCGGATCTTGTTGCGTTCCTGGATCTGCACGATCGACATCACGGTGCTGAACAGCTCGTCCACCGGGGTCTGGAACAGATCATCACGGGGCAGTACCTCGACCACCTGGGCCAGTTCCTTGCCCAAGTGCGCCTTGGCCTGGAAGCCCGAACGACGTTCGATTTCCGCAACCTTGCGACGGATGTAAGGAATCACTCGCACGCTTTCGCCGTACACCGAGGAGGTGTAGAGGCCCATGAAGCGGCATTCCTTGACGACCTTGCCGTCGGCATCGATCTGGCGGATCGACACATAGTCCGGGTAGGCCGGGCGGTGTACGCGGCTTGGGTGAGCAGCCTTGGCGAACGACAGCACAGCCGGCTCACGCAGGTAGTTCACTGCGTAGTCTTCGATGCGCAGGTCATCGGCCGTCAGGCCCGGGCGCAGCAGCTTGGTCAGACCGAGGAACGAGTGGGTGTCATATTCGATATGACCGCCATCCGCCTCGTCACGTACCACAAACTCTTCATAGCCGAGGAAGGTGAAGTGGTTGCCTACTAACCACTCCAGGAAGCTTTTGATCTCGGCTTTCTCTTCGCCGTCGATCACATAAGAGCTGGCGTCGATACCGGCCAGCAGCTCCTGGACCTTGGCTTTCATCGGTTCGAAATCGGCGACTGCAACGCGCACTTCGCCCAGTACCTGCTCAAGCTCCTTGCTCAGGACACTCAGCTCGGCGGCGTTGGCGCAACGGTCGATTTCCAGGTACATCAGCGATTCTTGCTGAACGTCTTCGCCCTGGGTGCCTTTCGGCAGGATTTCCAGCAACTCGCCCTTCTTGCCACGACGCACGCTGAGCACGGTGGTTTGCAGGGTATGGATGCTGTAGCCACGACGGTTCAGCTCGGTGCGTACCGAGTCCACCAGGAATGGCAGGTCGTGGTGCAGCACTTCGACCGCGGTGTGGGTCGATTGCCAGCCATGACGTTCGTAATCGGGGTTGTAGACCCGCACTTGCGGTTGGTTGTGATCAAAGCGCTCAAGCAGGCGCCAGGCAGACAGGGTGCAACCGGCCAGGTCGGACAAGCGACGCTGGGTCAGTTCATCCAGGGAAATAATGCCGAAAAATTGTTCAGCGAACAGCGCCACTTGTGGCAGTGCCTGTTCACTGATGTGCTGCGCCAGTGCCGCTTGCAGTTGGTGCTGGAAGTCGGCTTTGCTGGCTGCGGTGAAGAACGCCATCTGTGGTACTCCGCTTGGGCTTGTTATTGATGGAAGCGTCGCGTGTTATCCCCTTGCGGGGAGACCGTCAGCTCTGTTCGCGGTCTACAGTAACGAATTCAGAGTGACAGGTGGGTGAAGCTGGACAAGACAATGAGGTCACATTCAACTTCCATAAGATGCGCACCTTGCCAGGTGACGGTACGACGGGCAGGTCAGACTCCCGGCAGGGCACATCCGTTGCGCAGCTTAACGAGTGTAGGAAGCAGGCTGCTTGCGACGCTGCGACATATTCGGTCATCGGCACGCTGCTGGCGGGTTGCGACTTGGGCAACCGGGTGTTTTTCAGAGAAATCCCGGGGCGCCGAGTATCGGAAATGACTGATGTAGCCCGCCAGGTCATGCCAAAAGGTCTGACACACGATGCAGCACAAAATTCGCCGCAATGGCACAATTGCCCTGCTTCGCCCTCCCCCAGACAGGATTAACCATGCCATTGCAACTCACCACCGCCCACCTGATCGTCAACCCGTGCGATGACGAAGAAGACAACATGGCCATGCTCTGCTGCCACGGCGACAAGGGCGAGATGTTCATGGTGACCCGTTATCCGGATGAGGACGAGGTGGAGATCACCTGGGATTACGAGCCGTCGACCCTGGACGGGTTGAAGATCACCCTGAGTGCCACGACGTTGCTCGTGGAGATTGGCGCAGCGGATGCCGATGCGTTGGGCGGCAGCGATCATCTGGAAATCAGCCACGGCACCGCAGAGTCGGACCTGGCCGAAGTGGAAGAAACCTTGCAGAACATTCTCAAGGGCACCGGGACCTATATCCGGGCCTAGCTGCCAAACCCGCACAATGTGGCGAGGGAGCTTGCTCCCTCACCACAAAGGCAGGCGTCTATCGGAAAAAACCTCGGAAATTTCCCACATTTCCCAAAAAATACCCCCCGCGCCGTTAGTCGCCACCCCCTCCGATGCATTAAAGTAACGCCCCCAGGCCTGGCATTTTTCGCAATGCCCAGTCTCACCCCTCCAGGAACCGTCATCGATGGAACATCGTGAAGCGCTGCTTGCGCTGCGAACCTTTCTTTCAACGCAGATTCTCGGCCAGGAAAAACTCATCGAGCGCTTGCTCATTGCCCTGCTCGCCGATGGCCATATGCTGGTTGAAGGCGCTCCCGGCCTGGCCAAGACCAAGGCTATCAAGGAGCTTGCCGAAGGGATCGAGGCACAGTTCCATCGCATCCAGTTCACCCCCGACCTGCTGCCCGCCGACATCACCGGCACCGAGATCTATCGCCCGGAAACCGGCAGTTTCGTGTTCCAGCAAGGTCCGATCTTCCACAACCTGGTGCTGGCGGACGAAATCAACCGGGCCCCGGCCAAGGTGCAGTCGGCATTGCTCGAAGCCATGGCCGAGCGCCAGGTCAGCGTGGGGCGCAGCACTTACGAGTTGTCGCCGTTGTTCCTGGTGATGGCCACGCAAAACCCCATCGAGCAGGAAGGCACCTACCCGCTGCCTGAAGCCCAGCTCGACCGGTTCCTGATGCACGTGAAAATCGGCTTCCCGGACGCCGCTGTCGAGCGCCGCATCCTGCAGCAGGCCCGTGGCGAAGCGCTAAACGGCGAGACCAAGCCCGAGCGCCGGGTCAGCCAGCAGGCGATTTTCGCCGCGCGCAAGGAAATCCTCGGCCTGTACATGGCTGACGCGGTGGAGGAATACCTGGTGCAACTGGTGATGGCCACCCGCACCCCGGCCAAGTTCGACCCGGAAATGGCCGAGTGGATTGCCTATGGCGCCAGCCCCCGCGGCTCGATTGCCCTGGACCGCTGCGCCCGGGCCCACGCCTGGTTGGCCGGTCGCGATTTCGTCAGCCCGGAAGACATCCAGGCGGTGCTGTTCGACGTGCTGCGTCACCGCATCATCCTGTCGTTCGAAGCTGAAGCCGCCGGCATCGACCAGGACCGCGTGGTGCAACGCATTCTCGACGTCGTTGCCGTCGCTTGACGCCCATGAACGCTGGCGATGGAACCCGTGTCACCTTGAGCGAATTGATCGAGATGCGCCATCGCGTCCGAGAAGTGCAGTTGTTTTCCACGCCGAGCCAGCGCAGCCCGCTGATCGGCCTGCACCACTCGAAACTGCGCGGGCGCGGGGTCGACTTCGATCAGGTGCGGGTCTACCAGGCCGGCGACGATGTACGTACCATCGACTGGCGCGTCACCGCACGCACCCAGGAGCCCCACACCAAACTGTTCCATGAAGAGCGCGAACGACCGATCTTCATCATGGTGGAGCAAAGCTGCCGGCTGTTTTTCGGCTCGGGGCAGATGTTCAAGTCGGTGCTGGCGGCCCAGGCGGCGAGCCTGATCGGCTGGGCGGCACTGGGCCATAACGACCGGGTCGGCGGACTGGTGTTCGGCGACAGCGAGCACTACGAAATCAAACCCCGGCGCAGCAAGCAAAGCCTGCTGCAACTGCTCAACCGTCTGGTACGGGTCAACCAGAGCCTCAATACCGAGCGCCGCCCGGAAGCCGACGCCCTCGGCATGGCCTTGCGCCGTGCCCGGGAAGTATTGCGCCCGGGCAGCCTGGTCATTGTGATCTGCGACGAGCGCGCCCTGACTGAAGGCGCCGAGCAACAGCTGAGCCTGTTGTCGCGGCATTGCGACCTGCTGCTGTTGCCGGTGTCCGACCCGCTGGACCACGCCCTGCCCGCCGCCGGGCTGCTGCGCTTCGCCGAGCGCGGCGCCCAGCTGGAACTGGACACCCTGAATTTCGACCTGCGCCAAGCCTACAAAGCCCAGGCCGAAGCCCGCAGCGCACGCTGGGAATTGCTCGCGCAAAAGCTGCGGGTGCTGTTGATGCCCTTGAGTACCCAGGGTGAAATGGTCGAGCAACTGCGCGAATACCTGAACCCGCAACGCCCGGTTAAAAAGCAATGAGCAGCCTCGACCAACTGCAACCCCTGATCGCCCCGCCCGTGATCGGCTTCTGGCCGCCGGCGCCGGGCTGGTGGCTGTTGCTGCTGATCATCCCGCTGGCGGGTTGGGGCCTGTGGTGGCTGCGCCGCTTCCTGCCGGCCAAGCGCCCGCTGGCCCGTGCCGAGCAGCCCCTGGACCCGCTGCGCATCGCCGCCCTCGCCGAACTGGCCCTGATGCCCAAGCCGTACGACGGCGCGCCGGCCGGTGCCTGGCTGCAACAACTCAACGGCCTGCTCAAACGCCTGTGCCGCAATGACTACCCCTACAGCCAGAGCCACACCCTCAACGGCCGCAAGTGGCTGGCGTTCCTCGACAACCGCTGCCCCGCTGCCGGACTGACCCGCTGGATGGTGCTGGTGGAAGGCGCCTACAAGCCCGAATGCAAACTCGACGACAAGGCCATCGCCGGGCTGACCCAAGCGGTCGACACCTGGATTCGCAAACATGTTTGAGTTCGCCTGGCCGTGGATCTTTGCCCTGTTGCCACTGCCGTGGTTGCTGCGCCTCATCCTGCCGGTGGCCGACAGTGGCGAACCGGCGCTGAAAGTCAGCTTCCTCAGCGACCTCGAAGGCCTGGCCCGCCGCCGCGCGCGGGTCAACCTGCCGGGATGGCGCCAGCAAGCGCCGTTCGTGTTCCTGTGGCTGCTGCTGTTGACCGCCGCCGCACGCCCGGAATGGCTGGGCGAGCCGCTGCCCATTGCTGCCAGCGGCCGTGATTTGCTGGTGGCCGTGGACGTCTCTGGCTCGATGGACTTCCCCGATATGCAGTGGCAAGACGAAGACGTCAGTCGCCTGAGCCTGGTCAAGCACCTGCTGGGGGATTTCCTGGAAGGCCGCGAAGGTGACCGCGTGGGACTTATCCTGTTCGGCAGCCAGGCTTATCTGCAAGCACCGCTGACCTTTGACCGACGCACCGTACGCACCTGGCTGGATGAAGCACGAATCGGCATCGCCGGCAAAAACACCGCGATTGGCGACGCCATCGGCCTGGCCCTCAAGCGCCTGCGCCAGCGTCCGGCCCAAAGCCGGGTGCTGATCCTGGTCACCGACGGCGCCAACAATGCCGGCGAAATCGACCCGCTGACCGCCGCCCGCCTGGCCGCCGAAGAAGGCGTGAAAATCTACCCGATCGGCATCGGCGCAGACCCCGAGGAAACCGGTTCCCTGGGCGTCCTCGGCGTCAACCCAAGCCTGGATCTTGACGAACCGGCCCTCAAGGCCATCGCCGAGGCCACCGGCGGCCGCTACTTCCGCGCCCGCGACGGCAACGAACTGCTAAAGGTCAAGGAAACCCTCGACCAGCTTGAGCCCGTGGCCCAGCAACCGACTCAGGCGCGCCCCGCCCAGGCGTTGTACAGCGCGCCGCTGGCCTTGGCGCTGATCCTCAGCATGCTGCTGGTGATCCAGGAACGCTGGCCCGATAACGCCTTGCAACGGCTGTTCAACAAACTGTCCAGCAAGGGCCGTTTCCTGCAACCCAATCCTGAATGGCGCGAACGCCTGAAACGCCTGCGTTTGCGGAGGCGTCGATGATCGCCTTGTGGCCGCACTGGTTCCGCCCCTGGTGGCTGTTGCTGTTGCCGCTGCTCGGCTGGTTGCTGTGGCAGTTGTGGCACCGCCAGAAACGCGCCGGGCGCTGGCAGATGATTCTGCCTCCGGCGTTCCATGCCGCCTTGCTCAGCGGTGGCAGTGGCCGCGAAAGCAAATCACCGTGGGTGGTGCTCGGCATCGCCTGGCTGCTAGCCGTGCTGGCGTTGCTCGGCCCGAGCTGGCAGCGCGTCGAGCAGCCCAGTCAGAAACCCTCCGACCCACTGGTGGTGTTGCTGGAACTGACCCCGGAAATGCTCGCCACCGACAGCCCGCCCAGCCGTCTCGAACAGGCGCGGCGCAAGCTGTTCGACTTGCTCCAGGCCCGCAGCGATGCGCAGACCGCCATCGTGGTCTACGCCGGCAGCGCCCACACGCTGGTGCCGCTGTCCGACGACCTGGCCACCAGCCATAACCTGCTGGAAGCCCTGCGCCCCTCGATCATGCCCGAGCCCGGCCACCGCGCAGACCTGGCGGTGGAAAAAGCCCTGAGTCTGCTCAAGCATGGCGGCCTCGGCCAGGGCCGACTGCTGCTGATCGGCTCGTCGCTGTCCAAGCAGGAGCGCCAGGGCATTCGCCTGCAGTTGCAAAGCAACCAGGCGCCGAGCTTGTCGATCCTCGGCATCGGCAGCCGTGAAGGCACCCCGGTGACCCAGGAAAGCGGCGAATTCCTCAAGGACGCCCAAGGCGCAATTCTCGTACCGCGTCTCGACAGCCCGACCCTCAAGGCCTTCGCCAGCGAAATGGGCGGCCTCTACCGCCAGGCACGCCTGGACGACAAGGACCTGCGCCACCTCGGGATGCTGGACGGCCCGCAAAGCCTGCGCAATGACGGCCAACTGCTGCACCTCGACACCTGGGCCGATCAGGGTTACTGGCTGCTCTTGCCGCTGTTGCTGCTGGCCGCCTGCGCCGGGCGCCGTGGCTGGCTGTTCTTCTTGCCGCTGCTGCTGTTGGGCGCGCCGCAGCCCAGCTATGCCTTCGACTTCCAGGACCTGTGGTTGCGCCCCGACCAACAGGGCCAACTGCTGCTGAAGAAAAAACGCCCGGCCGAAGCGGCCGAACATTTCGAAGACCCGCAATGGCAAGGCGTCGCACTGTATGAAGCGGGCAACTATGCCGAAGCCGCCAAACGGTTTGCCGAGGGCAGCGACGCCTATTCCCACTACAATCGAGGCAATGCCCTGGCCAAAAGCGGCGAGCTGGAAGCGGCGATCGACGCCTACGAACAAGCCCTCGAAGCCCAGCCCGACTTGCAGCCGGCGCTGAAGAACAAAGCGCTGGTGGAAAGCCTGATGCAGCAGGAACCGGAAAAAACCGAGCCGGCCAAACCGGCAAAAAACGAGGATGACGAAACCACGCAACCCGGCCAGACTGCGCAACCGGGCGCCAGCAGCCAGACCGCCACCGGTGGCGAGCAGACGTCCCAAGGCCAGGGCCAGCCCGGCGCGACCGACACGCAAACCGGGGCCACGCCCCACACCGGCAGCAACGAGGTCCCCGGCAGCGAGTTGGGTGATGAGCAAACCACCACCCCGCCCCTGCGCCCCGCAAACGGCAACATTGAAGACGAACAGCGCCAGGCCCTGGAACAATGGCTGCGGCAGATCCCGGACAACCCCGGCGAGCTGCTGCGACGCAAATTCTGGTACGAACAGCAACAACATCAGGACAAGACTCGATGAACCGCTGCACCGCCCTTCTTCTCACCCTCGCGTTGTGGGCCAGCCAGGCCCAGGCAGCCGGCCTGGTGGCCAGTGTCGACCGCAGCCGCATCAATTCCGGGGAGACGGTGGAACTGACGGTGGAGTCCAACGACGTCACACTGTTCGGCAAACCGGACCTGGCGCCCCTGGACCCGCTGTTTGAAGTGAGCGGCACACGCCAGATCAACCAGCTCACCACCCTGGGCGGCGACAACCACGCCACCACCCGCTGGATCATCACCCTGCTGCCCAAAGAGAACGGCACCGTGGTGATTCCGCCCTTGCAGATCGGCGAACTCAAGACCCAGCCGATCACCCTGCAAGTGGTGGAGACCGTCAGCCAGAACACCGAGGCCCAACTGGCCCCGGTGTTCATCGAAACCAACCTCGACCAGGACAGTGTCTACGTCCAGGCCCAGGCGCTGCTGACCGTGCGCGTCTACCACTCGGTGTCGCTGTACGACGACAGCAGCCTCACGCCGTTGCAGGTGGACGATACACGCATCGAACAATTGGGCGAATCGCGCACCTACGAGAAAGTCATCAACGGCATACGCCATGGCGTGATCGAAACCCGCTATGCGATCTACCCGCAGCACAGCGGCACGTTGACTATTCC